>JANYGP010000096.1 GCA_025362315.1 Polaromonas sp.
GATTCCCGAGATCAAGTCGCGCCTGGAGTTTCTGGAAGATGTGGGCCTAGGTTATTTGACGCTAGACCGCGGCGCACCGACGTTATCTGGCGGCGAGGCACAACGCATTCGCCTGGCTGCACAACTCGGCAGCAACCTGCAAGGCGTTTGCTATGTGCTTGACGAGCCAACGATTGGCCTGCACCCGCGTGACAACGCCATCTTGCTTCGTGCACTTGGCAAGTTAAGTGAGCGCGGCAACACGCTGGTGGTAGTTGAACACGACGAAGACACGATTCGCCGCGCCGACAACATCATTGACATTGGGCCAGGTGCAGGCAAGCGCGGTGGGCGGCTGGTGGCGCAAGGCAGTGCGGCGGAGTTGTCGGCCGTGCCGGAGTCTTTAACTGGGCGGTATCTTGCGAATCCACTGATTCATCCATTGCATGCGCGGCGTGAGACTGAGTTGCCCCTCACCCCAGCCCTCTCCCCGCAAAGGGAGAGGGGGCAAGAGCTTTCACTCCCTCTCCCGCCTGCGGGAGAGGGCAGGGGTGAGGGCATCCCCGAACCCATCGCCAAACCCATCAGCAAAGCAAAAGCCGCCAAACTGAAAGCCGCAGCCCTGATAGCCAATGCAGCATCCGCGAGCATTGCCCACAACGCTGCCCCGGCAGCCATCAGCAAACACACCTCCTGGATAAACGTTACCAAAGCAAATTTGCACAATCTAAAAGACGTCACGGTTGACGTGCCGCTGTACAGACTGGTAGCCGTCACAGGCGTCTCAGGCTCCGGCAAATCAACGCTGGCGCGCGATGTGATGTTGACCAACGTCCACGCCGCCGTCATGCAGCGCTCCACCAAGGCAGGCCGCGATATGGACGATGCCGGCAGGCACCCAGCATGGGTTGGCTGCGAGTCGATTGCAGGTTACCGCGTGGTAGACCGCGTGCTGGAAGTAGACCAAACCCCCATCGGCAAAACACCGCGCTCTTGCCCCGCTACCTACATCGGCTTTTGGGACACGATTCGCAAACTGTTTGCCGACACGCTCGAAGCCCGGGCGCGTGGCTACCAGCCGGGGCGCTTCAGCTTTAACGCGGGAGAAGGCCGCTGCCCCACCTGCGATGGCGCTGGCGTGCGCACCATCGGCATGAGCTTTTTGCCCGACGTCAAAGTGCTGTGTGAAACCTGCCACGGCGCCCGCTTCAATCCCGAGACCCTGGCGGTGACGTGGCGCGGCAAAAGCATAGGCGATGTCCTGAAGATGGAAGTTGATGAGGCTGTGGAATTTTTTAAATCCATGCCCAGCATCGGCCACCCGCTTCAGTTGCTCAAGGACATGGGGCTGGGCTACCTCACCATCGGCCAGCCGTCACCCACACTAAGCGGTGGCGAGGCGCAGCGCATCAAGCTGGTGACTGAACTCAGCAAGGTGCGCGACGACATCACCCGGCGCGGCCAAAAAGCGCCACACACCCTGTACGTGCTCGACGAACCGACCGTCGGCCTGCATATGGCCGATGTTGAAAAGCTCATTCACGTGCTGCACCGCCTGGTCAATGGCGGCCACAGCGTGGTGGTGATTGAGCACGACCTCGATGTGATTGCCGAGGCCGACTGGGTGATTGACCTCGGGCCAGACGGCGGCAACGCTGGCGGCAGCGTGGTGGCTGCTGCGCCGCCTGAGGCAGTAGTTAAGCTGGGGACGCACACCGGCAATGCGCTTCGAGGGGTTTTAGAGCGGATTTGAATTGCTATTGATTAAATAGCTGCTTGCGACCGTATATATTGGGCTGCAAGCCTAATCTGCCGTAAAAATTCGCTAGATGGCGGGATTTTTGCGTTAAGTTTGCTAAAATTTGTTCTTAACGCGTAAAGTTGATGTACATTACCTACCAATTGATAGGTAACTTCTGCTTATATGACTAACCATGAATCTCTAAACGCTGATTTTACGCAGCGGGTGGTCATTGACCAAGCCAGTTTGCCGTGGGTGGATTCCCCGGCGCAGGGTGTGAAAAGGCGCATGCTGGAGCGAGAAGGCGCTGAAGTAGCGCGTGCCACTTCGGTTGTCAGATATGCCGCTGGATCTTCTTTTCATTGGCACACGCACGAACTGGGAGAAGAAATCCTGGTTCTTGAAGGTATTTTCAGCGACGAAAGTGGCAACTATGAACCAGGCTGCTATTTGAAAAATCCGCCTGGCTCGCATCATGCTCCTTCGTCCGCAACCGGTTGCACGCTATATGTCAAGCTGCGTCATCTTGACCCAGCCGACCAAGATGTTGTGGCATTGAACACCCGCACAGCCCAGTGGTATCCCGGCTTGGTGCCGGGGTTGTCGGTGCTGCCGCTGTCAAGTTTTGGTGCTCAAAGTACGGCCATGGTGCGCTGGACTCCGGGCACCCGTTTTCAGCCCCATCGGCATTTTGGCGGCGAAGAAATCTATGTAGTCGAGGGTGTTTTTGAAGATGAGCATGGACGCTACCCAGCCGGAACCTGGCTGCGCAGTCCGCATTTAAGTGCGCACCAGCCTTTCAGTATTGAAGGCTGCACCATTTTCGTCAAGACTGGTCATCTTGCCCCGCATCAGTCTGCGTTTGAGGCGCAAAAGGTGAACGCGTGAAGCACTTCTCTGACGCCTCTCCGACTGCTGAAAAAGTACTTGATGCCGCTGAAGGGCTCATGCAGCAGCGCGGCTACAACGGCTTTTCTTTCGATGACGTGGCCCTGTTAGTTGGCATTAAAAAACCCAGCATTTACCACCACTTTTCTACCAAAGCCGAGCTGGCGCGCGTAGTCGCACAGCGCTACACCCATCGTTTTCGGGCAGCGCTGCTTGCCATTGAAGGCCACAGCGCACGGGCGCCTGAACGTCTGGCCGGCTATGCTGCGTTGTTTGAGCAAACTTTTGCGAATGATCAGCGCCTTTGTGTTTGCGGCATGCTGGGTGCCGAGGCACAGTCGCTACCGCCAGAAGTCAGCGCCGAAGTAAAGCGTTTTTTTGAGGCTAACCTGGCCTGGCTGACGCAGGTAATGGCTGATGGACAAGCTGCCGGTTCGCTCCGCCTGCAACCTGAGGCCGGTGCTTTGGCAGAGGCCATGCTGTGCGCCCTGGAAGGGGCGATGGTGGTTGGCCGAGGCCTGGCATCACCTCGAGGCCCGCAAGCAGTTGGCACCATCATGATTTCCACGTTGCTGGCTTAAAGCCTTTGTGCGCCTCGCGCCTGAAGGAATAAGGCTTGCATATTTTTGTCAGTTGCAGCTACCAATTGATAGGTAGATTAAAAGAAGTTGGATGATGTCTAAATTGTTTGATGGCCGAAAATTATTGGTGCTGGGAGGCAGCAGCGGCATTGGCTTGGCTGTTGCGCAGATAGCGATACAACAAGGCGTGAGAGTGGTCATATCAGGAAGGCGCAATGACAAGACTGATGCCGCATGTCGGCTGTTGACTTCAGCTATAACGCACGCTGCAGATCCCGCTGTTTTAATTTCGGCCATCTCTGCAGACTTGTCTGGCCCCGAGGGCATGCAGCTGATGCTTGAAGCATTGGAAACCGACCACGCTGACGTCGATCTGCTGGTCAATGCAGCCGGCATTTTTGCACCCAAGCCCTTTTTGGAGCATACGCAGGCCGACTATGACCAGTACATGAGTTTGAACAAGGCGATATTTTTCATCACCCAACAAGTCGCTGCCCGGCTTAAAGCGGCGGGGCGGCCAGGAGCCATTGTCAACATCGGCTCGATGTGGGGCAAGCAGGCGATTGCAGCAACCCCGTCGTCCGCCTATTCAATGGCAAAAGCTGGCCTGCATGCGCTGACCCAGCACCTGGCGATGGAGTTGGCAAGCAGCCGCATTCGAGTCAATGCGGTATCGCCTGCAGTCGTTGAAACACCGATTTATGAAGGCTTTATTGCGCCTGCCGAAGTCCATGGTGCGCTGCAGGGATTCAATGGTTTTCACCCCATTGGGCGCGTGGGCCAGCCGCTGGACGTGGCCGAGGTAGTTGCGTTATTGTTGTCGGAAAAGGCCGCTTGGGTAACTGGTGCGGTGTGGGATGCAGATGGCGGCGTGATGGCGGGGCGCAACGCCTGAGTAAACAGTCGCCTGTCCCCAATGCCGTGTAACACCAAAGGCGGAAGCAGAAGTAAAATGCTATTATTTAGATAGCTGTTCGCGCTCGTATTTATTGGCCTAAACCGCTAAAATTATCCGAAAAAAGCACGTCAAAAGCAAAGAATCGGTCAACCTGGCAACAGCGCCGTCGCCTCAACTTCGATAAGCACTTCATCACCTGGCAACATACGGCTGACCTCCACCACCGTGCTCACCACCGATTGGGGGCAGAACAACCCGCGCACGCGGTTGTAAGCCGGATAATGTCGCAAGTCCCTGAAGTACTGCACCAGCTTGAAAACGTCTTTCATCTGCCCGCCCTCAGATTCCACAATGTCCTTGATGCGGCTGAGCACAAACCAGCTTTGCGCGGCAATCGGTGCTTCGTAGGTGTCCACGCTCAGCTGGCCGGTGTTGTAACCCAGCGACTGCAGCTGCGACTGGGCTTCTGACGGCAGATAGTCATAAGACGATATAACTTTGCGCGTAGCTGGATCTACCGCGATCACCCCGCTCAGGTACAACAGGTTGCCCACGCGCTTAGAAGCGAGGTAATTTGCCAGGGGTGCGCCGGTTGTCATCGTATCTTGATCCTACATCGCTTTCAAAGTGGTGGTGACTTTGCTGACAAACGCATCGCAGTCGGCGCGCGTCACGTTGTTCATGTTGTGCAGTTGCAGCCAGGTGGTTTTGCAGTTTTTGGCCATCAGCGCGCGCAGGCCGCGCATGAACAGTTTCTTTGCCGGGTCGCCCACGACTTTGAGCCACCACCACGGCGCACCGCCGTGTGTGATGACCGTCAAGCGCTGAATGTGGCGCAAGCCGGGTACAGCAGGTTTGCCTTTTTGCGGCGGCGGCAAAAAAGCCACGCCCGGCAGCCAGACGCGGTCCAGCCAGCCTTTGAGCATGGCAGGCGGGCCGTAAAACCAGATGGGGAAGACAAACACCAAGTGCTCAGCCCACTTCAGCGCATCGACATGCGGTTGCACGCGCGCTTCAATCACGCCAGGGTTGGGCAGGTAGGCAACGCGCTCTTCCAGCGTTAAAACCGGCGAGAAGTTTTCAGCATACAAATCAAAGCAGCGCAGCTCGTGGCCGCTGGCATTGAGGGTCTCAACCGTTTTGGAATACAACGCTGCACTGAAGCTTTGCGGATTCGGATGGCAATAAACAACCAGCGTTTTCAAGTGGTTTGTCTCCAGTTACTTCACACCCGCTTTGACCTTGACGTCCATGCCAACTTTCTTGTTTACAAATTGGGTGGTGATGACTTTGCTCACATCTACGTCCCCCGCCTTGTACAAGCCAGCTTTGACCATCTTGTCGTAAAAATCCTTGACCCGCGCCGTATTCATGGCGCCAATGCCATTGGTCAGCGCTTCGCCGCTGTCAACAATATTGAGCTTTTTCATCAGCTCGATGCCGCCCGCAATGTTGGCATCAGTCGCCTCCGGGTTGGCTTTTTTGATCAGCTCGTTGGCGGCCTTGTTGTCACCATACAAATAGTTGTACCAGCCAATCAAAGACGCATCGACAAACTTCTGCACCATGTCGGGTTTGGTGCGCACCAGCTCGGCGCGGGTTTCAATGGTGGTGCTGTAGGTTGAAAAGCCGTTGTCGGCCAGCAGGTGCACGACGGGCTCAAAGCCCTGAGCTTTCAGGCTGACGGGCTCGCTGATGCTGTAGCCCTGCTGCACAGATTTTTTGTCGGCAAGGAACGGCCCGACGTTGAACACATAGGGCTTGAGCTGCTCGTCTTTGAAGCCATGCTCGGCCTTCATCCACTGCCAGAAGCTGAACTGGCCGTCTTTGCTGATGAAGGCAGTGGGCGCTTTGGTCAGGTCTGCAAACTTGTCATAACCCTGGCCCGGGTGGGCAAAAATCGCTTGCGGGTCCTTTTGAAAAATGGCAGCAACGACCGTGGTGGGCACACCGTTTTTAACGTTGTCAAAACTCAGCAGCAAATTGCCTGCCATCAAAAAATCAATCTTGCCGGTAGCCAGCAGCGGCCGGTTGTTCATTTGCGGGCCGCCTTGGGCAATCTCGACGTCCAGCCCCATGCGCTTGTAAGTGCCATCGGCTACGGCCTGGTAAAAGCCGCCATGCCCAGCCTGGGCGCGCCAATTTGTACCAAAAACGACTTTTTCTTGGGCAAACAGGCCTGTAGCCAATGTAAATAGGGCGTAAGCAGCTATTGATTTAGTAGCAAAACGGATTGTCATAGTGAGGCTCCAGAGTTGGGAGAAAAGCGATACTGACCAGCCGACATGGTTGCATAAACCGTGCCGCTTATACCTAGGGTTTTCTAGGGCTTTGCATAGCCAGGCAGCCAGCCGCGCGTTTTGCCGGGGTTCATCAGGCCATGCGGGTCAGCGATTTTTTTAAAGTCAATCTGCGCGGTGTCAATGGTTTTCATGCCGCCGTCCTCAATCGTGATGACGTGGTTGTCAAACACCTGGCAGCCATCGGCTTCAAATTCGGCCATGATCTCGTACAGCCGCTCCTTGTCCAGGTAGCTGACCAGCGGCAGCCCAAATGCCACGCAGCCGCCGTACTGGCGGCCAAATTCGTGGTGTTGCAGCACCTCATCGCCCCAGCGCTGCATTTGCCGTTCAACCAGCGCGATGTCGATGCCCACACCTTGAGCCCAAGGCGCTACCGTTTGCAGATTGGTCCAGCTCTTGTCGACTTTGAGCGCCATCAACGTGGTGTGGTTGTAGGCACATTCAAAAGCCGGGTGCAGGTTTTGCGCTTTGACCTCTTGCTCATTGAGTGCCATTGATTCAGTGCCGCCATGCGTTTGCAGCAGCGCACGCCAAGCGTCCAGGCAGGCTGGGTTGACCATGGAAAACACAGCGTCTTTGTTTGCTGGAAATCGCTCACCGAAACTGCTGGCGTAATACGGCGCTATACGGCGCTCAACTGCCGTGATTAAAAACGCATCAACGTCGCCGCCGATAGATTCGGTTGCTTCGCAACCAAAGCGCAGTGCCGCGCCGTAGCTGTCAAACAAGCCAATGTGGTGTACCCAATCAACGGCTCGCTTCAGGCGCAGTGTCAGTGCTGTGATGATGCCGTTGGTGCCGTAGGCATGGTGTACTTTTTGAATGTCAGCGCCATGCAGTTCAATGACTTGCGGCGTCTCTTCCAGCGTGACGACACGAATCATCGTGACGTTGCCTGCGTCTTTCAAAATACCGTTTCGTACACTGCCTGCGCCCGCGTAGCCACCGGCAATAAAGCCGCCAATGGTGGCAATGTCGCGTGTGCTGGGGTACATCAGGATTTCCTGCCCACCTGGCACGACTTGATTAGCGCGCACAGATTGCTCCAGGTCTGTAATCAGGATGCCTGCCTCGCAAGTCACAGAGCCATCAGTTACTGTCAGTACCTTGTTGAGCTGGGTCACATCCAGAATGATGCCGCCCGCCATCGGCACACACTGGCCGTAGTTGCCCGTGCCGCCACCGCGCACGGTGATGTTGATGCGGTGCCTGGCGCAGGCTGCAGCGATTTTGATAACGTCAGCTTGCGAGCGGGGCGTCAAGATTGCGTCGCCCACTTTGTCCTGGAGCAGCTCCGTCAGGATGGGGCTGTACCAAAAATAGTCTTTGGACTTGGCTGCGACCTGTGCAGCGTTCTGGTTGCTTTCAATCGGTGCAATGTCTTTTAAAAACTGTTTTAGTGCGTTCATGGATAGATCTCAAATTTTAAAAATTGTCCGGCGCGCATCACACGCCGCTGGTGGCCTGCAGGCGTGACGAGCTCATACGGTGTGGTGGCGGCCAGCAAAACAAAATCTGCCGGGCAACCCACCACAATTTTGCATGCATGTCAGCGTTGCGGTACACAAAAGCGCCCAGCAACGCCGTGTTGCTTTGGGTCCGGGTGTTGACTCTGGCCAGTTCACGCGCAATGCCCAGGCCATGCCGGTAA
This sequence comes from Polaromonas sp., assembly GCA_025362315.1. Taxonomy (GTDB): domain Bacteria; phylum Pseudomonadota; class Gammaproteobacteria; order Burkholderiales; family Burkholderiaceae_C; genus Polaromonas. The sequence continues at coordinate 8,042 of JANYGP010000096.1, forward strand.
GCTTCAAGCATGGCGCGCTGCATTCGGGCAGTGATGTCTGGTGCTGTCCACCTCGTGCGGTGCTGCGCCATCAGCATGATGGCTTTGAACAAGTCGCCGTCTGCTGCACCCACATGATCAACAACATACGTTTTGTCAATCTGCACATGTGCATGTGCCAGACAAGGAAGCAATGTACCAGATGCTATTGAATCAGGAGCTGCTTGCGCACGTTCTATATGGGCTACAACACTGTTTTTTATTTCAATATCGAACCGGCCAGCATTTGGCTTGAAGCCGAACACACATGCCGGGATGATGACGTTTTCCAGTCGCATGACAAGTTTTGCCTAGCGGCTGCTTTTGATTTCACTCTCATGCCACTTGCCCAAAACAAGCTTGGACACGCCCATAAACACCAGGTAAATCATGATGCCAGTGAGCGACACCAGCACCAGCGCGGCAAACATTTTGGGAATCTCGGTGCGAAAACTGGCTTCAAGAATGCGCGATGCCAGGCCGGTTTCCTTGCCCGCCGCACCCGCAGTGAACTCCGCCACCACCGCACCAATCAGGCTCAGGCCGCCTGCAATCTTCAAGCCCGCAATAAAGTACGGCATGGCAGATGGAACCAGCAAAAACCGCAGGGTTTGCCATGGCGATGCACGGTACAGCGTGAACAGATCGCGCAGGTTGTGGTCGGCACTTCTGAGGCCCACCACCGTGTTCGACAAGATCGGAAAAAACGCCACGATCCATGCACACAGCAGCAGCGCGGCAGTGGTGCTGTCAATAAATATCAGGATCAGCGGGGCAATGGCCACAATCGGCGTGACTTGCAGCACGATGGCAAACGGGAACAGGCACAGCTCGACCCACTTGTTCAGCGCAAACAGCATGGCCAGCGCCACACCGCCGACCACTGCCAGCAGCAGCGCGCCAAAGGTGATTTTCATGGTGAAAAGCCAGCTCACCATCAGCGAGCCCAGGTTGTCCCACAGCGTCTTTAAAACCAGGGTCGGCGCGGGCAGGATGTAGTGCGGAATGTTGTTGATGCGCACCAGCAGCTCCCAGGCCAGGAGTGCCAGAAAAAATACAAAAAAAGGCAGTATTTTTTGCACAAATTGCAATGTAGCACCTGTATCCAGGGCGTTAGCAGCTACTGAAACAGGAGCGCTTTGGTTGGCCTCAGTCATGGTGGTCTCCAGCTTTTTGCAGCGCAGTTGATACCTTTACACACAGCTCGGCATAGCGCGGTGTGTTGCGAAAGGCATCCGTTCTGGGATACGCTTCATTCACCGCAATGTCAGCAATAATGCGCCCTGGCCTGGCCGCCATCACGATGATGCGGTTGCTCAAATACACGCTCTCGTACACGCTGTGTGTCACAAATATCGTGGTGAAGGCCTTGGCTTGCCACAGCGCCAGTGTGTCGTTGTTCAGCTTGAAGCGGGTCATCTCGTCCAGCGCGGCAAAGGGCTCGTCCATCAACAGCAGGCGTGGCTCGGTCACCATGGCGCGGGCAATGGACACCCGCATTTTCATGCCACCCGACAGCTCGCGCGGGTAGACATGGGCAAACTGCGACAGGCCAACTTTGCTGAGCACCGCATCAATTTGCGGCTTGGCAGCTTGCCTTGACACGCCTTTGAGCCGCAGCGGCAGCCAGACGTTGTCAAACACCTGTGTCCACGGCATCAGGGTGGGTTCCTGAAACACAAAGCTGATGTCTTTGGCATGGTCACCTGATGGGTCGGTGTGGTCAGACCAGACAATGCTGCCGGCCGTGACCGGTGACAAGCCTGCAATCATCTTGAGCGCCGTACTTTTGCCGCAGCCCGATGGGCCCAGCAGGCTGACAAATTCATGCTTGCCAACAGCAAGGTTCACACCCTCCAGCGCCAGGGTGCCGTTGTCGTAACGTTTTTCAACGCTGCGCAGTTCCAGCAGGGTGCTCATAAAAAATCAGGGCAGAGGGTTATTCCAATGAGTGATTGGGCCGTGAATTCAAGGTTGACAACGGCAAGCCGCTGATTTCCTGCAGGAGCTGCGCCAGCTGCAGGCCGGCAGCGTGGACAACCGCGTGTCCTTTGGCGGCAGTGGCAATGGTTGCGTCACCGGCCGCGCCGTACGGGTTGTAGTCCTGCATTTGCCAGCCGAGCTTGGCGGCGCTGCCGTTGCCCAAAATCGCATACTTTTTGGCGCGTTCTTCGGCCTGGGTGTGAAAGTGCTGGGCATGCTGCATGTCAACATACTTTTCGCGCAGCGCCAGCATCATTGACGTTTCCATGTCGCCGGCGTGGATGCCAAAGCGGTGCTCGGCGGGCGCGAACAGGTTCATCACCTCATCGCCCAGCGGCAGCGTAAACCAGCTACTCGAAAACACGATCAGGTCGTGCGCCGTGCGCAAGTCACGCGCAACAATGTCCATCACACTGATCTGACCACCATGGCTGTTGAACAGCAGCAGCTTTTTGATGCCGGCCCGCGCAACGCAGGCACCCAGCTCCATCCACACACTGATCAGCGTTTGCGCGCTGAGCGTCAGGGTGCCGGGGTAGCGGGCGTGCTCGTTGCTTTTGCCGACTTGCTGGGTGGGCATGAACAACACCGGCAGCTTGTCCGGCAAATGCGGCAACGCGGCTTCTATCACGCCATTGACAAGCGAGGTGTCAACACTGACGGGCAAGTGGGGCCCGTGTTGCTCAATGGCGGCAACGGGCAGCACAGCCACGGTCTGGTCAATGACCGCGCTGGCTGCCAGCTGCGAGAATTGGCGTGACGTTAAATCAGCCCAGAATTTTGATGGCAGGTTCATGGCCTGATATTACTGGTAAAAAAGTGTTCTTAGGCGAAAGCCCTAGTGTGCTGATGCACTGTGTGGGGCATGATTTAAAACTTTCTTAGCTGGGCAAGGTGTTTATGCAACGTCGTCATCTTCTACAAACCGCTGCTGTCCTGGCTGTACCTGCCCTTGCGCAGGCGCAAACCTTCCCGAACAAGCCCATCAAGCTCGTGATTGCCTTCCCCGCTGGCGGGCCGACCGACATCACCATGCGCTCACTGGCGGACAATGCCTCAAAAATATTGGGCCAGCCAGTGATTGTTGAAAACAAGCCCGGTGCGGGCGGCACGCTGCCTGCCCAGCAACTGCAAACATCAAGCGCTGACGGCTACACCGTGGCGCAAATTCCACTCGGCGTGTTTCGCCTGCCGTACACGACCAAAATGACGTGGGACCCGATCAAGGATTTGTCGTATGTGCTGAACGTGACAGGCTATGCCTTTGGTCTGGTGGTGCCTGCTGATTCGCCACTCAAAACCTGGACGCACTTTGTCGGTTGGGCCAAGGCCAACCCGGGCAAGCTCAGCTATGGCTCAACCGGCACCATGACCAGTCCGCACCTGACGATGGAGCTGATTGCGCAAAAACTCGGCATCGAGCTGCTGCATGTGCCCTACAAGGGCAGCGCTGACTTGATGCAGTCCATATTGGGCGGCAACATCATGGCGGCGGCGGATTCCACCGGTTTTGCGCCGCAGGTCGAAGCTGGCAAATTGCGGGTGCTGAACACCTGGGGCGCTGAGCGGCTGGCCAAATTCCCGGACGCGCCCACCCTGAAAGAACTTGGCCTGGACATGGTGCAAAACTCGCCGTTCGGTATTGCCGCCCCGCGTGACACACCAACAGCCGTTGTCAAGCGCCTGCATGATGGTTTCAAGCAGGCCATGGAGCTGGAACGCTACAAAAACGCGCTGGCCAAATATGACATGACCCCGATGTACATGAGCTCGACAGCCTATTTGAAGTTTGCGCAGGAGACCTTCAAAAAAGAACGTGCGCTGGTTGAAAAGCTGGGGCTGCTCAAACTATAGTGCTGCAGGTACCGAGCTGACACCAACATCAGCGCGCTTTGAGCGGCGCGGTGCTGCGGAGTTCTCCGCTCAGGGTAAGCCGCCGGGAAATTGCAACGATGGCTTTGGCGGCAGATTTGGCAGGGGCTGTCAGCGGCGAGTCAGACCGCGTGTACAAGCCAAGTTGGATCGGTATCAAACGCTGCGCCAGTCCAAGTTCAACCAGCTGGCCCGAGCGAATGCACGAACCGAGCAGCGCCGGCGGCAGCACACCCACCATGTCGGTGGCCGCCAGCAAATCGAGCGCAACAAAATACGAGCCGCAATGAACTGCAGGCAGGGGCACCGGCAAGCCGCTGGCAGTAAATGACCGGCTGACGATGTCGTCAGCACTGTCATGCGCCGTCATGTACAGCCAGGACGCGCCAACAATGTCAGTCAGGCCCAGCCTGGCCCAGGCACCGGCCTTGCCCAACAGGGGGTGGCCCGGCCGCACAGCCAGGCGCATTTGCACCTCGGCCAGCGGCCGGTAGCTCAAGCCCGCGTCCAGGTGAATGCGCGTGCGCTGCGTGACGGCCAGGTCCATGACCTCATCGCGAACCAGCGACAGCAGGGCGCTGGGTGTGGTTTCCAAAATGCGAATGCGGGTTTCAGGATGCAGACTTTGCAGCGTGATGGCCAGCTCGGGCAACAGCAGGCTGGCGCCCACCGGCGACACCCCCAGCGCAAGCAGCCGCGTGGTGTTGCCCACGGCCCGTTTGGCTTCTTCTGCGGCTTTGCGCAGCTCCGATTCAGCCACCCGCGCATGGGATAAAAACGCAGTGCCTGCTGTGGTGGGCGTCACGCCGCGGCCACTTCGGTCCATCAGTTTGACGCCCAGTTCTTCTTCAAGTTGCTGCAAGGCGCGGGTCAGGGCGGGTTGTGACATGTCAAGCTGGCGCGCTGCACCCCGGATGCTGCCCGCATCGACAACCGCAATGAATTGCTCAATGGCTTGAAGTCGCATACCGCCTCCTCACGTGATGCACAGCCAACATCAGACTGCTGCGGCAAGCATCTTCACACAACCGGGGCAGCACTGTCATCATTTGGCACATTGACATCCCCCCATTTCTGGAGAAATCATGACCCGTGCCCCCACACCACTTGCCGGTTTAACGCGGCGCCTGACGCTGCACAGCGCTGGTGCAGTGTCTGTGGCCTTGCTTGGCCTGGCGTCCGGTCGCGCCGCTCAGGCGCAGGGCACCTTGCCCTTGTCAAGAATTGTCTGTTCTGGCCCGGCGGGCAGCATTCCGGACATTGTGGCCAGGCGCGTTGCAGAGCAGTTGACACGCCAGAACCCGCAGGGCACCGTCGTTGACAACCGGCCCGGTGCCGCAGGGCAAATTGCAGTCAATGCGCTGAAAGCATCGCCACCCGACGGTGCCACGATTTTGCTGGCCCAGGGCGCTGTGGCGACCGTGTACCCGTTTTTATACCCAAAACTTGCTTACGACCCGGTGCTGGATTTGCAGCCGCTGTCGATGGCGGGCGAAATGACGCTGGCGCTGGCTGTTGGCCCGGCTGTGCCGACTGCTGTAGAAACGGTGCAGGAGCTGGTTGAATGGCTGCGCAGAAACCCCAAGCTTGCCAACGTGGCATCGCCGGGGACAGGCACGCTGCCGCACCTGCTGGAAGTGATGCTGTTTCGCCAAGCCAGTGTTTCCTGGCAGCATGTGGCGTACGCTGGCGGGCCGCCTGCCCTGGTCGATTTGCTGGGTGGACAAATTGCGGCATTGGTGCTGCCCGAAGGGCTTTTTCGCCAGCACAGTGCCACCGGCAAGCTGCGGGTGCTGGCAACATCCGGGGCGCTGCGCAGCACATATTTCCCGGATGTGGCAACGCTGGTGGAGCAGGGCTATCGCAATCTGATCGTGCGGGAATGGTTTGCGTTTTTTGCGCCAGCGCGGGTTCCGCCAGCCACGATGGATGCGCTGTCACTGGCACTTCGGCAGGCCATTGCCCAACCTGCACTGGTTGCAGCCTTTGCGGACTCTGGCATGCTGGCAGTCAGCAGCACGCCAGCTGTACTGGCCAGCCGGATCGCCCAGGAGCAGCGCTACTGGCAACCGATCATCGCCGCTACCGGGGTGAGGGCTGATCAGTGAGCAGTGCGGCTGACTGTGCAAGGTCATGGGACGCCGCCGCGGCCGGCTGGAACCACCACAGCACCCTGATTCGCCCGTGGCTGCAGGGCATCACGCAGACCATGCTCGACGACGCACGCATCGCACCGGGCATGCGGGTGCTTGATGTCGCAGCGGGCGCAGGAGACCAGACGCTGGACATTGCGCGCCGGGTGGGTCCGCATGGCCGGGTTGTCGCCACCGACCTGTCGCCGGGCATTTTGGCCCTGGCGCAGGCAAATGCAGCGGCAGCCGGGCTGGCACAGGTCAGCACGCAGGTCTCTGATGCGCAGGCACTGGGCCTGGCAGGCGCTGGCTTTGACGCTGCCATTTGCCGGTTGGGATTGATGTTTTGCAGCGCACCGCTGATGGCGTTGAGCAGCATACGGTTGGCGCTTCGGCCACATGGCCGCTTCAGTGCACTGGTGTTTGGGCCGCCCGAGCGCAACCCGTGCCTGAGGATCGCATTTGCAGCGGCTCGCAAGCACCGGCAGCTGGCCGGCGCAGAAACTGGCCGCTCTGCCAGCCCTGACGATGCAGGCGCGTTGATGAGCCTAGGCAAGCCAGGGCTGCTGCACGAACTGCTGGTGGATGCCGGCTTTGCCGATGTGGCAGTGCGCAGTGTGCCCGCACCTTTTTTTGCATCAAGTGCTGCCCATTACGTCGATTTTCTTCGCTCGTCAGCCTCGCCACTGATGGCGCTTCTGCAGCCGCTTGCACAATCTGAGCAGCAGGCGGCGTGGTCCGACATGACCGAACACCTGCGCAAATTTGATATTCCAGGAGGATGGCGCGGGCCAAACCAGTTGTTGCAGTGCACTGCAGTTTCGCCTGCATGAGCCCGAATGTGCCGCTGTTGAACACAAGCGTCTGGAGCGTCCTGCTGCTTGAAGCACCCTGCCATCAGGCGCACAGGACTGCCTGAGCAACCTCGGCAAACCCCGCGCCACGCTCGCTGTCAGTGATGTAACGCGGTAGCCTGCCGCAAAGTCGCAACTCCGATTCAAAGCGCCGCACATTGGCCACGCCAACAGAGTTGCGGAAAGCTTCGAACACCAACTGGTCGTTGGTTGAATCGCCCACAAAAGCCCAGCTGTCCATCTCCAGAGCCAGGTCACGCCCATACAGCTCGCGCACCGCCCAGTGCGCGCCCACCAGTTTGTTGTGCGCGCCGAACCAGCCGTTGACATGGATGGAGCTGACCGTTGCAGTCATGCCTTCGGCTTGCATGATGGCAACCACCCGGGCGATTTTTTCGGGTGGCAGCTGCGTGAACTCATTGTGGTCAATGGCCATGTCCGTCTCGCGCCCTGCGCTGTCCTGCGCCAATTGCGCACCGGGCACTTCACGCAGGATGCGCTGGCCTATTTGCTGCATGCGCGCATGATTTTCTGCACGCACCATGTCACTTATTTGGTATGATTTTAATAGCTGCTTACGCCCTATTTGCTTGGGCCATAGGCTGTTTTTGTCATTATTCTGAAGCAAAACCGCGCCATTTTCAGCCACAACAGTATCCACGGGCCAATCCATGGCCAACGACGCGCTCCAGCCCACTGGTCGACCTGTGATGGCAATGACCTTCAAGCCTTTTGACCTGAGCTTGTCCAGCGCCGCCAGCGCATCGGCCGTGATGGCACCCGCTGTGGTCAGGGTGTCGTCAATGTCGGTGAAGATGCCCCGGATGGCTTGTCTGTTTGCCAATGGCCAGGTGTGGAGTCGGTGCATGACGAAAGTGTCGCATGCATGTACAATTTGGCCTTCTTGAGGAGCGTTGCAACCCACGGCATGTGGATTAGGCTCAAGATTCACGTCAAGTGACACAGCAACCACGCTCACCCGCCATCAGTTTTGCAGCCGGGTGACAGTACAAGAAAGTACAAAATTCTCCCGTTTTGCAGATGATGGCCCGTGGCTATTTTGCCCAATTGATGTTTGATTCTGGAGAACCGTATGAACGCCGTCCTGAAACCTGTTTTGTCTGCTGTCGCGCCCTTTAGCGACTATGTGATTGCCGATATTTCTTTGGCCGCCTGGGGCCGCAAAGAATTCAAAGTGGCTGAAACCGAAATGCCGGGCCTGATGGCCATGCGCCATGAATATGCCGCGTCGCAGCCACTCAAAGGCGCACGCATCACTGGCTCGATTCACATGACGATTCAAACCGGCGTGCTGGTTGAGACGCTGCAGGCTTTGGGCGCTGAAGTGCGCTGGGCGTCCTGCAATATTTTCTCAACCCAAGACCATGCCGCTGCGGCCCTGGCTGCCGTCGGCACACCGGTATTTGCCGTCAAGGGTGAGTCACTGGCCGACTACTGGGACTACACCCACCGCATTTTTGAATTCACGGGTGCCAAAGGCACACCCGAAGAAGGCCCAAACATGATTCTGGACGACGGCGGCGATGCCACGTTGTTGATGCATCTGGGCACCAAAGCTGAAACCGACATTTCCCTGCTGGCCAACCCTGGCAGTGAAGAAGAAATATGCCTGTTCAATTCAATCAAAGCCAAGCTGGCTGTTGACCCGACTTTCTACAGCCGCCGCCTGAAAAACATCATTGGCGTGACCGAAGAAACCACCACCGGCGTGCTGCGTTTGAACGAAATGTCTGCCAAAGGCACATTGGCCCTGCGCGCCATCAACGTGAACGATTCGGTCACCAAATCGAAGTTCGACAACCTGTACGGCTGCCGCGAGTCACTGGTGGACGCCGTCAAGCGCGCCACCGATGTGATGATTGCAGGCAAAGTGGCTGTGGTGGCTGGCTACGGCGATGTGGGCAAAGGCTCAGCCCAGGCCCTGCGCGCCCTGAGCGCACAAGTCTGGGTCACAGAGATTGACCCGATCAACGCGCTGCAAGCCGCCATGGAAGGCTACAAAGTCGTGACGATGGAATACGCCGCTGACAAGTGCGATATTTTCGTGTCCGCTACTGGTAACAAAAACGTCATTACTTACGCGCACATGGCTGCGATGAAAGACCAGGCGATTGTTTGCAACATCGGCCACTTTGACAATGAAATTGATGTCGTGTCGCTAGAAAAATGCACCTGGGAAGAGATCAAGCCGCAAGTTGACCACGTTATTTTCCCGGACGGCAAGCGCATCATCATGCTGGCCAAAGGCCGCCTGGTGAATCTGGGCTGCGGCACAGGCCACCCAAGCTTTGTGATGTCCACCAGCTTTGCCAACCAGGTGATCGCGCAGATCGAGCTGTTCACCAAGCAGGACGAGTACAAGGTCGGCGAAGTGTACGTATTGCCAAAGCACCTGGACGAAAAAGTCGCCCGTCTGCACTTAAAGAAAGTCGGCGCCATGCTGACCGAACTGAGCCAGGACCAGGCCGACTATATCGGTGTCAGCAAGGCTGGTCCGTACAAGGCTAATTCATACCGCTATTGATTGTTCTGCGTTTAAATACGCGGTCATTCACCGCCCAAGCGCTGAGAACGCAGAGTAAGCGAGCTAAAGGAAGAAATTTTTTTCCTTCACTACAGCTCTCTGCGTTCTTTGCGTCTGGGCTGTGAAATCCCCGATTGACTGAACCCAAATGCGCGCTGATCTTTTTCTGGTCGAACACGGCTTTGCTACCACCCGCTCTCAGGCCCAACGCCTGATTGGTTCGGGTGTGCAATGGCGCGTGGTGGTTGATGAGGCAGA
>JANYGP010000032.1 GCA_025362315.1 Polaromonas sp.
ACAAACTCCTTGACGCCCGGCAGGTTCAGACGCCAGTACCAGGTCGTACCAAACACACCAAAAATCGCTTCGGGGCCGAGGCCATACACATCGGGCCAGTCCTGCTGGTTGTTGATCCAGGCCATGGACTGGTTCATTTTGAGCTGCACCACCTGCTGGCGCAGCGCCTTGATGTCGTCACCGCCGACGGCGGTAGCCACTACATGGGGTTTGAGCTGTTGCAGCTTGAGCAGGTAAGACGAAAAATCACGCGTGTTTTGCGGTACCAGCAACTCGTCAATGATCTTGCCGCCATTTGCTTCAACAATGGCGCGGGTGGCTTTTGAGGTGGTGTGACCCCACACATAGTCGTTGGTCAGCAGCACCCAGTTTTTGCCGCTGGCCTTGAGGGCGTTTTTAACAATCGCATTTGAAAAGTTGGTACCGTTTCCGTCCCATACAAACTTGGTGCGGTGGCAGTCCTTGCCTGCCTCGGTGGGCGAGCTGGAGTTGGTATTGAGAAAAATGGTGCCGTATTTTTGCGCGACCTGCGAAATCGCATTGGACACGCCTGAATGCACCGCCCCAATCAAAAACGCCGCTTCGTTACGGGTGATCATGCGCTCTGCCACGCGTGAGCCGGTGGCCGGTGTGGTTTCCGTGTCGATGTGAATCGCTTCAATGCGCCGCCCCAGCACGCCGCCCTTGTCGTTGAACTCTTTGATAGCCATCATGGCACCCAGGCGCTCCATCGCACCAGATGCGGCGTACAAGCCCGATGCGTCCATGGTCAAACCGATGGTCAGTGGTTTTTTCTGCGCGGTTTGTGACCAGGCGTGGTTGTGCTTCCACGGCCCCATGAAGGGCGCGACGCCATACAGGCCTGCGCCTACCAGCGCCAGGCTTGAGGTTTTAAGCAGCTTGCGGCGTGATGCCAGTGCGGCATCGGATTTTTGATCGGGTGTTTGGACCGGTACAGCGTTGTTTTCAGCTTCGCTCATTTTTGTCATTTTTGTCTCCAGTAGGGGTTGATGAATCGGTTGGGTTAGCGGGGCACGATCTTCACGTCGTTGAGCTTTTCCTGGGCTTCGAAAAGGGATGCAATCAGCTTGTCGCCAAAGCCTGCGTTGCTGGCCTGGATCAGGCTTTGATGCGTAGCCTCACCCATCAGGCTGGCCACGGGCAGCATTTCAGCCAGGTGGGTGTAATAACGCAGGTCTTTCTGCGCGTTGGCAATGCCGAACTTGAAGCCGGTCACATCGCCTTCCTTGAGCGTTTTGGTGGTCATCATCTGAAAAATGCCGCAGTTCACGCCGCCTGCGCTAATCACGTCATACAGCCGGTTCAGGTCAAGGCCGCTTTTGGCAGCCACCGCAAAAGCCTCGGCAATCGACGCGGCAAAGCTCATGGCCATCATGTTGTTGACCAGCTTGAGCACATGGCCGTGGCCGGGCGGGCCAACATGGAAAATGTTTTCGCAAAAAGCCTTGAGGACGGGCTCCAGCGTTTTGAAGTCGTCAAGCTCTGCGCCCACCATGGTGTTAAGGCGGCCTTCTTCAGCCTCTTTGGGTGTGCGTGCCAGCGGCGCGTCAATCAACTTGATGCCTTTGGCGGCCAGGTCATTGCGGATTTTGGTGCTCGATGACGGCTCGGCGGTAGAGGTGTCCACCACGATCAACCCGGTGCGGCCACATTCAAGCAGGCCGTCCGGGCCATAAACAATTTGCTCCACCTGCGGCGATCCGGTGACGCAGATAAACACGATGTCTGAGGCCTGCGCGCAGGCCGCATTGGTGCCGGCTTCTTTTGCGCCTGCAGCGATTAAATCATCCAGGTTGTCGCGGTTGCGGTTGACCTTGAAGGTCAACTCAAAGCCCTTGGCCAGCAGGTTTTTAGCCATGCCGTGGCCCATCATGCCGATGCCGATAAATCCGATTTTTGGTGTCATGTCTTTTGCCTTTTTGATGAATGGGTTTGTTTAAGTCACAGCCTCAGTGGCTTTGATGGATGCACCGGCGCGCGCTTTGTCCCACAGCCTGATCAGCCGTGCGTAGCGCTCTGCAATATCAGCAACGACTTCTGCATCGTTCATCTGGCCTGCAAACCAGCCAGCTGCGGCATCGGCAAAGATGGATCGCCCCACGGCAAACCCCCTGCAGATGGTGTGGGGTGCGGCAATCGAGAAGCTTTTTTCAAGCCGGTCCTCACTGGCCTCAAGCCCGAGTACCAGCACACCCCGACAATGCAGATCGTTACGCTCAATCACTTCGGTGATGTTTTCCCACTCTTGCGAAGAGGCGGCGGGCGGCAGCTTCCACCAGTCGGGGAACAGGCCGGCGCGGTACATCTGCTCAAGTGCTTCGGCCAGCGTCGTTTCATCACAAGGCATGTCACGCGGTGGAATGACTTCAACCAGAAACTCATGAAAGGTGTCCACGCTGGCACGCTGCAGTTCGGCCAGCCGCGCCA
>JANYGP010000087.1 GCA_025362315.1 Polaromonas sp.
CTGGTGTCCACGGTGACCGCTAAATTGCCCGAAGTTCGCGGCTGGCTCGCAGCGGCAGCGCAGGAGGTCAAGCAGTGACAGGTTCTCGTTTTATCCCGTCAAGTGCTGCCGCGTTCGCGGGGTTCATGTTGTGCGCGTCGATGTCGGCGTGGTCACAAACCCCTGCGGCAGCGCCCCGACCGGCACCCGCTGTAGTAGCAAAGCCCGCTGATGCGTCGCCCGCAGCAAACGACACGGTGCGCGTTTTGCTGGTCGCCGACCGTGAAACCACCCTTTCCAGCCCGGTCACGGCCACCATCAAGCAGCTGTACGTGTCCATTGGCATGCCGTTTTCGGAAGGGCAAACACTGGTCGCTTTTGAATGCGACGAGCCCCAGGCAAGGCTCGGCATGGCCAAGGCTGAGTTGTCTGGCGCCGTGGAGGCACACGAGGCGAAGATCCGCATGCAGGGTTTAGAGCAGGCCAGTGATGTTGAAGTGGCCCTGGCTGCAAGCGCCGCCGCGAAAGCCCGTGCCCAAGTGGCGCTGCAAAATGCGCAGGTGGCTCAATGCTCGATCAAGGCACCATGGGCCGGGCGGGTGGCCAAGGTGCATGTGCGCTCAAAGATGAGTGTCACGCCCAGCCAGGCCATGGTAGACATCGTCAAAAGTGGGCCGCTTCGTTTGAAACTCAATGCACCGTCGCGTTTGATTTCAAAGGTCAAGCCGGGTGCCCTGTTTGACGTGGCGATTGACGAAACCGGCAAGTCCTACCAGGCGCGTGTGCTGGCCATCAACGGCCGGGTTGATCCGGTCAGCCAAACGATTGAAATTGAGTCGATGATTGACAAAAACTACAGCGACCTGCTGCCCGGCATGAGCGGTGTGGCTTTGCTCAATGCCTTCAAATAGCCAGGCGGAACCGCTGGATTTTTTACCCTTGAACCTTGAGCGGAACTCGCCTTACCGGCGGGAATCCACCCCTCCATGAGCGTGATTTCGGAACCCACTGTCGCCAACAACCCGTTGGCTGACGCGATGCTTCACCTGGAGCAACGCGCGTTTGAAGCGCAAACACCGCAGGCGCTTGGCTTCACCGCTGTCAATGAAGCGCTGGCGCTGGTGTCTTTTCGCCAGGCTGCGTTTTTCACACGCGGATTGCAGGGGCGCTTTAAGTTGCTCACCGCCTCCGGTCTGGTGAGCGTGGCCGAAGACTCCCCCTACGCGATCTGGCTCAGCCGCTTTGCTATAAGTTTGCCCTTGCAGCCAGGCTGCCAACGGCTTGACTTCGAACATGCGCCCCCTGAGTTTGTGGACGGTTGGGAAGAGTGGCTGCCCGAACACCTGCTGGTGGCCGCGCTCCCCGACCAGAATGGCGCGGCGACTGGCTTGGTGCTTTATGCCCGCGAAGCGCCCTGGCGCGACGACGAGTTGCTTGCATTGAACCGCGTTCACCAGGCTTACGGCTACTGCCTTGGCGCACTGGCCAGAGCCCCCCGGCGTTTTGGCAGCGGATTGTTGTCGGTTTTTCAAGGCAAGCGGGCCAAGTGGCTGGCGTTTGCGGTGGTCGCTGCCATGTTTATTCCGGTTCGCCTGTCAGCACTGGCGCCGGCTGAAGTGGTGGCGTTGTCGGCCATGGCGGTGGCATCCCCGCAAGACGGTGTGGTGAGCGCATTTTTTGTGCAGCCCAACGCCACGGTAAAAGTTGGCGACCGCTTATTTTCACTCGATGACAGTGCGCTGGCCAGCAAACGTGAAGTGGCCAGGCGCGGCGTGTCTGTAGCCCGGGCAGATTTGCTGGTGGCTCAGCAGCGCGCCTTCGACGACCTCAAAAGCAAGGGCGAGCTGGCATCGGCCACGGGCCGTGTGGGTGAAAAAGAAGCGGAGCTGTCGCTGGTGGAAGGCTCACTCGACCGGGTGGTGGTTCGCGCCGAGCGCGACGGCATCGCGGTGTATGGCGACCCGAACGACTGGCTGGGCAAGCCTGTGCAAACGGGCGAACGGGTGATGCAACTGGCAGACCCGCGTGACGCCGGTGTGCTGGTGTGGTTGCCGGTGGGCGACGCGTTGAATCTGGAGCCAGGCGCGCCGATGCGGCTGTTTTTGCATACCCGCCCGCTTGACCCTTTGCCTGCCACCTTGCTGCAAACCAGCTACCAGGCCACATTGAGTCCAGAAGGCGTATCCGCATACCGGTTGCGTGGCCAGTTCGAGCCCGGCACAGAAGGCGCACAAGTTGCGCGCATTGGGCTGCGCGGAACCGCCCGCGTTTCAGGCGACTGGGCGATTCTGGGGTATTACCTGTTTCGCAGGCCGA
>JANYGP010000047.1 GCA_025362315.1 Polaromonas sp.
AAAAGCTGACAAGTTTGACGAAATCACTCTGCTCGAAAAACCTATGGGCTATGCCATGGGTGAACACCGGCATCCGTTTGAAGCCCGTGCATTGATTACCAAGGGTGACATCACCCTGGTCGTCGGCGGCGTTTCGACCACCTATGGCGTGGGTGACATTTTTCGTTTGCCCGCGCAAACACCGCACCATGAAAATGCTGCGACGCATGGCGTGACGTATCTGGTTGGTCGTAAGCACCCGGCAGGCGCATGACCCGGCCTTTCAAAGTCTTGGGCATCCAGCAAATCGCGATTGGCGCACCCAGTAAAGACAGGCTGCGCACGCTGTGGGTAGACATGCTGGGCCTGGAAGTGACGGGCAATTTCGTCAGTGAACGTGAAAACGTGGATGAGGACATCTGCGCCATCGGCAGCGGGCTGTACAAGGTCGAGGTGGACCTGATGCAGCCGCTGGACATGAACAAAAAGCCCGCCGTGCACACCACACCGCTCAACCATGTTGGGCTATGGGTTGATGATTTGCCCGCAGCTGTTGTGTGGCTGGCTGAAAAAGGCGTTCGTTTTGCCCCCGGCGGCATTCGCAAAGGTGCTGCGGGGTACGACATTTGTTTCTTGCACCCCAAGGCTAACGATGAGTTTCCGATTGCCGGGGAGGGTGTGTTGATTGAGCTGGTGCAAGCGCCTCCTGACGTGGTGGCGGCATACCGTTAGATCTTTTTTTTGTAGTGTGTATTTCATTAGGCTTGCCTGCGATGTTTAGTCGTTTTTTAATCATTTTGTTGTTACTTGGCGGCATGTTGAGCGCTACAGAAAGCAGTGCGCAGGGCGCGCCGTGGGTTTGCGACGGAAAGTTTTACCAAGTCCGGGCGGCAACTGGCCAGCCTTCGACCTTGTTCTCGCTGGTCAACCCGCCCGATAACAGTGCTTTTCAGGTGACTACTCAGTACACGTTTACAGGTGCGGGCGTTACGCCCAGCGCCAATACATTTATCAACGGTCTCGGTTATCGAAAAACTGACAACTTTCTTTACGCATTGCACCGCGGCGCGGTGGGCGGTACGGATGCGCCCAACAACAACATGTACCGCATTGGTCAATCGTCGGGTGTCGCCTTAGGCGTGGTGACGGGTTTGCCCGCCAACTACGCGCCAACAGCCGCTGACTTCGATGACCTTGGGTTCTACTACGTGCTGCAGGCAGGTGGCGCGTCTGTGATGTACAAAATTGACGTGACGACCAGTCCGCCGTCGGTGGTGGCCACCATCGCACTGTCAGCGGCTGTGCCCAACGTTGGCGACTTTAGTTACATCCCTAATCCCAGCACGCCTGGAGCAGGCTCGTTCGTGGGCCTGACAGCCGGCGCAAACGGTGTACGTATCAGCACCACTGGTGCAGTCACCAACCTGACTTTTACTGGCATTCCGGCTGGGGCTGGCTGGGGCACAACGTGGGTTGACGCTTCGGGCTTTTTGTATGGTTACGACAATACTGCTACGGGCGGTAACGCGGTCTACCGGATTAATTTGGCAACGAATGTAGCTACCGTTGACTCCACTGGTCCCTTGATTGCTGGCAGCGACGGTGCGCAGTGCAACAACTTCAACAAGACTGGATTTGCGGCGGGCACCGTGTTTGTTGACACGAGCAACAACGGCGTGCTGAACGGCGCAGAACAGGGTTTGGTGCTACCCGCCACCACGCTAACGGTGTACGCCGTTGACGCGTTTGGCAATGTTGCTGGCATCGGTAACGTCAGTCCTTCCACAGGGGCTTACACCATCACTGGTTTGTTTCAAAGCTCTAATTACCAACTGGTACTGTCAAACAACAATGCCGTCCCACTGGGCTCACCTGCGCCCGCGCCATCGCTGCCTACAGGTTTTACCAACACGGGTGAAAGTCTTAACACCGTGGCTGACGGCACGGTTGATGGGCGCAACCCGGGGTTTGCCACGCCTATTTCTGGTGGAACCACGGGTTTGAATTTCGGTGTCGCGGGCGCCGATATGGTGCCTGTGTTCAGTGGCTTTCCGGCCACAGCCACCGCAAGCGCCACGATTACCGGCGTCATTACCTGCACTAACGCTGGCTCTGTGACGGCCACAACTGCCACATGTACAGCCCAAGCTACAGCTCCCCCAGGGCTGACAGTGACCGTTGGCGTGTGCGCGCCGCCGTCCCCTGTAGCGAGTTTGGCTCCAGGCGCTAACATGACATGCAGCGTCAGTATCAAAGTCCCCGCAACAGGCAGTTTTACTGTAACTGGTTTTACGGGCGCGCAAAACGACGGCAATGGTGGTGCAGGTCCAGGCGGGAACAACAGCACGACATTCACTCGTACTGTCACGCTAGCCGCCAATCTTTCTATCACCAAAAGCAATGGCGTGACGTCGCTTCAAGCTGGCAGTACCACTACCTACACGCTGCTGCTTGCCAATGGTGGCCCCAGCTCGGCTGACGGGGCGTTGACAACAGATCCGGTGTCCACTGGGCTGAGTTGTACTTCGGTGTCTTGTCCGGTTGCCGGCCAAATCAACGGTGCAGTTTGCCCTGCGCCAGCTGCGTTAAATGTACTGAGTCTGCAAGGTGCTGGTATTGCAATACCCACCTTCCCAGCTAATAGTTCACTGAGCCTACTGGTGACCTGCGGCGTTACTGCCACTGGACTCTAGCGGCAAACACGTAGTTTTAGGGACCGTGCCGGTCGCACGACCGGACGCCGTGCAGCTTGAGTCTTTACTGCGGGCTCATGCACCTGAAGTGCTTGGCTTGAATTGTTTTGACCCCGGGCTAGGGCTTGATGGAACGTGTAGTCCGTGACTTGGCTAAGGCGGCCGTGATCACCGACTGTTTGAGACTTTCAGAACTTGTCTTAGCGCCGTGTGGCGCCGTGTTGTGGCTCGCTTGAACAACTGTCTCATGACTTAAAGAAAGAGTATTTGGGCGCGAACAGCTATGAAAGTCATAGCGTTCCAGCGCTTGATCAGCTTGCAATTGTGACCATGCTGCCCAGCCGGTGCGCTCGCCGGTTACGTTTTCCAGGCTGATGCAGTCCACCGGGCACACGGCAATGCACAGCTCGCAGCCGGTGCAGTGCTGCTCAATCACGGTGTGCATCATCTTGTTGCTGCCCAAAATCGCGTCGGTCGGACATGCAGGCAGGCACAGTGTGCAACCGATGCACCACGATTCGTCAATCACGGCCACGCTGCGTGGACCTTCCGCGCCGTTGGCCAGATTCAAAGGCAGGGTGGGGCGGTCGGTGATGGCAGCCAGTTTGGCCACGCCTTCAGCGCCACCGGGTGGACATTGATTGATGGCGGCATTGCCTTGTGCAATTGCTTCAGCATAAGCCTTGCAATCTAAAAATCCGCAGCGCGTGCATTGTGTTTGCGGCAGCGCCGCATGAATCTGCCTGGCCAGAGATTTGATTTCAAAGTCGGTATCGGGCGGAGTCACCCCAACATTGTCCCTGGTTTATCGGCTGAGAGTTGCCTTGGCAGGCGTGCGTTTTGCTACTGCCTTGGGGGTTGCCTTGGCTGCTGCTCTGATGCCTGCTCTGGCACCCACTCCGGCACGTGCTCCGGCACCTGCTCCTGCTTTAACCCCGACTTTCGTAACTGCTTTGCCAGGCTTTGAGGTGACAGCTTTCGTTGCAGGTTTAGCCACCAGATTCACGCTTGCTAGCTTTTTAGGAGCGGCTTGCGCCTGAATTTCGTGGGCTACAGACATGTTTGATACGATTTTAAGGCTTTTGTCAGATTCCAGAATAAAAGCTTTCACCGCCGGGTACACAGCTTCGCGCCAGCGCTTTCCACTAAAAATGCCGTAGTGTCCAGCGCCTATTGCTTCAAAATGTCTTTTGTGCGCTGCAGGCACGCCAGTGCACATCTCCAGTGCAGCTTGTGTCTGGCCAGAGCCTGATATATCGTCCAGCTCACCCTCAACCGTCATCACGCGGGTTGTCTTGATGTCGCCGGGTTTGACACGCTCCAGCTGTCCGCTGGTGGACTTGACATCCCACGTGCCGTTGACCAGTTTGTAT
Organism: Polaromonas sp.; assembly: GCA_025362315.1. GTDB lineage: Bacteria > Pseudomonadota > Gammaproteobacteria > Burkholderiales > Burkholderiaceae_C > Polaromonas. Next base: position 4,046 of record JANYGP010000047.1, read on the forward strand.
TTTTGAAACACCACATCGATTGTTTCGAGATAGTAGTCAGCATCCATGTCCAGAACGGCGTTGTACTCATCGTAAAACTTGCGGTGTGCCTCGGCACTTGCATCATCGCCCTTGAGCAGGTCCTTGAAGTAATCAAAGTGACTGGTAGCGTGACGGTCGGGGTTCATTGCCACAAAACCGGTGTGCTGCAAAAATCCCGGATAAACGCGGCGACCCACCCCCGGAAAATTACTCGGCACTTTATAGATCACATTGTTTTCAAACCAGGAAAAAGGCTTTTTCTCAGCCAGATTGTTGACAGACGTCGGTGACTTGCGGGCGTCAATGGGCCCGCCCATCATGGTCATGGACAGCGGCGTGGTTTCCCCGCGCGTTGCCATCAGCGATATAGCAGCAAAGACCGGCACGGTGGGCTGGCACACGCTGATCACATGACAATTGCCATACTTGCCCTGCAAATGCCGGATAAATTCCTGAATGTAATTGACATAGTCGTCCAGATGAAATTCGCCATCTGACAGCGGTATCAATCGCGCGTTCTTCCAGTCAGTGATGTAGACCTTGTGGTCTTTCAACATGGTTTTAACGGTGTCGCGCAACAGCGTAGCGTAGTGGCCTGACAGCGGAGCAACAATCAGCACGGCGGGCTGGTCCTTGAGTTTGGCCAGTGTCTCGGTGTCGTCTGAGAAACGCTTGAAACGGCGCAACTCACAGAACGGTTTGTCCAGTTCAATCCGCTCATGGATGGCAATTTCGATCTCACCATCGACAATTGTCTGAATGCCAAAAACCGGTTTTTCGTAGTCCTTGCCCAAGCGGTAAATCAGGTCATATCCTGCAGCCACGCGCTGGACAAATGGATTCTGCGCCATGGGAAGGGCGCTGTTGCCGTACATTTTTGCGGCGGCCTGTGCGAAATCCACAAACGGCTCCATCAGGGTACGCTGGGTCTCGTAAACTTGGTAAAGCATGGAATTAACCTTTAAAACATTTTTTATGGTGCACTGCAACAATATAACAGGATGTTGCCAAAACACACCTTTGTAAATTGGATAACTGTCTCCAATTTATCCATACCGAAAATAGTCTAAAACAATCGATTGACATCAGTATCTGTAGATACAAGCAGATAAATCATGCAAGCCCAAATCGACTCTGCCTTGCTGGACCACATTCCAGCCCTGAAAAAATCAGACCGCATGCCAGTTTTGTTTGTCGGGCACGGCAGCCCGATGAACAGCCTGCCGGGCAATCCATATTTCAGCAGCTGGCAAGCCCTTGGCAGCGAGTTTGGCTCCAAAATGCCGCTGCCTCAGTTGATCCTTTGCATTTCGGCGCACTGGTTGACAGACGGCTGGCACTTGACCAGCATGGCGCAGCCCAAAACCATTCATGATTTTGGCGGGTTTCCGCAAGAACTTTTCGACCAGCAATATCCGGCGCCAGGTGATGCTGACGCAGCGCACACCATCAGCCTGATGATCAGGCAGCGTGCGTCGCAGCCCCTGGGCCTGGACAACAGCTGGGGCCTGGACCATGGCAGCTGGGGCGTTTTAAAGCCGATGTTTCCACGTGCAGATATCCCTGTCATCCAGCTCAGTATGGATTATTCAAGACCCCCAGAGGAACACTATGCGTTTGCGCAACAACTCAAATTGCTACGCCACAGGGGCGTGTTGGTGGTTGGCAGCGGCAACATTGTGCATAACCTGCAGCAGATGCAACGCGGGGCCAGCGGCAACCAGGCTTACGACTGGGCGCTGGAGTTTGACCAGACGACGGGGGGTCACATTCAACAGGGCAATCTGGATGGGTTGCAAAATTTTCTCAAATTGGGCAGCCTGACCAAAATGGCCCACCCGACGCATGAGCATTATTTGCCGCTGCTGTATGCAGCAGGTGCTGCAGATGCCGGGGAACAAATGCGGATGTTCAATACCAACTATCAAGGTGGCTCAATTGCCATGCGGTCGGTGTTGTGGGGATAAGCCGACTTGCCATGTGTTGCAGCCCGGCACGCTTGTAAGCGTGCCTTTTTTGAATGGTAAAAACTTGAATTCCTTGTCTCTTGAAATAGCAGCAGCTGCAGCATCCCTCGTGGTGGAAGAGGGGCTTGAGTATGGCTCTGCCAAACGCCGTGCGCTCAAACAGCTGGGTTTGCCGGCGCGCACCGCAATGCCAGACAACCCTGCAGTCGAAGCTGCTGTTGTTGAATACATTGCCTTGTTTTGTGCCGACACGCAACCGCGGGAGTTGGCTGCATTGCGCCAGCAGGCTTTGGTGTGGATGCAGCGCATGGTGGCCTTCCGGCCACACCTGACAGGCGCAGTATGGCATGGCACTGCAACCCGCTTGTCTGACATTTATATCCAGTTGTTTTGTGATGATTCAAAATCAGCCGAAATCGCGCTGATTGAACACAAAGCAGACTACGAGCCGCGCACTGTGACTGGTTTTACTGGCGGCAGGGTGGAGATGCTGAGTTTGAGCAGCCTTTGCAAGGAATTGGGTGAAAACATTGGCGTGCACCTCGTGGTGTACGACCACGACGATCTGCGCGGCGCTTTGAAACCGGACGTTCATGGTCGCAAGTCGCGCGGCGATGTGGCTGCTGTGCAGGCGCTGATTGAAAACACAAAGGTTTGAGTGATGGAACGCAGAAATTTACTTTACATCGCGGCAGCAGCGTCTGCCGGACTGGCCGGTGCTGGTGCCGCCTGGCTCAAGCACGAACCGCAAAAGCTTTCGCCAACGCTGGTTGATGCTGCCCAAACGGCGTTGTGGGCGATGAGTTTTGACAGTCCAGACGGGCTGCCGCAAGCCATGAAAAGTTTTCAAGGCAAGCCTTTGCTGCTAAATTTCTGGGCGACATGGTGCCCGCCTTGTGTTGAAGAGCTGCCCCTACTCGACGCTTTTTATGCAGCGCAAAAAACCAAAGGCTGGCAAGTATTGGGATTGGCAGTGGACCAACCCAGTGCTGTTCGTAAATGGCTTCAAGTCAAACCTTTGGGTTTCCCGGTAGGCATGGCTGGCCTGGGTGGCAGTGAATTGAGTAAATCGTTGGGTAATTTGGCTGGCAGTTTGCCATTTACTGCGGTGTTTGGTGCCTCAGGTGAACTGCGCCATCGCAAAATCGGAAAGGTGACATCAGAGGATTTGGTGCAATGGGCTTTGCTAAAGTAAAAGTAGTTAAAAGTGGCTAAAAAGTGATAAAAATTTTTAATGGTTTATAAATCAAGAATTCGAGTTTTGAATTTGCCAATGACGGATTCAGCTTTCGCAGGCAGATTAAAAATATTTTTCTGATTTTGACAATTTCTCCTTAGAGTACACTCTCGAAAAATGACGCTGCGACGCTAGCAGGTCTTGTATCAAAGCCGTTTTTCATGTCTTTAAAGTTCGATAGGCAAGAAATGAGGCAGGTTAAACAAAGATACAGTTTTTTGATTTTTGTTTGACAGTCACCGCCGCTGGAGATGTTCATGGATTTAAGAAAACTCAAAACGCTGATCGATCTGGTTTCGGACTCCAACGTTTCGGAACTCGAAATTACTGAGGCAGAAGGCAAGGTCAGGATTGTCAAGTCCTCTGGCCTGCCGATGGTCATGCAGCAACCCATGGTGACGATGCCTGTCGTTTCAGCGCCCCCGCTGGCTACACCAGTCGCACCGACAGTTGAATCTGCGCCAATTGTTGATGCCAGTCATGCCGTCAAATCACCGATGGTCGGCACTTTCTACAGGTCCGCAAGTCCAGGAGCAAAACCTTTTGTTGAAGTCGGTGACATCGTCAAGCAGGGCGAAACAATTTGCATCATCGAGGCCATGAAGATTTTGAACGAAATCGAAGCAGACAAATCTGGCACGGTTGGCAAAATCCTGTGTGAAAACGGTCAGGCAGTTGAATATGGACAGCCTTTGTTTTTAATTGACTAGTGGCGCGCAGGCATGTTTAAAAAAATATTGATCGCCAATCGGGGAGAGATTGCACTGCGAATCCAGCGTGCTTGTCGCGAGTTGGGAGTCAAGGCGGTGATGGTTTATTCCGAGGCCGACCGGGATGCAAAATACATCAAGCTGGCCGATGAATCGGTATGCATTGGACCTGCGCCTTCAAAAGACAGTTACCTCAACATGCCCGCCATTATCTCGGCTGCCGAAGTCACTGATGCAGAAGCCATTCATCCAGGCTACGGGTTTTTGAGTGAAAACGCAGACTTTGCAGAGCGTGTTGAAAAAAGTGGCTTCAAGTTCATTGGCCCTTCACCTGAATCAATTCGGATCATGGGCGACAAAGTGTCCGCCAAACAAACCATGATTAGGGCGGGTGTTCCTTGCGTTCCGGGTTCTGAAGGCGCATTGCCAGACGACGCCATGGTCATCAAGCGAACCGCCAAACAGGTGGGTTATCCGGTCATCATCAAGGCAGCGGGCGGCGGTGGCGGACGGGGCATGCGCGTTGTTCACACTGAGGCAGCTTTGCTGCATGCCGTGCAAACAACCAGGACTGAAGCAGGAGCGGCCTTTGGCAACCCTGAGGTCTACATGGAAAAATTTTTGCAAAACCCGCGGCATATCGAAATCCAGATCATGGCTGATCAGCACCGCAACGCAGTGTGGTTGGGCGAGCGCGATTGTTCCATGCAGCGGCGTCATCAAAAAGTCATCGAAGAAGCGCCAGCCCCGGGCATTCCGCGCAAGTTGATCGAACGCATCGGTGAACGCTGCGTGGCTGCTGTCAAGAAAATCGGTTATCGGGGCGCTGGAACATTCGAATTTCTATTTGAAAACAACGAGTTTTATTTCATAGAAATGAACACCCGGGTTCAGGTAGAACACCCGGTGACTGAATGGGTAACTGGCGTAGATGTTGTTCGAACCCAGATCATGGTGGCAGCTGGCGAGAAATTGCCTTTTACGCAGCGTCAAATTGAAATCAAGGGCCATTCGATTGAATGCCGGATCAATGCCGAGGACCCTTATAAATTTACGCCTTCTCCTGGCCGTATCACCACCTGGCATACGCCCGGCGGCCCAGGCGTTCGGGTTGATTCGCACATTTACGCCAATTATTTTGTGCCGCCCAATTACGATTCAATGATTGGCAAGATCATTGTGCATGGCGACACGCGAGAGCAGGCGCTGGCACGAATGCGCACTGCATTGGCCGAAACGGTTGTCGAAGGCATCAACACCAACATTGCGCTGCATCGTGAGCTGATGGTAGATGCCAAATTCATGGATGGCGGAACCAATATCCACTATCTCGAAGAATGGTTGAGTAAACGCATTCGATAGGCTGGCAGCACCATGTTCGAGCTTCACCTGTTGGTGCCTGTTGCCAGTGTTGAGTCCGTCAGTGAGGCGCTTGATGCGCTGGACGCATTGAGTGTTTCAGTTGAGGATGCAGACGCACACACAGTCCATGAGCAGGCGCTGTTTGGTGAACCGGACATGCCGCCGCCAAAACCCGGATGGAACCGCTCGCGTGTGGTGTCCCTATTTGCCACTGAAAATCTTGCTGAAGATGCTGCTGTTTTGTTAAAAGAGCAGGAGTTTTTTGCCGAATGTGAAGTCGTGGCTGTTCAGCACTTGCCAGCCCAAGACTGGGTTCGCCTGACGCAATCGCAATTTAGCCCAGTTGAAATCACGCCGGAGTTCTGGATTGTTCCGTCCTGGCATGAACCACCGGCTCAGGCTGTACAGGTGATCCGGCTTGATCCTGGCCTGGCTTTTGGTACTGGCACACACCCCACCACGAAGATGTGCCTGAAGTGGATAGTTCGCCAGGAATCTTATTTTGGTAGGGTTTTGGATTATGGTTGCGGCTCAGGAATTTTGGCCATTGGCGCAGCAAAGTTCGGTGCAACTCAAATAGATGCAGTAGACATTGACGAAGCGGCTGTGCAGTCAACCCGCAACAATGCAATAGCGAATCATGTTCAACTCAATACTGGACTACCCAACATGGCAAATGGGGTTTATCAGACCGTATTCGCCAATATTTTGGCAACCCCGCTCAAAGTACTTGCACCGCTGCTGTGCGCCCATGTCGACAAAGGCGGAACATTGGTTTTGGCTGGTATTTTGCAGCGACAAGCCGATGAATTGAAAGCAGCATACGCGCCCTGGATCACACTTGAAGTTTCAGATGCCGACGACGGCTGGATACTGATGACAGCCAGGCTTTGAGCTGTGATGTGCAGTGCAGCAGTGCAGCTTTGCACACACAACACCTGCCTACAATACCGAGTCAAATGAGCTTGATTACGCGCTGCCCAGCTTGTGGCACCCAATTCAAAGTCGTGTCCGACCAACTCAAAGTTTCAGAAGGATGGGTAAGGTGTGGACAATGCTCGCAAGTTTTTGATGCACAGCTGCATTTGCAGCCCACAGTGAGTTCGCCCATTTCACAAGTTCAGCCTGTTGCGGTTGAAAATGATCCTTCAATTGATTTGAAATTATCTGAAACTTCGTCCAACATGGTGGGGTTGAGCAGTGGGCATGTCTCCCAATTGGCCGATGCGGTGACTGCAGAGCCTAATTTGACTGACCGAACGCCTGCAGATGCTGATAAATTTGAAACCCCCAATGCACTGAATGATGTTTCATTTGTGCGGGATGCACGCAGGAGAGCGTTGTGGCAAAACCCTCTTGCGCGGTCGTGTCTGGCGTTGTTTGGGTTGTTGCTTATTTGCACCCTGGCATTGCAAATAACCTTTCAGCATCAGGACGCCGTTTCTACACTAGAGCCCAGGTTGAAGCCTTGGCTTCAACAAATCTGCAGTCAGCTCGGATGTTCCAATGGCACGCCAAGACGCATAGACGCTATTGTTATTGACAGTTCTTCTTTCAACAAGACCAATGCGCCAGGCGCTTATCAACTGAGCTTTTCCCTTAAAAATACTGGCAATGTTGCTGTTGCAATGCCTGCCATTGAAATTTCATTGACAGATACCCAAGACCAGAGCGTTATTCGCCGTGTCGTGTCCGCTGCTCAGTTCGGTGCTGCAAACCGCAATTTACCCGGCAATTCAGAATTTTCAAACACACTGACTTTGCAGGTTCAACCAGACTTTCCTGTTTCGAAAATTGCAGGTTACCGCCTGTTTGCTTTTTATCCCTAGCGTTCAGCTTGGACCCTTTTCATCTTTAATTTTTAAAAAAATATGTCTGCTTTGATTTGTGGCTCTATTGCCATTGACACCATCATGAGTTTTGACGGGCGCTTTTCAGACCGCATCTTGCCCGATCAAATTCATATTCTGAATTTGTCGTTTATTGTTCCAACACTCAGGCGTGATTTTGGAGGATGTGCGGGAAATATTGCCTATGCTTTGCAACAGCTGGGCGGCCAGCCGTTGCCTATGGGCACTGTGGGTAGCGACGCTGCAGAATACATCAAGCGCATGGCGGACATGGGCATCAATACGGAGTTTGTCGCCGCAGTAGAGGGAACCTACACGGCACAAGCCATGATCATGGCTGATCAGGATGCCAATCAGATTGCGGCGTTTCACCCCGGCGCCATGATGCTGTCCCACACACTGAAAATCACTTCACGCGACGACATCAAACTGGGGATCATTGCGCCGGACAGCCGGGACGGCATGCTGCAACACGCCGAGCAATTCAAGTCAGCAAATATTCCGTTTGTATTTGACCCGGGCCAAAACTTGGCTTTGTTTGATGGCAAAGAGTTGTCCCATTTCATTGATCTCGCAACATGGATCACAGTCAATGACTACGAAGCCAGATTGCTTTGCGACCGGACTGGTTTGTCATGTGCAGAACTTTCAATGAAGGTAAAAGGCCTGATTGTGACCTTGGGCGCAGATGGATGCGAGGTCTGGGTCAATGGTGAAAGAACAACCATTCCCCCTGTCAAGGCAATTGAGGTAGTGGATCCGACTGGTTGCGGCGATGCATTTCGTGGTGCTTTGTTGTTTGGTCTGGAGCAGGGCTGGTCCCTGGTTCAATGTGCCGTGCTTGGAAATAGAGTCGGTGCCCATAAGATTGCCCATCGCGGCGGACAAAGTTATACGCTCGAAACTTTATCAATGAATCGAAGCCAAAATTTTGCTCACTAGCAACAATCTAAAAATAACAACGCATTGCTCTTTTGTTTTCGCTGACAGATAAAAAAAGGCCCGACATCCAGAATGTCGAGCCTTTCAAGCAGAAGTACCTTACTGCTTACGGCTTGCTGGCTGTTGGAAACGGCCAGGCAGCTTGCGGGTTCAGAGTTGTCTGAGCCGCAGGGGCAGCCGGTGCAGCGGGTGCTTTGGCAGCAGGCGCTTTCGCGGCTTTTTTGGCAGCGGGTTTTTTCGCAGCTTTTTTGGCAGCAGGTTTTTTTGCTACCTTTTTAGCAGCAGCTTTCTTCGCGGGC
>JANYGP010000056.1 GCA_025362315.1 Polaromonas sp.
TGCTGGTGATGGCCAGCTTTTTGCTGTTTTTGTTGCAGCCGTCGGCAGAGTACGTCAAATCCGAGTGGATGATTCGCACGCCAGACCTGAACCTGCCCAACGGCTTTCGGGTGTCAGCTATTGGCGTGGGCATGGGACTGATGCTGCTGCTGGTGCTGCGGCATGCCTGGGCCAGCTCGCGCAAGCTGGATTTGTTCTTGGCTGTGGGTTTGATCGCTCTGATCGGCGGTGCGTGCTGGCTGGCATCGCCCACGCTGCAAACAATGGGCAATATGAACATCCCGATTTTTCTGATGGGTTTTGTCGCGGTGTGTCTGGTGTGCGGTGTGCCGATTGCGTTTTGCTTTGGTATTGGCACGCTCTGTTTCTTAGCGTTCTCGACCACCATTCCGCTTGAAGTGGTGATCAACCGCATGGACGAAGGCATGAGCAGCCTGGTGCTGGTGTCGGTGCCGATTTTTGTGCTGCTGGGCTGCGTGCTGGACGCCACGGGCATGGGCAAGGCCATCATTGATTTTCTGGCGTCGCTGGTGGGCCATGTCAAGGCGGGCATGTCTTATGTGCTGCTGGGGTCACTCTTTATTGTGTCGGGCATTTCGGGTTCGAAAGTGTCTGACATGGCCACGGTGGCGCCTGCGCTGTTCCCGGAGATGAAGCGACGCGGTCACAAACCGCGCGAGATGATTGCCCTGCTAGCCACTGGCGCTGCCATGGCCGACACCGTGCCGCCCAGCATTGTGCTGATTGTGCTGGGCTCAGTGGCGGGCGTGTCGATTGCCGGGCTGTTCAACAGTGGTGTGGTGGTGGCCATGGTGCTGCTGGTGGCACTGGCTGCGCTGGCCCGCTTCAAGGCGCGCAACGAGCAGGCCGAAGGTGTCAAACGCGCACCCTTGATCACCATCCGCCGCACCTTCATGATTGCGGGCCCGGCACTGCTGTTGCCATTTCTGATTCGTGGTGCAGTGGGCGGCGGTGTGGCAACGGCCACTGAAGTGTCAACTTTGGCGGTGCTGTATGCCATGGTTGCCGGTATCTTCATGTACGGCGGCTTCAGTCTTAAAAAGCTTTACGAAATGCTGGTTGAAACGGCTGCACTCACTGGTGCAATATTGATCATTTTGGGCTGTGCGCTCAGCATGGCCTGGGTAATTGCGCAGTCAGGCGTGGCACAGCAACTGGCCACCTTCATGACCACGCTGCCCGGCGGCTGGATTGGCTTCATGGCCGTGACCATGGTTGTGTTTTTAATTCTCGGTTGTTTGCTTGAAGGCCTGCCCGCCATTTTGCTGCTGGCACCGCTGATGTTTCCGATTGCCCGCCAGCTGGGCATCAACGATGTGCACTACGCGATGGTGGTGGTGACTGCCATGAACATCGGCCTGATGATGCCGCCAATTGGCGTGGGGTTTTATGTGGCTTGCCGCATCGGCAATGTGTCGCCTGACGAAGCAATGGGTGCGATCTGGCCTTACATTGTGGCGCTGATTGTTGGCTTGCTGGTGATTGCGTATGTGCCGACGATCTCGACCATGGTTTTGTAATGGGTGATGCGTAATGCGTAATGCGCCGCCTGTTCGAGGCGGCACCAAACAGGCTACTTTCAGACAAGTTTGCCGGAATACTTTTCCAGCTTGCCCATCGCCTCCTCGCCAAACTTGGCGCGCCACTCGGCATAGAAGCCAGCTTTTGACAATGCATCCCGGAATGACTTCACATCTGGCGTGTTGAACCCTAGGCCCTTGGCTTTGAGCTGCGCTTCCAGGCCATTGTTCAGACGGCGGATGTCGTCGCGTTGCTTCATGACGCCGGTAGTCACGTGCTTGTTGATAACAGCTTGCACGTCAGCAGGCAGCCCGGCCCAACGCCGGCCGTTGGCCAGAATCCACTGGCCGTCCCACATGTGGCCTGTCATCGAGCAAAACTTTTGCACCTCGTACAGCTTGGCAATGTCGATGATGGCCAACGGGTTTTCTTGACCCTCCACCACTTTGGTTTGCAGCGACGAATACACCTCGCTGAAGTTGATGCCGGTCGGTGATGCGCCAAATGCCTTGAACATCGACGTCCACAGCGGGCTGACCGGCACGCGGATTTTGAAGCCCTTCAAATCTTCGGCCGTCACAATTGGCTTGGTTGAAGTGGTGATGTTTCTGAACCCGTTGTCCAGAATCTTGTCAAAGCTGTGCAAGTTGACTTTGGCAATCGCTGCACGGATATGAGCGCCCAGATCGCCGTCCATCGCGGCCCACACTGTGTTGTAGTCCTTGAATGCGAAAGCCAGGCCGTTGATGCCGGCCAGCGGGACCAGCGTCTGCAAAATCAGGCCCGACAGCGGAAAAATATCAATTGCACCACTCCTCACCTGCGACAGCATGTCGGTGTCACCACCCAGCTGGTTGTTCGGGAAGATCTGAATGTCGACTTTGCCGCCAGTCTCGCCGCGGATGGCGTCGGCGGCTTCCTTGATGCGAATATTTGACGGATGCGTGACCGGAATGTTGTTGGCCCACTTCAGCGTGATGTTGCCGGTTTGGGCAAGGGCAGGTTTGCCTAAAAACGTGGCGCCAGTGGCCGCCGTGGACGCCGCAGCTACGAATGTTCTGCGGCTGATGTTGGATGTGGATAAATTTGACATGTTGTCTCCGGTTGTTGACTATTGAATGGGAAGATGACTTTTTTATGAATTTACTGTTTGAGCAAACTGTTTGTTGAAGCAATCAGCTTGTCAACTGACAGACGTGATTCATTTTCAAGCACCTGCGCGTAGCCCACCGGTATGCGCGGGGCGCCCAGTCGCCTGACTTTGCAGCCGGTTTGCTCGGCAGCACTGGCGGCAATTTCTGCGCCAAAGCCTGCCACTTGCACCGCTTCGTGCATCACCAGCAAATGCCCTGTGCGCGCGGCGGATTCCATCACCATGGCCCGGTCCCAGGGCCAGATGGTGCGCAGGTCAATGATGTCGGGCTTTGTTGCGCCAAACGCACCTTGCTCAAGCGCATCCATGCACACACCAACACCGCGCGACCAGGTGACGATGGTGACATCATTACCTCTGGCCAGGAAACGACCTTTACCAAGCGGCACGACCACAGTTGTGTCCACCTCACCCTGCGTAGCCCACAGCTCCTTGTGCTCCATGTAAATGACCGGGTCACCTGAGGCCATCGATGATTTGAGCAGGCCGTAGTTGTCTTGCGGTGTTGCAGGCGTTGCCACCACCAGGCCCGGGATGTGTGCAAACCAGGCTTCAAGTGACTGTGAATGCTGCGCTGCCGATGCTGACCAGATGCCGATTGGCATGCGCGCCACCAGCGGCACCCGGCCTTGGCCGCCGAACATGAAGCGGTTCTTGGCCGCCTGGTTGACGATTTCGTCAATGGCGCACAGGGCAAAATCGATCACCCGCATTTCGACAATGGGCCGCACGCCCGCCAGTGCCATGCCGACCGCGCTGCCCATGATGTTGGACTCGGATATTGGCGTGTCGATGATGCGATTGCTTCCAAACTCAGCTTGCAAACCCCGGTACTGGCCAAACACACCGCCGCGGCCCAGGTCTTCGCCCAATGCAATCACATTGGCATCAAGCTGCATGGCTAGCCGCAAGGCAGCGCAGGCGGCTTCTGCATAGGTCATTTTTGTTGTTGTTGTGGTGGTCATAGCCAGACTCCTGCGCCAGTCGTCATGATGTCTTCATACGCATCAGCCACCCCAGGCCAGGGTGCAGCTTCAGCAGTTTGCAAGGCGCTCTGGATTTCGGTTTTTACTTCTGCATCTATGGCTGCAATGTCGCTTGCTGAAACACCCATAGCGGCCAGTCTGGTCCGCGCCACGATCAGCGGATCTTTGAGAAGGGCTGCCTCCACCTCTTTCGGGTCGCGATAAGTGCCGGGATCCACCGACACATGGCCTTTGAAGCGGTATGTGACGGCGTGCAAAAAGCGTGGTCCGCCGCCAGCGCGAATTGCCAGCAGCAGCTTGTGTGCGGCTGCATCCACTGCCTCGACATCGTTGCCATCAACGTGCGCGGAGGGTATGCCCATGGCCTCGGACCGTGCGAAAGCACCAGCGCCCGCTGTCATGGCCGGGGTTGGCGTCGTGGCTGAAATGCGGTTGTCTTCGCATATAAACAACAGCGGCAAATTGTAGACCTGCGCCCAGTTCAGCCCTTCCAGAAAAGGACCGCGATTGGTCGCGCCATCGCCAAAAAAGCAGGCCACGACATTGGCCTGTTTGCGGATTTTCAAGGCGTGTGCTGCGCCCGTGGCAATCGGTATGCCAGCTGCCACCACACCATTGGCACCCAGCATGCCGACTGAAAAATCAGCAATGTGCATTGAGCCGCCTTTGCCCTTGTTGTAGCCCGTGGCGCGACCAAACAGCTCGCACATCATGCGCGTTGCGTCTGCGCCTTTGGCCAGCGTGTGACCATGTCCCCTGTGGGTAGAGGTCAGCAAGTCGGCCTTTTCAAGGTTGTGGCACACCCCTGCGGCAACGGCTTCTTGTCCTGTCGACAAGTGCAGCGGGCCGCGCACCAGCGCTGGCTTGCTCGACGCGGCCAGACCCCAGGCGGCGACACCGCCCTGACTGGCAATTTCAGCTGCGTTTTCAAATTGGCGGATGCGGTACATCAGTCGGTACAAATCGAGCAGACGGTGTGCAGGCAAGGATGCAGAATTCATGCGGCAGGTCGTTGTGGATAACTCTCCAAGTTTGACCTAGAAATCCAGGTTAGCCCACCGTGATTTACCCGAATCAGCTTCGTCAACACGTTTTGCAGTTACCTTACGAGTGCAAAGTGACTGTTTTTTGGTTTCTATTTGGTAATTCAAGCCTGTAGCCCAAACAATATGGGCGCTAGCAGCTACATTTTTTATAGCAGATCATCGGGTTGAAATCTTGCTGCGTCTTTGACCATCAATTCAGCGTTCAAAGCGTTGTTCAAGCGCACATGAACCTTGAATTTGGTGGTCAATTCGCGCAGCGTCATTGCAAAATTCAGGCAAATCACGGCCATCAACTTGACCCCGACTTGCGGATATTGCTCGCACATGGCTTTCAATTGAATCCGGGTCAGCATCGCGCAGCGCAAAGGCGTGTTGGCAGCGCCGCGCAATGCTCGGGGCTCTCCGTCAAACATGCTCATGGTTCCAACTTCAGAGCCTGGGCCCAACACCCTTACTATGACTGGTTTGCTCATACCGCCGCCAGCAAGCGCTTCAAAAGTAGCCTCACCTTCCAGAATCCACAACATGTAGTCCAGGCGCGTCCGGCTGGCTTCTTCAATGAGGATTTCTCCCTGGCGATAGCTGCGCGATGACATGTGTTCAGCGGCTATTTTTGCTTCGCTTTCTGTCAAAGGCATGATTGACGCCGTGCCACACAGGATATCCACCATCAGTTGCCTGTCGTACCCTGTCAAGGCAGCATGCATGATTTGAAGTGCCTCCGAATTCGATCCGAAAAATGCTTTCAGCATCAACTTTCCTCAACAAAGTAATTTTTTATGCCACAGATGTTGCCATAAAAAGTAAGAAGGAAGGTGAATAAATAAACCTAAAACAGTGCTTGCATTAACTTTCGAGGAGAGAACCTGCGAATGCTGTGTGAATCACAGTGCTTCAGGTACTGTTATCTCGGCACACCAGACACCTCCAAAATAATCTGACTGATTCCCTGGCATGATTGTTTACAACTTGAATAGGCTGAGCGCTATACCATTCGGGCGCTAACTGCTATAAAATACAGAGCAATTCAGCAATAAAAAAAGCCCCTCACCGTCACGATGAGGGGCTTTTCAGTTTGGAAGACCAGTTACTCGCTGACTGCGCTTTCCGCATCAGCCGCTGCAGGCAGGGCGTCAAGTTCAGCCGCTTCAGACTCGGCAATGGCGCGGCGCTCGGCGTCGTCCATCAGGTCTTTGGCTTTGCGTGCCTCGTGGTACGCCATGCCGGTTCCCGCTGGAATCAGGCGGCCCACAATCACGTTTTCTTTCAGGCCTCGCAACTCGTCGCGCTTGCCCATGATGGCTGCTTCGGTCAGCACACGCGTGGTTTCCTGGAACGATGCCGCAGAAATAAACGAGTCGGTGGACAGCGACGCTTTGGTAATACCGAGAAGCAAGTTGGTAAACGTTGCAGGGATTTTGCCCTCGGCGCGCAGCGCGTCGTTCACGTCCAGCAGGGCTGAACGCTCGACTTGCTCGCCAGCGATGTAGCTGGTTTCGCCCACGTTGTCGACCACCACACGGCGCAGCATCTGGCGAACAATCACTTCGATGTGCTTGTCGTTGATCTTCACGCCCTGCAAACGGTACACGTCCTGCACTTCATCAACAATGTAGCGCGCCAGCTCTTCCATGCCCAGCAAACGCAAAATGTCTTGTGGGTCGGCCGGGCCGTCCACAATCGACTCGCCCTTGTTGACCACTTGGCCTTCGTGCACAAGAATATTCTTCTCTTTCGGCACCAGGTCTTCCCAGACTTTTCCTTCCGGGTCAGTGATTTGCAGGCGAATCTTGCCTTTGGTCTCTTTACCAAATGACACGGTACCGGTCATCTCGGCCAGGGTGCCCTTGTCTTTTGGCGTACGGGCTTCAAACAGCTCGGCAACACGCGGCAAACCGCCGGTAATGTCGCGCGTCTTCTGGCCTTCAATCGGGATACGGGCCAGCACTTCGCCGGGGCCCACGTCCTGACCGTCACGCACTTGCACCAGCGCACCAATCTGAAAGCCAATCGTCACTGAATGGTCAGTGCCGGGGATTTTGACTTCATTGCCGCTGGCATCAATCAGCTTGACACCCGGGCGAATGACCTTGGTCGCGCCACGGCGTTTCGGGTCGATCACCACCAGGGTTGACAAGCCAGTGACGTCGTCCACCTGATGGGCAACGGTCACGCCTTCTTCCACATTTTCGAACTGTGCCTTGCCGGCAAATTCGGTGATGATCGGGCGGGTCAATGGGTCCCAATTGGCCAAGATCGTGCCGGCCTTGATCGTCTGGTCAGCCTTGACGGACAGAATCGAGCCATACGGCACCTTGTGGCGCTCCCGCTCGCGGCCATGTTCGTCAGTGATGACGATCTCGCCTGAACGTGCAATCACGACCAGCTCGCCCTTGCTGTTGGTGACATAACGCATCGGTGCGTTAAAGCCAATCACGCCGTTGGACTTGGACTCAACACTGGACGCGATCGCTGCACGTGATGCAGCGCCACCGATGTGGAAGGTGCGCATCGTCAACTGTGTGCCAGGCTCGCCAATTGACTGGGCGGCGATGATACCGACCGCCTCGCCAATGTTGATTTGCCCACCACGACCCAAATCGCGGCCGTAGCAATTGGCGCAGAGGCCAAAACGGGTTTCGCAGTTCAGTGCAGTGCGTACCTTGATCTCGTCGACACCGGCAACTTCCAGGTCGTCGATCATGTCTTCGTCAAGCAGCACGCCACGTGCAGCCAGTACCGAGCGGTTTTCCGGGTGCAGCACGTCTTCAACCACGGTGCGGCCCAGCACGCGGTCGCGCAGTGATTCAATCACTTCGCCGCCTTCAACGATGGCGCGCATCAGCGAGCCGTCATGTGTGCCGCAATCTTCTTCAG
Source organism: Polaromonas sp. (assembly GCA_025362315.1). Lineage (GTDB taxonomy): Bacteria > Pseudomonadota > Gammaproteobacteria > Burkholderiales > Burkholderiaceae_C > Polaromonas. The sequence goes on from JANYGP010000056.1 coordinate 7,605, forward strand.
TCACCACCAGGTCTTGCACCACGTCGCACAGGCGGCGGGTCAGGTAGCCAGAGTTAGCCGTCTTCAAAGCCGTGTCGGCCAGGCCTTTACGCGCGCCGTGGGTGGAGATGAAGTACTCCAGCACATTCAGGCCTTCGCGGAAGTTAGCGGTGATTGGCGTTTCGATGATTGAGCCGTCAGGCTTGGCCATCAAGCCGCGCATCCCAGCCACCTGGCGAATCTGCGCTGCAGAGCCGCGAGCGCCTGAGTCGGCCATCATGTAGATGGAATTGAACGACTCTTGCTCAACGCTCTTGCCGTGGCGGTCCAGCACGTTTTCTTTCGACAACTGGGCCATCATGACCTTGGACACGTCGTCGCCCGACTTGCCCCAAATGTCCACCACTTTGTTGTAGCGCTCTCCAGACGTCACCAAGCCGGACACATATTGCTGCTCGATTTCTTTGACTTCTTTTTGCGCTTTGGCAATGATGCTGTGCTTTTCTTTGGGCACCAGCATGTCTTCAATGCAAATCGAAATGCCGGCTTTGGTCGCCAGGCGGAAGCCGGACTGCAGCAGCTTGTCTGCAAACACCACAGTTTCTTTCAGGCCGCATTTGCGGAACGACACGTTGATGAGTTTGGAAATTTCCTTTTTCTTCAACGCTTTGTTGATGTTGGAAAAAGGCAAACCTTTTGGCAAGATTTCTGACAGCAATGCGCGCCCACCGGTGGTTTCCCACAGCTTGGTGGATGGCACAAATTCGCCTGTTACTTTGTCTTTGGTGTACTCGGTCAAACGCACATTGATGCGCGCGTTCAGGTCCAGCTCGCCCGAATCAAACGCTCGGCGCACTTCGCCGGTGTCTGCAAACACCAGGCCTTCGCCCTTGCCGTTGGTGCGGTCGCGGGTGGTGTAGTACAGGCCCAGCACCACGTCTTGCGACGGAACGATCGACGGCTCACCACTGGCAGGGAACAGGATGTTGTTGGATGCCAGCATCAACGTGCGGGCTTCCATTTGCGCCTCAACCGACAGCGGTACGTGAACAGCCATCTGGTCACCGTCAAAGTCGGCGTTGAATGCCGAGCAGACCAGCGGATGCAACTGGATGGCCTTGCCTTCAATCAAAATCGGCTCAAACGCCTGAATGCCCAAACGATGCAGCGTAGGCGCACGGTTCAGCATGACCGGGTGCTCTTTGATGACCTCCTCAAGAATGTCCCACACGACTGGCGTGCCTGATTCGACTTCTTTTTTCGCTGCCTTGATCGTCGTGGCAATGCCGCGGGATTCGAGCTGCGCAAAAATGAATGGCTTGAACAACTCAAGCGCCATCAATTTTGGCAAACCGCACTGGTGCAGTTTGAGCGTTGGGCCCACGGTAATGACCGAACGGCCTGAATAGTCGACGCGTTTGCCCAACAAGTTCTGGCGGAAACGGCCTGACTTGCCTTTGATCATGTCGGCCAGCGACTTGAGCGCGCGCTTGTTGGCACCTGTCATGGCTTTACCACGGCGACCATTGTCCAGCAGCGAATCAACCGCTTCTTGCAACATGCGCTTTTCATTGCGGGCAATGATTTCTGGCGCTTTCAATTCCAGCAAACGGCGCAGACGGCTGTTGCGGTTGATCACGCGGCGGTACAGGTCGTTCAGGTCAGACGTGGCAAAACGGCCACCGTCCAGCGGCACCAGTGGGCGCAAATCTGGCGGTAACACGGGCAGTACATCCAGCACCATCCACATTGGCTTGATGCCTGATTTTTTGAATGCTTCCATCAATTTCAAACGCTTGGCGTTTTTCTTGATTTTGATTTCTGAGCCGGTCAAATCATTGCGCAGCTTGGTGATTTCGTCGTCAAGGTCCAGGCCTTCGAGCAGGTCTTTGACACCCTCAGCACCCATCTTGGCGGTGAACTCGTCGCCGTATTCTTTAGTCTTGGCGTCGTAGTCGTCCTCAGACATGATGCTGAATTTTTTCAGCGGTGTCATGCCGGGGTCAGTCACTACATATGCTTCAAAGTACAGCACGCGTTCGATGTCGCGCAGCGTCATGTCTAGCACCAGGCCCAATCGTGAAGGCAGTGACTTCAAGAACCAGATGTGCGCGCACGGTGCGGCCAGGTCGATATGACCCATGCGCTCGCGGCGAACTTTGGTTTGTGTGACTTCAACGCCGCATTTTTCGCAGATGACACCGCGATGCTTGAGGCGCTTGTACTTGCCGCACAGGCATTCGTAGTCCTTGATAGGGCCAAAAATTTTGGCGCAAAAAAGACCGTCGCGTTCAGGCTTGAAAGTGCGGTAGTTGATGGTTTCCGGTTTTTTGACTTCACCAAAAGACCACGAACGGATCTTCTCGGGTGAGGCCATGCCAATTTTGATGGCATCAAAATGCTCTTCAGGCGCAAACTGTTTGAACAGGTCGAGTAATGATTTCATGTGTAACCCTTATGAGTCCTGAGATTTAAGAACGGTCAAGTTCCATGTCGATGCCGAGCGAGCGGATCTCTTTGACCAGCACGTTGAACGACTCGGGCATACCCGCCGTGATGGCGTGTTCGCCTTTGACAATGCTCTCGTACACCTTGGTACGGCCGACCACGTCGTCTGACTTGACAGTGAGCATTTCTTGCAGCACATAAGAAGCGCCATACGCTTCCAGCGCCCAGACTTCCATCTCGCCAAAACGCTGGCCACCAAACTGCGCTTTTCCGCCCAGAGGTTGCTGCGTGACCAGTGAGTAAGGGCCAGTAGAACGTGCATGCATCTTGTCGTCGACCAAATGGTGCAATTTCAAGAAGTGCATGTAGCCGACGGTAGTGGTGCGCTCAAATGCATCACCAGTGCAGCCGTCATACAACTGCGCTTGTGTGCGGGTAGCAGTCAGGCCTTTGGCCTTGGCCAGGTCTGCCGGATACGCCAGCTGCAGCATCTCCATAATTTCGGCTTCTGAAGCGCCGTCAAACACAGGAGTAGCAAATGGCACGCCACCTGACAGGTTGCTGGCCATTTCAAGCACTTGCACGTCAGACAGTTTCGACAGGTCTTCTGCACGGCCTGACTTGTTGTACACGGTGTGTAGCAGTGCGCGTACTTCAGCCACCTTGGCTTCAGCCTGCAGCATGTCTCCAATTCGCTGGCCCAAGCCTTTGGCGGCCCAACCCAAATGCACTTCAAGCACCTGGCCCACGTTCATGCGCGATGGCACGCCCAGCGGGTTCAGCACGATGTCGCACGGTGTACCGTCGGCCATGTGCGGCATGTCCTCAACTGGAACAATCTTGGATACGACCCCCTTGTTACCGTGGCGGCCGGCCATCTTGTCACCGGGCTGCAAATGGCGTTTGACAGCCAAATACACCTTGACCATTTTGAGCACACCAGCTGGCAGCTCGTCGCCTTGCGTCAGCTTCTTGCGTTTTTCTTCAAACGACAAATCAAAGCTGTGGCGCGTTTGCTCCATCGAGTTTTTGATGCTCTCCAGTTGTGCTGCAACATCGTCGTCAGCCGGGCGCACATCAAACCAGTGGAACTTTTCAACGCTGGCCAAATAGGCCTTGTCGATTTTGGTGCCTTTGGCCAGCTTTTGTGGACCGCCATTGGCAACTTTGCCATTGAGCAACTTTTCAATCCGGTCAAATGCATCGGCTTCAACAATGCGCAGCTGGTCATTCAGGTCCAGGCGGTAACGCTTGAGCTCGTCGTCAATGATCTGCTGGGCACGCTTGTCACGCACAATGCCTTCACGCGTGAAGACCTGCACGTCAATCACAGTGCCGCGTGAGCCCTGGCTCACGCGCAAAGACGTGTCTTTCACGTCGCTGGCTTTCTCGCCGAAGATAGCCCGCAGCAACTTTTCTTCAGGCGTCAGCGTGGTCTCGCCTTTTGGCGTGACCTTGCCGACCAGCGTGTCACCGGGCTGGACTTCTGCACCGACATAGATGATGCCGGATTCGTCCAAGCGGTTGAGCTGGTGCTCTGACAGGTTGGGGATGTCTCGGGTGATCTCTTCAGAGCCAAGCTTGGTGTCGCGCGCCATCACAACAAGCTCTTCGATGTGAATCGAGGTGTAGCGGTCTTCGGCCACCACACGCTCGCTGATCAAAATCGAGTCTTCAAAGTTGTAGCCGTTCCATGGCATGAAGGCAATCAGCATATTCTGGCCAATAGCGATTTCGCCCAGGTCAGTCGATGCGCCGTCGGCAATCACATCACCTTTGTCCAGCTTGTCACCCATCTTGACGATGGGACGCTGGTGGATATTGGTGTTCTGATTGGAGCGCTGGTATTTGATCAAGTTGTAGATGTCAACGCCCACTTCACCGGCCAGTGCTTCAGCGTCATTCACACGCACCACGATGCGGGTGGCGTCAACATAGTCAACAGTACCGCCGCGCGTGGCGGTAACCACCGTGCCGGAGTCAACCGCAGCAACGCGCTCGATACCCGTACCGACCAATGGCTTTTCAGGGCGCAGCACAGGCACGGCCTGGCGCGACATGTTGGCACCCATTAATGCGCGGTTGGCATCGTCGTGCTCCAGAAATGGAACCAGCGACGCCGCCACAGAAACGATCTGCGCAGGCGATACATCCATGTACTGAATGCGCTCAGCGCCGACCAGAATTGATTCACCGTTTTCACGGGCTGACACCAAGTCGCCCGTCAAAGTGCCTTCTTTGTTCAACGCGGCGTTGGCCTGGGCAATCACGTACTTGCCTTCTTCAATCGCGGACAGATAGTCGATTTGCATCGTGACTTTGCTGTCAATAACACGGCGATACGGTGTTTCAATGAACCCGTATTCATTCAAGCGTGCATACAGCGCCAGTGAATTAATCAAGCCAATGTTCGGACCTTCAGGCGTTTCAATCGGGCAAACCCGACCGTAATGGGTTACGTGAACGTCGCGCACTTCAAAGCCAGCGCGCTCGCGGGTCAAACCGCCAGGGCCAAGAGCGGATACGCGGCGCTTGTGGGTGATCTCGGCAAGCGGATTGGTTTGGTCCATGAACTGCGACAACTGCGATGCGCCAAAGAACTCTTTGAGCGCTGCGGAAATCGGCTTGCTGTTGATCAGGTCATGCGGCATCAATGGCTCTTGCTCTGCTTGACCCAAACGCTCTTTGACAGCCTTTTCAATCCGCGCTAGCCCAGTGCGGTACTGGTTTTCAGCCAGCTCACCGACACAACGCACACGGCGGTTGCCGAGGTGGTCAATGTCATCGACTTCGCCATTGCCATTACGCAAGTCCACCAGAATCTTGACCACAGCCAAGATATCTTCGTTGGTCATAACCATCGGGCCAGTGGACACATCACGGCCGACTCTGGCATTGAATTTCATGCGGCCAACGCGTGACAGGTCATACGTGTCCGGGTTGTAGAACAGGCGCTGGAACAGTGCCTGCACCGCGTCTTCAGTTGGCGGCTCACCGGGACGCATCATGCGGTAAATGGCAACGCGTGCTGCAAACTCATCTGCAGTTTCGTCAGAACGCAGGGTTTGCGAAATGTAGGAGCCCTGATCAAGTTCATTGGTGTACAAAACTTGCAGTTCCTGCACGCCAGCGGCGCGCAGCTTCTTCAGCAGCACATCGGTAAGCTCATCATTCGCCTTGGCAATGATTTCGCCAGTGTCAGCTTCGACAATATTTTTGGCAACCACGCGGCCAAGCAAGAAATCTTCAGGCACGCTAATGCTGTTGGTGCCGCTGGTTTCCAGTTCACGCGTGTGACGCACAGTGATGCGTTTGTCTTTGGCGACTACCACTTTGCCCGACTTATCAGTGATGTCAAAGCGGGCAACTTCGCCGCGCATGCGCTCGGCAACAAAATCCATTTGCGCGCCACTGTCCATCAACCGGAAATGGTCAAACACAAAGAAGTTAGCCAGAATTGACTCGTGGTTCAGGCCGATGGCCTTGAGCAAAATCGTGACTGGCATTTTGCGGCGACGGTCAACCCGGAAGTACAAAATGTCTTTCGGGTCAAATTCAAAATCGAGCCATGAGCCGCGATACGGGATGATGCGCGCCGAAAACAGCAGCTTGCCTGAACTGTGGGTTTTGCCCTTGTCGTGCTCAAAAAACACGCCGGGTGAGCGGTGCAACTGGGACACGATCACGCGCTCTGTTCCGTTGATCACGAATGAACCTTTGTCAGTCATCAGGGGCACCTCACCCATGTAGACTTCCTGCTCTTTGACTTCCTTGACAACCTTGGACTGCGACGTCGATGACTCGCGGTCATAAATAATCAGCTGCACTTTTGCGCGCACGGCCGAGGCAAATGTCAAGCCGCGCGTCTGGCATTCACGCACATCAAATGCGGGTTTGGCAAGGTTGTATTCAAGGAATTTCATCTCGACAAAACCGTTGTGCGAGACGATGGGAAAAGCGTTGTCAAAAGCCGCTTGCAGGCCTTCTAAAGTACGGGCTTTAGGTGACTTGTCAGCCTGCAAAAACGCGGTGTAAGCGTCTTTTTGCATCTGCAATAAATAAGGAACAGCCAGTACGCTTTCGCGGCTGCCAAAGCTCTTGCGAATTCGTTTACGTTCTGTGAAGGAATATGCCATGAGTTCTCCGGATGATGAACTGATTTTGTGACTTTTTGCCCAAACACAAGGTGCTCAGGCGGGCTTGGTGGTTGGCCGCTACCAACCATGGCGGACGGTAGCGCATTGCACGCCACCCGAACCAAGGTTCTTTCTGTCGTCGAAATTCAGAAAGTACTGAAAAGACGATTGTTGTATCAGCTTTTCAGTACGCTCTGCTTGAGCAAGGTATTCCGTAAAAAAAGCACAAAAGGCTGGAAGCTCTTTTCAATAGCTTCCAGCCTTCGCAAACACAAGCAATTACTTGAGTTCGGCTTTCGCGCCAGCGTCTTCGAGCTTCTTCTTGGCTGCTTCTGCATCGGCCTTTGGGATGCCTTCTTTGACATTCTTTGGAGCGCCGTCCACCAGATCTTTGGCTTCTTTCAGGCCCAGACCGGTCAGTTCGCGAACTGCTTTAATGACTTGTACCTTCTGGGCACCAGCTTCCAGCAGAACAACGTTGAAGTCGGTCTTTTCTTCAACAACAGCAGCTGCACCGCCGCCGCCACCGCCGCTTGGCGCAGCCATAGCAGCTGCACTCACGCCAAATTTCTCTTCAATGGCTTTCACCAGTTCATTGAGTTCCATGACCGTCATGCTGTCGAGCGAGGTCAAGAATGCGTCTTTATCGAATGCCATTTTAAAATTTCCTAAATATCAATTGGTTTAAGTTGCGCGAAATTTCGCTTGGGACTTAAGCTGCTACAGCTTCGGGCACTGCTTCTTCAGCTGCAGGGGCATCGCCGGCACCTTTTTTCGCAGCCAACGCACCCAGCACAACGGCTGTACGCGAAATAGGCGACATCAAGAGGCCACAAATCTGCGCCAGCAATACTTCTTTCGAAGGAATGCTTGCCAGTTGCTTGATGCCGTTGACGTCCAGGGTTTTGCCTGCAAATGCACCACCGCGAATCACCAGCTTGTCGTTGGTTTTCGCAAAGTCAGACACCACTTTCGCGGCAGCTACTGCATCCACAGAAAAGCCATAGATCAGCGGGCCGGTCATCTGGTCGGCGACAACTGCAAACGGGCTGCCTGCCATAGCTCGGCGTGCCAAAGTGTTTTTCAGAACACTCAAGGTCACACCGAGCCCACGGGCCTGGCTGCGCAGTTTGGTCATGTCTGCCACCGTGATGCCGCGGTACTCCGCCATCACCAGCGTTTGAGCTTTAGCTGCGAGGCCTGTCACTTCATCAATGACGGCTTGTTTCTCACTGCGATTGAGACTCAAGGTCTACTCCTTTAAAAATGTTGTCAGCATGCACTCTCATGCATGCTGACAACTGCCACATTCAGCGACCAACTGTTATTCAGGTTTTTAAACCATTCAAGCAGCGGGCACGCCATCTGCGTTGGTTCATTTCTTTCGAAATTCATTAAGCAATTGGTTTTAAAACCTTTTGCACCAACGGTCCTGGATGGCCTGCCGGAGTTTTCAACTCCGACAGCCCACCACTCCGGGCAGCTTTTTCAAGCCACCCAAATTTTTTCAATTACGCTGCGATGGTTTGCGTGTCGACGCGAACGCCCACACCCATCGTTGACGACACCGCGACCTTGCGCAGGTAAACGCCTTTGCTGGATGCTGGCTTGGCCTTGATCAAGGCATCCACCAGCGCAGCGAGGTTGCCCTGCAACTTGTCCGTGTCAAACGAACGGCGACCAATCGTGCCATGCACAATGCCAGCCTTGTCAACGCGGAACTGGACTTGGCCAGCTTTCGCGTTTTTGACAGCAGTAGCCACGTCAGGTGTCACGGTGCCAACCTTGGGGTTAGGCATCAGGCCGCGTGGGCCCAAAATCTGACCCAGCGTACCGACGATGCGCATCGCATCAGGGGAGGCAATCACTACGTCAAAGTCCATCTTGCCGGCTTTGATGTCAGCAGCCAAATCGTCCATGCCAACAATGTCAGCACCAGCAGCTTTGGCTTCTTCAGCCTTGGCGCCTTGAGCAAACACAGCAACACGTTTGGTTTTGCCGGTACCGTTTGGCAATACGACCGCACCGCGAACCACCTGATCAGATTTCTTGGCATCAATCCCGAGCTGCACAGCCACGTCGATGGATTCATCAAACTTGGCAACTGCAAACTCCTTGACCAGACCCAAGGCATCGCCCAACGGGTACAACTTGTTGCTGTCGATTTTGTCGCCGACAGTTTTCTGGCGTTTGGTTAATTTGGTGGTTGAGTTGCTCATAGAACGCCTTCAGTGGTAACGCCCATGGAGCGGGCCGAGCCCGCAATCGTGCGAACTGCGGCGTCCAGATCGGCGGCAGTCATATCTTTCATTTTGTGCTTGGCGATTTCCTCAAGCTGGGCACGGGTGATTTTGCCGACCTTGACGGTGTGCGGCGTAGGAGAACCCTTCTCGAGCTTGATGGCTTTCTTGATCAACGTGACAGCAGGCGCTGTCTTGATGATGAAAGTAAAGCTTTTGTCTGCAAATGCAGTGATGATCACTGGCAATGGCAGACCTGGCTCGATACCCTGGGTCTGCGCATTGAATGCCTTGCAGAACTCCATGATGTTCAGGCCGCGCTGACCCAGAGCCGGGCCAATCGGGGGGGATGGGTTGGCCTTACCAGCTGGCACTTGCAGCTTGATGAAGCCGACGATTTTTTTCGCCATACTTTTCTCCTTGCGGGTAATAACGCTGGAGGGCTGTTAAAACAGTTCCAGCTTCCCGGGGGTTACACAACTCAAAAATGGTTTTTTTAAACCATTCGCGCCGAGTTGCAAAGCGCAAAATTTATCAAGGTGTCAGGTCTTTTCGATCTGACTGAATTCCAGCTCAACCGGTGTGGCACGTCCAAAAATTGTGACGGACACACGCACTTTGTTTTTGTCGTAGTTGACTTCTTCCACCGTACCGTTGAAATCAGTGAAGGGGCCGTCTTTGACGCGCACATATTCACCTGTTTCAAACTCAACCTTGTGGCGCGGTTTGTCAGTACCTACTTGCATCTGGCTAACGATGGCCTGGACGTCTTTTTCAGAAATTGGTGACGGACGGTTTTTGGCACCGCCGACAAAACCGGTGACCTTATTGGTGTGCTTGACCAGATGCCAGCTCTCGTCATCCATCGTCATTTCAACCAGCACATAGCCGGGGAAAAACCGACGCTCTGTTGTTTTTTTCTGGCCGTTTTTGATTTCTACCACTTCTTCGGTAGGCACCAGAAAGCGGCCAAATTTGGATTGCATGCTGGCGCGGGTAATGCGCTCGGTGATGTTGCGCTCAACTGCTTTTTCCATACCGGAATACGCATGCACCACATACCAGTTCATGCCTTCGGCAGGGGTCAAGGATGTCCCTGGGACAAACTCATTAACCACTATCGTGTTGAGATCACTCATTATTTCTTCCATCCCAGCAACAGGTCATAAAACACCCATTCAAGCGTCTTGTCAGTAAGCCACAAAAACAGGGCCATCACCACTACAAATGCAAATACATAGGCCGTCATCTGCATGGCTTCTTTTCTGGCAGGCCAAACTACTTTTTTAACCTCACGAACCGAGTCCCGACCGAAGGCCAGAAACTGTCGTCCTGATTCAGATGACATGAACACTACTACAGCAGCAACCAGGCAGGCCAGCAATGCACCCCATTGCGCCAGCTGGCCTTGCTTGGCCAGCAAGTAAAAGCTGACCAACGATGCCAATACCAGCGCTACCGCCAAGCCCAGCTTGGCTTTGTCTGCAGTCGTACTGACGGTTTCAACTTGAGTGGCAGCCATGTTTACCAAATATCCTGTTTAGTCTTCACGTATCGCTTAATGCACCTAAGCCGAATGAAAGAATTTGACCTCCATCGGGCTTTATTTCAACTTTTCCAACCACCTGCCGGCAGAGCAACTGTTTGATCAGCTACCCAGCGTTGGTGGCAGGGGCAGTAAGAATCGAACTTACAACCTTCGGTTTTGGAGACCGACGCTCTGCCAATTGAGCTATGCCCCTATAAAAAATTAAGCAATGATCTTCGCAACAACACCCGCACCCACGGTCTTGCCACCCTCACGAATGGCAAAGCGCAGGCCTTCTTCCATCGCAATCGGGTTGATCAGCTTGACCGTAATGCTGACGTTGTCCCCTGGCATGACCATTTCCTTGCCTTCTGGCAACTCAATCGCACCGGTTACGTCCGTTGTGCGGAAGTAGAACTGGGGGCGGTAGTTGTTGAAGAACGGTGTGTGGCGGCCGCCCTCGTCTTTGGACAAGACATAGATCTCGCCGGTGAAGTGGGTGTGCGGCTTGATGGAGCCTGGCTTGCACAAGACTTGACCGCGCTGGACGTCTTCGCGCTTGGTGCCGCGCAGCAAGATGCCGACGTTGTCGCCAGCTTGGCCTTGGTCCAGCAGTTTCCTGAACATCTCAACGCCGGTGCAGATGGTCTTTTGGGTGTCTGCAATACCGACGATCTCGATTTCTTCGCCAACCTTGACCACACCGCGCTCGATACGGCCCGTGACCACAGTGCCCCGGCCGGAGATGGAGAACACATCTTCAACAGGCATCAGGAAGGCGCCGTCAATGGCACGCTTTGGCATCGGGATGTAGGTGTCCAGGGCGTCAGCCAGTTTCATGATGGCTTCTTCACCCAAGGGACCTTTGTCGCCTTCCATGGCCAGCTTGGCTGAGCCGTGGATGATGGGGGTGGCGTCGCCTGGGAAGTCGTACTTGTCCAGCAGTTCGCGAACTTCCATTTCAACGAGTTCGAGCAGTTCTGCATCGTCAACCATGTCGCATTTGTTCAGAAACACAACAATGTAAGGAACACCCACCTGACGGGCCAGCAGGATGTGCTCGCGGGTCTGGGGCATGGGGCCGTCTGCTGCGGAGCAAACAAGAATGGCGCCGTCCATCTGGGCTGCGCCGGTGATCATGTTTTTCACATAGTCGGCGTGGCCTGGGCAATCGACGTGGGCGTAGTGGCGATTGGCCGTCTCATACTCGACGTGGGCGGTGTTGATGGTGATGCCGCGGGCTTTTTCTTCCGGGGCTGCGTCAATCTGGTCGTAGCCTTTGGCTTCGCCGCCGAACTTGGCTGCCAAAACTGTGGTGATTGCTGCGGTCAGGGTGGTCTTGCCGTGGTCGACGTGGCCAATCGTGCCGACGTTGACGTGCGGTTTGGTCCGCTCAAATTTGCCTTTTGCCATTT
>JANYGP010000082.1 GCA_025362315.1 Polaromonas sp.
GCTTTGGCATCCGCCGACTTGCCGCCCGCGGAAATGGGTCAGTTGATTGCGCGCGCCATGGTTGGAACATTTTTAGGAATCCTGTTGGCCTACGGATTCGTTTCCCCGCTGGGAACTCTGGTTGAGCACAAGGTCAACGAGTCCCTGAACGTTTACCAGTGCATCAGAGTGACTTTGATGGCCAGCCTGAACGGCTATGCACCTCAACTCGCGGTTGAGTTTGGCCGTAAAGTTCTTGGCGCACATGACCGGCCCTCCTTTACTGAGCTGGATAAGCACGTGCGAGAAGTTAAAAAACGCTAGAACAACAAGGACAACATCGCCATGAGGGACGTGGACGGCAAGCGGCCAATTATTATTATCAAGCGACCGGTGATCGCACCAGTGCACCACGGGGGTGCTTGGAAGATTGCTTTTGCCGATTTCATGACAGCAATGTTTGCTTTTTTTCTTGTGATGTGGCTGATGAGCTCGTCTTCGGCCAAGCAGCTGGAAGGAATTGCCAAAGAATTCAAGATGCCCTTGAAGGTCGCCCTCAGCGGGGGGACAAAAATCGCAAATAGCAAAAGCGTAATTCCTGGCGGAGGTGACGACTCGAGCCACAAGGAAGGTGAAGTCCGGAAATCCGAGAGAGATTCGGGAACCGATGCCGGTTCTACTTCGTCGAGCGAAGCCGATGACGGCAAGCGGTTGGATCAGTTGAAAGAGCAGCTTGAGAACATGATTGAAACCAGTCCTGTACTTAAACAGTTCAAGCTCCAGCTGCTGATAGACATTACACCCGAGGGCCTGCGTATACAAATTGTCGACAGCGATAAAAGGCCAATGTTCGACCGATCCAGTGCCGTCCTCGCCGCTTACATGCACGCCATCCTGCGCGAAATCGGTCCCATGCTGAATACCCAGCCAAACAAGATAACTTTGTCCGGTCACACCGACGCAACGGTGTATTCCCAAGGGGGCAGGTCTTACAGCAACTGGGAGCTTTCATCCGACCGCGCGAACGCCTCGCGGCGCGAGCTCGTTGCTGGTGGTATGGAAGACAAAAAAGTGCTCCGAGTGATGGGCGTTTCTTCGAGCATCAACCTGAACAAGCAGGATCCATACGCAGCGATAAATCGCCGGATAAGCATTGTTGTGCTGAACCGTCAGGCCCAGCAAGATATTGAGACGGCCAATTCGGCTGGCGGAGTCAACGCACCGGCTGGCCCGGCACAAGGAAGTACAAATTCACAAACGGCCAAGCCACCTGTTGCAGGCAACATCAGTCAGCGCCGATAAAAAAACTTTTTGGTGGGTGATGATCTCGCGACTTCTCAACTCTGCAACTCTTTAACTCTGCAGTATCAGGAAGCGCGAACCATCGGGTGTCCGCGCCGATTGAATACTGAATCACAGGGGCCGGGTTCAGTCTGTGCGGAAATATGGAGTTGCTTGTTTTAACAATGTTGCGGCTGTAGCTCAGTGGATAGAGTATTGGCCTCCGAAGCCAATGAAATTGATGGGCATGCGCAGTGATTCTTTTGCGCCAAAAGTTGACAGTCGTTGAATTCATTAAATATTAATCCTGGGATTCGTGACACTTTTAAACCACTGACACCTACTGAACTGGGTTGCATGTCACGGTCCCCTCCCAAAAACCTTTGAAGGTTGAGTATTTCTGTCTCAACTTCTGCTCGGATTTTTGAGTACTGCTCGGGCTGCAATTGCAGCCCAAATTCCCAGGTACTTCGGTTTGTTTGGCCAAACTACCCTTGATTTGCAGCAGGCAGGATGCCAGCTCTCAAGCGGTTGCTGGCGATGCTTTCAAATGTTGACGACCTATCAAAACAACTCGTCACCTGTCCGGGCAGGACTAGCTGTCATCCCTGATGTCACAAAGCGTCCCACGGATTTAGCAATGGAACCCCGTACGGCTCAAAATCTAAGACGTTGCGCGTCACAACGGTCATGCCATGGGGCTAGCGCATTGTGCCAAACACACTCTTCAAAGTATGAATATCCAGGTGCGCCTCGGCCAGCAGGCGCTTGAGCTTGCCGTTCTCCAGTTCCAGCTCGCGCAGCCGTTTGGCCTCGCTGGCATCCATACCCCCGTATTTGGAGCGCCATTTGTAAAACGACGCATCACTGAAGCCGTGTTTACGGCCGATTTCCTTGACCGGCATGCCGGCCTCGGGTTGCCTCAGAAATCCAATGATCTGCTCTTCGCTGTATTTGCTTGTTCTCATGTCCATCATTCTCCATAGTGATGGACTTCTTGGAAAAATAGCTGGTACGGTTTATGGGGGGCAGGTCAAGCGAGGAACCGTTTTCAATTCAAAGTATTTCGAAGGTGCTTTCTCTCACACTGGCACTTGGCACGATTGGTGATTCAATCTGGGAGCATGTGGGGCGTCATCCCAGCAGCAATGCGTTCAATTCACTGATTGAGCATGAGCTTCAGCACAGTAAACCGCGCAATCCATTTATAAATGCAGGCGCGCTGCGCATTGCAGATTTATTGTCCGGTCGATTCGTCCAGATGGAAATGGCAGTTGTAAACCTTGCAAGCACGCTTTGCAGCAATCCTACCGTTACCTACGATCTTGAAGTAGCCACCAGCGAGCTTAAAAGCGCTTCCAGAAATCGATCAGCTGCATACCTGATGCAGAGTTTTGGACAGCTTGACAATCCTGTTGAGCAGGTCATTGAGGCGTATTGCAAACAATGTGCAATAAAAATGAGTTGCATCGACCTTGCAAAAACAGCTCTTTTTTACGCTACCAATAATGAACATTTACTCAAAAAACCTACATCGTTAAGCAGTTTGCAGACGAGGCAAATAAATACTTTGATGCTCACTTGCGGCAATTATGAATCGTCAGGCGAGATTGCTTACCGTATTGGCTTGCCAAGCAAAAGTGGCGTAGGCGGCGGAATTATGGCCGTTGTGCCTGGGCATGCAGGTGTTTGTGTTTGGTCTCCGGGGCTTGATAGGTCTGGAGTGTCAGTTGCGGGACTTAATGCGCTGGAATTTTTGATTCAAAAAACCATGTAGCTGTATTGAATTCTTCAGTCAAGATTCAACTCCTGGATCTTACGCGTGATGGTATTGCGGCCGATGCCCAGTTTTTGCGCCGCTTCAATGCGGCGGCCACGGGTGTTTGTCAGCGCAGTTTGAATCAGCTTGGACTCAAAGCGACGGCTCAGCACATCCCATACGTCAGTGTGCCCAGAAGCCAGCAAGGCCTGCGCTTCGGCTTCAAGGTCGACTTCCCAGCCAGTTGCAGAAGCTGCACGGCTGACCAATACCGTGTCGTCTGCTGGCGTATTGATTGCGATAACTGTCGAGGGTTCGGATGCAGCCTCAGCAGCAGCTCTGCCAGACATTTTTGATATGTCTGTTGAATTCGCGTTTGCCACTTCGGGCATGGCGCTTTGTACTTCGGGGGGCAGGTCTTTAGACTCAATCATTTGAGCTGGCGCCATGACCGTCAGCCAGTGGCAAATGTTTTCCAGCTGGCGCACGTTGCCCGGAAAGGCAAACTTGCTCAGTTGCTGCAAGGCTGAATCAGAAATGCGCTTGGGCTCGACACCCAGTTGCTTGGCGCTTTGCTGCAGAAAGTGGCGGGTCAATGCAAATACATCTTCACGCCGTTCACGCAGCGCTGGCAGACGCAGGCGAATCACGTTCAGGCGGTGGTACAGGTCTTCACGGAACACGCCTTCTTTCACACGCTGCTCCAGGTCCTGGTGGGTAGCAGCAATCACACGCGGACTGGCCTTGATGGCGTTGTGTCCACCGACCCGATAGAAGTGTCCGTCGCTCAAAACCCGCAGCAAACGCGTTTGCAAATCAAAAGGCATGTCGCCAATTTCGTCCAGAAAAAGCGTGCCGCCCTCGGCCTGTTCAAAGCGTCCGCGGCGCATGGTTTGCGCGCCGGTAAATGCACCGCGCTCATGGCCGAATAGCTCACTTTCCAGCAAGTCTTTCGGGATTGCTGCGGTATTGATAGCAATAAATGGCCCATTTGCACGGCTTGAATGCTTGTGCAGCGCCTTGGCCACCAGCTCTTTGCCCGAGCCTGACTCACCAGTGATCATCACCGTCACGTTGCTTTGGCTCAGGCGGCCAATGGCGCGAAACACATCCTGCATGGCTGGCGCCTGGCCCAGCATTTCTGGTGCAGCTGCCATACGTTCTTCCGCGACTTCTTCGCGCTGGCTTTCTTCAACTGCACGGCGAATCAACTCGACTGCTTTGAGCAGGTCAAAGGGTTTGGGCAAATACTCAAATGCACCCCCCTGAAAAGCTGACACTGCGCTGTCCAGATCAGAAAAGGCCGTCATGATGATCACGGGCAGCCCAGGCAGTTTTTGTTTGACCTTTTCCAGCAGCTCCAGGCCGGAGCCACCGGGCATGCGGATGTCACTCACCAGAATTTGTGGGCCCTCATCGTCGCCTGCCCCATCCAGATCAGCCAGCGCAGCCAGCACCTCGCGCGGGTTGGTGAAACTGCGGGTGGGCAGGTCTTCTCGCAACAAGGCTTTTTCAAGAACAAACCTGATTGACTGGTCATCATCCACAATCCAGATGGGTTTCATGCTGCGCTTGCCTTTTTGGAGTTTGTCCAATGTGTGAGTCTGTGAATTTCATGCCACCAGACATCGCAGCCTCAACTCACGGGAGCGGTATCAGGAGCTTGAAATTTGTTCGCCCCGGGACGCTGTCGCACTCTATCAGGCCGTGATGCTGCTGCACAAAGGTTTGCGCCAGAGTCAGCCCCAGCCCTGAACCACCTACCCGTCCCGATATCAGCGGGTAAAAAATGCGGTCTTTCAGAAAGTCCGGCACACCCGGTCCATTGTCTATGACATGCAATTCCAGTGCCAGCCGGTAGCGCTGCTTGCCAAACGTGACCTGCCTCGCAATCCGGGTTTTGAAAATGATGTGCGCATCTCCAGCAGCAATCTTGTCGCCGAGCGCCTGCGCAGCGTTGTGGGCTATGTTGATGACCGCCTGGATCAGTTGCTCACGGTCACCGCGAAAATCGGGAATGGAGACATCGTAGTCCCGGCTGAACAGCAGGCCTTTGGGAAATTCAGCCAATATCAGAGAGCGCACCCGCTCACAGACTTCATGGATGTTGACGTCGCCCACCAGGTGCGGCCGGCGGTGTGGCGCCAGCAGGCGGTCAACCAGCGCTTGCAGGCGGTCCGCCTCATGAATGATGACCTGTGTGTACTCGGTCAGCGACTTGTCAATGTCCATTTGCAACAGCTGCGCCGCACCACGAATGCCGCCCAGCGGATTTTTAATTTCATGGGCCAGATTGCGAATCAGCTCTTTGTTGGCCTGGGCCTGGTCCATTAGCCGCTCTTCACGGTCTTGCCTGGCTTGCTGCTCCAGAGGCAGCAATTCAATGATGGCTTCGCCGGGCGTATCAGTCTGCGCTACCACCACATGCACCGGCATTGGGTCCTGACCCAGGCGATTAAGCCATGCGTCATATCGCAGTGCTGCAAATTCGTTGCTTCCTGCACCCATCAATGCGTTGTGCAACACATGTGGCTCGGTGAAACAATCTGGCAGGCAGGAGCCTTCAATCGTGCGCCGTGATATGCCCAAAGCGACTTCAAGAGCGGCATTGGCAAATACAACCATGCCGTCGGTTTGCACGACGGCTACCAGGGTGGCAAGCAGGTCAAAAGCCTGAAACCGCGACTTTGACTGAACAGAAGTAATTTTGCTTACCAGATTCGTGTACTTTTCAGGCGTTGTTGCTGCTTGTGGGACGCCAGCCAACCGCCTTGTGGAAAGCGGTCAATAACGCTTGATTGCAGCCGGGGCTACTAACTACCACCTGTGTCGGGCTGAGAATCAGTCAGTTGTTATTTGGCAGACGCGAAATTTCGCGTTTCAAACCAGCAATGTCACTGACATTGCGGGCCATGCTGTCCTTGAGTTCAGTCACTCGGTCAAGATAGCGCTGGTAGTTTCGACTCTCAAAGCCCTGCTTTTCAGGCTCGCCGTTGTTGAACTCTTTTTGCTGTTCAACCAGCTTTGTTTCAGCTTTTCTAAGCTCTGATTCCAGAATGCCGCGCGAGTCACTGTCACGTGCCTTCTGGTCAGAACTGCCAGATGAAGAGCCGGATGAAGATGATGAAGACGGCGTACCTGCTGGCGATGAAGAGGCCGTGCGTACAGGCGTGCGCTGCACTGGAGTGCCCTGAACAACAGTGACATTGCCGCCTTGCATGGTTTTGCAGCCACGTGTCAGGGCATCTTTGGCATTGTTGATGTATTCAGTGCCATTGCCATCCGCACCAACACAGCGATAAATCTGTGCCGAGGCAAGGCTGCACGTCACGGACAGCAGCACAAAAAACGACAAACCCAATAAATTTTGTTTCATGCAAATCTCCAATTACCCAGACTTGCCGGGACAGGTCGTCAAGTTGGGATATGAGTATGAGGCAAACAGGTAAAAGTTCAAAGTCATCAGACCCGTCCTACAGGTGATAAAGAAAAAAGGACGGCAAAAACCGTCCTTTTTTAACAACATCTGCTGCGCAGACCTGTGATTACAGCGAATAGTACATGTCAAATTCAATTGGGTGCGTTGCCATACGCAGGCGTGTTACCTCGCCCATTTTCAGCTCAATAAAAGCGTCAATCATCGAGTCTGTAAACACACCCCCCTTGGTCAGAAAGCCGCGTCCCACGTCCAGGCAGTCCAGTGCCTGGTCCAGGCTGTGGCAAACAGTCGGGATTTTTGCGTCTTCTTCTGGCGGCAGATGGTACAGGTCCTTTGTGGCGGCTTCGCCGGGATGGATCTTGTTCTCGACACCGTCGAGGCCAGCCATCATCAGCGCTGCAAAGCCCAGGTACGGGTTCATCAGTGGGTCCGGGAAGCGGGCTTCAATGCGGCGGCCCTTCGGGTTCGCCACATACGGAATGCGGATGGACGCAGAACGGTTTTTGGCTGAATAAGCCAGCTTGACCGGTGCCTCAAAACCTGGGACCAGACGCTTGTAGCTGTTGGTTCCGGGGTTGGTGATGGCATTCAGCGCGCGTGCATGCTTGATGATGCCGCCGATGTAGTACAGCGCAAAATCTGACAAGCCTGCGTAGCCGTCGCCGGCAAACAGGTTTTTGCCGTCTTTCCAGATTGACTGGTGCACGTGCATGCCGCTGCCGTTGTCGCCAACGATGGGCTTTGGCATGAAAGTGGCGGTCTTTCCGTAAGCATTGGCCACGTTTTGCACCACGTATTTCATCAATTGGGTCCAGTCAGCGCGCTGCACCAGGGTGCTGAACTTGGTACCAATTTCGTTTTGGCCTGCGCCAGCAACTTCGTGGTGAAACACTTCAACCGGGATGCCCAAGGATTCAAGAACAAGCGACATCTCGGCGCGCATGTCTTGCGTGCTGTCAACCGGTGGCACCGGAAAGTAGCCGCCTTTGACGGTTGGGCGATGGCCGCGGTTGCCGCCTTCGAGCTTGGCACCTGAGTTCCATGGCGCTTCGTATTCGTCAATTTTAAAAAACGTACCGGATGAATCGGTGTTCCAGCGTACGTCGTCAAAAATGAAGAACTCCGGCTCTGGGCCAAAGTAAGCAGTGTCACCCAGGCCAGAGGCTTTCAAATAAGCTTCTGCGCGCTTGGCAATCGAGCGCGGGTCGCGGTCATAGGCTTTACCGTCTGTTGGGTCCAGCACATCGCAGCTGAGCAGCAGTGTGGTTTCTTCAAAAAACGGGTCCAGGTTGGCGGTGTTGGCATCTGGCATGAGCAACATGTCAGACGCTTCAATGCCTTTCCAGCCGGCAATGGAAGAGCCATCAAATGCGTGGCCTGATGAAAATTTTTCTTCGTCAAAATGAGACACCGGCACGGTAACGTGCTGCTCCTTGCCACGGGTGTCGGTAAAGCGAAAGTCAACAAACTTGACTTCGTTTTCCTTGACCATTTTCATGACGTCTGCGACGGTCTTTGCCATCAAAATCTCCAGTATTTAAGTTTGCGAAAGGGTTAAAGCCAGGTTTTCAGCGATCGATAGATGCACTTTTTGTGCCAAAACAAATCCATACATCACCATACTTGAATCTTAGAACACACTTGTCAATTGTGCCGCTAAAAACAGTGCCTGAAGCATAGCACCCAGCTCTGCGCGCTGGTAATTTGAAGGATCGGTACGTTTTCGTGCAGCAAAATATTTGCACAGAACTGGTGCAAATTTAACGCACCAATTCAGGGCCGAATTGAACGTTGAAGGGTGCCAGCCCCGCCAGCAAAGCCGGGTAGGCGAGCTCCACAGCTGTTGGCGCGCCTTTTACACCCAACTCAATGTGGCGGCCATATACGGGATGGTCCACACTGGGCAAACTGAAGACTTTGATGCCAGAGTGCGCAGCTTCTATGGCTTCCATCAGCGGCGTCAAAGTGGCTTCCATCGAACCTGAAACGATGATGGATTTTTCAATGTAGGCTGATTTTTGGTGCAGATGCGGATAAAGCGTGTCCAGGGTCCAGGCCATCATTGGCCAGGCCATCACTGGAAAGCCCGGTAGGAAATGTACCCCCCCACAATTGTTCGCTTTGCGTAACTCTCCGCCCCTGGAGGAGGCCGCTGCCCCTGCGGTCTGGCCAGGCCGATCCCGCGGCCCCTGCTTTGTCAAGGCACTTAGATGGTCAACATAGCAACTAAAACCAGGGATTTTGTTGTACGGATTGGGAATGATGTCGCAGCCAACCGGAAACATGCCCATGTTCAGCCGGTGAATGTTGTCGCTTCTGTCCGCATCAAAGTGCACACCTTGCTCCAGTGCAGTGTCTTTCATGCGTTCAGTGATCAGCAGCTTTGCCTCAGGATGCAAAGCCAGCTCGACCCCCAACGCGGCGGCTGCGCACTGGCGTGTGTGGTCATCAGGCGTGGCACCAATGCCGCCGCATGAAAACACCACATCGCCGGAATCGCGCGCGGCTGCAAAGGCTCTGGCCAAGGTGCTGGTGATGCGTGTTTTGTCGTCACCGACGTAATCGGCATAGGCCAGTTGCAAGCCGCGCTCGCCGAGCAATTCAATGGCTTTGGGCAGGTGTTTGTCAGCGCGCTTGCCAGAAAGGATTTCGTCACCAATGATGATGATTGCAAATTGGTTCATGTCAATTCAAAAGAAAAAAAAGAAAAAACAAAAGGAAAACAGAGTGAAAGCAAAGAAGAAACAAAAAAAAAGATTCAGGGCTGGGCACCGGGTAGGAGCAACCCAGGCGTTGCGTCAGGCGGTGAATCGGGTTTCCTGTCAACTCTGTCAGCTATCGATTGAGGAGCTGCTTGCGCAATATTTATATGGGCTACAACAGCATTTGTCTTACGCAATTGCTCCAGCGCCTCCAGCGTGTAATGTGCAAACCAAAGCGATGAAAAAGCAAACACCAGGGTGTACACCCAGATTGCCACGGGCACCAGTACCGGAGCCAGTGCCACAAACATCGCACCTGACGCCCAGATAATGCTGGGCGCAGCGCCCAGATAGCCACTGATGATGCCAATGGCCAGCAGGGATCCGCGGTGCTCCTTGAATATCTGTCTGCGCTCTTCGCTGCTGGCATGGTCACTCAATGCGTCGTACGACATCACCCGGTAGGTGAGCCAACCCCAGATGAGTGGCGGCAAAATCAAAATCAGCGGCGGTACCAGCCACAGCGGAATAGACAAGACCAAAGCAATGGCTGCCAGAACAGTGGATCCCAGGGACCAAAAAACACTGGCGAGCAAAGATCCGCCTTTTTTACGCTCCAGGCCCGGAAAACGCCGGCCCGCTACCAGGGCCACCATGGTGGGCGTCATGAAAACCGCCACAAACAACAAAGAGACGATCACAATGACTGGGATAGCCAAAAAAAGCAGGATCACAGGCGCGAGGACCAGCCGCAGGTTGCTCAAGCCCAAGCCTTCCAGCCAGCGCACCGTGGCGTCCAGCATGGCAAAGCTTTCCAGCTGCGTGCGCACTGCCGAGATAGCCGCTTCCCAGTAAAAGTAACCCAGCCCCAGTGACACAACGGCCATGATGATCAACGGCAGCACGGACAAGGCAATGACGCGTGGATGCAGGCAATACATCACTGCGCGCCAGAAAGAATTGAGTAATTTGCTCATGCAGCGAGAATAACGCTTCAGGGCAAACTTGCGGCAGATGATGGGTTCGCCGCAGCAAGAAGGCCTGTGCCCGCTTGCCAAGCCAGGTTACAGCACAGCTTTCAATGGTCCAACGCAAAAATCACGAATACTCCCTGAGGCTGAAACCAGTCAAGATTTCTCAAGCTGTGCAGGATGCCCAGCAACTGCAGTCAGATAGCTGTGATGACTTTCCGTACCAGAAGCAGCCTGAAGTGACATTCAAAGCAGCCAAGAATTTTTTCTGCGACTGCCCAAAATATTGGCCAATCTATGGTGCCTAACCAGCGGCTACAAAACGGTCAGCCCGGGCGGCTGCCAGTACATCGGGGTAATGCCGCGCAATATGTTCCACCGGTCGTTCTTCGTTTAACCAGGCATTGGGTTCGGTAAACCACAATGCAAGCGTCCAGCTGTCAAGCACTGTTTGCAGTTCATTGACAACCCGGCGCACCTCTTTTTTCACCGACATGTCTCTTGCATCAAACTGGAACATCGGAATCCAGAAATGATTGCGAAACTTGAAGCTGAAGATATCGCGCGACACCAGACGTTTTGCCAGACTGACAAAATCGCCTCTCTGACGCTCCTCAAGCAACAGGGCCAAGTCGTCTGCACGAGCCGTACCACCAGTGTTTTTGTAAATGTCGATCATGTTGTCAAAACCATAGCGGTTGTTGGCATTGGTCATGGCCATAAGAGGTACGTCGACATGACACGGTGAACTAGCAGGCGTTGAAGTACTCTGGGAAATTTGGTGGGTCTGGCTGGTACAAACGAGTTGCCTGGCTCGGCTGTCTACCTGATTTAGAGTTTTAATTTGCGTCTGCAAATGCCCATACCTGCATTGGCACATCGCAGGCAAAGCCTTTGTTTGAAAATTTGCAGAGTCAGGAACAAACTGACGAAGTGTCTGGGACAATTGACTCATAACGCGATGATGTGAAGCACAAACGAATAACCAAGTCGTATGTTCGCCAATTTTCAGAACGCCAGTTGTAGGAAAAATGACCTTTTGCGAGTGGTCAGTCGTCATTGACGAAAAAAGAATGGGCACTGCCCGAACAAAAATTGAAATGTCAAAGGTCCTCATGCCAGCACAGCAATGCTCTTGACCTGTGCATAAACCCGACTTCCAATTTGCAGCTGCATTGAATCAAACGATTTTTGGGTGATGCGCGCAAGCAAAATGGCTCCGTTGGCGCGAAGTGCCACCATCACCTGCCCTGGACTGTCGGCACTGACGCTGCAAACCGTGGCAGCAACAATATTGAGGATGCTGGTGTCGTGCTGGTGTGCCAGGGTCAGGCTGACGTCCCGCGCCTGTATGCGTACCCTGATGCGTTGGCCTACCTTGAGCGTGGCATTGAGCAGGCTGATTTGACCACCTGCAAATTCGGCATGGCTTAAATGGTATTGCGGCTCCAGACGTGTCACAACGGCGTCAATCACGGCAGCCGCTGCGTCGCCATGCGCCAGCGGCAAGTCCAGTTGCGTCATCAAAGCCTGGGTTGCGCCGCTGGCCAATACCTTCCCGGCGTCCATCAGCACCAGGTGATCCGCCAGCCGGGCAACTTCATCAGGCGCATGGGTGATGTAAATGACCGGGATGCCAAGGGCGTTGTGAAGTTGCTCCAGATAAGGCAGCACCTCCGCCTTGCGCTGCGCATCAAGCGCGGCTAGCGGCTCGTCCATCAGCAGAATCTGGGGGCTGGTGGCAAGTGCGCGGGCGATTGCCACACGTTGGCTCTCGCCACCCGACAAGGTGTGCGGCATGCGGTCTAGCAGCTTTTCAATTCCCAGCAGCTCTATGGCCTGCACCACTGAAACTTTGCGCGCAGGCAGGGCAATACGTTTCAAGCCGTAATCGAGGTTTCTGCGCACACTCAAATGCACAAACAAATTGGAAGCTTGAGAAACATAACCCTGAGAGCGACGGTGTACCGGCGTGAACACCCGCTGCGCATCGTTTTGCCACACCTGCCCATTGACTGAAAAATACCCGCCCGGCGCCTTTTCAAGCCCGGCCATGCAGCGCAGTGCGGTCGTTTTGCCAGAACCTGAAGGGCCAAAAATTGCTGTGACGCCCCGACCTGGCAACTGCAGATCTATGTCCAGCAAAAAATCACCGAGCCGATGCTTGAATGCCGCAGTGATTCCGGTCATGCCGCCCGCCTGGGTTGCAGCGCATTCAAGGCCAGCAGCACGGCGAATGCAAACACCATCAAAGCGCCGGCCAGCCAGTGTGCCTGGGCATATTCAAGGGCCTCGACATGGTCATAAATCTGGACCGACAACGTTCGGGTCTGGCCCGGTATGTTGCCGCCCAGCATCAGCACAATGCCGAATTCGCCCACCGTGTGTGCAAAACCCATCACCGCGGCGGCAATATAGGCAGGCTTGCACATGGGCAACACCACGCTGAAAAAAGTATCCAAAGGTGATGCCCGCAGTGTTGCTGCAGCTTCCAGCGGTGCCTTGCCCAGCGCTACAAACGCATTGCACAGGGGCTGCACCACAAATGGCATTGAATAAAAAATCGAACCGATGACCAGTCCTGAAAAAGTAAATGGAAACAAACCCAGGCCAAGTGACTGCGTGAATTGCCCGACTGGCCCTTTTGGCCCCATCAGAACCAGCAAGTAAAAGCCAATGACCACTGGCGGCAGCACAAGCGGCAGCGCAACGATGGCATTGACCAGCCCTCTCAGCCGCGATTGTGTTGTTGCCAGCCACCAGGCCAGCGGCGTGCCCAGCAGTATCAAAATGACAGTGGTCAGGCTGGCCAGTTTGACGGTGACCCAGACTGCCTGCCACATGGCTTGGGCGTCTGGCGGATTCATAAAAACACCTTCTTCATTCGTAGCCAAAAGAAATCATGATTTTGCGGGCTTGTATTGATTTGAGAAACTTCAGCAATTGCACTGCAACTGGGTTGTTTTGGCCCCTGGTCAGCAAGATGGCGTCTTGCATCAGGGGTTCATGCAGATTGGCCGGTACCACCCAGGCGGAGCCGCCTTTGAGCTTGCCGCCATCAAACACCTGCGACATGGCCACAAAACCCAAGTCCGCATTCCCAGTGGCCACCATGGTGTAAGCCTGTCCGGTGCTCTCGCCAGTCACCAGTTTGGGCTGCAGCAACGCCGACACCCCCATTCTTGTCATCACTTCTTCAGCCGCTGCCCCATAAGGTGCCAGTTTGGGCGCGGCCAGCGCCAGACGACTGAAACTGTTGCGGGTCAAGACTGCGCCTTTTGCATCCACGAGATCTGCTTTTGCGGACCACAACACCAGTCTGCCAGTGGCATAGGTAAAGCGTGTGCCGGGCACTCCCGCACCTTCTTTTTCAAGCCTGGCCACGGTTTGCGCGTCAGCTGATAAAAACACATCAAAAGGTGCGCCGTGAATGATTTGTGCGTACAGCTTGCCTGTAGAGCCCGGCAACAGAACAGCTTTGTGACCGGTGCTTTTTTCAAATGCATCGGCAATCTGCTTCATGGGAGCGGCAAAGTTGGCAGCAACGGCTACCTGCACCTCGGCTGCATGGCTTTGAACACACAGCAGGCAGCTGAGCACGAAGGTTGTTAAATAACGCACCCCGAGATTCTATTGAGACAAACTGCCCATGGTGACTTGCTGCATGAATGCTTCGCCAAAACCCTGGTGACCAGTAAAACAGAAGATCAGTACCAGACGCTGCACTATCCCTGATTTAGCTTTTTTCAATCGGTTTTGACTTTCGGATTGCCTGCAACAGCCGTAAAATGATGACGTCGGCAAATCAGTACCAACCACCAAGGATCACATGTCACTTATCAATACCCAAGTCCAGCCTTTTAAAACCCAGGCTTACCTGAACGGCAAATTCATTGAAGTTTCCAATGAATCCATGAAGGGTAAATGGTCGGTCTTGATCTTCATGCCAGCGGCTTTCACCTTCAACTGCCCCACTGAAGTCGAAGACGCGGCTGACAACTATGCTGAATTTCAGAAGATGGGTGCCGAGGTCTATATCGTCACCACTGACACCCATTTTTCACACAAAGTCTGGCATGAAACATCGCCTGCAGTTGGCAAGTCAAAGTTCCCGCTGGTAGGCGACCCAACCCATGTGCTGAGCAAAGCGTTTGATGTGTACCTCGAAGACGAAGGACTGGCACTTCGTGGCACTTTTGTCATCAATCCTGAAGGCATCATCAAAACTGCTGAAGTGCATTCCAATGAAATTGCACGTGATGTCAAGGAAACCGTGCGCAAGCTCAAAGCTGCCCAGTACACCGCCGCCCACCCAGGTGAAGTTTGCCCGGCCAAGTGGAATGAAGGCGCCAAAACCCTTGCGCCGTCAATTGACCTGGTAGGCAAGATTTAAGCGCCCTGCCCGTCTGAAGTTTTACAGGCGACAGCCCGGGCCTGGCGCGCAGTGCGCGCCGCTCCGGGCTTTTTTGTTCCCGAATGATTTTTATATTGCTTAGAAAGTGAATCTGTCATGCTCGACGAAGCCACCAAAGTCCAACTGAAAACCTACCTTGAACGCGCGACTGCGCCAATTGAAATCGTGGCGTCGCTCAACGACAGCCCGGTGTCTGAAGAAATGCGATCCATGCTCGAAGATGTCGCGGCGGCCTCTCCTCTTGTCAAACTGACGATCAGCCGCGACGACAACCACCGCAAGCCTTCTTTTTCTGTCAATCGGCCGAGTGAAAATCATGGCCCCCGTTTTGCCGGATTGCCAATGGGTCACGAGTTCACATCGCTGATCTTGGCGTTGCTGCAAATTGGCGGTTACCCGCCCAAAGTTGAAGCAGACATCTTGCAGCAGATCAAGGAACTGGATGGCGACTTCGACTTTGAGGTGTACGTGTCGCTGACCTGCCACAACTGCCCAGACGTGGTGCAGGCACTGAACGTCATGGCAGTACAAAATCCGCGCATTCGTGCCACCATGATTGAAGGCGGCTCGTTTCAGGACGAGGTCAAAGAGCGACAAATCATGGCTGTGCCAACCGTGTTTTTGAATGGAACCGAGTTTGGCCAGGGCCGGATGAGTCTGGAAGAAATTTTGGCCAAGATCGACACCAGCGGTGTTGAGCGCGAAGCCAAAAAAATCGATGCCAAAGATGCGTTTGACATGCTGATGGTGGGTGGCGGCCCCGCTGGTGCGGCTGCAGCCGTGTATGCCGCGCGCAAGGGTATCCGCACGGGTGTGGTCAGTGAAAATTTTGGCGGCCAGACGCTGGATACGCTGGGCATTGAAAATTATATTTCCGTGAAAGAAACCGACGGCCCCAAATTTGCCTTGGCTCTTGAACAGCACGTGCGCGGCTACGACGTTGACATCATGAACATGCAACGTGCCAAAGCCTTGGTGCTGAACACCGGTCTGCATAAAAACCTGATAGAAGTGCAGCTGGAAAGCGGCGCTACCCTGCGCAGCAAATCGGTGGTGATTTCAACTGGCGCACGCTGGAAAAACATCAATGTTCCCGGTGAGCGTGAATTCAAAAACAAAGGCGTGGCGTATTGCCCGCATTGCGACGGCCCACTGTTCAAGGGCAAGCATGTAGCGGTGATTGGCGGCGGCAATTCAGGCGTGGAAGCTGCCATTGACCTGGCCAACATTGTCGGCCGTGTCACGCTGATTGAGTACGACAAAGTGCTTCGGGCAGATGCAGTGCTGGTGCGCAAGCTCAATTCATTGCCAAACGTCACGGTAATTACCAACGCGCAGACCACCGAAATTACCGGCGATCAAAAAGTCAATGCGCTGGTCTACAAGGACCGTGCAAGTGAGCAGCTGCACACCGTTGAGCTGGAAGGCATCTTCATTCAGATTGGCCTGGTGCCAAATACAGACTGGCTCAAGGGCGTGGTTGATTTGTCAAAGCACGGCGAAATCATCGTGGATGCGAAAGGCCAGACATCGGTACCCGGTGTTTTTGCAGCAGGCGATGCAACCACTGTTCCGTTCAAGCAGATCATCATTGCAGCGGGCGATGGCGCCAAGGCTGCGCTGGGCGCATTTGACCATTTGATGCGGCAAGCGTGATGCAGCCTTGAACGCTGATGCAAAGACCGTGAAGAGGCGATCTTTACACATCATTGACGCTTGAGTCCAAGAAGTACGGGCGCTGGCAGCTATCAATTTAGGTTTGAGCGCCGGATTGATACCTGTCGCGGATCGGAACGCCTCTCAAATGCAGTCATACCAGTAGCCTGCGATTACTGCGATTACTGCGATTTTTTCTTTGGTCAGACATGCCTTGATGGACAATACGCACTCAATCAATAAGTACAAAGGACATGCCATGAAAGGCGACGCACAAGTCATTGCCCATCTGCAGGCCCAGCTTAAAAATGAGCTGACGGCCATCAACCAGTATTTCCTGCACTACCGCATGTACAAGCACTGGGGTCTGGACAAGCTGGCCAAGAAGGAATACGAAGAATCCATCGGCGAGATGAAGCATGCCGACCAGCTGATGGACCGAATTTTCATGCTTGACGGCCTGCCCAATCTGCAGGACATGAGCAAACTGCTGATGGGCGAAACCGTGCCCGAAGCACTTGAATGCGATTTGAAGTCAGAGATGGGCGCGCAGGCCACCATCAAGGCTGGCATTGCCTACTGCGAAACAGTGCATGACTTTGTGTCACGTGACTTGCTGAAAAGTATCTTGCACGACACCGAGGAGCACATTGACTTTCTGGAAACGCAGATTGATTTGATTGGCAAGGTTGGCTTGCCCAACTATTTGCAAAGCCAGATGGGCGAGCTGGCGTAAAGCACAGCCTGCCCAGGAAAAACCGGTTCACCACCGGTTTTGTTACGCTTTCAGATGACAATGATTCGCATTACCGGGCTATAATCACCCGGTTAGCAAGCAAAAACGCCACGCGTTGAGCCAGCCAGAAACTCCTCTGACTTTCAACTCACCGTGACCTCAAAAAAACTTGAAAACATCGCTTTTTCAGCGTCCAAAAAGCCGCTAGCCCAAGTGAAATGTGCGCAAGCAGCTACTAAATCAATAGCGTTTCTTGCTGTGAGCCCTCTGGCCCTGTGTGTTGCTCAGCTGGTACACAGCCAGACCCTTCCTTCAGTGACCATCAAGTCCAGTGCAGACGCCGGCTACTCCCCGGCCGCCAGCAGCACCGCGACCAAAGGCAGCGCGGCGCTGCGCGACATTCCGCAGTCGGTCAACGTCATACCCGGACAGCTGTTGCAAGACCAGGGCGCCAGGTCGATCGAAAACGCGCTGCGCAATGTGCCCGGCGTGACCATGAGCCACGGCGACGGTCAGCGCGACCAGGTGTTTATTCGCGGTTTCAGCGCCATTGCCGACCAGTTTGTGGATGGCATTCGGGACGACGCGTTGTACTTCAGGGATCTGTCGAACATTGAGCGCATCGAGGTGCTGAAAGGCCCGTCAGCGGTGCTGTACGGGCGCGGCTCGTCGGGTGGGCTGATCAACCGCATCACCAAAAAGCCGGTGTTTGGGGAAACCTTTGGTGAAGCCACGCTGAATCTGGGCACCTACAACCTGCGCCGCGTTTCAGCCGATATTAATGCGCCTTTGGGAGAAACAGCCGCCTTCAGGCTGAACGTTGCGAAGGAAAACTCGGGCAGCTACCGTGACCAGCAGTTCCTGAACAGGTACGCCATCGCGCCATCGGTTGCCTTCAAGCTGGGCAATAACACCAAGTTGCTGCTCCAGTACACCCACGCAAAAGACAAACGCGTGACTGACTTTGGCATCCCGGCCCTGAATGGCCGGCCCGTTGATGTACCTGCCAGCCGGTACTACGGCTAAAGCCAGGCACGCGCCGACGACACCAGCACCAGCAACGTCAGCTCGTACGCCGGCGTGCTGGACCACCGTTTTAACGAAGCGTTGAGCGTGCGCAATTCGACCCGGTTTTACGACTACAAGCTGGACAGGTTCAACACGCTGTCCAACGGCGTGACCAACCCGGTGGCGCTGACCGTGCAGCTCAGCCGCAGCGCAATTTTCAGGGATGAGTCTGGATGGTTCAACCAGACCGACTTCACCTACAAAACCGCGCTGGGCGGCATGAAGCATGAAATTTTGTTTGGCGCAGAAGCAGGCCAGCAAAAGCGCCGTGCGCAGTCTGTGTCGGCCGGCAACTTCACAACTGTGCCTATTTTTAACCCTGGCACTGTGGTGCCGCCTGCTTTCACGCCCGCGCAGCTCAATGCCAATTCAGCGATCCCCAGCAATACACGGCAAGACGTGTTGGGCATTTATCTGCAAGACCAGATTGCACTGAACCCAAACTGGAAAGCCCTGCTTGGCGTGCGCTACGACCAGTTCAAGCAGGACACCCAGTTTGAACGCACATTGCCGGGCTTGAACCGCACCGACACGAGCGTCAGCCCACGTGCCGGGCTGGTTTGGCAGCCCAGTGAATCCCAGTCGTACTATGCGTCGTACAGCCGGTCTTTCCAGCCGTCGGCAGAAACCTTTGCCCTGGCTGCCAACAACGCAGCAAACGCGCCAGAAATCACCCGCAACTTCGAGATTGGCAGCAAGCTTGATTTTCTGGACGGTGCACTCAGCGTGAATGCAGCGCTGTTTAATTTGCAGCGCACCAACATCAAAAACACCGACCCGGCCAATCCTGCCCTGTCGATCAATGCCGGCACGCAGCGCACAAATGGCCTGGAGTTGAGCGCCAATGGCCGCTTGCCTGGGATGTGGGACATCAGCGCGGGCTACAGCTTTTTGGACGGCAAGATGGTGCAGTCAGTGGCAACCATCAACTCGCTGCAACTGCCAGTGGTAGCGGTGCCAGCGCTGGGCAAAGTGCCGTCCCTGACGCCGCGCCACTCTGCTTTTGTGTGGGGCATGAAGTCGCTTGATGGCGGTTTCAAAGTCGGCGGTGGGCTGAACTATGTGGGCGAGCGTTTTACCTCGCTGACCAACCTCGTCACGCTGCCGTCTTATCTGACAGCCGACCTGGCTGCGAGCTACAGCACGAAGCAGTACGAGGTGGGCGTAAACCTAAAAAACGTCACCGGCAAAAAATATGACGTGTCCAGTCACGGCAGTGTCGACAACCTGATCCTGCCGGGCGCGCCGCGTGAGCTGCAGGTGGCTTTGAAGTACAAGTTTTAATTGTTGATGCACCAGCAAACCGAAAATAATATCGAAAATAATGTCGAAAGTAGTGCTATGAAAATCATATCTGCCCGCGCCCGTATCACGTGGGCTACAACCGTATTTTTTGCCTGTTTGGCAGCCCCGTATGCCAACGCGCACTACATCTGGCTGGAACGCAATGACAAGGCAAACCCACAGGAAGCCAGGCTGTATTTTGGCGAAGTGGCCGAGGTTCGTGAGCAGTCGCCCGGCCGCATGGACGACATCAAAGGACCCAAAGCCTGGGCTGTGTCGAACGCAGGCAGCACCGAGCTGGCTGTCAGGCGCACGCAAAAGTACTTTGCCATCACCGGCGTGCTCTCACCTCAGTTGGTCGCAATAGAGGCGGGCTACGAAGTCAGGGACTTGTCCAGCTCAGGCATTGGCATCGTCAAGCCGATGTACTACGCGCGGCACAGTGCCTGGCCGCTGAAGCAGGCCCTAGCGCCAGGCAAAGAACTCAAGCTTGACATTCAGCCTGTCGCCGGACGTACGGACAGCTTTGTGGTGCTGTTTGACGGCAAGCCGCTGCCCAAAAACAAAGCCGTGATTTACGCGCCCAACGACTGGGAAAAAGAATACAAAACCAACGACGCTGGCCAGTTGCTAATGGCGCTGCCATGGAAAGGCCAATACGCGATCGAAGTGATATTCAAGGGCCCTGCTGCGGGTGAATTTGAAGGCAAAAAGTTTGACGCTTATCGTCATCGGGCGGTTTTGACGGTGGTGCAAGCTGGCGGCATTGACCCCAAAGGCACAGGCGGAGGCGCATCCGGCGTGGGCATGATGGCAGACCCGGCTACTCCGCCTGAATAAGCAGACATGAACATGACATTCTGGAAATACAGCCAGTTGATTCAGTGGGTCCGAAAAAGCCATGGCTGGGTCGGCATGTGGGGCGCAGTACTGGGTTTGCTGTTTGGTTTTAGCGGCATCTGGCTGAACCATCGCAATGTGCTGAAGCTGCCCGTTGAGCAGGTCCGCAGCAACGCGCAACTGAGCTTGCCTGACCCAGTGCCTTCCTGCCCTGATGACATGAAGGCATGGCTGCTGGTTGCCTTGAATTTCAGTGGCAACAACATTCCAGGCAAGGGTGATTCAATCAGGGGTGATTCGTCCAGAGGTGATTCATCCAGGCTTAATTCAACAAAGGTCAATGCAGCCAGGCCTGTTTTATGGGCCAGCAAAAATTCACCGCTTGAGGCCGTGTTGATGCAGCCTGAGCATTGGGTATTCAACTTTGGCGGTCCGAACGAAATCATTCAGGTGGAATACTGGCGCGGCAATCGTTCTGTCAGCGTGACCACCACGTCCAACGGATTGCTGGCAACATTCAACAACATGCACAAGGGTACGGGCATGTCGATTGGCTGGATTTTGCTGGTGGACACGCTGGCAGGCAGCATGATTTTCTTGTCCCTGTCTGGTGTTTTGTTGTGGGTGCAATCCCACCGCAAACGTGCCATTGGCGTTGCCCTGTTTTTAATATCAAGCAGCCTGACGATCGGGCTGACGCTGTTTCGCCTTTGAACCTTCAAAAAAACTTTTAAAAGTAATTGCAAATGCGACAGATTCGCATTTATACTGCAGTTTTCATCCAAAAAGCAAGCCAACACATGATCGTTTGCATTTGCCGCCGAATCTCA
The DNA here is from genome assembly GCA_025362315.1 of Polaromonas sp. Taxonomy (GTDB): domain Bacteria; phylum Pseudomonadota; class Gammaproteobacteria; order Burkholderiales; family Burkholderiaceae_C; genus Polaromonas. The sequence goes on from JANYGP010000082.1 coordinate 20,960, forward strand.
GACAAAGACATCGTTCGCCACGCCAAGGCGGGCATGGGTTTTGATGAAATTCAATTTGAATTGGGTGTTGCTACCCAGTGCGGCAAGTGCGAAGGTTGTGCCCGTGATGTTGTAGCCCAGTGCAGTGCGAGCTGCCCGGTGGCCAACATCCAGCTAGCCACGCTTTAACGGGCAAACAGCCCAGCAGGTGGCAGCACATGGCAAACATCAATGTCGATCTGATTTCACTTCCGCTGACGCTGGTGTTGGTTATCGGCGGTTCGTGGTGGGTGTTTCGCAAATAAAACTGCTTTGAGGTTGCGTGCCTACGCAAAGGCCCGATGAGCGAGCAACTGACCTTGCATAACTGCCATTTAATGGCATTTAGTGACATTACAGAAATGTAAGATCTTTATTTCACACCAATGTTTTCCGTCTTGGCTGTTCCAGCAACACCCTCTTTACTGCGCGTCAATTCATGGATGTCTGGCACTAGCCGGCATGCAGCCATTGCTGTGTCTGTGCTGGTGATACACATTGCGTTTATTTACGTCCTGTACAGCGGCTTGCTGATGCGAACAACGGAGCCTGTCGTACCCACTTTTCTGATGGCTGAACTGATTGAACTGCCTAATCCAAAAATTGAACTTTCACAGCCGGCGCCACCGCCAGGACAGTCTTTACCCAGACAAGCACCCGCCAGACAGCCACTCCCGGAGAAAACAGTCATTGCCAAAGCGCCGGCAGTTGTTGCGCCCTTGCCAGCGGCTATCAGTGACCCCATGCCAGCCGCCAATGCGCCTGCGGGATCTGTTGTTCCCCAGTCAGCGCCTGCGCCAATGGCTGCCGCTGCCGCAGTTGCTGCCCCTGCCGGAGTCACTACTGCTGCCCCTACAGCACCTGCGGGGGCAGTTGCTTCAGCATCTGTACAGTTGCCCTTGAGCGATGCTGATTACCTGCAAAACCCAAAACCAGGTTACCCGCCCATCAGCCGCCGAATGAATGAACAGGGCACCACACTGATGCGTGTTTATATCGCAGCGGATGGTCTGCCGCAACGTGCCGAAATAGCCAAGTCAAGCGGCTACGCCCGGCTGGACACAGCCGCAGCAGCAACTGTGATGAGATGGCGCTATGTACCGGGCAAACGGGGCGGTGTTGCTGAAGCGATGTCAGTTACCGTTCCCATTGTCTGGACGCTTGAATAAATGTTTTTATTGATTGGAGTGTTGAAATGAATTCTCAATTTGGTTTGGCAAACGTCTGGGCTCAGGGGGACATCGTGACCAAAACAGTGGCAATCTTGCTGCTGATCATGTCGCTGGCCTCATGGATGGTGATCATTGTCAAGACACTCGATGTGCTCAAGTACAAGCGCATTGCCAGGAATGCAGAAGATTTTTGGCACAGTGAAGACTTCGCTGCGGGCCTGACCAAACTCGGCGCTGACCCGGCAAATCCGTTTCGTCAACTGGCCCTGGAGGGCCGGGAGGCAACTCTGCACCACCGCAATACCAAAGCGCACCTGCATGACTCACTGGATGTGAGCGATTGGGTGACGCGCACGCTGCGCAACTGCATGGACGAGTTCACTGGCAAGCTGCAGTCTGGCCTGGCCATACTGGCATCGGTTGGCTCCACCGCCCCCTTTGTTGGCTTGTTTGGCACGGTGTGGGGCATCTACCATGCACTGCTGGCCATTGGCGCTGCGGGTCAGGCCACTATCGACAAAGTGGCAGGACCGATTGGCGAATCACTGATCATGACTGCACTGGGGCTGGCTGTGGCGATTCCTGCCGTACTGGGTTACAACGCACTGGTCAGGGGCAACAAGGGCGTGCTGCAAAGGCTCAGCCGGTTTGCCCATGATTTGCACGCATATTTTGTGACAGGCGCGCGGGTAACTTCAGGCGGTGCCAATGTGATTGCCATGAAAAAAGCCTGACCTTAAACTTGATCTGCACACTGGCTGAAAGGAAAATCCCCCATGGCATTTGGAAACCAGGACCTGAGCAACGACGACGGCGATGACGTCATGAATGAAATCAACATGACGCCGATGGTGGACATCATGCTGGTGCTGTTGATTATTTTCATCATCACCATTCCGGTGATGAAGCATTCAGTCAACCTTGACCTGCCCCGGGCCACCAACGAAGTGCAAAACATCAAGCCTGAAACCATGCGCTTGTCCGTGGACGCGCAAGGCACCTACTTTGTCAATGAGGCGCAAATTGCAGATGCTGATTTGGCACCGCAGCTCAAGGCTGCTGCGGCACGCAACCCCCAACCTGAGCTGCACATACGCGGTGACAAAGCCGTGCGCTATGAGCGTGTTGCTCAGGCCATGGCAGCCGCCCAACAAGCCGGGTTGCGCAAAATTGGCTTCATCACAGAACCCAAGAACTGATTTGCAGCTTCTTTCAAACGGGGATTCGAATCTTGCCCACAGCAGATTTGCAAATTGTGTAATGTAATGTGTCGACGCCAAAAACAGCTTGACTTTTAATTGCGAATCATTATCATTTAGATATTGATTGACCTCTACTTCAGGACTGCTCATGAACTCAACGCTGACTTTGTCATCTCCTCAACGTTCTTTGACTTCCCCTGCGCGGCAGGAGTCACTGCAGCCGAGTGTTAGCAGTCTTGAGATTTTGCGCGGACAAAAAGCCGTGGAAATCAGCCACAACGGCAATATTTATAAGCTGCAAGCCACCCGTCTGGGCAAATTGATTTTGACCAAATAGTTTTATCGTGGGGCGACCGGAGTCAGCCCAGGCTGTCCCGGTCGTTTTTGCCAGCCACAAACAGGATGGGTCACCTTGCCCATCAGGTTGAATAGCCAGGCTTTTTATGTTTCTTCAAGCTGGGAGCCAGTTCTTCACAAGCCCAAAGCTGCAATGCCAGCCCGGGCAATTTGCGCATCTTCATTGGACTTGACACCGCTGACGCCCACCGCGCCAATGCACTGACCGTCCTTCATGATGGGCACGCCTCCTTCGAGCATGCCGGCAATGGCAGGCGCACTTAAAAACGACATGCGACCACCGTTGATGACATCTTCGTAAACCTTGCTTTCCCGCTGGCCAAGTGCAGCGGTATGGGCTTTTGCCGGAGCAATGTGACTGGACACCGGTGGCGCGCCGTCCAGCCGCTGCAAATGCAGCAAATGCCCACCGTCATCCACGATGGCAATTGTTACAGCCCAGTTGTTTTGCACAGCTTCCGCAACAGCTGCAGCAGCAATGGCTTTGACGTCAGTAAATTCGAGTGTGGCTTTGAATTTCATAGATCAAAAAGATAAGTTGAATGAAGAGGACTGTGCAGCATACGCAGATTTGCTTGACAAACGCGTACGTAGCAGAACTTTGAACAAATAAACCCTGCAAACTACAGAGCATCGTAGGGGAATCATTGAAAAACCCTGCCTGAACCCTAAAATCCACAATGCCAGTATTTGCTGGGTTTATCTGGAGATCACTCTTATGAATGAGAATGTTCAAACTCTTGACTACGGCGTCACGTCGCCAGCCGAGCGCAACAGGGTTTTGCGTAACACCTACTGGCTGCTGGCACTGAGCCTGTTGCCTACCGTGCTGGGCGCCTACATTGGCGTGACCACTGGCATCACTGCCAAGCTCACTGGCTTTATGGGGTTGATCGTTTTCATGGCAGGCGCTTTTGGTTTCATCTATGCGATTGAAAAGACCAAAAACTCTGCGCTTGGTGTGCCAGTTTTGCTGGGCTTTACTTTCTTCATGGGCTTGATGCTGTCGCGCATGATTGGCATGGTGCTGGGCTTCAGCAATGGGGCTTCTCTGGTCATGACGGCGTTTGCCGGAACGGCTGGCGTGATGTTCGTGATGGCCAGCCTGGCCAGCGTCATCAAGCGCGACTTGAGCGGCATGAACAAGTGGCTGTTTGCAGGTGCGTTGGTCATCATGGTGGCTGCGGTGATCAATGTGTTTGTTGGCTCCACGGCCTTGATGGCGGTGATCAGCACACTGGCCATTGCCGTGTTCAGTGCTTACTTGCTGTATGACCTGAAGCAGGTCATTGACGGCGGCGAGACCAACTACATCAGCGCCACCCTGTCGATATACCTGGATCTGTTCAATATCTTTCAGAGCATGCTGGCTTTGCTCGGTATTTTTGGTGGCGACCGGGATTAAACGGTTTTCGAACAAACCACAAAAAAGAGCCTTCGGGCTCTTTTTTTATGCCTGCTCAATCAGATCGAACACCGCAATGCTTTCCACATGCGCCGTGTGTGGAAACATGTTGACCACCCCGGCTGCGGAGCAGCGATATGCACCGCTTTGCACGAGCACACCAGCATCTCGTGCCAGCGTGGCCGGATTGCAGCTGACATAAACAATGCGCCTGGGCATGTCCCAGTTGCTCAAGTGCAAACTTTGCTGGTGAATGCCGTCATCGCACGGTACACCAGTGGTCAGTTGCCGGTACAACGCAGCCAGAGCTTTGAACAGCTCAAAAGCGCCTTCCCTGGGCGGGTCAACCAGCCATTTGTTGGCCGTTCCGTCGCGGCTGAGTTCAGCCGGCGTTATTTCAAACAGATTGCGCGCTACAAAATAAGTAGCTGCCAGCGCCCGATTAACGTGCGCCAGAGCGCTATTTAACTGATAATTTTGCTGCGCCCGGGCCACCAGCACTTCACTGCCTTCAACGCCCAGAACCTCCTTGGCACGGGTTGCCAGCGGTAAGGTGAAATTGCCCAAACCACAAAACCAGTCAATCACACGCTCGTGCGGCTGCACGTCAAGCAAGCGCAGCGCGCGCGACACCAGCACCTGGTTGATGTGCGGGTTGACCTGGGTGAAATCAGTTGGCTTGAAAGGCATCATCACATTGAATTCAGGCAGCGCATAACTCAACTGCGGCACATCTTCGTCCAGCAAGGCCACGGTATCCAGCCCGCCAGGCTGCAACCACCACTGCACGCCCGCATGCGCCGCTGCAAAGGCACGCAAGCGATGTTTGTCGCCTTCATTGAAGGTATCCATGTGGCGCAATACAAGGGCGGTGATGCTGTCGCCGCAAGCAAGCTCAATTTGCGGCACGGTTTCCTTGGCGTCCAGGCTTGCAATCAGGGCGCGCAGCGGCATCAGCATGTTGCTAACGTGAGGCGGCAACACGGGGCAATGCGCCATGTCGGTCACAAAGCTGCTTTTGCGTTCATGAAACCCAACCAGCACTTCGCCTTTTTTACGCACATAGCGCACTGACAGCCGGGCCCGATAGCGGTAGCCCCAAGCCGGCCCTTCAATAGGCCGCATCAGGTGGTCGGCCTTGAGTTTACCGATGTGCAGCAGGTTGTCTTCCAGCACCCGCTGCTTGACGGCGACTTGAGCGGCAACATGCAGGTGCTGCATTTTGCAGCCGCCACAAGCGCCTGTGTGCATCCCAAAATAAGGGCAACCAGGCGTGACGCGCTGCGATGATTCCTTGTGGATGTGCATCGCCATCGCTTTTTCAAACGATGGCTTTTTGCGGTAAACGTTGGCAGTGACCACCTCGTAAGGCAACGCCCCTTCAATGAACACCACTTTGCCATCAGAGCGGTGCGCAATGCCCTGCGCTTCGATGTCGAGCGACTCGACGGTCAGCAGGTCAGGTGGATAGGCAGGCTTGTCAGCGTTGGCAGGCACAAGCAATTACTTGGCCGGCAAATATCGGGACGGGTCCACCGGTTTGCCCTGACGCCGAATCTCGAAATGCAATTTGACGCGATCGGCGTCGCTGTTGCCCATCTCGGCAATCTTCTGGCCTTTTTTCACTGACTGGTCTTCCTTGACCAGCAGCGTCTGGTTGTGTGCATAAGCCGTCAAATACGTGTTGTTGTGCTTCAAAATAATCAGGTTGCCGTAACCACGCAGGCCTGCACCGGCATAAACCACACGTCCGTCGCCAGCAGCGATGATGGGGTCGCCCACCTTGCCGTCAATGTCGTAGCCCTTGTTTTTAATTTCGTCAAAGCCGGCAATCAACTTGCCCTGTGCTGGCCATATCCAGGCCACATCGTCTTCGGCAGCGGCGGTCTGTGGGCTGCTGCCAGCTGCTATCGGGGCGGTTGCTGGTACGGGGGCAGATGCGGCGACAGTTGCAGCAGCAGCAGCAGCAGCAGCAGCGGCAGCGGCAGCGGCAGATGCAGCACTGGCTGGCCGCGCGGGAGCAGCAACAGTAGAAGTTACCGCACTCCCGGAAGTCACAGGGCGTGTCACGACCAGCGGATTGTCACTGGTGGGCGCCACGATGCGCAACACCTGGCCCACTTCTATGAGGTTGGGATTTTCAAGGCTGTTCCAGCGCACAATGTCGCGAACATTCTGGCCCGTGTCCAGCCCGATGCGGATCAGTGTGTCGCCGGGCTTGACGGTGTAGTAGCCTGGCTTGCCTGCATTTTCTGCACCAGGCAGTGGTTTGAGTGCATCGCCCGCGGTGGATGCCGTGGTGACAGGTGCAGTTGCCGGCCGCGATGTAGCCGTGCCGCGGTCTTCAACCGGCGCGTTGCTCATGGGGCTTGAGCCGCAAGCTGCCAGCAACACTGCAATGACAGCAAAGGCCGCCACAGTACTTTGCCGCGCAATAGAGGAAACTGAATAACGCATTTTTTCCTGCCTTTGATTTTTTGATTTCGACTGAAATTTTGCCTGTAACTTCGACTCAATCTTCGACTCAATCTTCGACTGTATCTTCGACTTTAACTTTGAATGTAAGTTTGACGTTCAGCTTCTTGTGCTCAGCCGCTAACCGATGCCTGATTTTAAAGGCACAAAATGAACAGCCTCCAGTAGCGTTTTGGTCAGGCCCCGGCTGGTTTTTTCAACCACCACCAGCGCCTGCGTACCGCCCGCACCCTGCACAGGGGCAACCAGGGTCCCGCCCACTGCCAATTGGTCCAGCCAGGCCTGTGGCAACGCATCGCCACCGGCAGCTGCAATGATGGCTGAATACGGTGCGCCCCTGGCATAGCCCAGCATGCCATCACCAAACAACAGGTGCAGATTGGCCACCCGCATGGGCCGCAAATTAGCGCGCGCCTTGTCATGCAGGCCGCGCAGCCGCTCAATGCTGTAAACCTCGGTGGCCAGTTGCGCCAGCAGAGCTGCCTGGTAACCGCAACCGGTACCAATCTCCAGCACCCGGCCGAGTTTGCCAGGAACGCTTTTGACCAGCAACTCCAGCATGCGCGCCACCACGTTCGGTTTGCTGATGGTTTGACCCAGCCCTATGGGCAGGCTGGTGTCTTCATAAGCCTGGTTGACCAGGGCCGAATCAACAAACCGGTGCCGTTCAATCTGACTCATGGCGGCTTTGACGCGAGGATCTTGCAGGCCCTGGGCAGTCAGCTTTTGCACCATGCGGGCACGCACAGCCAGTGAGTCGAGACCCATGCCAGCTGAAATGCCCTGCACTGCCCTGTAAGGCAGGTTTTCAGTTTGTTTTGAAGGTGCAGTCCTTATATTCTGGGCGCTGGCAGCTATCGATTTAGTAGTGATCTGCTGACCAGCCGGCACCGACATGCTCAGTGGAAACCCCGGCCTGTTGGTGCTGCTGACAGGCTTCATGCGCCAGCGCGCTCCAGGCCCGCCATGCGCTCGGTCCAATGCGGCAACTGGCGGTGTTCTGTCAGGTCAACATGCAGCGGCGTCAGGCACACATGGCCCATTTTGGCCGCATGAAAGTCAGTGCCTTCACTGTCGTCTTTGGCTGCGCCTGCACTGCCTATCCAGTACATGGTGTCACCCCGCGGGCTGGTTTGGGTAATGACTTTTTCGGCAGCATGCCGGCGCCCCAGCCTGACCACCTGCGTGCTTTTCAGCTCGGCATCGGGCAAATTGGGAATGTTGACATTGAGCAGCCACGGGTGCGAATGCTTTTCAAGCGACGGCATCAATTGCTGCACCATCGCCCTGGCCCTTCTGCCAGCCGCGTCAATGTGCGCCCAGCCTTTTTCAGTCTGCGAAAAAGCAATGGCTGGAATGCCAAACAGATAGCCTTCCATGGCCGCGCCCACAGTGCCAGAGTAAATGGTGTCGTCACCCATGTTGGCACCGTTGTTGATGCCCGACACGACCAGATCAGGCCGGTACCCCAGCAAGCCCGTCAGCGCAATGTGCACGCAGTCAGCCGGCGTGCCGTTGATGTAACGATAGCCATTGGCAGCCGTCTGTACATACATCGGCGTGTGCAAAGTCAACGCGTTGGACTTGGCGCTGTTGTTCTGCTCAGGTGCCACAACTTCTACGTCAGCAATGTCTTTGAGCGCCTCGTACAAAGCCACGATGCCTGTGGCCTGGTACCCATCGTCATTTGTGATCAGAATTTTCATGGTTTGATTCTAGGTGACAGACAAGACAACGGCGACAGGCTGCGGCAATATCTGCGCTGCAGTTTCCTTATGATGCGGACACACCTCCAACCGAAGTTTCAAAGGAAATCAACATGCATGCCTGGCTTTGCGACAACCCCATCGGCGTAGACGCCTTGACCTGGCAGGAGCTGCCCACGCCTGTGCCCAAAGCAGGCGAGGTGCTGATAGAAATAAAAGCTGCATCGCTCAATTTTCCTGACCTGCTGATTGTGCAAAACAAATACCAGATGAAGCCGCCCCTGCCCTTTGTACCCGGCTCTGAATACGCCGGCATTGTGCAGGCCGTGGGCGAAGGTGTGACGCATTTGAAAGTTGGCCAGCACGTTGCGTGCCTGTCAGGCACGGGCGGCTTTGCTACACACACAGTAGCACCTGCCGCCCTTTGTATGCCGCTGCCGCCTGGTTTCCCGTTTGTGGACGCAGCAGCTTTCATCATGATTTACGCCACATCCCACCATGCGCTGGTGGACCGGGCGCAACTCAAGCCAGGTGAAACTGTGCTGGTACTCGGCGCAGCAGGCGGCGTGGGCACGTCGGCCATTCAAATTGCCAAAGCCGTTGGTGCGCGGGTAATTGCTGCAGCGTCGACCGACGAGAAGTGTGCGCTGTGCAAATCCATTGGCGCAGACGAGACCATCAACTACACGACAAGCGATTTACGCGAAAGCATCAAGGCGCTGATAGGCGGAAAAAACGGAAATGGCCCGGACGTGGTGTATGACCCGGTTGGCGGCGACTACACCGAGCCGGCGTTTCGCTCTATAGCGTGGCGAGGCCGCTACCTGGTGGTCGGCTTTGCGTCTGGCCCCACACCATCACTGCCCCTGAATTTGCCGCTGCTAAAAGGCGCGTCCATCGTCGGCGTGTTCTGGGGCGGCTTCGCCAAGGCAGAACCCAAAGCCAACGCCGCCATGATGGGCGAGCTGGCCAGCTGGTACGCCCAGGGCAAGATCAAACCGGTTATTGACAGCACCATGTCCATGGCCGAGTTAAAGGCCGCCTACGCACACATGGGCTCACGCGGCGTCAAGGGCAAGCTGGTGATGGTGAATTAACTGCGGGCGAACCCACCGCAAATGCAAACGCCGCGTCAACTTTGAAGTTGACCCGGCGTTTTAAATGTTGGGGTGGCTGATGGGGCTCGAACCCACGACAACAGGAATTACAATCCTGAGTTTTTTGTATTTACCGGCGTTGATCAACGTGGCACAATCTATATAAATCAACAACTTACAAAATTCATACTGGTGTTGCAACCAGTGCGATGTTGATTGAAATAGGTCTAAATTCGGAAAATAGTCTTACATCCGCCTTTACATCCTGCGATGTAAGTCACAACAGGACGGTTTGACTTCCGAGGTGTCGTAACCGTCTTACATCGCCAGGATGTAAGACTTTTGGGGATCAAAATGGCAAAAATCGCCTTCACCGCTGGCCGGGTTTCAGCGTTTACATGCCCTGCCGATAAGGCACAAGCGTTCTTGTGGGACGCCACCACCGCCGGGCTGGGGCTGCGCACCACGCCCGCCGGAAAACCGGCCTATGTGTTCCAAAGCGTGTACCAGGGAAAAGACCTACGCCTAACCATCGGTAACCCCGGCGCGTGGAGCATCGAGCAGGCACGCGACAAGGCT
>JANYGP010000117.1 GCA_025362315.1 Polaromonas sp.
GTTGGGGACTGCCCAGCCGAGCAAGGCAGAATCAGCCAACAGGTTGTACCAGCGTGGCTCTTCCAAACGAGATGACAGTGAACCTGCAATTGAAATAGCGCCACAAACTTTGTCGGGTGCATCGATGGCCATCCAGGCGGCTAAGGGCCCTCCCAAAGAATGCCCCACCACAATCGCTTTTTGACCGACAGGTACCAAGGCAGACAACAAGGCGGCTTGCTGCCGCAAGTCAGTCACGACACGCCCGCTGCCAGAAGCGCCAAAGCCCGGTCTGTCAACCGCCACACAGCTGGCAAAGCCCGCCAGCTCTGGTGTTTTCAGATAGTGTGCCCAGGCCTTCCAGTCGCCTGGTGAGCCATGAATGAACAGCAGCATCACACCACTGGATGTGGCTCTGCTTGCTGCATCACCCTGCACGCGCGCTGTGCTGATGACATGACCCTGCACGACCTGCTGGCTAATTGTTGGCGCTGCGCGGCCAGCAAATAATTGGTCAACGGAACCCCTTGGGTAAGGCGGGTTGCCGCAGGCAACCAGGCCACACACAGCAGCCATACCCAACGCGATGGTCATGATTCGGCCTCTGATCCGACCTGCGCACCAAATCATCTGGGGAATATTTTTTTGATCAAGGACAACCACACGTCACGCCTGATCCACAAGAGCAGCGCGCACGACACCCAAACACCACAAGCCAGCATGAAAAGCTCACCCCCATCGCTGCTGCCATCGGTATTGACAACCGCAAGGCCCAGCGGCGTGAAGAGATGAAAGAATATGGCCCCGCTAATAACACCAAGGCCAAGCGCTGCACCAGCCACTTGTACCAGTTGCTGGCTGGCCAAGAACGCACCAGCCAAAACCAGGATAGAGGCCACAAGCTCCGCAGACCCAACCACCTTGGCAGAAAAAATACCGCCCGGCGCAAATACGCCTTTAAAGCCCAGGCTTGCCGCCCAAGGATCCAGCTTGCCTTGAAAAATATAAACCGTCTCAGGCGATCCTGTGAATTTGAAAAAAAGTGACTGAATAAAAACAAAAGCAACAAACAGCGACAGAATCCAGTGGCCGTGTTTTTTAACAAAGTTCATGGTGAGCTCCTTGTTATCAGTACATTATTTGGCCAACAGGGACTGAAACTTGGCATCTGCCTTTTTGATATAGCCTGCCTTGTCTTTCAGCCAGTCTTTTTGTATGGATGCATCGTAGTTCAGGTACAGCTTGCCTTCATGCACCGTGAACTGGTCAGGATCGACCTTGACCAAGCTGTCAGTCGCAACACCATAAGCGCAGTAGCCACCATACTGAGGGGCGTATTTTTCGGGATTGGCCTTGAACAGTTCCAGATTGGCATCGCTGGAGAACTTCCACTTGGCACCCTTCCATTCGTAGGTGTAGGCATCCACACCTTTGACGGGTGCATTCTTGGTGAAGTAAGCCACACTGTCATAGCCATTGATGGCAGTGTCTGTCTGACTGGAAAAAAACGAATTTTTCAGCGTGTTAACGGGCTTGGCTGCCATAGCATTGAAGCTGAATGCGATCAGTGCGAGCATGACCAGGCGGCGTAAAAATGAGGTGAGTTGCATGATGAGTTTCCTGTTGAAGAGTTGGGTTGCAAAGCGTGTATGAAATGTGTGTATAAAATTAAAACCATGTTTCATTGCGGCGTAAATCGTCAATGAATTGGCGTAGCAACTGCGCCGCAGAGGTAGTGGGCACGCCCTGAGTCGCGTACGCACTGCCAATTTCAAATGCGACCGACCATTGGGCAAACATGGCGCGGTAACCGTCAAGTAGCGGTGTGCCGGGGTGGTAAATGTGGGCGCTTTCAGCAGACACGCCATTGAGCTCCAGCACCTGAATGCCTCGCCCCAGCCGCAGATCATGGACACTCGGCACGCGAACATCCATTCGGCCAAATGCATAGCCCGGTACAGCGTCCAGTAGTCGGCTTAAAGTGGCAGTCAATTCAGGCGTTGCATGCTCGCGACCATCCAAAAACAGGCTACCGCGGCAATGCGCGCCAATTTCTACCAGCTTGATTGCTTCACCACTGGCAGGTACGCGGTTTAACTCGGCAGCCCAGCGCTTGAACAGCAGAGCAGATATCAATTTGGTACGGTCGTCGTTCAGGATGAGTTGCTTTAAAGTCTGCTGACCATCACCCGTCACGCTTGGGAAAGTCTTGTGAACAATAGACAAAACGTCTGGCACTGACTGGCCCGGCTTGCGGGCCACAAAGATGCCAAACTCTTCCCCTTCGATGTGTTTTTGAACGATCACTGCGCCTGCAAAGCGCGACAGGTACTGGCTGATGTGATCCGCCGTGCGGGCCACAAAAACGCTGCGCCCACGCTGACCAACATCTGGCTTGAGCACCACTGGCATACCATGTACATCAGCAAACGCCAAGGCCTGGGCGACGCGCTGCGCAGCGTCAAGAGCTGTAACCAGCACAAAGCTGGCCACCAGGTCGGGTGCATTGTCTTGCAGCGGTTGCAGCGCCTGGTGTTTTTTCTCGCCCACCATGCCGCCTGCGTCAAGGCCCGGATTGGCGGCGGTGAAAGCCATGGGCCTGCGGTGCTGTAAGCCCAGCCACAAGATCCACACCACTATCGGTGCGTAGTACAACCACGATGGCCAAAACTCCCAACGCACCGCACGTGCCCAAAAAATCTTCAAGCGCTGGCCTGGTGCTACACGTGCCGCATGGGAAAGCAACGCTTCAGGCGTCAGGGGTGTCTCTTGCCACGGCAAGACGGCGGGCTGCAAGTTGTTTGTCATGCCATTCATGCTGCCACCACCTGCTGGCTGCGCTGCTGCTCGTAAGCCACAGTGGCAGGCGCTTTGCCAAAACCTGCGCCCAGTGTCTGGCCACGCTCCCTGGCATAGCCCTGCAAAATGGCAAAGTGGTGTGTTGCGTGGCTGTTTAAAAACATCAGCTCCCGCGCCACGGTGGACTGCGTGCAAAATTCATACTCGCCATTCAGGCCGCCGCGCACGCGCACCTGTACCACCTGTTCCATATCAGACGCTTGCAAACCAGATGCCGAACCCAATGCATTTGCAATCTGGTCAATCCGCCTGATGGCTTCTTGCGGATGGGTTTCGACGTCCAAGCTGCGCTCCCGCGCGTCGTAGTCAGCCGTGCATACGT
>JANYGP010000122.1 GCA_025362315.1 Polaromonas sp.
GGCCAAAGTATTTGTGCTTTTTTTCAACCGCACCGCGGTAGTAGGCAACGCGTGCGAATTGATGGGTTGCCAGCTTCAAATAAGGGTAGCTCTTGTCGTCGCGGAACAAAATATTAAAACGCGGATTCAGCGTTTTAATCAGGTTGTTTTCAAGCAGCAGCGCCTCTGCCTCACTGCGCACCACGGTGGTTTCCATCCGCGTGATTTTGGTCACCATGTGGCCAATGCGGGTGCCACCATGGTTTTTTTGAAAGTAGTTGGAAACGCGCTTTTTCAGGTTGCGCGCCTTTCCCACGTACAGCACGCCGCCCTCGGCATCAAAGTAGCGGTACACCCCCGGCAGCGCCGGCAGCGCAGCAACTTCGGCTAGCAGTTCGGGCGCAAATTCAAAATCTTTAGGCATGCTGTATTGTGGACAATCTGTCCATGAGAAGTTTGCAATGGGACATTTTCTGCAAAGTCATTGACAACTTTGGCGACATTGGCGTGTGCTGGCGGCTGGCTGTTGACCTGGCTGGACGGGGTCAACGGGTGCGCTTGTGGGCAGACGACAGCACAGCGCTGGCCTGGATGGCGCCGGGCGGATGCGATGGCGTACAGGTGCTGGCGTGGACCGAACACATCGACGTCGGTATGCTGGACACGGCACCCTGTGATGTTCTCATCGAAGCATTCGGGTCTGAAACTGCTATTGAATTTGTAGCTTCTAGCGCCCGTACTTGTTTGGCTATCAGCAAAAATGATATTCAAAAACCGCTGTGGATCAACCTGGAATACCTGTCTGCTGAGCCCTACGTCGCCCGCAGCCATGGCCTGAGCCACATTGTCAGCAGCGGGCCGGCGGCAGGTTGGCGCAAGACTTTTTATTACCCTGGTTTTACGCCTGAGACCGGCGGCTTGCTGCGTGAGCCTGACGTGAGGCAGCGCCAGGCCAACTTTGACCGCACAGCTTGGTTCAGGCAACATCGCATTGACTGGAGCGGTGAAAGGGTGATCTCACTGTTTTGCTACGAACCACCGGCTTTGGCGCAACTGCTGGATGATTTGGCGAATAATGGGCTTGGTGGCAAGCCTGTGCGTCTGTTGGTGGCAGCCGGCCGGGCCACGCAAGCAGTTAAAACACTTGAAAACAAGCAAGAAATCAGCCTGCAGCCCAATCAAAACGGGCGCGAGCGGCTATCAATTTCATATTTGCCCCTGCTCACACAAATCGACTTTGACCATTTGCTGTGGGCCAGCGACGTCAACTTTGTGCGAGGTGAAGATTCCATCGTTCGGGCTTTGTGGGCGGGCAAGCCCTTCGTCTGGCAGATCTACCCGCAAAGCGATGGCGCGCATGGGCCCAAGCTTGGGGCGTTTTTAAACATGCTGGGTGCGCGGCCTGATTTACAGGCATTTCACCACTGCTGGAACGGCCTGGCGGAGACTGTTTTACCGCCGCTGCCAGACCTGGATGCATGGGGCCGCACGGCCTCGAAAGTCCGTTTGCGGCTTGCAGAGCAAACGGACTTGACCACCGGATTGCTCGAATTTGCTGCAAAAAACCGCTAAAATCGAAGGCTTTGCACTGCACAAGGCACTGCATTTTTTCAGCAATCACCTCCAAAACAAGCTCTCAAGTTATGAAAATCGCACAAGAAATTCGCGCCGGCAACGTCATCATGCACGGCAAAGACCCGATGGTGGTGCTGAAAACCGAATATAGCCGGGGCGGCCGCAACTCGGCGACCGTGCGCATGAAGCTGAAAAGCCTGATTGGCAGCTTCGGCACTGAAAACGTTTTCAAGGCAGACGACAAGATTGATCAGGTTATTTTGGACAAAAAAGACTGCACCTTTTCATATTTTGCCGACCCGATGTACATCTGCATGGATTCGGACTACAACCAATATGAAGTCGAAGCTGAAAACATGGGCGATTCGCTGAACTACCTGCAGGACGGCATGGAGCTGGAGGTGGTGTTTTACGAAGGCAAAGCCATCTCCGTTGAGCTGCCCACCAACGTGGAACGTGAAATCACCTGGACCGAGCCAGCCGTCAAGGGCGATACCTCAGGCAAAGTTTTGAAGCCCGCCAAAATAGCCACCGGATTTGAAATTGGCGTGCCAATTTTTGTGGCGCAGGGCGATGTGGTGGAGATTGACACCCGCACGGGTGAATACAGAAAACGCGTCTGACCAGCCGCGTTGCAGGAAACGCGTCTGACCAGCCGCGTTGCCGCAAACGGGTTTGAACATTTAAATCAAACGGTGAAAAAGGCTCCACTGGAGCCTTTTTTACTTTTAAACTGGATAAATGCTCAGTACCGATCTTGTTCACTGATGCATTGACACGTTAAAACTGGCAGAAGAAAACATCGGCCAGCATGATGCAAAGTCAGTGGTGTACGACATCTATAGGGCAGCCTGCGTCAAATAATTTTAAATTGTGTCGGAGCAATGCGGCAAATTTCTCAAAAAGAATTTGCTCGTTTTTCTAAGCAGCAGCAAGCAACTCGACGCCTTGACATACAAAGATATTTTCAGGTCCGCCGCCAAACACTGCCTGATCACCATCGAGGAAGTGGAGCGCTGGCTCCAGTACCGCGACCATCGAAATCAGATAGCCTGCGGGTATGGCGAAAATGATGCCGACAGCATTTTGCTGCTGGTCCCGCAATTTTTGGCAGATGCTGACAGTTTGCTCAAAGCTGTTGAAGCTGCACCTGGGCAATAGCCATGGCCTTGCTGCTTCGAGACCAGGATCGCCAGTGCCTGACTGCCCTGTTGGCCCTGCACCTGCCAGGCGTGATTGGGCGGGCTTATGGCTCCCGGGTAACCGGACTGGCGCATGGTGCAAGCGATCTCGATTTGGCGTTGATCGGCCCGGGCGCTCAACCCATACCGGTTTCCCGGCTCGAGAACTGTCGTCAGGCTGTCTATGACTCGAACTTGCCCATCCTGATCGACGCACGAGACTGGGCACGCTTGCCAAAAAATTTTCATGCTGACATCGAAAAAACTTTTGTGGACCTTTGAAGGTCGCATGCTGGGTCACAATCAGCCATGGATCAAACACAAGACTTGTCTGCCAATCGCCTGAGCCACGCCTGGGCAGAACTGCAGGCCCATGCACGTGACAACCAGCCGCTGGATGCGGATGCTTACCGCCTGGCTTTTGCGGATCCGGAGTTTTTGCTCCGGCGCGAAACGCGCGGCATCCGCTTTCAGCTGGAAATGCTCAAGCCAGATCTGGGCCAGACGGAGCAAGGCATTGACAGCACGGTGGTGGTGTTTGGCAGTGCCCGGTTTCCTTCGCCTGAAACCGCACGTGCATCGCTGGCAGCTGCTGAGGCCAACCTGTTGAAAATCAGTGCTGCTGATTCAGATGCGGCAGCGATGGCAGATGCACAGGACGCCCTGCGGGTGGCAAAGCGCCACATGGGCAATGCCGCCTACTACGACCAGGCTCGCCTGTTTGCACGGCTGGTTGCGGCGCACAGTCAGGCCTTGCCGCTGGCTCAGCAACTTTTCATTTGCACGGGCGGTGGACCCGGCATCATGGAGGCAGCCAACCGGGGCGCGCATGAGCTCGGCGCGCCCACAGTGGGCCTGAACATCGTGCTGCCGCACGAGCAGTCCGGCAACCCGTACATCACGCCATCGCTGAACTTCAAATTTCATTATTTTGCACTGCGCAAAATGCATTTCATGATGCGGGCCAAAGCGCTGGTGGCATTTCCGGGCGGATTTGGCACGCTGGACGAGCTGTTTGAAGTCATCACGCTTGTACAAACCGGCAAAGCCAAAGCCTTGCCCATCGTGCTGTTTGGATCCAGCTACTGGCAGCGTCTGGTCAATTTTGAGGTGTTGATTGAAGAAGGCACGATTTCCAGCAAAGACCTGGAGCTGATTCATTGTGTCGACACCCCGGAAGCTGCCTGGGAAATCATTCGGGCGTTCTATCAGCTCTAAAAAGCTTTTAACGCCCCTTTTGAAGATCAGATTTGAGCACCAGACTTTAATCTGCGCGCTCAGTGGCCCGCTCTCAGCCGCCACGCCAGGTGCGAGCCCACCGCTACCAAAGCGCCCACCCCCCAAAATACACCGGCAACGCCCAACAGCGCCCCGGCAGATCCTGACACCAAGGGCACGGCAACGCTTGACGCATTGACCAGCATCAACCGCAAGCCCAATGCTTCGCCATGCCGAGCTTCAGGCGTGATCTGGTGCAGCAGGCTCATGATCATCGGATTCACGCAGCCGAGTGCCAGCCCCAGCAGGACTGAGCAGGCACCCATTGCCAGGGCATCCGGCAGCAATGGGTAAACCGCCAGCAAACACGCGGTAACCAGCATGGCGGTGGCCAGCACCCGCCATTCCTGCAGATGCGCTGCTACCAGCGGCATGACCAGCCGGACCGCCGTGGCCGCAATGGCGAAGCCGCCGAGGATGGCGCCAATGCTGGTGGCACTGATGCCGCGCTCATGCCCCAGAATCGGCACCATGAAAGTGTGGACGTCCCAGCAGGACGACAGACACCAGTTCAACACCAGCAGGCGGCGAAACCGTGTGTTTTGTAGCAAATTCCAGGCTTTGGGTTTGCTGCCGTCGGCTGGCAATACAGCCACCACGCGCGGCAGTTCGCGGCTTGTACGGATCAGCAGCGCCGTGATCAGCGGCAACAGCGCCATGCTGAAAAAAGCCACGCGAAATCCCGTCAGGCTGCTGGCGACTGGTCCCGCAAAATCAATCAGCAAACCCACAGAAAATGGCCCGATGAAATTGGACACTGCCGGGCCAATGGCCAGCCAGCTGAATACCTTTTTGAGCTGATGTGCGCCAGATACTGACCGCCCGACATGGCGCTGCAGGCTGATGGTTGCGGCACCCGACGCACCCCCGGTCAACAGCGCCGCCGCGCACAACACGGCGAATACCGGAAATGCCGCTGCCAGTGCGGCGCCCAAAGTTGCAGCTGCAACGCTGAGCAGCACAGGCCGCTTCAGCCCATGCCGGTCGGCATACCGGCCAGCCGGCAGTGCCAGAACAACCTGCGTCAACGAAAACAGCGCCAGCAACACACCCACCATGATCGGGCTGTAGCCCTGCTGCAGCGCCAGCAAAGGCGCGGCCAGCCGCATTCCGGCCATGCAGGCGTGGAGGCATATCTGCGCCAGGATCAGGCGGGCCAGTTCAGGCGTCAAGCGGACACTTCCATAAATTCATTTTTCGGGCGAATTGCGGCACTGAGCGTTGGCGAACATGGGTGTTAGGCGGTGCTCGGAATCCTCATGCACACAGGTGCGCACCCAGGTCCCGCGCTCCGGGCGCCTTGCACTTCATCCTGACAACGCAGTTGCAGTGCAGGCTAACTTGCACCCAAGTTATGTCGTAACTAAAGTTTGAATTTCTGTTCGTGTCCATCGGTAACTTTTGAGGTCAGTCAACCTCTTTGTCCAGCGGGATCAACCGGGCTGAATCAATTTCTGGCAGCGCCTCCACATTTCTCAGGGCCTTGCCCATCACGCGGCTTCTCTGCTCAGCGCTGCTGACGGTGTTGAGCATGGTTTCGGCGTTGGACCTGATTTTGGCCAAGACATCGCCAAACTTGCTAAATTCGGTTTTCACTGCGCCCAACACTTGCCACACTTCGCTGGAGCGCTTTTCCAGTGCCAGTGTCCTGAAACCCATTTGCAGTGAATTGAGCATGGCCAAAAGCGTTGTCGGGCCTGCCAGCGTGATGCGCCAGTCCCGATGCAGACTTTCCATCAGGCCAGGACGTCGCAGCACTTCGGCATACAGGCCCTCGGTGGGTAAAAACAAAATGGCAAAGTCAGTGGTGTGCGGCGGTGCAATGTATTTTTCACTGATGGATCGGGCTTCAAGCCGGATGCGCATTTCAAGCGCTTTGCCCGCGGTGTCTGCGCCAGCCACATCGGCCCGGGCCTGTGCATCGAGCAGGCGTTCGTAATCTTCGTTGGGAAATTTCGAGTCGATAGGCAGCCACAGTGGCGCGCCTGAGCTGGCCTGGCCGGGCAACTTGATGGCAAAGTCCACGGCAGTTTTTGCACCGGGCTGAATGATCACCTGCGCGGCATACTGGTCCACCGTGAAGACTTGCTCCAGCAACGCTGCCAGCTGGGCCTCTCCAAAAATTCCGCGTGTTTTGACATTGGTCAGCAGGTGCTTCAAATCGCCAACGCCCTGCGCCAGGGTTTGCATTTCACCCAGGCCTTTGTGGACCTGCTCCAGCCGCTCTGCCACGATTTTGAAGCTTTCGCCCAAGCGGCTTTCCAGAGTTTTTTGCAGCTTTTCATCCACCGTCTGGCGCATTTCGTCGAGTTTGGCGGCGTTGGTAGCCTGCAATTGAGCCAGCTGCTTTTCAAGTGTGTCTTTCACCTCCCCCAATCGGCGCGAATTGGACTCACTGACCGACTGCAGCTGAGTGGCCAGCGTGTCTGACAGCGTTTTTTGGAGCAGTGTCAGCTGCTGGCCAAAAGCGTCGATTTGAGCATTTTGCGTTCGAATCGCCTCGGCACTTTGCTGGGTCAGTGTTTGCTGAAAACTGGCAAAGGTATTGCCAAGCTCCTGGCGATTTGCCCGGCCGTTGTCGACAATTTCACGGCGTACTTCGCGTTCGGTTTTGTCACCGCCGGCGTGGATCAACGCCACCAGTTGGGCTGTGTCGTTTTTGTTGTTGTTGTCTGGTGGTCTTTTGATAATGAGCCAAAAGACAAGCAGTGCATTGACGACCAGCAGCGCAAGCACTGCATAAAAACCGAGTTCTGTCATGCTATATTTTCAGGAGCTGCTTGCGCACATAATGATTGGGCTGACGGCATATTTTATATAAAATCAAGCGGTGTACGGAAGGTGTTCTGTGGGTGTATTCAGGGTGTGTTCAGAGGTGTGAGGGGCGGCTTGCCTGTCAGCACCGCAATCAGGTTATCGGCAGCCAGGTTGGCCATGGCCAGTCGGGTTGGCACGGTTGCGCTGGCAATGTGCGGCGTCAGCACCACATTGGGCACCGTCAGCAAGTCTGGGTGAACGGACGGTTCGCCCTCAAACACGTCCAGTCCGGCGGCAGCGATTTTTTTGTCACGCAGGGCTTGGGCCAGTGCAGCATCGTCCACGATGCCGCCGCGTGCAATGTTGACCAGTGTGGCAGATGGTTTCATCCGCGCCAGTTCAGCCGCGCCGATGGTGTGATGGGATTCAGGTGAATATGGCACAACCAGCATGACATGGTCTGCGGTTTTGAGCAGCTCTTGTTTGCTGACATAAGTGGCCTTGCACTGCGCTTCCAGCTCCGTACTCAGGCGTGACCGGTTGTGATAGACCACCTTCATGCCAAAGCCATGCGCACCCCGCTTGGCAATGCCCTGACCGATGCGGCCCATGCCGATGATGCCCAGCGTGCTGCCATGGATGTCAGAGCCGGTAAACATGTCATAGCGCCACTGGGTCCAGTGCCCTGCACGCAGGTAATGTTCAGATTCGGTCACGCGCCGCGCCGTGGCCATCAGCAGGGCAAAGCCAAAGTCTGCTGTGGTTTCTGTCAACACGTCAGGCGCGTTGGTGGCCTGCACGCCAGCTGCAGTCATCGCAGGCAAGTCAAAATTGTTGTAGCCCACTGCCATGTTGGCGCAAATTTTCAGGTCCGGGCAGGCTGCCAGAACCCCGGCATCGACCCGCTCGCCTCCGGTGGTGAAAACGCCGCGCTTGCCCTGCAGATGGCTGATGAACTGGGCCTTCGTCCAGATCTCGTCTTGCTGATTGGCGGTTACGTCAAAATACTGCTGCAACCGGGCAATCACTTCAGGAAAGACTGCGCGTGACATCAGGATTGCGGGCTTTGGCACACCGGTGTTTTGCATGTTGTGGTTACCTGAAAAAAATCAGCGTCATGATGGCGAAAAGAGGAATCAGCACCCCAAATGACCAGGCCATGTAGCCAAAAAAGCTGGGCATTTTCACACCACGGTCTTCAGCCACTGCCTTGACCATCAGGTTGGGCGCATTGCCAATGTACGAGTTGGCACCCATGAACACTGCACCGGCAGAAATGGCCGCCAGCGTGGGCGCCAGGGTGGTCATCAGTACTTTCGGATCACCACCAGCGGTGTTGAAAAAAACCAGATACGTGGGTGCGTTGTCGAGGAAGGATGACAGCAGGCCAGTGGCCCAAAAATACATCGCCGGGTCGGGGGTGCCATCGGGTCGGGTTATGCCAGAAACAATCGCGCTGAACGGTCCATTCAGGCCTGCCTTGAGCATGGCAATGACCGGGATGATCGTCAGGAAGATACCGACAAACAACTTGGCCACTTCCTGCATGGGCGCCCATGAAAACTGGTTGCTGTCATGCACACTTTTCGCTGTGATGCGAAGCGAGATGATTGTGATGATGACCAGGCCCACATCGCGCACAAGGCCTGGCAAGCCAACTGCTGTGCCGGCAATATCGAAAACGACGGTTGATTTCCACACGCCACTGATGAGCACCAGGCCCGCGACTAAACCCAGCAGCCAGAAGTTGGCAGCGCCATCAAAGCCAATGCGCCGCGTATCTGGCGTCGGGTCCATCGGCAAAATGCCTTCTTTTTTGAAGTAGTGGCTGTCAATGGTGTAAAAAATGACCAGCAGGCTGACCACCAGGAAAAGCGTTTCAGGCAACAAAAAGCGCACTGTCCAGAAAAAATCAACGCCCTTCAGAAAACCGAGGAACAGTGGCGGGTCACCCAGCGGTGTGAGTGAGCCGCCCGCATTGCTGACCAGAAAGATGAAAAACACCACCAGATGCGCCTTGTGCACGCGGTTGTCATTGGCTCGTATCAGCGGCCGAATCATCAGCATCGAAGCACCCGTGGTGCCCATGAAGCTGGCCAGCACCACACCGGTGAGCAACAAACCGCAGTTCAGCGCCGGACTGCCATGCAGGTTGCCGCGAATGTAGATGCCGCCGGCCACCGTGTACAGCGCTGTGAGCAAAACAATGAAAGGAATGTATTCGGCCAGCATGGCATGTACAAAATTGACGCCTGCCGCTTTGACACCAAAAAAATACGCAAATGGCAAAAAGAAGGCGAGCGTCCAGGCTGCCGATACCTTGCCAAAGTTATGGTGCCAAAAATGGGGCACAACCAGCGGCATCAGGGCGATTGACAGCAAAATGCCGGCAAACGGAATAGCCCACAGCACACTCAAGCCTGCACCGTCAATGTCGGCTGCAACAGCCAGGCCAGGCAACAGGGTTGCCAGCAGGGCCAGGGCAGACTGGCGTGAAAAGCGGTGCAGAAAACGCGTCAGAAAGCGCATGCGCATCAAGGACACAAGCGGATTCAAGGCTGGGCAATCTCGAACACCTGGCGCAAATAGGCCAAGTATCTTTCATCGTCACACATGTTTTTGGACGGTGTGTCCGACAGCTTGGCAACCGGCTGGCCGTTGCAGCGAATCATCTTGATAACAATCTGCAAAGGCTCATAGCCCAGGTCATTGGTCAGGTTGGTGCCAATGCCAAAGGCCAGCTGGCAGCGACCCTTGAACTGCTGGTACAGCTCAATGGTACGCGGCACCGTTAACCCGTCGCTGAAAATGAGGGTTTTGGTTTTGGGGTCAACCCGGTTGTGCAGGTAGTGGGCAATCATGCGCTCGCCCCACTGAAACGGATCCCCGCTGTCGTGGCGCGCGCCGTCAAACAGCTTGCAGAAAAACATGTCAAAGTCACGCAAAAAAGCGCTCATGCCGTACACGTCTGACAAGGCAATGCCCAGGTCGCCCCGATATTCTTTGGCCCATGATTCAAAGGCGAAAACCTGGCTGTCCCGAAGCCGCGGGCCCAGCGCCTGGCAGGCCTGAAGATATTCATGCGCCATGGTGCCGAGTGGCGTCAAGCCCAGTTTCATCGCGAAAAGCACGTTGCTGGTGCCAGCAAACTGACCTGCCGGATGGGTTCCCGACTGCTTGCTCAAAGTGCGCAGCACTTCTTCATGCCAGACCTTGCCAAAGCGGCGGCGCGTGCCGTAGTCGGCGATTTTCAGGGCCTGCAGGCCTTCGGCTTTCAGCTCCGCAACCTTGGTGGCAAGGCGCGTTCGACCTTGTTGCAGGTCGGGCTGCTTTTGCGTGTTGCGAAAGTACACCTCGTTGATGATCGCCAGCACCGGAATTTCAAACAGGATGGTGTGCAGCCAGGGCCCTCTGATCGACACCTCAATGTCGCCTTCCTGGTCACCACCTTGCAGCGCGGTGACGCTGACATACTTTTCATTGAGTTTGAAAATGCCCAAAAAATCAATGAAGTCCGCTTTGATAAACCGCATGGCCTTCAGATAAGCCAGCTCTGCATCTTGAAACCTCAAGCTGCACAAACCGCGGATTTCTTCGCGGATCTCATTGACATAAGGCGCCAGATTCGCCTTGTTCCGGCACTTGAAGCGGTATTCAACCTCAGCCCCCGGGAATTGATGCAGCACCACCTGCATCATGGTGAACTTGTAGAGATCGGTATCAAGCAGGCTGGTAATGATCATGGGCACTTCAATTTCAATCAACCCAGAAAATCCACCTCAAACAACAGTATGGCATTGGGGGGTATCACGCCGCCTGCACCGCGGGCACCATAACCCAGCTCAGCGGGGATGATTAGGCGGCGTGTGCCGCCCACAGACATGCCCTGCACGCCTTCGTCCCAGCCCTTGATGACCTGCCCAGCACCCAAAGAAAACTGAAACGGCTGGCCACGGTCCTTGCTGGAGTCAAATTTCGCGCCCTGCACGCCATTGTTGTAAAGCCAGCCGGTGTAGTGCACGCTGACGTTCTGGCCTGCCTTGGCAATGGCACCCGTACCAAGAACGGTGTCTTCGTATTGCAAGCCGGAAGGGGTGGTTGTAGTGGTCATAAAGAAGTTAAATGTAAAGTTGCTGACCTGCAGACTTTACCCGTATCAACGCGTGAAAAACCATATGGTGCCAACGATTAGATCCTGATACGCAGTTGCTCTGCCCGTCCCCCGCGCAGCCACCACGGCTACCAGGTTCCCGTTGCGCGCTTGCTCCGGGTGGCTTTTTCCAGCACTTCTGTTGAATCTTCTCTTTTGCCGGTTCTGGCAAACTCCAGCGCTGTCAAACCCTGCTGGTTTTTCAGCAGCGGATCTGCACCTTCATCGAGCAGCAACTTGACGGCTTCAATGCTGCCGTACATGCCGGCCATCATCAGCGGCGTGCTGCCGTTGGGCGACTCGGCGTCGATGTAAGCGTAGTTTTCAAGCAGCATTTTGATGATCGGAATGTGACCACTGCTGGCTGCGTAATGAAGCGGAGTCCAGCCCGTCTTGTTGACGTCAGCGCCTTTTTTGACCATTTTTTCAGCCAGCTCTGTCTGGCCTTTCAGCGCAGCCATCATGAGCGGGCTCTCGCCGCTGGCGTTCAGGTGGTTCATGTCAATTTTGGGGGCGTCGACCAATGCCTGGGCGACCTTCAAGGATGGCTCCTGGATGGCCAGCAACAAACCGTGCTGGCCTTTTGGGTCGAGCGTGTTGACATCAAATCCGCGATTTACAAGCTGAACAATGGCGGCAGCATCATCATTTTTAACGGCAACAAAAAAATCTTCGTAAGAGCCAGCATAAGAAGCACCAAATCCAATTAAAACATATAGATAGATAATCTTTTTAAAGTATTTTATGAAGAAATTTTCCATGAATTAAACCTCCTTGACACCCGAAAACAGCGTTTCAAAGTTGTGACTTGTGGCCAGTGCAATGGTTTCAAGTTCTTCACATCTGAGCTCGGCAATCAGTTTGGCAACAAAGGGCACATAAGACGGATTGTTGGTTTTACCGCGGAAAGGGACAGGTGCCAGATAGGGACTGTCAGTTTCAATCAGCATGCGGTCAAGCGGTACAAACTGCGCAACTTCCCGCAAATCAGCCGCTGTTTTGAAAGTCAAAATGCCTGAAAACGAGATATAAAACCCCAGATCAAGCGCAGCCCTGGCAACCGCCATGGATTCGGTGAAGCAATGAAAGACACCGCCGGCACTGCCCGGGCTGCCTTCACCTTCTTCTTTCAAAATCGCCAGTGTGTCTTCTGAAGCACTTCGGGTGTGGATCACAAGGGGCTTGCCAACCTGCTGGGCAGCTTGAATGTGTACCCGAAAGCGGCTGCGTTGCCATGCCATGTCTTCCAAATTGCGCTCGCCAAGGCGAAAGTAGTCCAGTCCCGTCTCGCCAATGCCCACGACTTTTGCAAGCTTTGACCGCTGAACAAGATCGTTGACCGTTGGCTCCAGCACGCCTTCGTTGTCAGGATGCACCCCTACCGTGGACCAAAAGTTGGGGTAAGTCACAGCCAGTTCGTGGACTTCGTCAAACTCTTCCAGTGTGGTGCAAATGCACAGCGCCCGGCTGACCTGGGCATCTGCCATGGCCCGCCGGATCTGCGGCATTTCAGCTTTCAACTGAGGAAAACTCAAATGGCAATGGGAGTCTGTAAACATGTAAACTGCTGTAGAAAACTGAATTTTTAAATCAAAATGAGGTTCTAGCGCCCACAAAACGGGCGCTAGCAGCTATATCATTGATAGCGTATTACATCGTTTGTGTGGGCCTGTCCGATGCCAGGTGCGCCCCCAGAATTTCCTCGATTTTCAGTTTGAGCAAGCGTGATTTTTCATCGTTGGGGAAACGCACACCTACGCCCTGCGTGCGGTTGCCCGCGGCCCGAGCCGGCGTAACCCACGCCACCTTGCCTGCAATCGGGTAGCGCTGGGTGTCTTCTGGCAGGGTCATCAGCACGTACACATCCGCGCCCAGCTGGTATTCCCGTGCAGTAGGAATGAACACACCGCCTTCCTTGAACAGCGGAATGTAAGCCGCATAGAGCGCGGCTTTTTCCTTGATCGCCAATTGCACAACACTGGGGCGGGCACTGGTGGCAGCGGAGGGCGTTGGGGACGTTGGGGGTTTGGCGCTCATGGCGGTAGTTTATCGGTTTGGCGTTGTCTTGTTGGGAAGCGCCGCCGGCGCCTTCAAATCGGCTGTTGTGGGTTCAATGCTGCTTTGGCCCGGCTGGTGAGGGATTCCAGCATCAGGCCGGCATTGAAAGGGTGTTCAGCAGTTCGGGCTGAGGCAAGCAACTCCCGGGTCCAGGTTGTCAGGGCCAATGCGCTGGGCTGTGGCGCGCCTTTCGGCAGGTCAGCCGGGTCAAAAAAACGCGGCTGGCCCCCAACTTTGATTGCCCACACATCGTGGCAAAGCTTTTGCAGCGCCTCGACAGCCTCGGACGGCTGAAAGTCGCCCAGCGCAGACACATCGCCCCTGGCCATGGCTTTTGGCAATGCCTGCCAACCTTGCGCCCGGGCAGCTGCCTGACCATTGAGCACCCATGCCAGTGCATCCGCCGGGCGCCCGCCTGCCGCGTCCAGCAGTGTTTTCAGCTCAGCAGGTGTTGCCGCTTTCAATGGCTTTTTATCGCTGCCCTGCCCCGCCAGGCTGGCCGCCTGAAGCCAGGCCAGTGCGTCGTTGAAGTTGGGCCATGCCATGCCATGGCTCAGGCAGCGACTGCGGATGGTGGGGAGCAGCTGGCGTGCGGCTTCAGTGGCCAGAATAAACCTGACTTCGCCTGGCGGCTCTTCCAGTGTTTTAAGCAGCGTGTTGGCGGTGATGCCGTTCATGCGCTCGGCCGGGAACACCAGCACCACCTTGGTCGTGCCGCGCGAGCGGGTGAACTGGGTGAAGGACACCACGTTGCGCGCCGCGTCAACCTTGATTTCCTTGCTGGGTTTTCTTTTTTTGCTGTCCAGCTCATCTTGGGTTTTCTCGTCCAGTGGCCAGCCAAATTCAAGCGCCATTTGCTCGGGCATCAGCACTGCCAGATCGGCATGGGTGTGAACATCCACAGCATGACAGCTGCCGCATGTGCCGCAAGCGCCTTGTGCAGTTGGCGCTTCACACAGCCACGCTCTGGCCAGTGCAAGTGCCAGCTCAAACTGGCC
The DNA here is from genome assembly GCA_025362315.1 of Polaromonas sp. Lineage (GTDB taxonomy): Bacteria > Pseudomonadota > Gammaproteobacteria > Burkholderiales > Burkholderiaceae_C > Polaromonas. The sequence goes on from JANYGP010000122.1 coordinate 13,977, forward strand.
CAAGCCAGACGGGCCTGCCAGCAGCCAGGCGTGTCCGCGCTGCTGCAGCAGGCTTTCCAGCTGGGTTTGCAGCCAGGGTGCAGACAGGCTCATGGCAGCCAGCCTTTGCGGATGAAAACGCCGAGGACGTCTTGCCACACGCGTTCAACACTCTGAGCAGCCTCAATTTGCGCAAACCGGTTGGGATCGGCCTGCTGCCTGTCGGCATAGCCCTGGGCAACCCGGGTGAAAAACTCAACAGGTTGCGCTTCAAACCTGTCTGGCAAACGCGCGCCTGCCAGTCTTTTGGCAGCTTCTGCGGGGTTCAGGTCAAACCACACTGTCAGGTGCGGCTGGACAAAAGTGTTGTCAGCCGAGGCCTGCACCCACCGCTCCAGCGTCTGCAATATCCTCAGGTCAAAACCGCGCCCGCTGCCCTGGTAGGCAAACGTGGCATCGGTAAAGCGGTCACACAGCACCACATCGCCCCGGGCCAACGCGGGCAAAATCACCGCGTTCAGGTGGTCACGGCGCGCCGCAAATATCAGCAGAGATTCGCTCAATGAGTCCATTGCATCGTTGAGCACCATGACCCGCAACTTTTCGGCCAGCGGCGTACCGCCAGGTTCACGGGTCAGGGTCACGTTTTTGCCGGCTGCCTGGAAGGCGCTGGCCAGAGCGCTGATGTGCGTGGACTTGCCGGCACCGTCAATACCTTCAAAAGTGATGAACAAACCTGGCTTCATGGGTTTCTGATGAATTTGTTCACGGCGCGGTTGTGGTCGTCCAGGTTGGCACTGAAATGGCTGGTGCCGTCACCCCGCGCCACAAAATACAGCGCCTGGGTTGGCGCGGGCAGCACCGCTGCCAGCAAGGCTGCCTTGCCTGGCATGGCAATCGGTGTGGGCGGCAAACCACTGCGGGTGTAGGTGTTGTAGGGCGTGTCGGCTTGCAGATCACGCTTGCGAATGTTGCCATCAAAGGTTTCGCCCATGCCGTAAATCACTGTCGGGTCTGTTTGCAGGCGCATGTTGATGCGCAAGCGGTTGCTGAAAACACCTGCTATCTGCGCCCTGTCTGCTGGCTTTCCGGTTTCTTTTTCGACAATGCTGGCCAGGATCAGCGCCTCTTCAGGCGACTTTAAAGGCGTAGACGGGTCACGCAAGACCCAGGCAGCATCCAGCCGTTTGTCCATGGCCCTGGCAGCCCGTTTCAAAACGGCCATATCGCTGCTGCCTTTGGCATAGGTGTAGGTATCGGGGAAAAACCGCCCTTCGGGATGCACGCCTGGTTTGCCCAGCATTTTCATGATCAATTCGGGCTCCAGCGCAGCAGATTCGGGCGCCAGTAGCTCTGCTTTTTGTAGCGCAGCGCGCACCTGCCGAAAGCTCCAGCCTTCGACCAGCGTCACACTTTTGAGCGTCTGATCACCGCGCACCAGCATGCTCAGCAAGCTGCGTGGCGTGGTGCCCGGAGTGATTTCATAACTGCCAGCCTTGATCAGCCTGGCCTGCCCGGAGAGGCGAAACCACAGCTGCAGCCATTGAAGAGAAGTTTGTGCGCCGCTGGCAATGATGTTTTCAGCGACTTGTGCGGGGCGTGTTCCGGGCTCGATTTCAAAGTCCAGCACAGTGCTTGCCGCAGGCAAATTCAAAGTCATGGGGCTGTGCAACCACCAGGCGCCAGCACCCAGCACCAAGCCACCCGACAGCCCAACAAACAGGATCATTTTTGTTACAACACGCACAACGATCAACTTGCCTTTTTAGAAAACATCCAACACATCCAAACACATTCAACCATGATAATTCAGTGCATGACAACGACTCAAAACGATCAAATTCGCGTTACCGCAAATCCTGCCATTTTTTCGGGCATCACAAAGCTGGACAAGTTGGGCATCATTCGCGTCGAAGGCGTGGATGCCGCCACTTTTTTGCAGGGCCAGCTGACGCAGGATGTAGCAGGATTGGGACTGCAAAACGCCAGACTGGCAGCGTTTTGCAATGCCAAGGGGCGCATGCAGGCCAGTTTTGTCATTTTTAAACGACTGGACACCCAAGGCAATACCGAGTTTTTAATGGTGTGCAGCGCGGATATTCTGGCCCAAACCCTCAAGCGTCTGAGCATGTTTGTGATGCGCGCAAAGGTCAAACTGATTGACGCCACCCATGAATATTTGTTGTATGGTCTGACAGGAAGTGCTATTGATTCCGGAGCTGCCAGCGCCCATAATGCGTGGTTCAGGCACGATTTTGACGACCAGACAACCGTTATTTTGTACCCTGGAGCGGGTACCACGCGGGCGCTGTGGTGTGCACCGGGCGTCACGCCGCTGCCCGCCGCTCATGCCCTGCCGCCCGGTGTCTGGGACTGGCTGGAAGTGCAGTCCGGGATTGCCATGGTCACACAGGGCGTGTTTGAGGCGTTTGTGCCGCAGATGCTGAATTACGAATCGGTGGGCGGCGTCAGTTTTAAAAAAGGTTGTTATCCAGGCCAGGAAGTGGTGGCACGCAGCCAGTTTCGCGGTACGTTGAAACGGCGGGCTTTCGTCGTGCACGGCTTGGGCGAGCCGCATGTCGGGCAAGAGGTTTTTCATTCTGCAGATGCGGATCAGCCCTGCGGGCTGGTCGCCGCAAAGGCAGCCAACCCGGCGGGAGGCTTCGATGCCATTGTGTCCATGCAGACGTCGGCTGCAGAAGGCGGCACATTGATGCTTGGCACGCCGCAGGGTGCCGAGGTGAATTTGCTGCCACTGCCCTACCCGCTAAAAGACGATATTTGAATCCGCAAGCTTTCTTCAGCAGGTTTTAGAGGCTGGCCTGGTACTGCGCAGGAATTTGTCTGCGCACGGCTTCGCGGTCTTTTTCAGGGGTGAATTCCAGCAGGCTTTTGTAGGCAGCAACTGCTTTGGCGTCGTCTTTTTTGAAGCTGGTGTAAATTTGGGCCAATTTCAGGTACCCGTCAGCTCGGCTGCCCGGCCAATCCCTGTTTCTGATTTCCATGCCTTTGATGGCCATGTCGAAATCACTTTTGCGCATGCCCAATACGTGCGCGGCGCTCAACAGGTCATAGTCGTAAATGCCTTCGTCCAGGGATTTTTTGGCCAGCACGGTTGCCTCGGCCTCCTTGCCGCTGCGGCTCATCAAAATAACTTTGAGTGAGCGGACTGACACCGCCCTGGGCTGGAGCTTTTCACATCGGGCTAAAAATTCCAGCGCTTTTTCATTGTTGCCCAGCTGCGAGTAACCTCGGGCAATGTTGCTCATCATGGCCACCACATAGGGCCGTGACAACACAACAGATTCCCACACCCAGATCGCGTTTTTCCAGTCGCCCCACTTGGCCAGTTCGTCGGCAATCATCGGCGTTATTTTGCGGTAGTGGGTATTGATGGCGATGCCGTCTTTGGCAAGCACCAACATCTCGCGCTTGGTTTTATCCCATTTTGGATTGTTGACGTCGCCTGACTGCGATATGGACAAAGCCATCTTGACAGCGGTCACAATCTTGCTTTCAGTTGCTGCTGCCTGCTGGCTGATGTAAGCAGTCAGTGCGAGACAGACCATCATCAGCACCGCGAGCACCTGTGAATAGGCAGGCCGCCAGTTCAGCCGGGTTGCTGCCGCTGGGCCCCGGATGGACAAGCGGGCATCGGATGCCGCCAGCAAGGCCAGGCACAAGGCAAACATGCAGCCAGTGGCAGCCAGCCGCCACGGAAAGCCGATGTTGCTGACAATCAAAAAAGCCAGCAGGCTGGCCAGAGCAATGGCCCGCACAGGCGCCTCTGCCAGACCTTCCGGGGTGCGGTTGCTCACTGTTTTCCAGGCAGCAGTCAACAGATAACCCGTCAGAAACAACAAAAAAAGCCAGCCTGTCAAACCGTATTCAGCCAGCAACTGGAGAATTTCGTTGTGGACGTAGTAGTCCGTTTCAAGTTGCAAGCCTTCTGCCTGGTACAGCGGCTGCATGGCCTCCCATGCACCAGCGCCCACACCCGACAAAGGACGCTTTTTGATCATGTCCCGAGTCGCTTTCCACATGATCAAGCGGATCCCCAGAGATCCGTCAGTGGTTGAGATGGAAGCTGTCCGCTTGAAAGCCATGTCAAAAGCTGTGGTCGCATCGCCATAGTAGGAGCGGTCTGAAATCACCTTCGGGTTGCCCGAATTGATCAGGCCCATGGTGATAACTGTGGCCATCAGCACGCCGCAAGCCAGAATTCTTTTGCCACTGTCCCAGGTCTTGAATGCAAACTGTTTGCGGCACACATAAGCAATCACCGGCATCACCAGCAGCAAAATCCACATGGCTGCAAGTGCGCCGCGCGTGCCGGTCATCATCAGCGCAACGATATTGAAGCCCAGCGTGAATGCCATCAACGTGATACGGGACGAAGTTTTTGCCTGGGCAAGCAGATAAGCCGTGAACGGAAATGTACACACGATAAATTCCGCAAAAAAGTTGCGGTTGACAAACGTCGATGCCGGGTTGGGGCCCTGCGGAAAGTAAGTGAAGTCAAAATAAAACTGCAGCACCGTCCACAAGGAGCAAACAACTGCGCCCCAGTGAATGCCTTCTATCAGGTAAGGCGTGCGCTGCCTGGACAGCGTGTTGATGCCCAGCCAAAGAATTAAGCTGAAAATAAACCAGCGCACGGCCTCAACCCCGCCCAGAAAGCCATGCGCCCAGACCATGCTGCCCAAGGCGTAAAACATCAGTGCCAGCGGCAACCACATCAATGCATGCCAGCGCAGTCCGTCGCGGCGGTTGCGCTGTTGCCAAAAGAAAAGCAGGCCCGCAGTAACAGCAGCAAACGATGTCACGATTGACTTGAGCGTGTCCTGCAGCATCAGTTCATTGGGCACGCCGATAGCGGGCGTCAAAAACATCATCAGTGCCAGAATAACGACCGTCCAGTCACCCCGTTCAACCTCTGGCGGCAGTGCAGCTATTGCAATCGTTCTGCGGCTGTTTGTGCCGGCATTGCCAGCGAAAGCTTTCATTTTCAATTGCTGATCAGGCCCGGACAATTTGGTGCCTGCGGCTAATTGCTTTTCGTCGGGGACAACAACTGATGCGTTGGGTTTGCTGATGGGGACGCGTCGTTTTTTGGCCATGAAAACTGATTGAGGGAGATTTGTTACAGAGTTGTATTGTCGCTGCTTGGAAGTCGCGGCAAAAGAGCTGCAAACATCGCGATGTGAGCAATGCCTGCCTCTTCAAAAGGTTCGCCCCGCACCTGAAACCCAGCCCGATCATAAAAGCCCTGGGCGCTGCGCTGTGCGTGGAGCATCACCTCCCGGTAGCCCTGCTGGCCGGCACAAGTCATCAACGCCTGCAGCACGTCACGGCCAATGTTTGCGCCTCGCAGAACCCGTTTGACGGCCATCCGCCCTATTTTTGCTGTCTCTGTTGTCACCTTCAACAGCCGCGCCGTTCCGATCGCCTGCCCCAGCGCGTTGTAGGCTACGGCGTGCAGGGCTGTTGCGTCGGACTCGTCCCACTCCATTTCAATGGGAATGTTTTGCTCATGAACAAAAACTTCAGTGCGGACCGCTGCAGCATCTGCTCCCAGCGCTACCCATGCCCCGGTCTTGATGATGCAGGGTGATTGACCCGCTTCGAAACCAAGCAGGGCCTGCCGCAGGCTGGCTGGCACCGGCCTGGAACTTTGGGATGTCGGGTCGGCGAAAACATAAATCAGCTCGGTGGTCACCAGCAATTCATCGCCCCGAAAAATAGCCCCTGCAAATGCGATTGAAGAATTGCCCACACGATCGCAGCGCAGCGCCACATGCAGGCGGTCGTCAAAACGGGCTGACGCATGAAATTCAATGCTGGCTTTTTTGACGTACAAATCGCCCCCCAGCATGTGCATGGCCTCTTCGTACGGCAAACAAAGCGCCCGCCAATAGTCGCTGATGGCGGTGTCAAAGTACATCAAATAATGGGCATTGAAGACAATTTTTTGCATGTCAACTTCAGCCCACCTGACGCGCAGCGAGTGAAAAAACCGAAAGTCTTCTTTCTTCATGGTTCCTGCTTTGAATGGTCCTGAATTTATCCGTGGCAAGATGGTACAGCGCGTCAAAATCAATCCGCACTGCATCAGGAACAAATCCATGGCTTTTATTTACTACGTCACACAAATCCAGTTTGATTTTGGTGCGGTCAAATTACTCAGGCAGGAATGCATGCGCGTTGGAATCACGCGGCCACTGATCGTCACGGACGCTGGCGTCAAGGCAGCCGGCATTTTGCAAAAAGTGCTGGATCAACTGCCAGGCATGCCGGTCGCGGTGTTTGATCAGACACCGTCAAACCCAACGGAGGCAGCAGTCCGTGCAGCAGCTGCACTCTATAAAGTTAGCAACTGCGACGGACTGATTGCTGTGGGCGGTGGCTCGGCGATTGATTGCGCGAAAGGTGTGGCCATTGCAGCCACCCACGATGAGCCATTGACAAGCTACGCCACCATCGAGGGCGGCTCGCTGAAGATCACCGACCGTGCTGCGCCGCTGATTGCTGTTCCCACCACCAGCGGCACCGGCAGCGAAGTGGCGCGAGGCGCCATCATCATCGTGGACGATCACCGCAAGCTGGGTTTTCATTCCTGGCACATCGTGCCCAAAGCAGCCATTTGCGATCCTGAACTCACGTTGAGCCTGCCAGCCAGACTGACAGCTGCCACCGGTATGGACGCAATTGCGCATTGCATGGAAACTTTCATGTCGGCCGCGTTCAATCCACCAGCAGACGGCATTGCACTGGACGGGCTTGAGCGTGGTTGGGCCCACATAGAACGCGCGACGCAGGACGGTAGTGACCGTGAAGCCAGATTCAACCTGATGAGCGCGTCCATGCAAGGTGCGATGGCGTTTCAAAAAGGGCTGGGGTGCGTGCATTCACTCAGCCACAGTCTGGGTGGTGTGGATCCGCGTTTGCATCATGGCACGCTCAATGCCATGTTTTTGCCAGCGGTTGTTGAGTTCAATGCCAAAGCTGAATCGATGCAAAAGGATCGACGTCTGGACCGGATGGCCAGGGTCATGGGGCTGCCGTCAGGCAGCGATATTGCAGATTCTTTACGAGACATGAATGCACGCTTGAAGCTGCCCACCGGTTTGTCCGCGATGGGTGTTCAGCACGCATCGTTTGAAAAAATTATTCATGGCGCTTTGCTAGACCATTGCCACAAGACCAATCCGCGCCTGGCGACCAGCGCCGAGTACCGTGAATTGCTGGGACAATCGATGTAGCGACTTTCTGCAGCAGCCGGTCGCGTCATTATTTTTTCAGGATATCCATGGCATCCATCAATTTCATCGGCGGAGAAAAAGGCGGCGTTGGCAAATCTGTGACTGCACGCGCATTGGCACAGTATTTCATTGACAACGGCACGCCGTTTACGGGTTTTGACACGGACCGGTCGCACCATTCCTTCAACCGGTTTTATGCCGACTATGCTTGCCCGGTGGTGGTAGACAGCTATGTGGGCATGGACCTGATTGTTGCTGCGTTTGAAGACAACCCGGACCAAAATGTGATTGTGGATCTGGCTGCGCAAACATCGGCACCGCTGGCGCAGTGGATCAAGGATGCCAGCCTGATTGAGCTCTTCAAGGAAATGGGCGTGACAGTCAACTTGTGGCACGTGATGGATGACGGGCGCGATGCTGTGGACTTGCTGGGCCGCCTGATTGACACCTATGGCAGCGGGCCAAATTATGTGGTGGTTCAAAATTTTGGGCGTGGCACAGACTTCGTGCTGCTTCGCGAGTCTTATGCCCTGCAAAAAGCGCAGGCTCAAGGTGCTTATGTGGTGGAATTGCCGCGTCTTCATGATGCCTGCATGCGCAAAATTGACCAGCACAACACCAGTTTCTGGAAAGCCATCCATGACCGCGACAGCTCCGATTCACTCGGCTTGCTGGAGCGGCAGCGCGTGAAAACATGGCTGAAAAATTGCTATGAAGTTTTCAGCAGGCTACCCGTTTAAAATTCATGCGCGCAGCGCCGTTTTTAACTGTTGACCCAGCTCGGGCTTGCCCTCAAAAGGGTCGGTCGGGTTGCGGGTTTGAACAATGTCTTCCAGCCGGGTTTGCACTGACTTGATGGCTTTGGGATGGCTGTAGATATAAAACTGGTTGGCGGCTACGGCATCAAACACCATTTGCGCCACATCGGCTGCGCTGACCTTGCCTGAACTGACGGCCTTTTCACTCATGGCCTGACCTATCAGCTGGCTTTGCGTTGGCCTGTTGCCACGCAGCTCTGATGGGCGATTGCGGTGACTTTGACTGATGCCGGTTGACACAAAAAATGGACACAGCACAGACGCACTGATCTGGTCTGTCACCAGGGCCAGGTCCTGATACAGCGTCTCGCTAAGTGACACCACCGCGTGTTTGCTGACGTTGTACACCCCCATATTGGGCGCGTTGAGCAAACCCGCCATGCTGGCAGTGTTGACAATGTGGCCCTGCCAGGAGGTATCTTTTTTTGCAGCTTCCAGCATCATCGGCGTGAAGATCCGAACGCCATGGGCCACACCCATCACGTTCACGCCCAGCACCCATTCCCAGTCTTTGACGGAGTTCTCCCAGATCAGGCCGCCAGAACCCACGCCCGCATTGTTGAACACCAGATGCGGTGCGCCAAAACGTGCCAGCACAGCCGCGCCCATCGCTTCCATTTGACTGGCATTGGACACATCGAGTTTGAAAGGCAACACCAGTGCACCGGCTGCCTGCATTTCGCTTGTGGCTGCATCAAGTGCATCTTGCTGCACATCCACCAGCACCAGATTCATGCCCAGCCTGGCCGCAATTCGGGCGCATGCCAGACCGAACCCTGAGCCGGCACCTGTCAGTACGGCGGTTTTGCCTTTGAATTCGGTGATCATGTTTCAACCATCTTTAATGAATATCCAATGCGGGGGAAATGCACATGCACCACGCCGGCACGCTCATCGTTGCGCCGCAATGTGTAATGCATTCGGGTGGCGGCAATCAACTCACCTTGCGTAGGTTCCAGGCCGAAATTTTCGCTCCTGATCGTGACCTGGCTGCCAAGGGCAATGCCATGCTCGTCCTGAAAAATATCATCAAGAAGCTGTACAGGTGTTGCAGCAGCTGCCACGGCAATCGCGTCAAGTGCGCTGCACTTGTCAAATTTGTGATGGCCTGTTGCGGCTATCCGGTCCATCCACGCCAGCACGGCGGGCGTGGCTTCCAGAATGCCGGCCATGGCTGGCGTGCGGGTGCGGGTGAACCACAAGGGGTGATAGGCGGCAAAGTCGGCAATGCTGGGTTGAGCACCCAGCAGAAATAGCTGTTCATCCAGCATGTCAGACAAGCGGCGCAAGTACGATTTGTATGCCGCTGTGGCATCAGCAGCCGGCATGCGCGGCATGCCGCCGCGCATGGCCTGTCGGTCCTCGGCGAAAGCCTTGGCAGCTTCCGGCGGTGCATTGGCAAACACCTGGGCAACACCGGGTGGCTGAAAGTTGTACGCCATCGCTGTCCAGAACAGCGTGGTGTCGGCCCATTGCGCCAGAGTGCGGCCCATGCCCTTGCTGGGCTCCGGGTACAGCGTGGGCTCGGGCTGCAAATGCTCCAGCACGTCGCATATCAGCGCAGTATCGCAATAAATGTCTGCGCCAATTTGCAAGATCGGTGTTTTGCGATAACCGCCTGTCAACGCCAACACATCGGGCTTGGGCATGATCATCGGGATCATGACTGACCTCCAGGCCAGTTTTTTATAGCCCAGGATCAGCCGGATTTTTTCTGCAAACGGCGATGTCGGGTAGTGGTGAAGGATCAGATCGGCCATGGCGGTTGCCCTTTAAAACTAGACCAGCTTGACAATTTGCTTGCCAAAGTTCTTGCCTTTGAGCAGGCCTAAAAAGGCCTCAGGCGCTGCCTCCAGCCCGACGGCCACCGATTCGCGCGGCTTGAGTTTGCCTGTGCTGACCAGCATTCCCAATTCCTTCAAAGCCTCAGGCCAAACATCCATATGCTCGCTGACGATAAAGCCTTGTATGCGCAGGCGGCTCATCAAGATCAGCGCCGGGTACATCAGCGGCATGGGCTTGCCGTCATAGCCTGCAATCATCCCGCACATGGCAATGCGGCCAAAAGCGTTCATCAGTGGCAACACGGCGTCCAGCACCATACCGCCCACGTTTTCAAAATAACCGTCGATACCGTTTGGGCATTCGGCCTTGATCGCCTTGCCCAGCGAGCCTGCGGTGTCGTGTAGTTTGTAGTCAATGCAGGCGTAGAACCCCAACTCGGCAACTGCGTACCTGCATTTTTCAAGCCCACCCGCAATGCCTATAACCCGGCAGCCCCGCGCTTTGGCAAGTGCTGCAAACGCACTGCCTACTGCGCCAGTGGCTGCACTGACAACGACCGTCTGACCTTCTTTGGGCTCGATGATTTTGACCAGACCGTAATAGGCTGTGACGCCCGGCATGCCGACTGCACCCAGGTAATGCGACAGCGGTACATGCGTGGTGTCCACCTTGCGCAGAGCGCCGATTTGATTCCCATCGACCACGCTGAATTGCTGCCAACCGCCCATGCCAACCACCTTGTCGCCCACCGCAAACTTTGGCGAGCGGCTGTCCACAACTTCGCCCACGGTGCCGCCAATCATCACGTCGCCAAGTGGCTGTGGTGCGGTGTAACCTTTGGAGTCGTTCATCCGGCCACGCATGTACGGATCCAGGCTTAGAAAGTGGTGACGTACCAAAACTTGGCCATCGACCAGGGCGGGTGTGTCAACAGTCGTTAATTTGAAGTTGCTCGCGGCAGCTTCATTTGTCGGGCGATTGTCCAGAAGGATTTGCTGGTTGCTTGGCATGGCGAGTTGTCCGTGTAAAAAGTTAAAATTACTATGAATTAAGGAGCTGCTAGCGCCCGTTTTTAGTGGGCTACAAGATGATTTAATGCATAATTGAAGGGTAAAAAAGCCCGCCTGTGGCGTTTAATCCGTTGAAATAACACCTAGAAGATCTGGGCTCAAAGACTCTGTCAATGGGTTGCTTGTCCTGGGCCCGGTCACCAATCGTTTGACATACTTGAATGTTCCCGTGGCATGCGCACACGCCCTGCCTTCACTATCAAATAATGTTGCCTCAGTAAAAGCCAGTGTTGCAGTGCGGTGGATCAGCCGGCCCTTGGCAGTCAGCCGGCTACCATCGCCAGGCGCGGGCTGCATGAAGCTGGTTTTCATCTCGATGGTGACCACGCCCATGTCCTGTGCAACACTGCGCGCAGCAGTGGCCAGCGTCACGTCCAGCAGCGTCATGATAGCGCCGCCATGGGTAACGGCAAATGAGTTCAGGTGTTCTGGTTTGGGGCAGTAGCCGATTGCTGACTCGCCGCTGTCAAACTTTTCAAGTTCAAATCCCAGGTGCGAGACAAACGGGATTTCGACACCAAAACCGCTGGACACGCTTAGCCTCCGGTAACGATGGAAACGCCACCATCGACAGCCAGATACTGCCCTGTGATGTGCTTGCCAGCGTCTGATGCATACAGCACACACAAGCCTTTCAAATCTTCATCGTCTCCCAGACGCTTCAGCGGTGCATGTGCGGCCAGCTTCTCCTCGCCAAGGGCTTTGAGGGTGCCCATTGTCATCTTGCTGGGGAAAAACCCGGGGCAAATGGCATTGACAGTGATGCCGTAAGCGCCCCACTCTGCTGCCAGCGCGCGGGTGAAGTTGATGGCAGCGCCTTTGGACGTGTTGTAAGCAATGGTCTGCATGCCGCTGGGGTTGCCACCCAGTCCTGCAATTGAAGCAATATTGATAATGCGGCCCTGTTTGCGCGCGATCATCGAATGCTTGGCAATGTGCTGCGACAAAATAAAGTAACCCCGGATGTTCAGGTTCATTACTTTGTCCCAGGCGTCAACCGGGTAGTCTTCAGCCGGTGCGCCCCACGCCGCGCCTGCGTTGTTGACCAAAATATCCACATGGCCCATGCGCTGAATGGTCTCGTCGGCCAGCCTGCGGATGTCGGCTTCTTTGGCGCAGTCAGCAGCGATCCAGTCGGCATCAATGCCTGCCGCTTTGAGCTCTGCTGCCGCTTCAGTCAGGTCATTGGCCTTGCGTGAACTGAGCACGACCTTTGCGCCTGCTTCCCCAAGGGCATGAGCCATTTGTAGACCCAGGCCCCGCGAGCCGCCTGTTACCAAGGCAGTTTTGCCGTGGAGGTCAAACAATTTTTGAATGGTTCTTGAAGTCATTTTTTATGGCCCGCTTTTGTAAATATTGGAGTTTGAAAATCAAGAAGCTGGCTTCAGGCTTCAGGCAAGGTAGAGCGAACATAAATCAACACTGCACCCGCCAGTGTCAAAACAGCACCGCTTGCCACCATCACCCCGCCGATGAGCCTATCAGCATCAGCCACAAAAATACCGACGATGCCCATCAGCAAACCACCAAAGATCAGCGCCCAGATGACTTTGTGCAGCCGCGCCATTTTTGGGTCGCTGGTGTGGTTGGCGCCAGGTTTATAAAAACCCATTAAAAAGCCTCCTCGGGCAGATTGGCGCACAGCAGACTGCGGCTTTCCACCACAGACAACCAGGCATTGATTTTCGGTAATTCGTAAGTATAAAAATAGGCTGTAGCGCCCATAATACCTGCATTAGAAGCTCCTGAATGTGTAGCGTCCTGTGCCATTGACGCGCAGGCAACATCCAGCCAGATCCAGGCCAGCACGGTGTGACCAAAAGCCTGCATGTAGGGCACCGCATTGGCCAGAGCATCCTGCGGATTGCCGGTTGCCCACGCGGCTGTTGTGGCTTTGTCAATTTGGAGCAAGGCAGCGGTCAGCGCCTGGGCGTGGCTTATCAATTCAGCATGCCGCCAGGCTTTGTGAATGGATGCCTGCAAGCGGTCTGCCAGTAATTTCATGCCTCTTCCGCCCTCCATCAGCACCTTGCGGCCCAGCAAATCAGCTGCCTGAATGCCATGCGTGCCCTCATGAATCATGTTCAGCCGGTTGTCGCGCCAGTACTGCTCCACCGGGAAATCACGCGTGTAGCCATAGCCGCCCAGCACTTGAATCGCCAGTGAATTGGCCTCCAGACACCATTCGCTGGGCCAGCTTTTGGCAATTGGCGTCAGAACCTCCAGCAGCATGCGCGCGTCATCAGCCGCTTGGCCGCCAGCCGTGTGCTGCTCATCAACCAGCCGGGCGCAATACAACTCCAGCGCCAAAGCGCCCTCGCAATAGGATTTTTGGGCCAGCAACATGCGGCGCACGTCTGCGTGCTCAATGATGCGGACTTGCGGTGTGGATGCGTCTTTGCCCACGACGCTTGCGTCGTTTTTATTTCCGACCACCAGCCTGCCCTGCACGCGGGTTTTGGCATAGTCCAGGCTGGCATGGTAGCCAGCCATGCCCAGCATGGTGGCGGCCATACCCACACCAATACGTGCCTCATTCATCATGTGGAACATGCAGCGCAGACCTTCGTGCGGCTTGCCGACCAGGTAGCCCACGGCTCCGGCTTCGCCATCCACCGGGTACTTGCCTTCACCAAAATTCAGCAGCGTATTGGTCGTGCCGCGCCACCCGAGTTTGTGGTTCAGGCCAGCCAGGGCCACGTCGTTGCGCACGCCTGTCAATTCACCTTTTGCATCGACTATCTTTTTGGGAACAATGAACAGCGAAATTCCCCGCGTACCTGCGATGAGTTTGCCATCAGGGCCAGGGATTTTGGCCAGCACCAGATGAATGATGTTCTCGGTCAGCTCATGCTCGCCAGACGAGATCCACATCTTGTTGCCCTTGAGGCGATAACGCGCCCCGAGCGGCTCACTTTCAAAATCAGCACCATCCGGCACGGCCCGTGTGGTCACATCACTCAAGGACGATCCCGCTTGCGGCTCGCTCAAACACATCGTGCCTGAAAAGCGGCCTGAAAACTCGTTTTTGGCAAACACTTCTTTTTGCAGCGCACTGCCGTGAACCATCAGCAAATTCGCGTTGCCAGTGGTCAGCATGCCGGAGCCAATGCTGACCGATGCCATCGCAAAAAACGCATTGGCCGCAGCTTCAACTGTGTAGGGCAACTGCATGCCGCCCATGTCGTAGTCCTGCGCAGCGCTCAACATGCCTGATTCAGCATAAGCTCTGGTTGCATCGTGGGTGGCCTGGGGCAAGATGACTTTTTCGCCATCAAAATGCGGCTCTTCCATGTCGACGAGCCGATTGAAAGGTGCAAATTTTTCACGGGCAATGCGCTCGCAGGTGTTAAACACCGCCGCAAAAGTTTCGAGAGAGTGGTCAGCAAAGCGCGGGCGCTGGTTTAACGATTGGGCGTTTATCCAGTCGTAGAGAAGAAAGTCAAGGGTTGATCGCAACGTCATCAAATGTCCCAGTTATATTTTTGGAATCTGACAACAGCAGCGCAACTTTCGCGCCACCTTGCCGAGCGAGTTGTGGATTTGCGCGCCACATCTCAACCGTGAAATCGCGCGTGTCGTCGCAGCGGTTTAGCACTGCCAACATCACGCTTTGCGGGATAATCCGTTGGGCGGCAATCAGCTGAGCATCATGCATTGGGGTCTTCCCCTCTTTTGACTTTTTCAAGTGCTGCAATGTCAAGCAAGTCTTTCGGGCGATTGGCAATCCGCTTCATTTCAAGTAAGTGGTCAATGGAAGCCACTTTTACGTGGTTGCCGTACAACTCACCGCTGAATGCATCAGCTACCAGCTTTTCATAACTGACATCAGGCCTGACTAACACATCGATAACGCTGCCTGCAATGCCAGGCTCACGCAGCGCAAACGCAAGCATTCCTTTTTCTTTATGCCATTTATCAATCAGATCAGCATTTTTTAGTGAGTCAATCGGTACTGGAATAACCGGCGCAAGGCCGAGTTGTTTGGCGGCGTCTATGAACCTCGTTAGGTTGTCATTGTTCATGGCCAGCACCAGATCAATGTCATAGGTCATGCGCATGAAACCGTGAAGTTGAACGGCCATACCACCGACCAGGACAAAATCAACCGATTGCTCGACAAGTGTTTTCAAAAGCATCACTGTTTTCATGATTCACCTGATTTTTTGTCAACAACCGCCTCAGTCTTACTTGGAGGCATCACGGAACAATGGTGCCAACTTATTGCCATCTGGGTCGCGCACGTACGCCACATACACGCCTGGAACATGGTGCGCACGATATCCTGGCTCCCCCTCATTCGTCCCTTCATTTGCACATGCAGCATCGTGGAATACCTGAACCTGTTGTGTACTACGCGCCTTGAAAGTCAGCATACATCCATTTCCTGGTTAAGCCGACTGGGCATTAAAGGGTTTTAAAACCCATAGCGAATGAGTCTCTTGGGCTGGGTCACGGTAAGCAATGGAATGCTGACTGCTGTGAAAACGCACGACACCAAGCGTTGCAAGCGTCGCATCATAAAAACGCAATGAGCGCAGCAGATCACTGCTGCCCAGTGTTGCGTAGTCAAACACGCTTACAAAACCTCAAATATACCCGCCGCGCCCATGCCGCCACCAATGCACATCGTCACGCAAACCCGCTTGGCGCCCCGACGCTTGCCTTCAATCAGCGCATGGCCTGTCAGGCGCTGACCCGTCACGCCGTAGGGGTGGCCGACGGCAATCGCGCCACCGTTGACGTTGAGTTTGTCCATCGCAATGCCCAGCTTGTCAGAGCAGTACAGCACCTGCACGGCAAAGGCTTCGTTCAATTCCCACAGGTCGATGTCGTTGATGGTGAGACCCAGCTTGGCCAGCACTTTGGGGATGGCAAACACGGGGCCAATGCCCATTTCGTCGGGTTCACACCCAGCGACTGAAAAGCCCAAAAAGCGGCCCAGCGGCTTGAGGCCTTTGCGCTCGGCCACTGTCTCACTCATGATGACCACTGCACCGCCGCCATCCGAAAACTGGCTTGCATTGCCCGCTGCAATCACGCCGCCAGGAATAGCGGGCTTGATGCCGCTGATGCCGTCTTTGGTGGTGCCAGCACGAATGCCTTCGTCGTTGCTCACGGTGACTTGCTTGGTC
>JANYGP010000008.1 GCA_025362315.1 Polaromonas sp.
GGCTGCGATAAGCCTCGTGGCTCAGATCATCACGCGCCACACCCACAATGCGGCCACCGGCAGGAAGGGAGCCGTGACGAAATGCCTGAAACAGCGCGGGCATCAATTTGCGCCAGACAAGATCGCCGGTACCGCCAAACAGGATCAAATCAAAGGTCATAAAAATCAAAGTTAAAAATAGATTGTAATTAAATTACTTGTTCAAATAGAGATGAGAGGCTTGTGAAAGAATTTTTCAAAGATAACTTTAAATAAATGAATATAAAAGCGTTAATTTATCTCAAATAATTGGGAAATAAAGGGTAAACACTGATTTGTTACAGATTAGTTACGAGGGTTTACGACTAAAAAATAATGTGCACACTGTAATTAAATTGCAGAAGCTTAAAAAAATGACCAATCCGCCATGATTCAATTGAAACGCCGCAAGTTTTTAGCATGCACCGTCGCAGGTGTGTTCATGCAGAGCGCACCGTTTGCGCAGGCGCGCAGCGAACCCGTTGCTACACGCAAAGCCATCACACCGGTTCGCCGAATTGCAAAGTCGACGTTTGGTTTGATCACCCCGCGAAATGCAGAAGCAACGCTCAAAAGCTGGACGCCTTTCCTGGAACGAATGAGCCTTTATATGGGGCAAACCGTGGAGCCGAAAACCTACGCGCAACAAGGCGAGTTGGTCGAAGATTTCAAAAAAGGCTTGATCGATTACGCGTGGGTTGGCAACGTGCCAGCAATCGAGTTGGCAGAGGCCGGGCTTGGCGGCGTGTTTGGCCAACTTGTGGTCAAAGGGCAATTTGCTTATCGCTCGCTATTGATCACACCTGCTGCTTCGCCTATCAAGACTGTAGAAGACGTGATCAACGCTAAGGGCAAGTATGTGTTCAGCGATGGTGATTTGCGCAGCACGTCGGGCCACGTGGTACCGCGCTACTTTGCGTTTGCCAAGCGCGGCGTGAATGATCCAGATGCCTTGTTCAAAGAAGTCAAGCGCGCGAGTCATTTAGACAATTTGAACCGCATTGCCAAGGGCGAGGCAGATATTGCCACCAACAACACCACCGAGCTGGATATCTTTAAGGAAAGCAGCCCAGAGCTTGCTAAAAATATTCGCGTCATCTGGGAGTCCCCCGACATTCCAGAATCCCCGTTGGTGTGGCGGCTTGCACTGCCTGCAGCTACCCGCAAAAAAGCACAAGACTTTATCGTCTCGTTTGGCAAAACCGGTGAAGAAAAACAAATGCTGCTTGAGATGAATAATCTCACCGGATTCCGCAAATCAAGCAACCTTCAACTTGTACCGATTGCAGATTTGGAAATGTTCAATGCAAGACAGCGTTTGGTAAACGACAAAAAAATGAGCACTGAGGAGCGCACAGCAAAAATTGAAGAAGTGATCAAACGCGGCACGCGACTCGAGTTTCTACTCAAACGCGTGTGACAAAGTTATACGCTCGTTACCAGCGTTTCCACTCTGCCATTGACCTGATCCAAAGGACATGATGGCAAGCAAGCAATCCTCAAAGGAGTTTTACATGAAACAAAAATTCAAATGCCTCGCCCTCTGCCTTGCAGCTGGCGTCGCCTCACAACTTGCTCAAGCGCAAAGCCTGAACATCATTTGTTCAGCGCAAGCTGAGCATTGCAGCTTGGTAAGCACGGTGTTTCAGCGTTCTTCGGGTATCAAAGTCAATTTTGTGCAAAAAGCTGCAGGAGAGGCCATGGCGCAGCTCAATGCAGAAAAAAGCAATCCAAAAACCGACATCTGGTATGGCGGCACGGGCGACCCACACTTGCAAGCGGCAGAGTTTGGGTTAACCCAAGTCTACGAATCGCCCAGCCTAAAAGCCCTTCACCCGTGGGCTCAGGCGCAGGCCAAAGCGGCAAATTACAAGACGGTGGGTGTGTATTCTGGCCCGCTTGGCATCAGCTGGAATACTGAGCTGCTTGCAAAGAAAAAGTTGCCTGCACCTGCGTGCTGGAAGGACTTGCTCAATCCGATTTACAAAGGTGATATTCAATCCCCAAACCCCAACACTTCAGGCACGGCTTACACCCAAATCGCCACACTCGTTCAGTTGATGGGCGAAAACCAAGCCTTCGACTACATGAAGGCTCTGCATAAAAATATCAGTCAATACACCCGATCAGGCGCTGCACCGATAAAGAATACGGCGCGCGGCGAAAGCGTGATTGGGGTGGCATTTGCGCACGAAGCGCCAGTCGAAGCGGCCAATGGTTTCCCTGTGGTTGCCGTCTTCCCCTGCGAAGGCACAGGCGCAGAAATTGGCTCTATGAGCATCGTCAAAGATGCGCGCAATTTGGATGCAGCCAAAAAGTTTTATGAATTTGCGCTCACGGCTGCTGCGCAAGAGTTAGGCGTGGCAGCCAAGCAGTTTCAGATTCCATCGAACATGCAAGCCAAGCTCGACCCGCGCATGCCAGATGTGAAAAAAGCCAAGATGATCAACTACGACTACGGCAAGTACGGCAGTGCGACCGAGCGTCGT
>JANYGP010000012.1 GCA_025362315.1 Polaromonas sp.
CTACCAGGTCGGTGTGCGCATGGACGACGGCTCACGCCGCACCATAGAAGTCGCCCAGGCACCTTCTGTGGGCAGCAAGGTCACGGTTGATGGTTCCAGCATTCGCAGCCGCGATGGCGGTGTGTACAACGCACCAGCACCTGTAGTGCAGCGGACCAATCAGCAGAGTCAGCCGGTGTACCAGACGCAATAAATCTTCATCGACTATTTACCTTAATGGGTCAATGTGCTTTTAATGCCCGGCGGTACTGCACCGCCTCTGCCACATGTGTCACCTGCACTTTGGCAGCACCCGCCAAGTCAGCAATGGTGCGGGCCACTTTCAGGCAGCGGTGAATGCTGCGGCCTGACCAACCCAGGCGTGCTGCAGCTGTGTTCAAAAATTTTGCCGCAGCATCGTCGAGTTTGCATTGCTCGTCAATGGCTTTGCCTTCCAGTGCCTGGTTGGTATGGCCCTGCCGCGCAATGGCACGATCCCGTGCGGTGGCAACCCGCACGCGAATTGATGCTGTGCTCTCGCCGGGTGGCGTGTTGATCAATTCCTCGGCTGCCAGAGCGCCGACTTCAACATGCAAATCAATCCGGTCCAGCAGCGGGCCGCTCAGCTTGCCCTGGTAGCGCGCCACCTGGTCGGGCGAGCAGCGGCAAGCGCGCAGGCTGGAGCCCAAATAACCACACGGGCATGGGTTCATTGCAGCAATCAACTGAAAACGCGCCGGAAACTCGGCCCGGTGCGCAGCACGCGAGATCGTGATGGTGCCAGACTCCAGCGGCTCACGCAGCGCTTCAAGTGCTGCACGAGGAAACTCTGGCAATTCGTCCAGAAACAGCACGCCCTGATGGGCCAGTGAAATTTCGCCCGGACGCGGCGGCGAACCACCACCTACCAATGCAACAGCACTGGCAGTGTGATGCGGCGAGCAAGTTGGACGCACGGCCCAGCTGTCCAGACTAAACCTGCCGGTCAGCGACGCAACAGCCGCGCTTTCAAGCGCCTCTTGCGTCGTCATGTCAGGCAGCAAGCCTGCAAAGCGCTGGGCCAGCATTGACTTGCCCGAGCCTGGCGCGCCCATCATCAGCATGCTGTGCCCACCGGCAGCTGCGATTTCCAGCGCACGACGGGCTGCAATCTGGCCCTTGACGTCGGCCATGTCGGCATAACTTGTTGAAATGCTTCGCGGTGCCGGCACCACGCGCTGCCAGCCATCCAGCACATCAGGCACGCCATCGCCCGGTAAAAATTGCCGCACCACGTCAAGCAAATGGTGCGCCTGGTAGATTTCAGCGCCGGGCACCAGGCCCGCTTCCTGGGCACTGCTTTCGGGCAGCACCAGCTTGGGTACGGCATTGCTGGTCTGGCTTGCCAACGCCAGGCTCATGGCTAGCGCGCCCCGTACGGCCCGCAATTCGCCGCCCAAAGACAATTCACCCGCAAATTCAAAACCCTGCATTTTTTTGGCGTCGATTTGCCCACTGGCTGCCAAAATGCCCAGCGCAATCGGCAAGTCAAACCGTCCTGAATCCTTGGGTAGATCAGCCGGTGCCAGATTGACCGTGATGCGTTTGTTGCCGGGAAACTCCAGCCCCGTGTTCTGAATGGCCGAGCGCACACGCTCACGCGCTTCTTTGACTTCTGTTTCAGCCAAACCGACCAGCATAAAGCTGGGCAGGCCATTGGCCAAATGCACTTCCACGCAAACCGGCCGCGCATCGAGCCCCAGCAATGCCCGGCTGTTAACGATAGAAAGGCTCATGAATATTTTCCTGCATAAAGCGCATTAAAAGAGTGCATTTTTAAATAAGTGCACCATTTCAGAGCGCACCGAGAAGTACTTCATGCTTAACGCGACACCCTATTTAACCGTGGACGCGCTTTGTCACACAGTCGTGATCGCTTGGCACAGTAAATGCTAAACTTTTTTGGCGCGACCCATCTTGCTCGATGAGCGACTGACAGCAACCCACAGCTTTTTTTTGAACATCCAATGGAGAAAACATGAAATTCACCCCCCTCAAAGCAGCCGCTATGCTCGCCATGCTGGCATCAACAGCCAGCTTTGCACAAACCAAAGCACCAGAGCCAGACTACACATTGGCCTACAGCGCCGGTGTAGTCACCGACTACCGTTTTCGCGGCATTGCACAAACCGCTTTCAAACCAGCACTGCAACTGACAGCCGACTTCACGCACAAAAACGGTTTTTACCTGGGTGCTTTTGGCTCCAACGTGAACTGGATCAAAGACTTCAACAATGCCACCAAAGGCAGCTATGAACTGGATTTGTTTGGCGGATACAAAGGCAGCATCACCAAAGAATTGGGTTATGACCTCGGCCTGATCACTTACATCTACCCGGGCAACAACTCGGGCGCAGCTGAAACACGCGGTGCTGGCTCTGTTTCCAACGCCAACACCACCGAGTTTTATGGTGCCCTGACGTACAACATGTTCTCTGCCAAATACAGCCGCAGCACTGGCAACTTCCTGGGCTTTTTGAACAGCTCAGGCAGCCAGTACTTTGACCTGAGCGCCAATTTTGATGTGGGCAGTGGTTTCACGGTGACACCTCACATTGGTCGTCAAAACGTCCGCGGTCAAAATGGTTTGGGTGATTACACAGACTACTCAGTCACGCTGGCAAAAGATTTTGGCAATGGTTTGTCGGCCACAGGCGCATTGGTTGGGACCACAACCAAAAAAGGCGCAGGCACTTTCTACCGCGACAGCAACAACAAGGATCTGGGCAAAAGCACCGTCGTTGTTGGCCTGAAATACAGCTTCTAATCGCGACCAGCAACATCTACCAGCACCCAATAAGTACCAGGAGAACTCATGAAACTCGTCACAGCCATCATCAAACCGTTCAAGCTTGACGAGGTGCGAGAAGCGCTCTCTGGTATCGGTGTGCAAGGCATCACAGTGACCGAAGTCAAGGGCTTCGGTCGCCAAAAAGGCCACACCGAGCTGTACCGTGGGGCTGAATACGTGGTGGATTTTCTGCCCAAAGTCAAAATTGAAGCAGCTGTGGCCGACGACATGGTTGACCGGGTGATTGAAGCTGTAGAAGCCGCAGCCCGTACCGGCAAGATTGGCGACGGAAAAATCTTTGTCTACAACCTGGAGCAGGTGGTTCGCATCCGCACCGGTGAAACTGGCAAGGAAGCTCTGTAAGGCGCAAGCCGTGCAGCCTTTTTACCGCCTTCCTTGAAAGAAAAACAGACATGAAAAAAATACTCGCATCCCTGATTCTGGGATTTGGCCTTTTAGCTGTTGGTGCCATTGTTGCGGCACAAACGCCAGCATCGGCAACCGCTTCAGCACCTGTGTCGGCACCAGAAGCGACTGCATCTGCATCCGCAGCCAAGCCAGCAGATGCAGCGTCCGCTGCGCCTGGCGTTGCGGCCACTGCACCTGCTGCAGCGGCCCCGGCAGCCACCGCCCCGGCAGCAGCTGCATCTGCACCACCTGCACCGGTGCCCAACAAAGGTGACACGACCTGGATGATGGTGTCAACCCTGCTGGTCATTTTGATGACGATCCCAGGCTTGGCGTTGTTTTACGGCGGCCTGGTGCGCAGCAAAAACATGCTGTCAGTGCTGATGCAGATCATGGTGACCTTTTCAATGGTGGTGGTGCTGTGGTTCATCTACGGTTACAGCCTGGCATTCACCGAAGGCAATGCGTTTTTTGGCGGATTTGACCGACTGTTCATGAAAGGCATCTGGGACAACGTCGCAGGCACATTTGCCACTTCAGCCACCTTCAGCAAAGGCGTGGTCATTCCTGAAATCGTGTTCGCAGCGTTTCAGGCAACCTTTGCTGGTATCACCTGCTGCCTGATCGTGGGTGCATTTGCAGAGCGCATCAAGTTTTCAGCGGTGCTGCTTTTCATGGCGCTGTGGTTCACGTTCAGCTATTTGCCAATTGCCCACATGGTCTGGTTCTGGATGGGCCCTGACGCCTACACAGGCAAGGAAGTGGTTGACGCGATGAACGCCAAAGCTGGCTACATCTGGCAGTCAGGCGCTCTGGACTTTGCAGGTGGCACCGTGGTGCACATCAATGCAGCAATGGCCGGCCTGATTGGCGCTTACGTGATTGGCAAGCGGATTGGGTATGGCAAGGAAGCCATGGCCCCGCACAGTCTGACACTGACGATGGTCGGCGCTGCCTTGCTGTGGGTAGGCTGGTTTGGCTTCAACGCTGGCTCGGCACTGGAAGCCAATGGCTTTGCAGCACTGGCTTTTGTCAACACCCTGGGCGCTGCGGCTGCGGCTGTGTTGGCGTGGTGCGTGGGCGAAACGCTGATGCGCGGCAAGGCTTCGATGCTGGGCGCGGCTTCAGGTTGCGTTGCAGGGTTGGTGGCCATCACGCCAGCAGCGGGCAATGTTGGCATCGGCGGCGGTCTGGTCATTGGTTTGGTGGCTGGTTTTACCTGCCTGTGGGGTGTCAATGGCCTGAAGAAAATGCTGGGCGCTGACGACTCACTGGATGTGTTTGGTGTCCATGGCATCGGCGGCATTGTGGGTGCGCTGCTGACAGGCGTGTTCAATTCGCCAGCGCTTGGCGGCCCCAGCTCCGTGGGCGACTGGGTAACAGCCACCATGGTGACGACTGCTGACTACTCCATCGCCAGCCAGGTCTGGATTCAGGCCAAGGCCGTGCTGATCACCATTGTGTGGTCCGGTGTGGTGTCATTTGTCGCTTACAAAATTGTGGACCTGACCATCGGCCTGCGAGTCAATGAAGAGGACGAGCGCGAAGGCCTGGACATCACATCGCACGGCGAGACCGCTTACAACCGCTGATCGATTTTTAGAGTTTTCAAAAAGCCCGCTGACTGCAGAGTCAGCGGGTTTTTTTATCATTTTTGGATGCTAAACAGACCTGTAGCTTCAATATAACCGGCGTGAACAGCTCCTGATTACATAGCAAAAAATCTGTTTTATGCGCCCGCTTAGCTGTGTCATTCCGACATTCCCGCAACAGAGGGAATTCAGTTCAATCCAAATGCAAGAATTGACTTTTGCACTGGTCTGGATACCGACCTTTGCGGATATGACGGTTTCTACAAGTTTTCGAGGGTGCTCCATACTGTAATTTTGAAAAAGAGGCTTCTAGCCCATTGAATACATGCGCTGGCTGCTCCTGAATAAATAGCAGTCATACTTTCCAAAAAATCAGGCCCAAAGACTCTAAACTTGCTTTCTGAACAATCAATCTGCATTGAAAATAAAGCAAAGCACCAAACCATGACCTGGCAAGCCCTTACCCCGCAAACTTTTCAATTGGGAGAATCGCCGTTCTGGCACCCCCAGGAGCAGCAGCTTTACTGGGTTGACATTCCTGGCAGACAAATTATCCGCTGCAATGTTTTTATGGGCAGTGTTGAGAGCTGGGCCATGCCAAGTGAGCCCGGCTGCATTGCGCCCGCTCAATCCGGTGGTTTCGTCATCGCTTTGCGTGACGGTATTTACCGCGCTGCAACCTGGGGTGGCGATTTGGTCAAACTGGCAGCAGCCCAGCATGACACGAACACGACGCGATTCAACGACGGCAAGGCCGACCCGACCGGGCGCTTTTGGGCCGGCACCATGTTTGAGCCGCGCACCTCGGCCAGCGCCCAGCTTTTTACATTCAATGGCAAAGCACTTGAAGCCAAAATCAGCAACGCCACCATCGCCAACGGGCTGGCCTGGTCACCCGATGCCAAAACACTTTACTGGGCCGATACACCGACACACACTGTGCGTGCCTGGGACTGGCATGCCGAGACAAACGCATTGAGCGGCGAGCGGGTTTTCAGGCAGTGGAATGCAAAGCCCGCTGGCTGGCAATTTGGCAAGGACGGCTACCAAAGTTATGGCGGCCGCCCGGACGGTGCTGCCGTGGATGCCGAAGGCAACTATTACATCGCCATGTTTGAAGGCGCACGTGTTTGCAAGTTATCGCCCGCAGGCTTTGAGCTGGCCAGCATTGCCTTGCCAGCCCAGTGCCCCACCATGCCATGCTTTGGCGGCAATGATCTGAAAACGCTGTATGTCACTACCGCACGCTACCAGCGAAGCGATGTCGAGCTGGCGCTCTACCCACAGTCAGGCTGTGTGTTTTCAATGCGGGTTGATGTGCCTGGATTGCCAGTCAATTTTTACCGTGATTGACTTCGATTTCTGTATGACTGGATAAGCAACTTTAGGCGGCAGCCATCAGACATCTTCAGGCAGCTATCTGATTCCCAAACGCACGGCGCAAGCCCTGCGCGGCTTGGTTCACCGCCTGCTTTGCATCGTCCAGCACGGCACCCATGCCAAAAAATTCATGCGTGACGCCGGGGTAATTGCGATAGTCAACCCGAACGCCCGCAGCAATCAGTTTTTGCGCGTAGGCGGCACCTTCAGAGCGGAGCGGATCAATGTCGGCAGTGATCACTGTGGCGGGTGGCAAGCCTTGAAAGTCTGCGCGCAACACTGAAAACAGCGTGTTGTTGCCGTCAGCGGGACTGTTCAGGTAGCGCTCATAAAACCACTGCAGGCCTTTGGTGCTCAGCGGTGCTGTGTTCTGGTTGACCTGCTCTGAAGGTGTGTCGAAAGCGTCATTGGTGACTGGGTAAATCAGCACCTGATACACAGGCAATGGGACGTTTTGCGCCCGCGCCCGCAGCGTGATGGAGGCAGCCATGTTGCCACCAGCGCTTTCGCCAATCACCGCCACCCGGGCCGGATCGCCATTGAGTTGCCGGGCATTGGCACGAACCCATTGGTACGCTGCAAACGTGTCGTCATGCGCAGCGGTGAACCGGTTTTCAGGTGCCAGGCGGTAGTCGGTTGACACAATCACGGCCCCGGCTGCATTGGTCAGCGCCCGGGCCGAGCTGTCATAAGCCTGGCGGCTGCCGATCACCCAGCCGCCGCCATGGATGTACAGCGCCGCCGGAAAAGGGCCAGGGCCGGCGGGCGTGTAAATGGTGATGGGCACCGGTCCGGCAGGGCCGGCAAATGTGGTGTCCACCACACTGCCAACCGCCTCCGGAGCAGTGCTTTTGCCTTCCTTGGCCAGCAGTGCCTTCACAGCGTCAGGGGGTCCAGGCTGCGTCCTGGCCTGTGCTGTTGTCAAGGTCTCAAGCGGCTTGGCACCCAGCGCAGCAAGCTGGTCCAGCACGGCCTGCATGCGTGCGTTGGGCACAGATTGCGATGTGGATGCGGCAACACCTGCCGGATCCGTGTTGGACACCATGCCGCTGGCGCCAGAGCCTGATGGTGATAGCACGCTTGAGTCACCACCACATCCGCTAATGGCACCCAGTACGCCGACAGCAGCGGTCAACAACAGTCGGTTCAATGGTCCCTGCTGACTTGCCTGTAGCGGTCCGCTGCTGTCAGCTGGCTTGTGCTTGAAACGAAACGATGAAAGTGTATGAGACATAAAAAATTCCTGTGTCGTCGGGATGAACGGGATCTGCGTCAAAAATCATTGATGTCCCACCACACAGCATGAAATGGATGCAGAGCGCGGCGGCAATAAAAGTCGAACCGACGGGGCGGTCGATGACATCAACCGGAACATCAACCGAAGTTTTATTCTGGTTGGGGCGGCTATTTAAAAATGTGGGAGAGGCCAGCCAGCTGCCGTAGGCAAGCGGGTGAAATGAATGAGAGGTGGGTAGGACGTGGATAGGAAGTGAGTAGGAAGTGAGTAGGACGTGATTGAAAAGTGCCAAATCCAGCTTCCCCAAATTCACGCGCAGCATTGCCTGCTGCGGCAGGCGAGCAAAGTCAACCCAGCAATTGAGATGCCTGAATGACTGGAATTTCCACTACAAAAGTTGCGCCGCCGCCCGCTCTGGCCTCGCAGCGGATGCGCCCGTTATGACGCTGGGCAATGGACCTGGCCAGCGCCAACCCCAGGCCGACGCCGCCCTGAATTTCGCTGGCACCCGGCAGGCGGTAAAACGGCTCAAAAATCTGGCCGCGCAGCGCTTCAGGAACGCCTGGTCCACGGTCATGTACCGCGATGATGGCCAGGTCTTGCCGGTCAATGCGCCTTTGTGTCAGCTCCAACATGACTTCGCCTTGCCCATAACGTCTGGCGTTTTCCAGCAGATTGCGAATCAGCCGCCGCAGCAAGCGCGGCGAACCCTGCAAAACCAGGCTTTGCCCTGACACGGATGCGCCCATTTCCGTATGCGCTTTGGCGCACTCTTCAGCCGCCAGCCCGGTCAGGTCAACGGACTCAAATGGCTCCGCATCACTGTGCGTGGCGTCCAGCCGGCTGGCCAGCAAAATTTCGTCAATCAGCTGGTCCAGCTCGGCAATGCTGCGCAAGATTTCAACACGCCCTGGCAATGCCGCGTCACCACCCATCAGCTCCAGACTCATGCGGATGCGCGTCAGGGGCGAGCGCAATTCATGCGATGCATTTGCCAGCAATGATTTGTGCGAATTCATCAGCGTTTCAATGCGCTGGGCAGCGTGGTTGAAACGCGCCGCCAAAAAAGCCACTTCATCCTGACCGTCTGCATTCAATCGGGTAGACAAATTGCCTGCGCCCCACAGCTCTACACCGCGTTGCAGTGCTTCCAGCCGCATGGTCAGCCGCCGGATGACCGGGTAGCTGCCCAGCGCCACTGCCAGGCCCACCAGCGCCAGCATCCAGCCAAAACCAAAGCCCAAAAACGGACGGCCTTGCGGGCCTGTGCCGACAGGCCGCGCGGGTCGTGGCAACATCAGGTTCAGCGCCTGGCCGTCGCTGGTCAGCACATCAAACTCCAGTTCGCCTGCCTTGCGGCCAGGCTTGGTCTGCGCAGTGCCAATGGTGTTGCCAGCCTTGTTGCGCACCACAATATCGCGCATTGGCGGCTCCCGGGGCTCGCGTGTCATGTGCCAGATGCCAGCCGCTGCAAAACTGAACACCACCACCGTCGCCACAACAGCCAGCCAGATGCGCACATACAGCCGGGAGGTCAAACGCGGCCACATGCGCTGGCTGTCAATCTTGCTGTTTGGCAAAAACATAGCCCACACCCCGCACCGTGAGGATGCGCTTGGGCTCTTTGGCATCGACTTCAATGGCGTGGCGAATGCGCCCCATGTGCACATCAATGGAGCGGTCAAAGGCCTCCAGCTCGCGGCCCCGCACCGCCTCCATGATCTGGTCCCGGGTGAGCACGCGCCCTGCCCGTTCGGCCAGGGCAAACAGCAGGTCAAACTGGTAAGACGTCAGCTCGCAGGGTTTGCCCGCAACACAGACCATGCGCGAATCCCGGTCGATCTCCAGCGAGCCAAACTGCAGGCTTTTCTGCCCACTGCCGCTGCTGGCGTCGTCGCCCGAGCGGCGCAACACAGCCCGAATGCGGGCCAGCAATTCGCGCGGCTCAAACGGTTTGGGCAGGTAGTCATCGGCCCCCATTTCCAGCCCCACAATCCGGTCCATCGGGTCGCCTTTGGCCGTCAGCATCAGCACGGCAATGGCCGGGTACAAAACCTTCAGGCGGCGGCACACCTCCAGCCCGTCGATGCCCGGCAGCATCAAATCCAGAATCACCAGATCGGCCTGAGATGCCTGCAGCGCAGCCAGCCCACTTTCACCATCGACGGCATGCGTAAAACCATAACCCGACTGGCGCAAATACTCACCCACCATCACAGCTAGGCGGCTGTCGTCCTCAATCATGAGCAATTGCTGCTGGGCCATGTGCGCATCCTCACGGTTAGGTATCAAGCAGATTTGTCGCTTGGGTAAAGACAAAGTAAAGCAAATGCAAAGTTGCCCGCCTGGCTTTTGCTTTTATTTTGCCGGCTGCATGCGCGATGCCAGCCAAACCAGCACCAGCACCGGCAAGCCCAGCAAAGCCGTTGCGGTAAAAAAATTGCTGTAGCCAAACGCATCGACATACTTGCCCGAGTAGCCGGCCAGGAACTTTGGCAACAGCAGCATCATGGAGCTGAACAGCGCGTATTGCGTGGCTGAATAATTGACGTTGGTCAGGCTGGACAAATAGGCAATGAACGCCGCCGACGCAATGCCGCTGGACAAATTGTCGGCCGAGATCACAAACGTGAGCGCCCACACATCGTGGCCCCGCGTTCCCAGCCAGGCAAACAGCAGGTTGCTGGCAGCGGACAGCACAGCGCCCAGCATCAGCACGCGCATCACGCCAAAGCGCATGGCCAGCACGCCACCGACGAATGCACCGACCAATGTCATGATGACGCCATAGATCTTGGTCACCGCCGCCACCTCGTCTTTGGTGTAGCCCATGTCCACATAAAACGGGTTGGCCATGATGCCCATCACGATATCGCTGACGCGGTAGGTGGCGATCAGCGCGAGCACCAGCAACGCGTTCCAGCCATAACGTTTGAAGAAATCCGCGAAGGGATCAATCAGGGCCGTTTGCAGCCATTCGCCCATGTTCCTCGACGGCGCGTAGGGGCGGGCAGCAGGCTCATTGGTGAACATCACGGTGACGAATCCGACGATCATTGAGCCCGCCATGACCAGATACGCCACGCGCCAGCTGTTGGGATCGTAGTTCGCGGGGTTAGCCACCTCCGCGCGCGCCGCGATCCACAGCACGCCCGCCCCGGCCCAGATCATCGCCAGGCGATAGCCGGTTTGATAGGCCGCTGCCAGCGCAGCCTGCCGATCAACATCGGCGGATTCAATACGAAACGCGTCCAGCGCGATGTCCTGCGTGGCCGAGCCGAACGCTGCCAAAAGCGCAAACCAGACAATCGGCATCAACGCGATTTTCGGGTCAGAAAACGCCATGCCCACCAGCCCGCAGACGACCATCAGCTGCGACAGCAGCAGCCAGCTACGACGACGCCCCAACAGGCGCGTCAGCAGCGGAATCGGCAGGCGGTCCACCAGCGGTGCCCAGCACCATTTGAATCCGTACGCCAGACCCACCCACGACAAATATCCAATGGTCGAGCGATTGACACCTGCCTCGCGCAGCCAGAAGCTCAGCGTTCCCAGCACCAGAAGCAGCGGCAACCCCGCAGAAAAACCGAGTGCCAGCATGCGCAACGAGGGTGGCTCCAGATAGACGTTGAAAGCGGCAATCCAGCCCGGTTTTGCGGCAGTCGCGCTAACGGTGGTCGTCGATGCAACCGGTGGCGGGGCAGTCGGGTCTGATGAGGTCATCCAGCTATTATCGCGATATGAAGACACGCCTCACTTCCCTCATTTTTGTTGCCGCTGCCGCGTTCGCATTGGGCACCTCGGCC
>JANYGP010000031.1 GCA_025362315.1 Polaromonas sp.
TTTGTACAAGGCCTGCCGTTCATCAGCCATGGCGTCTTTTTTCACGTCAGCCACCTGGTTGGTTGCTGTGCTGCTGCTGGTGGTAGACACCTTGGACATCTTGGCTTCGTTTTTGGCCTGGGTGTGTGCCACCTTGGCATCCTTGATGCATACGTCCTTGGCATTGCCGGACAAATCGTCACATTTTTCCCTGGCGACATCGTAGGCGGCGTCGCCTTTGACCATGGCCGCTTTTTGTGTGTGTCGGGCGCTGGGCTCGTATTGAGCCTCCAGCTCTGCTCTGGCAACTTTGTCAGTGCCTTTGGCTTGCAGCACGCACACGTCTTTGGCGTTGGCTTTCAGGTCATCGCATTTGTCCTTCGCCGCTTTGTACTGGGTTTTGATCGTGTCTTTCTGGGTGTTGTATTCAGCCTTGGTCATGGCGATGGCCGCACCTGTAAAAGCCGAAGCAAAGGCCATCGAGAGTACGAGAAGTCGAATTTTCATGGTGTTTCTTTCAAAATCAATCAATAGCGTTCAAAAAAGTTGGTGGGGTTTTTTCCGTGCCAGTCGGCAAGCTGTTTTTCAGCTTCATCGTGGGTCATGCCGTGGCGCTCCTTGATCTTCCCGAGCAACTGGTCGCGCTTGCCGGCAATAACGTCCAGGTCGTCATCTGTCAGCTTGCCCCATTGCTCTTGAACCTTGCCTTTGAACTGCATCCAGTTGCCTTGGACTGTTTCTTTGTTCATGTTGCTTGTCTTTCACCTGTTTCTACGTTTTATCGGATTCAAGGACTGATTTATCACTGGTCCTTGCGTGATCATCAGCAACTGCTGATTAATTGATACAGTAAATTGAGTTGAATCGAAAAGCGGTAGGCGCCCACATTCCGAGGATGTAGGCTCATGCCTACGAACGAACAGAACGTTGAATATCAAGCAAAGATTGTTACTAGAGCCAGCATAATACGGGCGTTAACAGCTATCTATTAAATAGCAAAGCAAAGGAATTTCAAGAAAATTGATGCAGCAGCGTCATTTTTGCCGAAGCGTGCGGCTCAACAGGGCGACTGGCAGCAGCCCCACCAGCACCAGCGCCAGCGCGGGCAATGCTGCTTCGCCCAAACGCTCATCTCGCGCCAGCTGGTACGTCACCACAGCCAGCGTGTCGCTGTTGAAAGGCCGCAGTACCAGCGTGGCGGGCAGCTCTTTCATCACGTCGACAAACACCAGCAGGCCAGCCACCACCACCGAGCGTTTGAGCAGTGGCCAGTGCACCCGCTTGAGCAGACTCACTCCGGTCACGCCCAATATGCGTGCGCTGTCGTCCAGATTGTGGGAGATGCGGGTGTAGCCGCTTTGCACCGATTGCAATGCCACGGCACTGAAACGCACCAGATACGCCCAGATGATCCCCAGCACAGTTGCCGTGACCCAGTAACCCGCTTTCATGTCGGGCGCTGCATTTTGCAGCCAGCCCACAGGCACCAGCAGACCCACCACAATGACTGCGCCGGGGATGGCGTAGCCCAGACTTGCCAGTTGCACGGCCCCGCGCGTCAGCGCCGAGGGCCGGCTGCGCAAGGCAAATGCCAGCGCCAGTGCCAGCCCAGTCGCCAGCCCCGCACTTGACAAAGCCAAAGTCAGACTGCTAAAGGTCCAGCTGGCAAACCGGGCCCATGGCAATGTTCCCCAGTCCTGCACCAGCGGGCGCAGCATGAAGAGCACGGGCAATACAAAACCCAGGGCAACAGGTACAGCACAGACCAGCCAGGCCAGGCAGGCGTGCCGGCCTGTCAGCAGCGCAGGCGAGGCGTCCGCGGCATTGAGTGCACCGCCCCGGCTGCTGGCAAAGCGCATCCGCTTTTGTGCGGCCTGCTCTGCCTTGAGCAACCCAGCCACCACCAGCAAAAGCACTGTCGCCAGCTGGGCTGCAGCAATCCGATTGTCCATCGACAGCCATGCTTTGTAGATGCCTGCTGTCAATGTCTGGATGCCAAAATAACTGGCAACGCCGTAGTCTGCCAGTGTTTCCATCAGGGCCAGTGCCACGCCTGCTGCCACTGCAGGGCGGGCCAGCGGCAACGCGACGGCGCGTATGCGGCGGGACAGGGGCGCGCCCAGCAGGCGGGCGGCTTCCATCAAATGCACGGCACGCTCGGCCAGCGCGGCTCTGGCAAGCAGGTACACATAAGGGTAAAGCGTGACTGTGAACACCAGCACGGCACCCCCCAGGCTGCGAACATCAGGCAACAATTTGCCTTGCATGCCAAATGCCGTTCTTGCCCAGCTTTGAAGCGGCCCGGCGTATTGCAAAAAGTCAGTGTAGGCGTAGGCCACCACATAGGCAGGCATGGCCAGTGGCAACAACAGCGCCCATTCAAAAAACCGGCGTCCCCTGAAATCAAACAGCGCAACAGCGCTGGCTGTCAAAATGCCAAGGGCTGCCACACCCAGACCCACGCTGACGCACAGCAGCATCGAGGTCAAGGCGTAATCAGGCAAAACCGTGAGCGCCATCTCTCGCAGCACTGCAAGTGCTGGCCCGTCAAACTGGAGCCAGGACGCCATGACACTGACCACCGGCAGCATCAGGATGGCAACCGACAGCAGCAACAAGGCAGGGAAAAAAGGACGGCGGCGCATGGGTTTTGATGAAATGCAGTTTCGATGCAAATACGAATTGTAAGTATTTACAATCACCACAATGTTCCTCACCATCAGCCATTTGACCGTTCATTACGCTGGCCGGCGTGAAGCCGCCGTGCTCGACGTTACCTTCAGCTTGCAGGCTGGCGAAATCGGCGTTTTGATTGGCCCTTCCGGGTGCGGCAAAACCACGTTGCTGCGCGCAGTCGCCGGGCTGGAGCGTGCCAGCACGGGCCGCATTGAACTCGGGCCCCAGGTCATCAGCAGCCCTGATATGCACATACCTGCCGAGGAGCGCCATCTGGGCATGGTGTTTCAGGACTACGCGCTGTTCCCGCACCTGGATGTTGCGCGCAATGTAGCGTTTGGCATTGCACACTTGCCCGCCAGGGAGCGGGATCGCAAGGTATCGGAGGTGCTGGAGCTGGTGGGCATGCCGACGGCTGGCAAGCGCTACCCGCATGAGCTTTCAGGCGGTCAGCAACAGCGGGTGGCGCTGGCCCGTGCGCTGGCACCCAATCCCCGACTGTTGCTGCTCGATGAGCCGTTTTCAAACCTGGATGTCGATCTGCGCGAGCGCCTGGCGCATGAAGTGCGCACCATTTTGAAAGCTGCCGGCGCAACAGCCCTGTTTGTCACGCACGACCAGATGGAGGCTTTTGCCATTGGCGACCGCATTGGCGTCATGCAACACGGCAAGCTTCACCAGTGGGACGAGGCTTACGCGCTGTACCACCGGCCGGCCACGCGCTTTGTGGCGGACTTTATTGGCCACGGCGTGTTCGCGCCAGCGCGCATTGAGCAGCGCGCTGGCGGCATCGTGGTCAGCACTGCGCTGGGCGATCTGACGGATTTGCAGCGACGCCCAGTGCCTGCGGCTTACGAAGGCGGATTGTGCGATGTGCTGCTGCGCGCTGATGACATCGTGCACGACGACAACGCCCCAGTCAAAGCGCAAATCATGCGCAAGGCGTTTCGCGGGTCCGAGTTTTTGTACACCCTGAAACTGGCAACTGGCGAATCACTGATGGCGCACGTGCCGTCCCATCACAACCACGCGCTGGGCGAATGGATTGGCATCCGTGCTGAAGTTGACCATGTGGTGACATTCCCGCGTGAAGCTATTCAGACTGATCACTTTGCTACTGATTGATGAGCTGCTTGCGCCTATATTAATTGGGCTGCAGGCATATTTTTATATTAATTGCCGCAGTTTTGCCACTTCTTGGTGCAATGCCTGCGCGAGTGCCCGCCTGTCGCGGCCGGCGGGCAGTTGCGGCTCTCCAAAATGGATCACAACAGCAATATGAGATGCCTTGAGCGTGCGCCAGACTGAGCCCACCAGTGTGTCGTCGCCCACATAGCAAGGCACCGTGCTGCGCAGGCCTGTGCGACCGTCGGTGAATTGAAAGGCAACTGGCTGGACTGGCACGTTGGCTGCAACAGCGGCCTGAAACAGGTTGGCGTGAAATGACAGCAAACCTGCACCGTCGCTGGTGGTGCCTTCCGGAAAAACACCCAGCACATCACCTGAACGCAGGCTGCTGGTCATGTGGTGCACCACGCGCATCACGTCACGGCGAGACTCCCGCTCAATGAACAGCGTGCCAATCCCACTGGCCAGCATGCCGATAAATGGCCATTTCCTGATGTCGGCTTTGGACACAAACCGGCAAAAACGCGCGGCGTGCAAAGCTGTGATGTCCAGCCAGGACATGTGGTTGGCTACCAGCAGCAGGGGGCCGTTGAGTCCAGGCATGCCCTTGACAATCAATTCAATGCCAATGCACCGCAGCATGGCCAGCGACCAGACCTGGGTATGCATCTGGCGCTGCTCGGTGCCCAGGCGGGGAAACACCAGCAAGATAATGAAAAAGCCTTTGAGGATGTGCGCCATGGCGCGCATCAACCTGAGCGCAGCTTTCAGATTGTTCAAACGGGCGGTCCTGCCCGAAAGGCAACGCGCCCGCCCACCAGCGTGTAACGCACCCGGCCTGCCAGCAGGTGGCTGGAAAACGGTGTGTGCTTGCCCTGGCTGCGCAGCACGGATGGCTCGGGTGTCCATTGGGCGGTAGCGTCAAATATGCACAGGTCAGCCACACCGCCTTTGATCAACTGGCCAGGAGCGTCGGCTGCAATGCCCGCTGATGCACCCAGTATTTTGGCGGGGCCGCTGGTCAGCACTTGCAGGGCGCGCATCAGACCAGCCTGGCGGGTGTCCGCACCCCATTTCAGGGCCAGAGGCAGCAGCAGCTCCAGGCCAGTTGCACCGGGCTCTGCCTCGGCAAAGGGGAGGGTTTTGGCGTCCTCACTGACAGGTGTATGGTCAGACACCAGCGCATCGATGGTGCCGTCAGCCAGCCCATGCTGCAGGGCGTCACGGTCCCGTTGCTGGCGAAGCGGTGGGCACAGGCGCATCCGGCTGTCAAAGTAGCCAATATCGGTGTCCGTCAAATGAAGGCTGTTGATGCTGACATCACAGCTGACCGGCAAGCCTTCAGCCTTGGCAGCCGCCATTAGCGCTACGCCCGCTGCGCTGCTGATCCGGCAAACATGCACCCGCGCACCGCTGGCGCGCACCAGCTCGAAAATGGTGTGCAGCGCAATGGTTTCAGCGCACACCGGCACGCCGCTCAAGCCCAGCCGTGTGGCCATGGCCCCGCTGGCTGCCACACCGGTGCCCAGGTGCAACTCCTGTGGGCGCAGCCACACGGCAAAGCCAAAGCTGGCTGCGTACTGCAGCGCCCGCAACAACACCAGGGTGTTGGCAATTGGCACTTCTGCTTGACTGAAGGCGACGCAGCCCGATTGCGTCAATTCAGCCATCTCAGTCAATGCTTCACCTTTGAGGCCACGGGTCAATGCGCCGAGGGGAAACACACGCGACTGATGCAATTTTTCAGCCCGGATCTTGAGCATTTCAACCAGTCCGGGCTCATCCAGCACAGGGTCGGTATCCGGCGGGCACACCACGCTGGTGATGCCGCCCGCCACGGCCGCTGCCAGCTCGCTTTGAAGCATGCCCTCGTGCTCATGGCCAGGTTCGCCCAGCCGGGCCGACAAATCAATCAGGCCGGGCGCAACAATGCAGCCCGAAGCATCAATGACACTGTGTGCAGCAAACCCGTCTCCAGTCAGGCCAGTCAGGCCAATCTGGCCAATCTGCACAATGCGCCCATCCGCAATTGCAACATTACACACGGCGTCAAATCCGGATGCCGGATCTATCACGCGGCCATTCTTGATCAGTATGTTCATGCTTGTCATGCTTGTCATGCTTGTCATGCCTCGTTGCCCGCAACAATGCTCATGACCGCCATACGCACCGCAATGCCAAACGTGACCTGCGGCAAGATGACGCTTTGCGCGCCATCAACCACTGCCGAGTCAATTTCAACCCCCCGATTGATCGGCCCCGGGTGCATGACGATGGCATCCGGCTTGGCCAGCCTGAGCTTGCCCTCCGTCAAGCCAAAGCTTTTGAAAAACTCCTGGCTGCTGGGCAGCAGCGCACCTGTCATGCGCTCGTTTTGCAGGCGCAGCATGATGATGACGTCTGCATCCCGGATGCCTTCTTCCAGCGTGTTGCAGACCCGCACCCCCATTTGCGCCATGTCGGCTGGCACCAGTGTTTTGGGGCCCACCACACGCACCTCGGGGCAGCCCAGCGTGCTCAGCGCATGGATGTCAGAGCGTGCCACACGGGAGTGCAGCACGTCCCCGACGATGGCAACTGTCAGCTGGGTGAAGTCTTTTTTGTAATGCCGGATGGTGTACATGTCCAGCAGCGCCTGCGTGGGGTGCGCATGGCGGCCATCGCCAGCGTTGATGACATGAACATGGGGACGGACATGCTGGGCAATCAAATAGGGCGCACCCGACTCGCCGTGGCGCACCACAAAAATATCTGCTGCCATGGCGCTCAGGTTGGCAATGGTGTCCAGCAGTGATTCACCCTTGCTGGCAGACGAGCGGGCAATGTCCAGCGTGATCACATCGGCCGAGAGCCGGGTGGCAGCAATGTCAAACGTGGTGCGGGTCCGGGTAGAGTTTTCGAAAAACAGGTTAAAAACGCTTTTGCCGCGAAGCAGCGGGACTTTCTTGACCTCACGGTCGCTGACGGACACAAAGCTGGAGGCGGTGTCCAGAATATGCAACAAGGTCGCCTTGGGCAGCCCTTCGGTTGACAGCAGGTGAATCAACTCACCGTTTTTGTTCAGTTGAGGATTTCGCTTGTACAGCACGCGTTGATCCCCCTGGCTTTATGTTGTTTGCGCTGAATTGTCCAGGACTTCAAAACTGAAGCCGCCATCTGGCGCGCGGGCCAGCGCCAGACTTTGAGATTCAGCCAGCGTGATGCGGGCAACGGCAATATCAGGCTGCACCGGCAACTGGCGTCCACCCCGGTCCACCAGGACACACAGCTTGATGCTGGCAGGGCGGCCATAGTCAAACAGTTCATTGATGACAGCGCGCAATGTGCGGCCGGTGTACAGCACATCGTCCACCACAACAAGGTGCGCGCCGTTCACATCAAAAGGCAGCTGGGTCTGGCTGCTGGAGGCCAGCCCACGCTTGGCAAAATCGTCGCGGTGCATGCTTGACGACAGTGTGCCGCTTTTGCCAGCAAGTTTCAGGTCAACCTGCAAACGTTCGGCCAGCCACACGCCCCCTGATGCAATGCCCACGAGGTGCGGGGCACTGCCATGGCTGGCATAGCTGGCCAGCAGCTGCTGCATGGCTTTGCGCAAATCAAGGTACAGCATTTCCGCATCCAGTGCGTCCAGACTCGGGCTACTCATCGGAAATGCTCCTTAAAAACTGTTCAAGAATGATACAGGCCGAGGCAGCGTCGGCGTCTTTTGCACCGCTAGAAATCGCTTCAGTCGTGCTGTAGCGCTCGTCTACTTCAAACACGGGCAAGGCAAATCTGGCGCGCAACTGGCGCGCAAATTTTTGCGCACGTGCGGTGTTTTCATGTGCAGCGCCGTCGGGATGAAACGGTACGCCCACAACCAGCGCATCGGGTTGCCACTCGTGAATGCACAATGCAACAGCCTGAAGCCGCTGGCCATTGTTTGCGGCAAGGGTAGGTTGGGGGCTGGCAGTCCGGGTCAGCCGGTTGCCGGTGGCAACGCCCGTGCGCTTGATTCCAAAATCGAATGCCAAAAAGGTTTGCAGGCGCAAGGGCAAGAGCATGAGCAAGGAAGCAGGAGCGCTGGCACCCACTGTCATGCATGCCCGGCGTCAGGCGACAGCATCCAGCTTTCAAACCCAAGCAACATCAGTGCCTTTGCATAGCGCTGGTCAACTGGCGTGTCAAAAATAACGGCCGGATCAGCTGCCACTGTCAGCCAGCTGTTGTCTGAAATTTCTGACTCCAGCTGGCCTTGTCCCCAGGACGAGTACCCCAGAGAAATGAACACCTTGCGCGGCCCATACCCGGTCGACAGTGCCTCCAGCACATCCTTGGAAGTGGTCATTTCCAACCCACCCGGGATGGTCATGGTGGATGCATACACCGACTCATTGCCGGGAACCACAATAGATTCATGCAAAACAAAGCCGCGTTCGGTCTGTACAGGACCGCCTTGAAACACAGGCGCTTCGGTCAAATCTTCGCGGTGCAGCGGCAGTTCAACTTTTTCAAACAGTTTTTTCAGGTTGATGTCACTGGGCTTGTTGATCACCAGGCCCAGCGCGCCGCGCTCGGAGTGTTCACACATGTAAATCACGCTTTTTGCAAAAGCGTCATCCTGCAGACCCGGCATGGCAATCAAAAAATGGTGCGTGAAATTGGTTAAATCTGATGCCGTATTCATGTTCAAATTTTACGCGACAGTGGGCATTGGTTTGCAAGGGCTTGTTGCACCTGCAGTTTGGATACCATCAGCGTCATGCAAAAAAATTACGACATGGGTTTGATGTGGTTCAGGCGGGACTTGCGCGCTTTTGACAATGCCGCCTTGCACCATGCGCTCAAAAGCTGCCGTCAACTGCACTGCGTTTTTGTGTATGACCGTGAAATTTTGGACAGTCTGCCCAAGCGCGACCGCCGTGTCGAATTTATTTTTGAAGCGCTCAAGGAGCTGGACCAGCACCTGACCACACTGGCTGCAGCACACAACATCAGTGGTGCAGGCCTGATCGTGCAGCATGCGGTTGCCAGCGATGCGGTGCCTGCGCTTTGCAGCCGATTGAAAGTCAACGCTTTGTTTGCAAATCACGACTATGAGCCCCAAGCGTTGGCCCGGGATGCCAAAGTTCAGGCGCTGCTGGAGGCCCAGGGCACAGACTTTCATACTTTCAAGGACCAGGTCATATTTGAGCGTTCTGAAGTTCTGTCGCTTTCCAGCAAACCCTACAGCGTGTTCACACCCTATAAAAATGCCTGGCTGAAAAAGCTGGATGCGTTTTACCTGAAGCCCTATCCAATTGACACGCACGCAGGCGCGCTGGCTGTGCTGCCTGCCAGCCACCGGCAGGGTGTTCCTGCGTTGGAGGCAATCGGTTTTGAGGCAACCAATTTGCATCAAGTGAACATACCAACAGGTGCGACGGGCGGCGCAAAGCTGTTTGAAGATTTTTTGAGCCGCATGGACGACTATGGCGACACGCGCAATTTCCCGGCTGTCAAGGGACCCAGTTATCTGAGCGTGCATTTGCGCTTTGGCACGGTATCGATCAGGCAATTGGCGAGCGCTGCGCTCCACCAGCAGCGCGCTGCGGGCCAGGAGTTGAACAAAGAAGGTGCTTCTGTCTGGTTGAGTGAGTTGATCTGGCGTGATTTTTACGCCCAGATTCTGGCCAACTTTCCGCATGTGACCCAAAATGCCTTCAAGGCTGAATACGACAAAATTCAGTGGCTGCAAGGTGATGAGGCAAATGCGCTTTTTACAGCCTGGTGTACTGGACGCACGGGTTACCCGCTGGTGGATGCAGCCATGGCGCAAATCAACCAGACTGGCTACATGCACAACCGCCTTCGCATGGTGGTCGCCAGCTTTTTGACCAAAGACCTGGGGCTGGATTACCGCCTGGGCGAGCGCTACTTTGCTGAAAAACTCAATGATTACGATTTGTCATCCAACAACGGCGGATGGCAATGGGCATCGAGCAGCGGATGCGACGCACAGCCCTATTTCAGAATTTTCAATCCAACCAGTCAAAGCGAAAAGTTTGATCCGGAAGGCAAATTCATTCGCCGGTATGTGCCTGAACTGGCCAAACTGTCCAGCAAAACCATCCACGCGCCCTGGCTCGCCTCACCGATTGAATTGATGGCGGCAGAAGTCGGGCTGGGCAGCACTTATCCCTTTCCAGTTGTCAAGCATGACGAGGCCAGAGCCACCACCTTGCAGCGCTACGCAGTCGTTAAAAAACCGGATTTACAAGGTGTGGCAATTACCACGTGAAATTTGTATCCAAAACCAGATTCAAGCTACTGGTTGTTTGATGAGAAAAACTTTGCGATGCTTTGATACGGCGACAAATGTGCGGGTTTATTTTAAGCTAACGTAGCTATAGCCCAATTAAAACGGGCGCAAGCAGCTATTTAATATATAGCATATACAAACAGCACCAGGTTGTGTTGGCAGCATCACGCAAGATGCAGTCCTACACCATTCACCGCGGTGTCTGATGCAACTTCCAAGGGTTTGTGCGTAGGATCTTGTCAAGGGATGGGTCAGCAAATTGTGAGTGCCACATTGCTGGATAAATCTTTTGACACATTCGGAAAAACCATGACTATTTCACGCTCTCCCAAATCCTTTCATCAGGTCATTGTTGACTTTGTATCCACTGACAACGCAGCGCTTGCCTCGCACATGTACCGCTGCACTGACAAGCGCAGCCGGTTTTTCAACCTGCACGCCGCTTTTGAATTGGCGCGTTCAGTTGTCTTCAGCCATGTTGTGACGACCTGTGTGTTTGTTGGTATTGTGCTGGCTGTGGTTGACATCGTTTGACGATGTGAAAGCAGCAGTTCTTGACAGGCTGAAAACCCTAAGCCCTTACGCAAAGCAAATACTGACGAACAACACCAGCGGGCCCGAGCCGCTGATTCGTGCTGAGCTTTTTGGTACCCAGCGATTTGAAGAGCACGGACACAGCCTGGCCCAAGCGCAACTGGTTCGCGGCAGCAAAAATTGGGGTGACGGCCTGTCGTTTTTTCCTCGTGTGCAGGAAAACATGCACGCGCTTCGCCAGTCCTACGACTATATTGCCACCATCTCTCAAAATGGCCAGTACGTCACGCCCGCGGCTCAATGGCTACTTGATAATTTTCACCTGGTCGAGGCTCAGCTTCAGCAAATCAACGAAGGCCTTCCCCGCAATTACTACGCAGACTTGCCGAAGCTGGCAGTCAAGCCGCTCGAAGGATTGCCTCGCGTTTACGGCATCGCCTGGGCCTACGTAGCGCATACCGACAGTGTGCTCGAGCCAGCACTTTTCACGGCATTTTTAAAGTCTTATCAGGAAGTCAACCAGCTGACTCTGGGTGAATTGTGGGCGCTGCCCACCACACTTCGGGTTGTATTGCTTGAAAACCTCCGGCGTGTTGCTGACTACATAGCTGAAGGCAAGGCAGCAAGGGAAGTGGCGCATGCCGTGTGGGATGCACCGGGAGAATTGCCTGAAAATGACCTGAAAGCATTGCTCGAAGGCATGCGGAACCGAGGGCTGGAGCGCGGATTTCTAATTCAGCTGTGGCAGCGCATTCCTGACCAGCCCACCGAATCAACAGCGTTGCTGACGCACTGGATTGGGCTGCACTGTGCAAACGGGCAGGCATTGATTGCCGATGGGCAAAGCGCCCAGGTGTCTACCAACCTGACCATCAGCAACATCATCAGCAGCCTGCGTCTGATTGGGCAAGTTGAATGGAGCGAATTGATCGGGCCTATCAGCAGTGCGTTGCAAGTGTTGGGGCAGTTGCCAAGCTTTGCGCTGGAAAGCGAAGGTACCCGGCAACAAATTACACAGGCACTGGAAAAACTGGCGCGTGATTCTGGCCAGCCAGAGTTGGTTGTCGCTCAGGCCGTTGTTGCCAAAGCCCGGCGCGACATCACGCAATCAGTCAGTAGCGGTCAAGATACAGCCGGTTATTACCTGCTGGGTCCCGGGCGCCGTGCTTTGATCAGCGATTTGTTGCCAGTTGACCCGCCAACTCATCAAAGCACCCGTTTGCCTGCGCGTTTGAAGCAGCTGGCGACGGTGCACATCAGCCCACAGTGGCGTGTGCGTCTTTATTTGCTTGTGCAGCTGCTGGCAACCGCCGCACTTGTGGTCATGGCCAACAGGCCGCTCCATGCACTGACTGACTGGCATTGGCAGACCTGGGTGGCTGTGGCTTTGCTGGCATGGCCTGCGTCTGAAGCCGTTGCTGCTGTGATTTACCGGGTCATTGCAGAATCCACCCGGATCCGGCCCATGCCAAGAATGGACTTTGCAAACGGCATTCCGCCCGAGCACCGGGTGCTGGTGGTCGTGCCTTGCATGCTGACCTCGAGCACTTCAATCAAAGCGCTGACGGAGCGCCTTTGTCTGCATTGGCTGGCGAGCCGGGAAGTCAATGCCCAGTTTGCCCTGCTTTCGGACTGGGCAGACGCGGATCAGGCCAGCGTACCAACGGACAGCGGCTTTCTTGAAGACGCTCTGGCGCAGGTCGCCCGGCTCAATATGGCTTATCCGTCTGCCGAAAAGGAGGCACCGCGCTTTTTGGTGATTCACCGCGGGCGTACCTGGAGCAGTACAGAGAGCAAATGGATCGGCCACGAGCGCAAACGCGGCAAGCTTGAAGCACTGGTGCAACTGATCGCCACAAATCAGCAAGCTGCCGCACCTGTCACAAGCAGTTTTTACTTTGCTGAGGGCATGCAGCTGGCCAGCGGCATTCAATACATCGTGACACTGGACAGCGACACCGGCTTGCCACCCACAGCCCTGCGTGAGCTTGTGTCGATTGCTGCACATCCCCTGAATACCCCGCACATTGACCTGGCCAGCAGACAGATAACAGGCGGCTACGGCATTTTGCAGCCGCGCGTTGTCACGTTGTTGCCGCAACTGAAAGAGCGCTCGCTGTTTCACGCGATGTTTGCCGGGCAGTGCGGCATTGATCCGTACAGCAATGGCACGTCTGATGTGTATCAGGACCTGTTTGCCAGGGGCACATTTACTGGCAAGGGTCTGCTCAATGTCAAAGCTGTGCATGCTGTGCTCGACCAGCGCTTTCCGGACGACACTGTGCTCAGCCATGATTTGCTGGAAGGCAGCATCAGCCGCTGCGCGTTTGTCAGTGATGTGGTGCTGGAAGAAGACCACCCGCACCATGCGGGTGTCGACGATTCCCGACAGCACCGGTGGGCGCGCGGCGACTGGCAGTTGCTGCCATTGATGTTCAAGAGCAGGCACTACGGCATCGACAGTCTTGGCCTGGTAAAAATGTACGACAACTTGCGCCGCTCGCTCGTTGTGCCAGCATCAACGGGTTTGCTGGTGTGGGTTATTTTTACAGGTGCCATGCCTTTGGACAAAGCGATGTGGATGGTTTTGGCTGCATTTTTGGCCGGGCCTTTGTTGGGCGCACTGGCGGGTCTTGTTCCAAGCAGGCGCGGTATTGTGCTGGCGCATTTCTTTTATGTGGGATTGACTCAATTGCTCCTGTCAGTAAGCGCTGCTGCGTGGCAGTTGACTCAGTTGTTTCAAAAGACTGCTTTGCTGCTTGACGCTATTGGCCGCGCTGTCTGGCGCATGGGTTTTAGCCGAAAACACTTGCTGCAGTGGACCACCGCTGCACAGGCGCAGGCTGCCGCGAAATACGGACTCGGAAGTTTTGTCCGCCAGCATTTGTTGACTTCGGCTGTTTGCCTTGTGCTGTGTGTGCTGGCGATTATTTACAGCCCGCATGCATTTGCTGGTGCTGCCCTGTTCGCATTGTGGGCATTGGCGCCTGTTTTTAGCTGGTGGGTCAGCCTGCCAGCCAACCGGCCAAAGACGCAAATTCTTGATGCGGAAGAGCGCACCTACCTCACAAAAATTGCCAGTGACACATGGCGATTTTTCGAGCAATGCATCACTTCCCAGGACAACTACCTGCCTCCTGACAATTTACAGATTGACACGGAGCCAGTGCTGGCCCACCGGACATCGCCAACCAACATTGGCATGTACCTGCTGTCAGTCACCTGCGCCCGCGAGTTCGGCTGGATCAGTACGGCAAATGTCATCATGCGTTTGCAGGCAACCCTTGCAACCGTTGAAAAAATGGACAAGCATGAGGGCCACCTGTTCAATTGGTACCAGACTGAAACACTGCAGGTTTTGCAGCCTGCTTATGTGTCAACAGTAGACAGTGGCAATCTTGCGGGGCACCTGCTGGCAGTCAGCGGTGCGTGCAGCAGCCTGGCAGCCAAGGTTGACACCACAGCGACTGAAAAGCAGCAGCTCGAACACCTGGCCATTGATTGCATGCAAATATGCATGGCCATGAACTTTTCTGCGCTATACGATGCCAAACGCCATTTGTTTCACATCGGGCTTCGTGTAAATGAGCACGCTCTGGATACCAGTTATTACGATCTGCTGGCATCTGAATCACGGCTGACCAGCTTCGTGGCGATTGCCAAGGGTGATGTGCCCCGCCGTCACT
This sequence comes from Polaromonas sp., assembly GCA_025362315.1. GTDB lineage: Bacteria > Pseudomonadota > Gammaproteobacteria > Burkholderiales > Burkholderiaceae_C > Polaromonas. The sequence continues at coordinate 14,284 of JANYGP010000031.1, forward strand.
GGACAGCTCTGGGTCGTGCATTTTTATCAGGCGGCCGCCACAAGATCGTGCCAGGGCTCAAGTCCTGGTCTGGCTCCATGTTTGAATATCTGATGCCTTCGCTGGTGATGCATGAGCCTGAACGCGGCCTGCTGTATTCGTCCAGTCTGGCAGGTGTCATGGAGCAGCAAATATTTGGTGCAGCGCAAGGCTTGCCTTGGGGCGTATCTGAGTCTGCCTATTTTGCACAGGACCATTCGCTGGCTTACCAGTATTCGCCTTTTGGCGTGCCGCGTCTTGCCTTGCGCCGCACACCTGTCAGCGACAAGGTGATAGCGCCGTATGCCACATTGATGGCTGCCATGTTGATGCCGAAAAAAGCGATGGCCAATTTACGCCGGCTGGAGCTGCTGAACATGCGGGGCGAATATGGGTTCATGGATGCGGTGGACTTTACCGCTGCACGCCAGCCGCACGCAGAACCCTTCAGTGTGGTCAAAAATTACATGGCTCACCATCAGGGCATGGCACTGGTGGCGCTGTGCAATGTGTTGTGCAGTCAAGCTCCCCAGCGCTGGTTTGCTGGGATTCCGCTGGTGGCGGCCTATGACATGCTGCTGCATGAACGTTGCCCCCGGCAAATTGTCGGCAGTGCCAACCCGCGCAGCGCACCGGGCATGGATGAAGGTACGTCAAGCGACGCTTTTCAGTCCCGGACCATTCATCCCCTGGCGGAGCAGTGGCAGCCAACGCACCTGTTGTCAAATGGCCGGTACAGTGTGGCGTTGCGGCCCAATGGCGCAGGGGTCAGCCGTTGGCGACAGGGTCAAGCCAATGTCAACATCAGTCGCTGGCGTGACGATCTGCTGCGCGACGCCTATGGGAGCTTTATTTATTTGCGCAGCGCCGGGGAGCTTACTTCCTATTCTGTCACTGCGCATCCGGCGCCACACCCACAGTGGCGTTACAGCGCCTGTTTCATGGCAGATCGGGTGCAGTTTGAGGCCACTGCAGCGCATGTGCAGGTCAGCACAACCGTGCTGGTCAGTCCGGAGGACGACACTGAACTTCGATCTGTGGCGGTCACCAACCTGCTAGGCGTTGCGGTGACGTATGACGTGATCTCCTGCTTTGAAGTCGTTCTGGCAGATGCGCGGGCAGATGAGGCGCACCCGGCCTTTTCCAATTTATTCGTCAACACCACATGGCATGCGCCGTGGCGGGCATTGCTGCTGAACCGTCGACCCAGGTTGCAGGGTGACGCAGAATTGTCGGCTGCGCATTTTTTGGCCCATGCAGAAGCAGACATTGTTTCGATGGACTGCATCACAGACCGCCGCATTTTTTCAGGTCGCAATCGCGGCCGTGCGCAGCCCGCTGTTGCACAGCAGTGGGTTGCTGATATTGAAGCCACTTCAGCGAACACTACCCCGGCTAACGGGCTCGACCCAGTGGCCTGTCTTCGTGTCAAAGTCCGGATTGCCCCGGGCGGTGTTGCGCGGCTTAGCTTTGCCACCACTGCTGCAACAGACGCCACTGAAATGGCTGGGCGGATTGATAAATATCTGCAGCCCATGCATCTTGAGCGCGCTGCCAGAATGGCTGCCACACTGGCGCAGGTACGCTTGCGTGATCTGGGAATTGATGCGGATGAAAATGCCGCTTTGCAGGACCTGACGACAGCATTGATGTATAGCAGCGCCCGAGGTGCGTCTGGTTCCAGCACCCCGGCAAACGAAATGCAGGTCGACCAGCGGCATTTATGGCGCTTGGGCATCTCGGGCGACAAACCCATATTGCTGGTGCGCATTCATTCCACGGATGGTTTGGCCCTGGTGCAGTCACTGCTGCGTGCACAACCCTGGTGGAGCTTTGGCGGCATGGCCACCGATGTGGTGGTGCTCAACAGCGAGGAAAACTCATATCTGTCCCCGCTGCAACATGACATTGTTGCGCAGCGCGACCGGCTCAACCAGAAAGTGCAGCACAGCTTTCCGCCTACTGACAGCGCAGGCTTTTATCTGTTGCGGGATCATGAGGTTTCGCCTTCGGAAAAGGCCGTACTGTCAGCCATTGCCCGCGCAACGTTCATCGCAGATGGTCGTTCTGTCCAGACCCAGGTCGCGGCTTTAAAAGCGTTGTGGACAACCCAAACCAGGCCAAAAACTGCAACATTTCCTGTGCCGCAGAAGCTGGCTGTGCCTGCAGCGGTCAAAACACCAAATGGCAAGTTTGATGCCGAATCCGGCGAATTTTATTTCGACGTGGGACCAGGGCAGCGCCCGCCACGACCCTGGATCAATGTGATTTCAAATCCATCATTTGGTTTTCAGGTGTCTGAAACTGGAAGCGGGTATACCTGGGCTGTCAACAGTCGCCAGCACCAGATAACGCCCTGGAGCAACGATGCTGTTGAAGACCCGACCCACGAACATTTCACGCTTCAGGACATTGACACCGGTCAGTTCTTGCCATTGACGCCCGGCAATGCGTCAGGTGCAGCAACTGCGGGTTCACCAAGGCACCGCGTTCGACATGGCCAGGGATACAGTGCGTTTGAATGCAGCTACGGAGAGCTTGAGACCCACACCGTTTTTTTTGCTGACTGTGATGAAGCGGTCAAACTGGTTCATGTGCAACTTCGAAACAACGGGAGCAGGCCGCGTGCACTGCGCGCACTGGCATTGGCTGAATGGCAAATGGGTGACACCCATGCCGCGCGCCGCACGGTGTTGGGCTACAAAGTGCCTGGTGTTGACGCTGTGATGGCCCTGCAGCGACAAAGCCGCGCAGGATTTGGCGGCAGTACGGCTTTTTTGGCATTGGCAGGTTTGCCTGGTGTGGTGCAGTGGACATGTGACCGCAGCGAGTTTTTTACCCTGTCTGGACAACTTGTCTGGCCTGCCACTTTTAACCAGCGAAGCGGTGGTATGCTGGATACCTGTGGCGCACTGGCCAGCAGTTTTACCCTGGGCCCAGGAGAGATTTTCGGTTTCACCTTCATCATTGGCCACGCGCCTGAGGCGGTTCAGGCTGAGCAGATGGCCAAAAATTGGGCACAACAAAACATAACCAGGTCATTTAAGAAAGTAAAAAATTTTTGGAATGGGCTGCTGGACAACATACAGGTCAGCACACCCGACCCTTTGTTTGACTCGCTTGTCAACCGGTGGTTGCTGTATCAGACAGCCTCTTCACGGCTGTGGTCCAAAGCCGGGTTTTATCAGGCCGGTGGAGCGTCTGGCTTTCGGGACCAATTGCAGGACAGTATGGCTTTTGCTGTGGTTGCACCCACGAGGCTGCGTGAACAAATCATGCTGAACGCCTCACGCCAATTCGAGGAAGGTGATGTTCAGCACTGGTGGCATGCACCCGGCGGTGAGGGCGTGCGCACCCACTTCAGCGACGACCTGCTGTGGTTGCCGTTTGCCTGCCACCATTATCTGGAAGTAACAGGGGACGCGACACTGCTTGACGCGCAAATTGCCTTTCTTGAAGGTCCGGCAATCACCGTTGGGGCAGAAGACGCTTACTTTGCGCCGGTTGTTGGTCAGATGCAGGCAACTGTTTATGAACATTGCGCGCGAAGCATTGACCGCAGCCTGGCGATCGGTGTACATGGTTTGCCATTGATGGGGACTGGCGACTGGAACGATGGCATGAACCGTGTTGGTCATCAAGGCAAGGGCGAATCAGTCTGGCTGGCCTGGTTCCTGTGCAGTGTCACGCAAAATTTTGCGCTGATTGCCAAGGCCCGTGGCGAATCAGTCAGAGCCGACAAATGGTTAACTGCCAGGCAAGGCTGGATAGAGGCGCTGCACACCCATGGCTGGGACGGGCAATGGTTCAGGCGTGCTTTTTTTGACGATGGTGCGCCGCTGGGCTCATCTAGCAATACCGAATGCAGGATTGATCTGATCGCGCAGGCCTGGTCTGTGCTGTCGGGCGCATCGACAGAACCATTCATCCAAAGTGCCATGCAGTCCATGACGCAGCAACTCATTGATGGAAGCACCAGCATTGCTGGCGACTCTGGCGATACCAATGCTGAAACCAACATCAACAACATCAACGACAAAAGCAGTGAGGGCGCCAATGACATGGGGCTTTTGCATCTACTGGCGCCACCGCTGGAAAAGTCGTTGAACAACCCCGGCTATATTCAGTCTTACCCGCCGGGCGTGCGTGAAAATGGCGGGCAGTACAACCATGCCGCGGTTTGGGCGTTGATGGCTCAGGCACAAACGGGTGATTCAAAGGCAGCGTGGGAGAGTTTCAGGTCTATCAGTCCTGCACACCGCTCGCAGCACCCGACTCGGGGACCCTTGTATGAGCTGGAACCCTATGTAACAGCGGGAGATATTTATGGCTCTGCACCCTATACGGGAAGAGGCGGCTGGAGCTGGTATTCAGGCTCTGCTGCATGGCTGTACCGCGCTGCACTTGAGAGTTTGCTTGGGCTCAAAGTAAGGCAAGGTCTGTTGTCATTGACACCTTGTGTGCCAGCGGATTGGTCCTCCTTCAAAGTCACTTTGAAGCTTGCAGAACGCGCAGTCACAGTCCACTGGCAGCGTGGGTCAGAGGCGCTTTTGCAATGCGACCTCATGGTTGCTGCAGGGCAAGAAGTGCAATTGGCTATGTTGCCTGAAAAGGCGACAGTCATCGTGTGGTCTGCTATTTAAAAAGTAGCTTCAAGCGCCTGATTTGCTATAGGTTTACGCAACAGATTATTTGCGTTGCTTTTGCTACCAAAAGTGTTGGTCCACCTGTCAAATCCTGCAAACACTGTCCTACGCCAAGCCGGCATGCCAGCACACGCCGCCTGGAAAGCACAGCACATAAAGTTCATTGACTTTAGCTTGCGCACTTCAGGTCTCGCTTGGCTGCTCACGCGATCTGACGATGTTTCCCAACCTTAACTTGAAAGATATTTATGAAATTACCATCACGCTCCGTCTCTGTTTTGGCTGGTGCTGTATTGATTGCCGCATCGGTAGTTGCTGTGGCGCAAACAGGCTCGTCATCAACGGGTGCCACTTCGGGCACCGGCGGATCGACAAGTTCGTCAGGCGGCACGACTTCAGGCAGCAGTGGAACAACGGGCAGCGGCTCCACCATGGGCAGCGGCTCAACAACTGGCTCTGGCGCGTCCGGTTCTGGCTCCACCACAGGCAGTGGCTCAACTGGCAGTGGTTCAACAGGAAGCGGCTCCACTGCGGGCAGCGGCACCTCTGGCAGCGGCTCATCGGTAAGCGGCTCAACCGGTAGCGGGTCAACAGGCAGTGGTTCAACCATGGGTAGTGGCTCGACAGGTAGCGGCTCCACCATGGGTAGCGGTTCGAGCGGCAGCAGTCGGTCCACACGCGCCGCCCGTGCGGATCGCAATTAATTTCGGTCTGCTTTTTTAGTGTTTGAGTTGTGCAGTGCATGGTGCACTGTGCAACAAATTATTTATTGGATAAATTTATGAGCAATACAACTCCTCTTGTAACGGGCCTGTTTCCAGACCGTACCAGTGCCGAAGCGGCTTACAGTGCTGCACAGGCGCGGGGTTACAAAGCAGACGACATCAACATGGCCATGTCAGACGAAACGCGCAAGACCCATTTCACCGGTACTACAGCCGGCAAGGAAACCGAACTCGGCAACAAGGCGGCTGAAGGCGCTGGTGTCGGCGGCGCCATTGGCGGCACGATTGGCGCTATTGCAGCAGCAGTTGCGGCGGTAGGCACCAGCATCGCACTGCCAGGGTTGGGCCTTGTGATTGCAGGCCCACTTGCTGCTGCCATTGCAGGTGCGGGTGCAGGTGCTGCCAGTGGGGGTTTGATTGGCGCGCTGGTGGGGTGGAACATACCGGAAGAACGCGTCAAAGAATATGAAGAAGGCATGAAAAATGGCGGTATTTTGCTGGGACTTCACACGCATGATGACAGCGATGCGGCCCATCTTGAATCTGCCTGGAAATCCCATCAGGGACAAAACGTTTATCGGTAATGTGTTCAAGGCGCACTGAAGGTTTACTCAAGTGCGGTTGAAACAATGGCGAGTTGTTCACTGATAAAAGTAGCCCACCACACTGCGATCCGGATGGTCGTGGTGTGGCTTCTTTTGTTGACGCAGTTGGCTTGTGCCGCGGATTTTGCAGCACAGGCCTTTGCCGCCAAAGACACCCGTGGGCTTGTTTTTGCAGTGATTGACAAGGAAGCTGCAACTTTGAGTGTGTATGCACCAACAGGTAAATTGATGGCGGCGACTCCGGTCTTGCTGGGTCAGGCAAAAGGGGATGAGAATGTGCCTGGCATTGGCACCCGCCCTATTTCGTCCATCGCGCCACATGAACGGACCACACCTGCTGGCCGGTTCGAAACCGAGCCTGGAAAAACACTGACCGGACAGACAGTTGTCTGGATAGATTACGACGCCGCTGTATCCATGCACAGATTGCGACCGTCCGCTCCGGACGAAATGAGGCCCAAGCGGCTTGCATCGCCGACACCTTTTGACAACCGAATTACCTATGGGTGTGTCAATGTACCGGCGGATTTTTTTGATCGCTGGATATTGCCCACGTTGGGTCAAAAACCAGGTTTGGTTTACGTTTTGCCTGAAACACAACCAGCAAAAAAACTGTTTGCTTTTCTGCGGTAAACCGAATGCTAATGCGCCTTTGATTTTAGTAAATTTGGTGAATAAATCACACAGATCAATCAGACAAAAATTGATGAAATTTGACCCGCATCTGGCAGCATTGCTAAGGATTAAAGAATCGCCAGTCAGGTTGGTCAGCCAGCGCACAACAAGTCCGCCAACATTGCCCCACCAAACGCCACCTGTTTTCTGGACGGAGGAACTCCTCGGTAAATTTATGGCAACCACCATGGCGGAGGATCAGGTCATCATCGTGTCAAACAGGCAGCCATTTACCCATGAATTTGTAGACAAACAAATCAAACTTTTGCAGCCGGCAAGTGGCCTGGTAACTGCGCTGGAGCCTGTGGTTCGGGCCTGTGATGGCGTTTGGATTGCACATGGAAACGGTCTGTATGACCGGGATTTGGTTGACAGCTTTGATCGATGTCCCGCGCCTGTTGGCGCAGGGTCCTATCAACTGCGGCGGCTCTGGTTGAATGCGCTGGAACAACAGGGACATTGCGATGGCTTTGCAAATTCCGGGTTATGGCCTTTGTGTCATTCAGTGCATGTCAAGCCTGTGTTCAAGCAAGCGGACTGGGATTGTTACCGCACCGTCAACACACGTTTTGCAGATGCAGTGGTCCAGGAAGCGCGGGGATCCAGTCCAGTTGTGCTGGTGCAAGACTACCATTTGGCACTGGTTCCGCAGTTGTTGCGGACACGACTGCCCAATGCAACCATTGTCAGCTTTTGGCATATTCCGTGGGGGCGTCCAGAAGAAATGGCAGCATGCCCGTGGCTGCCAGAGGTGCTGGCAGGTTTGTTGGGAAGCGATATTGCTGGATTTCAAACGCGCCAGGACGTTCAAAATTTCATGGAACTGGCCAGACGTCAAGGGAAACACGTTAGCGGTGAATTGCCAGCGCTTGCAAGCTCAGGCCACACCACCCAGGCGCGTGCTTACCCAATTTCAATTGCCTGGCCAGTTAATAAAGAGTCGGGAATCAAAACCAAAACCAAAACGAAAATTAAAACAGAAACACCAACCGATAATTCGCGTGCTGATCAACACGCCCAGCTGCTGGCTTGTACCCAGTGGAAGCTTGTCTCCCGAGGCAAGCTGATCATTGGTGTCGACAGGTTTGATTACACCAAAGGACTGATCGAGCGGCTGAAGGCGTTTGAGCGTTTGCTGCTGATTCACCCGCATCTGCAGGGCGTTGTCCGTTTTGTGCAAATTGCTGCACCCACCCGCACTTCTGTCAAAGAATACAGGGACTATCGAAGTCAGGTGTTTCGGGAGGTCGAAAGAATCAACTGCAAATTTCGCGCAGCATCAGATGCGCCTGTTGTTTTGCTTGATTCCCACTATGACCGGGTGTCGCTGGATGCGTTTTATCGAAGTGCAGACGTTTGCCTTGTGTGCAGCCTGCATGATGGGATGAATCTGGTCAGCAAGGAATTCGTGGCTGCCAGAGACGACGAGATGGGCGTGCTGGTACTGAGCCAGTTTGCAGGGGCTGCCCACGAGCTGCACAGGGCATTGATTGTCAATCCTCATCAGACTGTGCAGGTGGCAGCTGCCATGTTTGCCGCTTTGACAATGTCTGCTGAAGAACAATCTGCTCGCATGCGCGCCTTGCGCCTTCAAGTCAGGTACGCCAATGTGTATCGCTGGGCTGCCAGCATGTTGTCTGATGCCATGGCAGTGCGGGCAGGCAGCAAACAATTGATTGGCAAACCGGTTACCACCAGCCAAAACTTGCCAGCACACATCAGCCTGCAAGCTGCTGCATGACAGGAATACTGAACGCTCACGGCTTGGGTGAAATGGCTCGTCTGGCGACCATGCCAACAGTGCTTTTATTCGACCTGGATGGCACCCTGGCACCGATCGTGCCGATTCCCGCTGATGCGAAAGTGCCTGAATCCACAGCAGCGTTGATGGCCGAGCTGTCTTGCCAGTGGCCACTGGGCATCATTACTGGACGTGCTTTACAAGATGCCCGGACTCGTCTCGGATTTACCCCCCGTTACTTGTATGGCAATCACGGCGCTGAACATACCGAAGGTGCTTCACCCAACGCATGGCAGTCACAGCTCGATCCATGCCGAAAATACTTGCGGCAAATCAGATGCTTGCTGGCATCGCGCAGCGTCTGGATTGAAGACAAGGGTCTGTCTCTGGCATTGCACTATTCGTCAGAATTTGACATCCCTGCAACCCGCCTCTGGCTGGACAGGTTGATGTGTCTGGCAGACGAGGGAATCCGCAGCTCACATGGTCACAGGGTGATGAATCTTACCCCCACTGATGCGCCTGACAAAGGCGATGCCTTGCTGAAGATAGCGCGTGATTGCGGGGCCATTCAGGTGTTCATGATTGGAGACGATATCAACGACGAAAGTGCATTTGCAAAAGCACCCAGTGGGTCGGTCACCGTGCGTATTGGCAACTCGCAGACCCCTACCAGTGCCAGATTTACTTTGCCATCTCAGCTGCAAATAAATCGACTTTTAGCGACATTGCTTGTGCTGCGCAACAGCAGAAGTCATGCAAATCCTTCGCGTTGTGCGACTGAAAGCGGATCGCTGCTCCAAACGTCCAGCACCATGTCTGGCTCCAGGTGGTGACACAAAGACACCATGGGCAATGCCGCACGCATCCTTGACCCAAGCCGCTGGTGAACTTCATCGCCACTGAATTCGCAAGCTTCGATGGTTCGGCGCCAGTGACAGGCGACAACTGTGCCGCCCGGTCTGAGGCAGCCTGTGATTCTGTCTGCCAGGCCATCCAGAGCCTGTGCATCCATATAAAAGCCAAATTCACTGACGACAATCAGGTCAAAGCTGTCATCTGGCCACTGCAAAGGGACCCAGGCCGGCAAAACTTTGACGTTGGGAAAACTTGTCAGCCGTTTTGCAGCCATTTCGACAGCAACAATGGAGCCATCAGACGCTGTCAACACATCACAGCGCGTTGCAAGGGCTGCTGACAGCTCGCCATTGGCGCAGCCGGGTTCGTAGCCGCTGGCGTAGCGCAACTGTGGCAAGCAAGCCAGCGTCAGTGCACGTTTGCGCAATTCATACCAGCGTGTTTTAAATTCCCAGGGGTCCTGGTTTTGCCTGAAAAGCGTATCAAAATCGCTTGCGTTGTGCGGCATGGTGTGCAGCTGTGTCACAAGAAAAAATATTCGTGGTCCCATCCGGCGCGGGCCACAATGGCTGCATCCAGAACTGCGCCGCCAGGTCTGCTGAGAGGGTCAAGCTGGCTGAGGTGAGCTGCCAATGCCAACTTTTTCAAATCAACGGTTTGCGCATTCAGTGGCACACTGAACAAGCGATGCCATGGAACCAGCGGGTCATCCAGCTTGGCCCAATGCCACATCCAGACAGGTGCTTCAACCAGCCGGCAGCCCTTTGACATACATGCTTTTGATGCAGTCGCTGCGGTGGCTTCATGGTCGGGATGTCCATCCAGGCGCCAGGTGGTGATAACAACATCGGCAGGTCTGAGCATATGTGTCATTGCCTGCTCAAGGCTTGCACAATGCTGCTGGATCGCACCATCTGGCAATGACAGCCGGACGATTGTCATGCCGTACAAACCAAGCTGGTTTAACCCGGCCACCAGTTCCAGATGTCGAACTTCGGCAAGTTCGCTTGCTTGCCAATACCCTGAACTGACATGACTTGCTTCTCCATCAGTCACCGACAGCACAACAATCTCGCCACCCTGGGCCTGATGCATGACAAGCAAACCCGCGCACGCCAGTATTTCATCGTCGGGGTGGGGCGCGACAACCACCAGGCGCATACCGGGAGATAACAGGCTGGATAAAGTGCAATTGTCCACCGGGCTCAATGGCAACCATCTTTGCCATGCTGATGCATCCACCTTTGGGCTGCTGATCAAGCGTTCAGTTACAACGCCCATAGTGCGGGCCCGGATTGCATCACGCATTCAGCCAATGCGGAAAAATCATGTTCGGCATGGCTTTGCCGCACAAAGACAGGCAAGTCTGCAGCGGCACGCGCAAAGTGCCAGTCACGACAAAATGCCCCGGCCCCCAGTGCCCGTCCTGCTTCATCCAGAACTGTTATGGCAGCATTTTCAGCAGACAGGCGAACGCGCATCGCTGCCCTGCGCGAATCGCCCAATGGGTTTTGATCGATCCACTGCGCCGCCCCACGCAAGGCCTCAGCTGTTTGGTGCAGAGCAACATCGACCCGCCCCAAAGCTGCCAGGCGGTAAGCACCGCGCTTTTCATGCGGCAGGGGCGTCAATGAACGGTGCAAAGCCATCCCCAGACTCACGGCGCCGCCATACCAGCAAGCGGCAATGCCCGCCCCGCCGTGCCAAAAACCCGGCCTGGACAAATAACTGCCCGGTTTGCCCACCATTCGGCCAATGGCATTTGACAAGGTCACATCTGCACTGACACTGTCCGCCATTCCAATTGCGGCCCAGGTTGCGGATGACACATGAACGCCGGGCTGATTCATCACAACGCGAACCAGATTCACATCTTTGCTGTCCGGACTCCACACTGTCATCAGCCCATGACTGACACTGTGAGCCCCCGAGCACCAGCTTTTGGTTCCATTCAGCTGCACAAGATTTCCACCGAGTGGGGTCATCACAACGCGCGAAGCAGAAGTTTCAGCTGCCCAGACGCCCCAACTTTTCTGCCGTTCAACTACAGGCGCTTCGTCTTCTTGGCCATCATCCGCGTCTGTCTGGTCTTGCAATTCAGCCAAAATTGCCAGTGCATCCGTGTGGCCCTCGTACAGCTTGGCCAATGACAGGTTGTGCGACGCCACTGTCGCCAGTGACTGCCATCGCTGCAAAGTAGAGCCAGACCCGGGCAGAGGCAAATTGCCAAAACCTTGTGCCAAAAGTTCAAACAACTGCGAAGCAGCACTGGTCTTGGGGTCAAGTTGTTTCAGAGCCGCCTGGATGATATTTTCGATGTTTGTCTCCTGATGCCATCATGCCCTGGCGTCATCCAGCTGCCGTGTCATTGTTTGCAGCTCTACCCGTGCAAGCGTTGCGCCAAAGCCCCCTGGCGCACGAAACAGTCTGCGGGAGCTGGTAAACACCCGCGGAGCAGCTGACCAGGCTATTGATGCACCCTTTGCAACCAGCGCATCGACCAGCGCCACGTCCTCGCTGCTTTGCAGTGGCTGAAAGCCGCCCGCCTGCTCGTACGCGCTGGCGCTGACGCCAAAATTTGCACCGTGTATGTGCCGGTGGCCTTCCTGATCGTTGTAGCTTGCGTCGTAATGGGTGCGCATGGCCGGGCCATAGCTGCCCCAATCCTTGACCGCGACAGTTCCGCACACAGCATCACTTTTAAGAGCCAGCTGTGCAAAAAGCCAGTCTGGGCGAACTTGCGTGTCCGCATCGGTAAATGCCAGCCAGCGGGCACCAAATGCCAGCGCCAATTGCGCGCCCAACGCCCTGGCCGCACCCACATTGCGCGCATCAAGCGAGATGGTGGTCACGCCCATTTGCTGCGCAAGTAAAGCCGTCTTGTCAGTGCAGGAATCAAGCACCACAACAATCAAAACTTGCTCACCATACAAATTGGGACAGTGCGCAGCCACCTGTAGAGCGGCAACACAGTCGGTGATCTGATCCTCTTCATTATGGGCAGGAACAACGATGGCTATCAAAACGGTCTCCCGGAATAAAACGTTTTAAAAGCATAGTGGGCACGGGGGAAACAAATGTCAGTGCGCGCCTGATCCAGCTGTCAGCAGCAACTGTCAGGTTTTTATTCACACCTGCAAATAATATTCAAGAAAAAATTACGATCGCAGCGCGATACCAGTTGAATGATATTAAATGAATAGCTGCTAGCGCCCGTATTTATTGGGCTGGACACTGATTTAACGATTCACCGGGCTTATGAATCATCTTTTATCTGCTTGCATATTGGCGTAAAGAAATTCGTCTGGAATTTTTTTCTGAAAACAAATTTTCAGCATTCGGTCTTGCATATCCGCCAAAAGTCATCCGCAAATTCATTAGAAATTGCCTTGAACATCGTCAGGACAGTTCAGGTTCCGTCTTACAAAGAATCACTGATGCGGACGACTGCACCAAAACAGGTGTGTTGCCAAACTACCTGTCAATGGTTCCACATTCACTCTCCGGTATTTTTCGGCGCTTGCAACAACACCCGTCAAGCCTGGACCAGCCCTGTCAATCGGCATTTTTCGCGTCATGAGTTTTGAGCCGTTGACTTTTAAAAATGTTCACTGTGCTGAGGCCAAAGCGCTTCGTTCCGGTTTATTTCGATCGTTCTGGATGGGTGGGTATGAAGGTGCTGATCATGTCAACAGCCGTGGACAAGCACTTGAACTGAATACAACCAATGGTCACTGGCCACAACTTGCTGACGACTGCGCCCGGTTGCTGGCTTTGAGCGTTTTGACAATCAGGGAAAGCATTGGATGGCGTGCATCGACAAACATGGGCAATCAACTTGATCTGGCGTCGTTGAGGCTACGCGCCGAGATTGCCCAGGCCCATGGTCTTCAGGTGATCTGGACAATTCATCACTATGGCAGGCCACAGGGTGCTGATTTTTTTGCGCCAGATTTTGCTGAGCATTTTGCAGATTTTTGCGCGAAGGTGAGCCAGACCTTGCGGGGCGTGAGCAACGAGCCTGCAATTTATCAACCGGTAAATGAAATTTCGTTTTTGAGTTGGGCTGTTGCCCACAGCAACCTGATTTATTCCTATGACTGTCTGGCTGGGCAAAGCGGATACGACCTCAAGTGCCGTCTTGTAGCGGCAACCCTCAGGAGTTGCGATGCAATTTGGGCTGAGGAACCGCTGGCCAGAATTGTTCACACCGATCCGGTTGTCAATGTGGTTGCTGCGCCGGGTGCCACAGCCGAAGAAGTTTTGCAAGCCAAAACTATCCACAACCAGCAGTTTGAAGCATGGGACATGATTTGCGGCACCACGGAGCCATCATTGGGCGGTGCCCCGCGCTATCTGGATATTTTGGGTGCCAACTACTGTGCCAACCAGTGGGAGCACTCAGGCCAGCAGCGGTTGCAGTGGCATTTGCAAGACAAGCGCCGCCGGAGCCTGGATGACCTGCTGCTGCAAATCTGGCTGCGCTACAAGCGGCCGTTGTTTGTGGCTGAGACAGGGCATGTAGGAGATGGGCGAGCCAGCTGGCTGGACGACGTTGGCAGCGCTGCCTTGAAGTGCCTGAAAAAGGGCGTTCCCCTGCAAGGAATTTGTCTTTATCCGCTGGTTGACCGGACTGATTGGGAGAACCCTGATCGCTGCCATCGCAGCGGCTTGTGGGATGTCAAACCACGTCCGTCTCTACTTTCAGCGCTGCCTTTAAACCGTGTGATCTGTGAACCCATGGCGCAACGCCTGCAATTTTGGCAAAACCTGATTCCAGTTGATATTTCCAGAAAAGACTGTTTTTCCAACCAACCTGAAGCAACCATGTCGCCACTTATTGTTTTCTCACACCTGCGCTGGGATTTTGTCTACCAGCGCCCCCAACAACTGCTGTCACGACTGGCGAAAGACCGTCAGGTGATATTCGTTGAAGAACCCATGCCGGGGGCTAAGCTGCCCGTGCTCGAGCGACTGCAGCCCTGCAAGGGCGTTGAAGTTTTGCGCTGTCATGTCACGGGCAATGGTCACGGTTTTACCGACGAAAACCTGCCCATCATGAAACTCATGGTGGCGCAATATGTGGCGCAGCAGGACCTGCAGAATTACTGGTTGTGGTTTTACACCCCCATGGCTGTGCCACTTGCACTTGGCATGCAAGCTGCCGGGATTGTTTATGACTGCATGGATGAGCTGGCAGCTTTCAGGAATGCACCAGCTGAACTGATGCTTCGTGAGGATCAGCTGTTCGCGATGGCTGATCTGGTGTTTACAGGTGGCCATAGCCTTTACAAAGCCAAAAGCCAGCGACACCGCCAAGTCAGTTGTTTTCCAAGCAGTGTAGATGCGGCGCACTATGCCCGTCCCATGCAAACAATAGCCAAAGCGCAGCCTGCTGTAGAGTCAACCAGCACAACAACTGCTTCTCCACAGCTGGGTTACTGCGGTGTGATTGACGAGCGGATCGATATTGGGCTGATTGCTGCGTTGGCAGATGCGCGTCCTGACTGGCAAATTGTCATGGCAGGACCGGTTGTCAAAATTGATTTGTCCGGATTGCCACAGCGCGAAAATATTCGGTGGTTGGGGCAGCAGGACTACTCAGATTTGCCGGGCCTGATTCAATCCTGGGATGTGTGCCTGATGCCTTTTGCACTCAATGACGCTACACGTTTTATCAGTCCCACTAAAACACTTGAATATCTGGCAGCTGGCTGCCCAGTGGTTAGCACACCCATTCATGATGTTGTGGCTGGTTATCAGGATATTGTTGCCATCGCCGACTCACCGCAGGCTTTTATTTCTGCTTGTGAGGCAGCGTTAAATCGCACCCCCGAACAGGTCACCAAACTGGCTGAGTCAGTGCAGATGCTGCTGGACAAAACATCCTGGGACCGCACTGCTCAGGCCATGTCGTTGCTGATCAATGAATTTGGCAAAACAGTTGCGGATGATCTTGATGAAGAAGCTTTGCTGCAGTCGAAATTGCTGATGCCTGCGGCTCCCAATTTTGGCGTTCCAGCGACGTCGAAACAGCCTTTTCAGACCCCTTTAAAAATCAAAACCACACGTTTGCCAATTCCTGAGTCCACCACTTCAGCGGTCAATTGAAAGTTGCCAGCGCCCTGAAATTTCCAGAATTTACCCTTCTAATTTTTTTTTCAACATGAAAGCCCAGCCATGACAGTTCTGTCGCCTTTGAAGGCATCCAAAAAAACCGATTATTCTGCCCTTTTAACAAGCCGCCACAGACCTTTGGGGGGCTATGACTACCTGATTGTGGGCGCAGGTTTTGCTGGCAGTGTGCTGGCTGAAAGGCTGGCCAGCCAACTGGACCGTCGTGTTTTGTTGATTGACCGACGCAATCACGTTGGTGGCAATGCGTATGACTGTCTGAACGCAGCAGGTGTGATGATTCACCGGTACGGCCCCCATATTTTCCATACCAATGCCCAGCGCGTGATGAATTATTTGTCGCAGTTCACGGATTGGCGTCCTTACGAGCATCGGGTGCTTGCAGCTGTTGATGGCAAGCAGGTGCCGATCCCCATCAACCTCACAACCTTGAACACGCTGTATGGCCTGAACATGAATTCTGCAGAGGCTGCGCAGTTTCTGGCGGCGCGTGCATCGCCCGATATTGACATCGTCAGCTCACGTGATGTGGTGATCAGTCAGGTGGGGCTTGAGCTCTATCAAAAGTTTTTTGAAGGCTACACGCGCAAACAGTGGGGCATTGATGCGTCGAAACTCGACAAGGCTGTGACTTCGCGCGTTCCTACCCGCACAGATTTGGACGACCGTTATTTTCAAGACAAGTACCAATGCATGCCTTCGATGGGTTACACCCACATGTTCGAGCGGATGATTGACCATCCCAATATTGATTTTTTCCCGGAAACCGACTTTGCCGACGTCAAAGACACGACCAAATACGCGCATGTCATTTACACCGGACCGGTGGACGAATATTTTGGACATTGCTACGGCAAACTGCCCTATCGCTCGCTGCGTTTTGAGCACAGCACGCTGGACACACCGCGTTACCAGGACACTGCTGTGGTCAATTACCCATCGCTTGATGTGCTGCACACCCGCATCACTGAATACAAACACCTGACAGGTCAGGTTCATCCCAAAACCAGCATCACCCATGAATTTCCGACCAGTGAAGGTGACCCGTACTATCCAATTCCCACGCCAGAAAACGCTGTTCTGTATCGGCGCTATGAAGAACTTGCAGGGCAGACCAGTGGCATCACATTCACTGGTCGACTTGGAACTTATCGCTACTACAACATGGACCAGGTCGTGGCCCAAAGCCTGAGCCTGTACGGCAAGATTGCACAGGCCATGGGTGTGTCAGTAGAAACTGAAAAAGCGCACAGTCAGTCAATGCTGGCAGCGGCCTGAAAGCGGCCACTCCAGCGCATGATGTTGTGACTAAAAAAGCAGTTTTGTTGACAGGAGGTGCTGGCTTCATTGGCAGCCACACCGCAGTTGCGCTGGTCAATGCAGGGTACGAGCCCGTGATTCTGGACAACTTTTCAAACAGTCAACCTGCGGTCCTGAACAGGCTTGAACAAATTGTGGGTCGCGCTCTGGTGTGTGAGCGTGGCGATGTGGGCGATAGCGCATGGGTGCAAAGTGTTATTTCAAAGCATGGCATTTGTGCTGTTGTGCACTTTGCCGGTTGCAAGGCAGTCGGCGAAAGCATGGCTGATCCGCTGAAATATTACGTCAACAATGTTGCTGGAACCATCAGCTTGCTCAAAGCCATGCAAGCCGCCGGTTGCCGGTTACTTGTGTTTTCAAGCAGCGCAACGGTTTATGGTGATCCCGCCACATCACCCATCACAGAAGATTTCCCCATCCAGTCTGCCAACACCTATGGTGCAACCAAAGTGATGTGCGAGCAGATGCTGGCAGAAATGTCGTCTTCTGACAATCGCTGGCGGGCGGGAGTGCTCCGTTATTTCAATCCGGTGGGTGCCCATCCAAGCGGCTTGATTGGCGATGATCCCAGTGGTGTTCCAAACAACCTGATGCCGTATGTGACGCAAGTGGCGGCCGGGCAACGGCCCATGCTCGACATTTTTGGCGATGACTATGAAACTGAAGACGGTACCGGTGTGCGCGATTACATTCATGTCCAGGACCTGGCACTGGGCCATGTTGCTGCGGTAAGAACATTGCTTGAAGGTGCCAGCAGTTTTACTGTCAACCTGGGCGCCGGCCATGGGCACAGTGTGCTGGAGGTTGTACGTGCCTTTGAAGCCGCCAGTGGTCAACAAATACCGTATCAAATTGCGCCACGTCGCCCCGGCGATGTGGCCGCCTACTATGCCGATCCGTCCGCTGCAGCCAGACTGCTTGGCTGGCATGCAAAACATGATTTGAACGACATGTGTACCGATGCCTGGCGCTGGCAACAATATGCCAGTCAAAACTCAAGCAAAACGTAAAGCAAAAATCAGGACTATTTTTTTGAGCCTGAGTGCTATCAAATAAATAACGGCTTACGCCCGTTTTCTGGGCGCTAGAGCCTGCATTGACCATCGAAATAATGCAAAAAATTGAACCAAATCAGCCTTTCTTAGTAAATCTTAAAAAGTTCTTAAAAGCAACGCGTACTTCTATTGCCTGAAATGGACAGTTTTATCAGCGCTTTACAGTGGCCTGCAATGGCCGTGACCTTGCTCTCTGCGTGGCTGGTTGCATCTCAGGCAAAAAGCAGGCGGAGTGCGGGGTTCTGGTTCTTTATTGTCAGCAACATCTTGTGGATCATCTGGGGTTGGCACGACGGCGCGATTGCACTGGTCTGCCTGCAAATCGGCCTGTTTGCGCTCAATGTCAGGGGTGCGATGAAGAACGACACCTATATCGGATAGCCAAACTCAAAACCTATACAAATTTCGATAGAAAAAGGCGCCACATATTGCAGCGCTTTTTTTTGCTTACTGACTGATTGGCAATTCAGATCGGCAACAGCGCTGTTGTTACAGCTTGCTTTCTGGTGCATTGGTCAACTGGATTGTCCAGTTAAACCATTGGACTCATTTCCCGCTCAAAATGCCGGTGCCGCTTGATGGCTTCAATAAAGCTTTCAATCGTTGCAGACATTTCACCACCGTCTTTTTCTGCAGATAAGACAAGGCCGGAATCAGCGCTTCCATCAGGAAAAACATCAGGAATCCCAGCTTTGGAGACCAATTCCTTTGACGCTCCCAAAACCAGGATTGCCTTGCAGTGCCAGTATTGATTGCGAATAAATTCCATCGTCATTGCATCTTTACCCAGTGCAGCAACCGCCTCCTGGCCATCGGGCAGCACAAGGGCATCAAATAAAAATCCAGGTTCGGTTTCAAGCGACGCGTCGGCCATCAGTGTGCTGCCGTCGGCTGTTTTAATCAAACCAATTCTGGGCGCTAAAAGCTTTGGCACGGCACCTTCAGCAACCAGTGCCGCATGCACCGCCAGCAAGGATGGACTTGCAACACCGTGAGCCACCAGCAATGCCACTTTTCGCGCACGTATGCCTTGATCACCAGGCCGAAACAACAAGGACAGGGCAGGGGAGCTGGTAATTTCAGGAGCTACGGGTGTTTCAAGGACCTTTGGCATGGCATCAGGAACGTCAGCCATACCCAGGTCTGCAGCCAACTGCTGCGCCAGCGCTTCAGACGCATTGCGCAGCATGGAAATTGTGCGCTCACGAATCGCTGGCACTGTTACTTTGCTGAGCTCAAAGCGAAACGCAGCTGCAATGTGCGCCTGCTCTACAGGCGTCTGGCTTTCATAAAACAGCGTTGCCTGAGTGAAGTGATCCGCAAATTTTTCCGGTTTAGCCCGAATTTTCCCCTGTGTGTCCGTTAACCTCAGTTTTTCAGCAACGGTCACAAAACCTTGTGCGGCGCCCGCCTGAAACGGACAACCACCGGCCAGGGAATTTGGCTCATAAGCAACCCGCCCCCGGTTGATTGCCTGCCGATGCAATCCATCCCGCTGGTTGTTGTGCACTTGCGCAATGGGCGCGTTGATGGGGATTTCGTGAAAATTGGGTCCACCCAGGCGGGATATCTGGGTGTCAAGGTAAGAGTGGATCCGGCCTGCAAGCAGTGGGTCATTCGAAAAATCGATCCCCGGCACCACGTGAGCCGTGCAAAAAGCGACTTGTTCTGTTTCTGCAAAAAAGTTGTCGGGGTTGCGGTTTAAAACCAGACGCCCCAGCATTTGAACGGGCACCAGTTCTTCCGGGATCAGCTTGGTGGCGTCCAGAATGTCAAAACTGAAAGACTCTGCCTGCTCTTCGGTAAAAACCTGAACACCAAAATCATATTCAGGAAAAACACCCGATTCGATGCGTTCCCACAAGTCCCGGCGATGGTAGTCTGGATCAGCACCCGAAATCTTGACCGCTTCGTCCCACACCAGACTGTGTGTACCCGCTTTGGGCGTCCAGTGAAACTTGCAAAAAACCGATTCGCCAGCATCATTGACCAGTTTAAACGTGTTGACGCCAAAACCCTGCATGGTGGCGTAACTGCGTGGAATGGCGCGGTCACTCATTTGCCACATCAGCATGTGTGTGGATTCAGGCATCAGGGACACGAAATCCCAGAACGTGTCGTGAGCACTAGCCGCCTGGGGGATCTGGTTATGCGGTTCAGGTTTGACCGCATGGGCCAGATCCGGGAACTTCATGGCATCCTGAATGAAGAACACGGGCATGTTGTTGCCCACCATGTCCCAGTTGCCTTCATCCGTGTAAAACTTGATTGCAAAGCCGCGCACGTCCCGTGCTGTATCTTTAGAGCCCCTTTCACCAGCAACTGTGGAGAAACGAACAAATATTGGCGTAATTTTGCCGGCTTCCTGAAAAGGAGCGGCTTTGGTGTGCTGGGTAAACGGCGTGTAGCATTCAAAAAAACCATGGGCACCTGAACCTCGCGCATGCACGATGCGCTCCGGTATTCTTTCGTGATCGAAGTGAGTGAGCTTTTCCCGCAGGATAAAGTCTTCCAGCAGGGCAGGCCCCCTGACGCCAAACTTCAGGGAGTTCTGGTTATCGGCAACCCCAACCCCCTGATTGGTTGTCAAGTGTTGGCCCGTTGAATCCACACGCACCCTGTCAAGTGACGTGTTGCCTGGATTGAAACCCTCTGTTGCCTGCGTTCCGACTTTTGGCGATGTGACGGATTCTGAAAGTGTGCTGCCAGAAACCATTCTGGACGACGGCGCAACAGTTGCACCCTGCGGTGGAGCAGTGCCGTTGTCAAAGCCAAATTCGCTGGCTTTCGCAGCATTTGACGGCATGCTGGACACCATGGCTTGTGTTTCTTGCAGCTTTTTTGCCTGCAGCAGGCCCGCGGGGTTCGCGGGGTCCGTCAACTCAGGTGTTTTGAGCTTGTTGTTGGACGAAGACAAGGCGTTGGGTTTTGATGCCTTGGCTGATTTGATGGTGGGCAAGTTTTTTTTTAACATGGCGGATTTGATTTGTTTAAAACCTCAATTGGCGACCGGATGCCGGCGCAGGTTGGTGTTGTTTGCTGGCGGGGTGACACGTGTGCGAATCAATTCGACAACTTCCACTGCAAACCAAAAGCCTATCAGTCCAAAAGTCAATGGCCAAAAATGAGTCATGATGCGTAGCCTTTAAAAAGTGGCGAAACAGGCCGCTGAATCAATTGTTTGAACAGATGTTCAGGCAGTCGCCAAGACAGCGACATGACCGCCTATATCAAAGACTTTTAACGATAAACCCGCGGAATATTTCAGGAAGTCAGTGCAAATTGCACTGCGCTGTAGGAGGGCGTCACACAACGATGGTCGCGTGCATGGTTGTGCCTTTGCCAGGCTCGGTTTTCAGCGTCATGGTGCCGCCCAGGGAATCAATCCGGTAGCGCATGCCCGTCAAGCCATGATGCCCGGCCAGAGCCAGTTCAGAATCAAACCCCACCCCATCGTCACTGACAGAAATATCAACCCGGTTGTCCACTCTGTGCAGAGTCACAGCGACATTTTTTGCGTTGGAATACTTGGCCATGTTGGTCAGTGCCTCCTGCACAAACCGGAACATGACCAGCTCGGTTTCAGCAGGCAGACTGACATCATCAATGTTGACACGAAAAGGCAAATTCATCGCTTCAGCCATGTCCCGGCAATGCTGCTGAAGTGTGGAGCGAAGGCCGAGCATGGTCAGCGCTGATGGCCGCATGTCCTCTACCATTTTGCGCTTTAAAACTATGACTTCATTGAGTCTGGAGCCCAATCGCTCCAGTCGGGCTGCAACATCCGGTGTCTGCTCAACCCGTTTGCGTAGTCCCTCCAGATCAAGTTTTGCCACCGTGAGCAGCGCGCCAAGCTGGTCATGAAGCTCCCGCGCCAAATGGTCTTTTTCCGCTTCCCTGACGGTTTGCAAATGTTTGGCCAGTTCACGCAGCTCAAGGGTCCGTTTTTCTACCGTCATTTTCAGCCGCAACTGCACAGCCTGCTTGCTCTCAATTTGCACACGTTGCTGCCTGATAAAAACGTACAAAGCCAGCACGCTGCTCAGCGTCAGCGAAATAACGGCAACATGATTGATTGCCAGGGCTTCATGCAGTGAAAGGCGAACCGCCGTCTGGCGATCAGCGGCACTTTGCAGCTGGTTGTCAAAGGCCTGCCCGAGAGCGTCCGTTTGCTGGCTGCCCGATCCTGACTTGATCCTGTCCATGGCTTGCTGTGTTGTACCGCCGTTCACCAGGCCAATCGTGGTGGACATTTCGCCCAAACGTGAATCAATGATGCTGCTGATGCTGGATGCAGCAGGCGCACTGTGTTGGTTGAATAAGGGCGCTGCGCTTGCCCTGAGTGCAGAAAGCTCAACCAATGCTTTTTGATATCGTTCAAGAAACGAAATATCCAGGGTCATCACATAGCCCCGCTCTGCAGTCTCTGCGTCTGTCAAAGACTGCAATACACGGCCCGCCAACACGCGTTCGTCGGTCAGGGCAATGCCGGCTTGCAAAACGCGTACCGATGTGCGGTAGGTGTATTCGTTGATGCCAATGATTAGTAAAGAAGCCAGCAGAATCAGCGGAAATGCAAATCGTTTTGCCAACAAACTGGCTAAAAAACATCGGATCATGAAATGTTGCCGAATTTATTGTGTTTTCAGCTTATTAGCCGATGCAGGCGAGCTGTGTAGAACAACAACGTCATGGATCCTGTGGCCAGGATGGTGCACGTAAAACCGAAAAGTGCGAAAAGCAAAAGGGCAGTCGGGTAAAAACCTTACTGCTGTGGGCCAAGTGTTGATTGAAATGAAATGAAATGAATTACTTTACTGACACGGTGCGATTCAAAGCACTCGATTGGCCAAAGATCAATGGATAAACAAGGCAATCAAAATAATAATGGGAATGGGAATGCCTAAAAATAAAAGCAACAAAGAGCGCATTTTTTGATGTCCTTTAAAGTACGGTGGAATATTGATTTTGGGAGTCACGCTGGCGGCCCCCAAACGTGGCAGCCAAACTGGCAGCGAATGCGCCGATCAGCAATGAAATAAAAATCCAAAGGGCAGCATAGGCAGAAGCTTTTCGCGTTTTGTCTGCTGTTTCGCGGGCCGAAGACTCAGCCTCACGCAATTTGTTTTGCATGCGGGCAAAAGTGTCGCCAACACGCTTTTCAGCGTCGGCTTGGCTCAATGCCGTGCGCTGCGCAACAATTTGCCCCACATAGCGTGTGTCTTCAGGCGGCAACATGCCAACCCGCAGACTGTTGACAAAAATCCGGCTGACTTCAGCGGCAGAACCTGCAGAACCAGTGGTTGGTCCGTCAGGGCTGCCAGCCGAAGCAGCGGCGCCTGCAGGTGTGCTGGCTGTCTCTTTGCGAAACAGCGAATCTATGAAGTAGCTGCCCGCATCTGCCGGCGACATGCTCGAGCGGTCGCTGCTGGATGAAGCCGCGCTGGCAGCCACTTGCATGGCGCCGGTCACAGCAGTACCCGCAACGGCAGCGCCCGCCTGCACACCACTGCTAACAATTGCGCCTGTAGCGGAAGCCAGCATGACCGCCGTCACCAGGGCAGCAACTGACCAGGCAAGAAACCCGTGGGCAGTGTCCCGAAAGTAAACCTCATCGTTGTGAACCGACACCCACTTGGTTCGCAGGCGCCCCGCCAGATAGCCGCCCAACCCGGATGCCAGGAGCTGCGTCACTGTCAGCCAGACAATCGCAGAAATACCAAAGGTACCTGCACTGATTCCGTTTAGAGCCCAAGGCGACACAGCAGACAGACCCAGGCCCATTCCCAAAATCAGCAATATCAGTGCCAATGCCGCGGCGGCAATAGCACCGGCAAAAATTGCAGCCCAAGACACTGCGCCGACTGCAGGTAACGCAGCAGAGCTTGTGGTGCCATGTGACATTGAAGAAGGATTGGCCCCTGTCAAAACGTTTGAATTCATGTGCATCTCCGAGAACTTTGGTAATGAATCATCCGGCAAGAATCATCGTGGAAGCGTCAGTCGGATTGGAAAACAGGCGTAAGGCAATCGCCCATCGGCAGTAACGTCCTGGGATATCGCCAGTGGTTAACCCCAAAGCGGTCTGGGTGTATCTGCAGTGATATTCTTCAGATTAAATAGTATCAAATTTATAGCAGCCAGCGCCCATTTAAATTGGGCTTCAGCTAGCTATTGTTTAAATTAGCCGGCATTGTGAATCCTGTCGTCCAGATGTGAAAACAGCGTCAGAAAGACAGACAATGCGCGCAATGGCAAGCCTGTTGACAAGTGTTGAAATGGGTCTGTTTTTGAGACTGGATATAGACATGGTTCTAGACATGGTTCTAGACATGGTCATAAGTGATTGAGAACTGGCAATGGCTGATGCGCCTCATCTGCTTTGCACCAGATGCATACAAAATTCATGTAAGCTCACGACCAGCTGCAAAGTCCGAAAAACAATTGCTTACTGAGGAGAAAACCCATGCTGATTGGGGTACCTGCTGAAATCATGAACGGCGAAACTCGCGTTGCCATGACGCCGGAGACGGCCAAAAAACTGAAGGCTTTGGGGCACACCGTTCGTGTGCAGTCAGGTGCTGGCATTGCTGCCAGCGTGCCCAACGAAGCTTATGCGGCGGTTGGTGTCGAGATCACTGATGCAGCAGGCGCCTTTGCAGCCGATATTGTTCTAAAAGTACGCTGCCCATTGGACAGCGAAATGCCTCATGCCAGGCCGGGTGGCGTACTGATTGGCATGCTCAATCCATTTGATGCGCAAGGCCTGCAGCGCCTGGCGACCGCGCAATTGACCACATTTGCCCTTGAAGCAGCGCCGCGCACCAGCCGAGCGCAAAGCATGGACGTCCTGTCATCACAGGCCAATATTGCCGGCTACAAATCCGTGATGATGGCGGCAGATGCGTATCAGCGTTTTATGCCCATGTTGATGACTGCCGCCGGAACTGTCAAAGCTGCCCGCGTGGTAATTTTGGGAGTGGGTGTGGCCGGGCTGCAAGCCATAGCAACAGCCAAACGTCTGGGCGCCGTGATTGAAGCCAGCGATGTCAGGCCCAGTGTGAAGGAGCAGGTTGAGTCACTGGGAGCCAAGTTTATCGACGTGCCTTATGAGACCGATGAAGAGCGCGAGGCTGCTGTTGGTGTGGGCGGCTACGCCAGGCCCATGCCGCCCAGCTGGCTGGCCAGGCAAAAGGCCGAAGTGGCCAAGCGCGTTGCCAATGCAGACATTGTGATCACAACGGCGCTTATTCCGGGCCGCGCTGCGCCAGTGCTGGTCACTGAAGAAATGGTCAAGGCCATGAAGCCGGGCAGTGTGATTGTTGACCTGGCCGCACCCCAAGGTGGCAACTGCCCGCTGACCGAGCCTGGCAAAACGGTGGTCAAACACGGTGTGACGCTGATTGGGGAAACAAACATCGCATCGTTGGTAGCAGCTGACGCAAGTGCCCTTTACGCACGCAACCTCTTTGACTTCTTAAAGCTGATCATTGGCAAAGATGGCGCTTTGAACATTGATACGGCCGATGATATTGTGGCGGCTTGCCTGATGACCCAAGCTGGTGAAGTCAAGCGTAAATAATTAACTGAATTGTCTGGAGAAGCCCATGGAAGCCGTCATTGCTGTTAGTCCCACCATCGTCAACCTGATTATTTTTGTACTGGCTATCTATGTGGGTTACCACGTGGTTTGGACTGTGACGCCAGCGCTGCATACACCGCTGATGGCGGTGACCAATGCCATTTCAGCCATTGTCATTGTGGGTGCCATGCTGGCAGCTGCATTGACCGAGACGCCACTTGGCAAAACCATGGGGTTCCTGGCGGTGGTGCTGGCAGCAGTCAATGTGTTTGGCGGGTTTTTGGTGACGCGCCGGATGCTTGAAATGTTCAAAAAGAAAGAGAAGAAAGCCCCTGCTGTTGAAGGAGTTGCTAAATGAGCATGAATATTGTCACGCTGCTTTACCTGGTAGCGTCTGTCTTTTTTATCCAGGCGCTTAAAGGGCTGAGCCACCCGACGACGTCGCTGCGCGGCAACCTGTTTGGCATGGTTGGCATGACGATTGCCGTATTGACCACCGGCGCGCTGATTTTTGAAACCTCAGGCGGCAAGTTGCAGGGCATGGCTTATGTGCTGGTGGCGCTGGTCATTGGCGGCGCCGCAGGTACGCTGATGGCCAAGCGGGTTGAGATGACCAAGATGCCTGAGCTGGTGGCATTCATGCACTCGATGATTGGCCTGGCAGCAGTGTTCATTGGCGTGGCGGCAGTGGCCGAACCCTTTGCGTTTGGCATTGTTGCCAAAGGCATGGGAACCCAGGAAATCCCGGCGGGCAATCGTCTGGAGCTGTTTTTAGGTGCCGCCATTGGCGCAATCACTTTCAGTGGTTCGGTCATTGCGTTTGGCAAGCTGAGTGGCAAGTACAAGTTCAGGTTGTTTCAGGGCGCGCCTGTCACGTTTGCCGGCCAGCATCCGGTCAATCTTGTGCTGGGCCTGGTGATGCTGGGCCTGGGTTTGACATTCATGTTCACCGGCAGCTGGACAGCGTTTTTTGCGATGCTGGCTTTGGCCTTTGTGATGGGTGTGCTGATCATCATTCCAATTGGCGGTGCTGACATGCCGGTTGTGGTGTCCATGCTCAACAGCTATTCTGGCTGGGCAGCAGCAGGCATTGGCTTCAGTTTGAACAATTCAATGCTGATCATTGCGGGCTCGCTGGTTGGCTCGTCAGGTGCAATTTTGAGCTACATCATGTGCAAGGCCATGAACCGCTCATTTTTTAGCGTTATTTTGGGTGGATTTGGTGGAGAGGCAACCACTGCTGCGACAGGCAGCAAGGAGCAACGCCCGGTCAAGTCAGGGTCGGCAGATGATGCGGCCTTTATTTTAGGCAACGCTGAAACAGTCATCATCGTGCCGGGCTACGGCCTGGCGGTAGCGCGCGCGCAGCACTCCGTCAAGGAACTGGCCGCCAAGCTGACTGAACGCGGAGTTACCGTCAAATATGCAATTCACCCAGTGGCAGGCCGAATGCCCGGTCACATGAATGTGCTGCTGGCTGAAGCTGAAGTGCCCTACGACCAGGTGCATGAAATGGAAGACATCAACGCCGAATTTGGCCAGGCTGATGTGGCAATCATTTTGGGTGCCAATGACGTGGTTAATCCTGCGGCACACGTCAAGGGCAGCGCGATTTACGGCATGCCGATTCTGGAGGCCTACAAAGCCAAAACTGTCATCGTGAACAAACGCTCGATGGCAGCAGGATATGCGGGACTTGATAACGAGCTTTTTTACATGGACAAAACCATGATGGTTTTCGGTGACGCCAAAAAAGTCATTGAAGACATGGGCAAGGCAATTGAGTGACACCCTAGGGAAAACGCAATTGTTACAAGCTGGAGCTAGCTTGAAAATCCGTGCTTGTTATTAATTATCGGAACGGAGAAAAAGCATGACCGAAGCAACCCAGGAACGCCCGTGGCTCAAAGCCTATCCGTCCGGCGTACCCGCTGACATTGACACATCCCAGTACCCTTCGCTGGTTGCCTTGATGGAAGAGGCATTCAAAAAAAATGCGTCCAGGGTTGCCTACAGTTTTATGGGCAAAGACCTCACTTTTGGCGAAACAGACAGCCTGTCAGTTGCTTTTGGGGCATACCTGCAGGGTCTGGGTTTGGCCAAAGGCGACCGCATTGCCATCATGATGCCGAACGTGCCGCAGTACCCGATTGCCGTTGCGGCCATCTTGCGCGCCGGCTATGTGGTGGTCAATGTCAATCCGCTGTACACGCCGCGTGAACTGGAGCATCAGCTGAAGGATTCAGGTGCCAAAGCCATCGTCATCATCGAGAACTTTGCCAACACCCTGGAGCAGTGCATTGCGAGCACGCCAGTAAAAAATGTGGTGCTCTGCGCCATGGGCGACAGGCTGGGTTTGCTCAAGGGTGCTCTCGTCAACTATGTGGTGCGCAATGTCAAGAAAATGGTGCCTGCATTCAATTTGCCGGGCGCTGTGCGCTTCAACGATGCGCTGGCCAAGGGCACTGCAGCAACGCTCAAGCGGCCTGACATCAAACCAAGTGACGTTGCCGTGCTGCAATACACCGGCGGTACCACTGGCGTTTCAAAAGGTGCAGTGTTGCTGCACAGCAATGTGATTGCCAATGTGCTGCAGTCCGAAGCCTGGAACATCCCGGCCATGGCCAGCCTGCAACCAGGTGTGCAGCCTGTTTACGTGTGCGCTCTGCCGCTGTATCACATCTTTGCTTTTACCGTCAACATGATGCTGGGCATGCGAACAGGCGGCAAAAACATCCTGATTCCCAATCCCCGTGATTTGCCTGCCGTGCTCAAGGAGCTGGCAAAGCACAAAGTCCACAGTTTTCCAGCTGTCAACACACTGTTCAATGGTTTGGCCAACCACCCTGACTTCAATACGGTGGACTGGAGCCAGCTGAAGATTTCGCTGGGGGGCGGCATGGCTGTGACCAGCGCAGTTGCCAAGCTCTGGCTTGAAAAGACAGGCTGCCCGATCTGCGAAGGGTATGGGTTGAGTGAGACATCACCTTCTGCCAGCTGCAATCCGACCAACAGCAAAGCCTATACCGGCACCATCGGCGTGCCAATTCCTGGTACGTACTTCAAACTGCTGGACGATGATGGCAAAGAGGTTGCGCCAGGTCAGCCAGGCGAAATTGCCATCAAAGGCCCACAGGTCATGGCTGGTTACTGGCAGCGACCGGATGAAACCGCCAACGTGATGACGGCCGATGGTTACTTCAAATCGGGTGATGTGGGTATTCTGGATGACAACGGATTTTTCAAAATCGTGGACCGTAAAAAAGACATGATTCTGGTCAGCGGTTTTAATGTTTATCCCAATGAGATTGAGGACGTGGTGGGCAAGCTTGACGGCGTTCTGGAATGCGCCAGTGTGGGCGTACCGGATGAAAAATCGGGCGAAGCTGTCAAGCTGGTTATTGTCAGGAAAAATCCGGACCTGACTGAAGCCCAGGTGCGTGCTTACTGCAAGGAAAACCTGACAGGCTACAAGCAGCCCAAAATCGTGGAATTTCGCGCTGATTTGCCCAAAACCCCGGTGGGCAAAATTTTGCGACGCGAACTGCGGGACAAGAAGTAAGGTTTTCACCAACCTGCAAACAGGCGGCGCAAGCTGCCTTTTTTTATGGAACAAAACTGATCATGCAGCCCATCGCCATCCTCAGTGCTTTGGTCGAGGAACAAAAAGGCCTGATCGGGCTGCTTCACAACCGCAGCCAGGTTTGCCATGCAAACCGCGTTTTCTGGCTGGGTGATTTGTACGGCCGCAGTGTTGTTCTGGCTCTGTCCAAAATCGGCAAAGTTGCAGCGGCCACCACGGCTTGCGCACTGATTGAGCGATTTGGCGTGCAATGCATGGTGTTTACGGGTGTGGCGGGTGGGCTGGACGCTGGTGTGCAGGTGGGTGATGTGGTGGTCGGTCAAAGCTTTGTGCAGCACGACCTGGATGCATCGCCCCTTTTCCCGCAATTTGAGGTGCCACTTTATGGCAAAACCTTGTTTGATGCGGATAAAACGCTGACATCGGCCTTGATGAAAGCCAGCCAGGATGCTTTGGCAGATACACAGTTGCGATGCGCTCATCCTGCTGCCAAGGTTCACCTGGGCCTGATCGCCAGTGGCGACCGTTTTATTTCAGGGGCTGGCGAGTCTGACGCCCTGCGCAAAGCCTTGTTTCTGGCCGGCTACGCAGCGCTTGCTGTAGAAATGGAAGGCGCAGCGGTTGCGCAAACTTGTTACGACCATGGCGTCCCCTTCGCTGTTGTGCGCACCATTTCAGACCGGGCAGACGATTTTGCCTATGTCGATTTTCCAGCGTTTGTCGAGGAAGTGGCCAGCAAATATGCGCTGGCGATTCTTGAAAAATTCATAAAAATGATTTGAAAGGTGAATTTTCAGTGTGAATTTTCAACGTAAGTTTTTGGCGTGCCGCGCCAGTGGCAAAAGACAAACAGGAAAGGTTCGAGTGGTCAAAATTCGAGCTTCCCGACCAGGAAATCGACTTTAAAGGTCATTTTTACCCTTGAATTGATCTCTAGCCCAATGTATATGGGCGCTAGCAGCTCCTGATTACATAGCGTATTATTTGAACTTCGGGTTTTGAATCTTGAACCTTTCACATTGAACCTTGAACCTTGCACTGATAAATGTTGTGTAGCCAAAGACGTCTGGTGTTCGGTAAAACCATCTGACCATGCGCTCCGGCTGCCATTTAAATATCAGGAAGCGGCTGGGATTGGCTGATGAATCAGCTAACTTCAAGTGCTCAGAATGCCTGTAGTTCAATCAATACGGGCGTTGGAAGCTATTAATTATGTAGTCAGTGTGTTGCAGGTTGATGGTGCATCCAGGCAGATACAAAATGTCCTGAATCCCGTCTGCCATTGCCCTGGCCGCTAAAATTACAGTTTGGCTTAATCTGCATTTACTGGGCACTCTCATGAGCTTGATTCCTGTCACTATCCTCACCGGCTTTTTGGGCTCAGGCAAAACCACGCTGTTAAAGCGAATTTTGACGGAAGCTCACGGCCAGAAGATTGCTGTGATCGAAAACGAGTTCGGTGAGGAAAATATTGACAATGAAATTCTTGTCAACGACACCCAGGAAACCATCATTCAGATGAACAACGGCTGCATTTGCTGCTCAATTCGCGAAGACCTGCGCGAAACGCTGCAAATGCTGGCCGAAAAAAAACGCAAAGGCGAGTTGGTTTTTGACCGGGTAGTAATTGAAACCACTGGCTTGGCCGACCCAGGTCCAGTGGCACAAACCTTTTTTATGGATGAAGAAGTTGCTGAGCAATACCTGCTGGACTCCATCTTGACGCTGGTTGATGCCAAACATGCGCATACTCAACTCAATGACCGCCAGGAGGCACGGCGCCAGATTGGCTTTGCCGACCAGATTTTCATCAGCAAGACGGACCTGGTGGCTGACACTGAAGTCAAGGCGCTGATGCACCGGCTGACCCACATGAACCCGCGTGCGCCCCAAAAAGCGGTGCATTTCGGTGAGGTGGCTATTGCTGATGTGTTTGACCTGCGCGGCTTTAATTTAAATGCCAAGCTGGACATTGACCCTGATTTTCTAAAGGCTGAGGAGTCTGCCGATGACCATGCTGGCCACAACCATGCCGAAGGCGAGCATTGCGACCACCCATCCCACAATGCCGGGCATGGACATCACCATGCGCATGACGATGACGTTAAAAGCTTTGTATTCCGCTCGGAAAAGGCCTTCAGTCCGGCCAAGCTGGAAGACTTTTTGGGTGCAATTGTCAACATTTACGGCCCGCGTATGTTGCGTTACAAAGGGGTGTTGAACATGGAAGGAACCGAGCGCAAGGTTATTTTCCAGGGCGTTCATCAGTTGATGGGAAGCGATCTGGGTCCAGCCTGGGCAGCAGACGAGGCCAGGACCAGCAAAATGGTGTTCATTGGCATTGATCTGCCAAAAGATATATTCACACAGGGACTGGAACAGTGCCTTGTTTGACTCAGGATTGAGTTAGGCTGCAACTTCACGGTAAAAACATTCTGGTGAAGTGGAAAAACATGTTTGTATCGATTCTCCAACGTTTTGGCTGTCCTTTGCTACACGATGCCGGGCAGCCGCTACAATCGCGCGCCGACCAAAATACCCAGCCAAGCGCATTTGCCGAGGCTTATCCAAGGCGGTTTTTCAGAGGAGACATGCAGTGAAAGCCAAACCCGTCAAGCCAATCGCCAAAGCCAGCCAGTCCAAGTCAGCTGCCAGACCAGCGGTTAAACCATCAGTCAAACCGTCTGCCAAACCACTCGTTAAATCACTCGTCAAGCCGCTTGTAAAACCCTTTGTAAAGGCGCCTGCCAAGGCAACTGCCAAAAAAGCGGTGGTTACGACTGTCAAACCGAAAGTAGCGTCTAAAGTGGTTTCCAGATCTGCACCTTCAAAAACCGCCAGGCCAGCTGCAAAAAATGCTGTCAAGCCGGATGCAAAAGTTAAATCACCGGTCAAATCTTCCGTTAAAAAAGCTGTCAAATCACCCGCCAGGTCATCGATTAAAAAACCAGTCAAAGGTGTGAACACGCCAGTCCCCAAATCGGGTTTCAAGGTCCAACCAGCGGCCAAACCTCAAAAATCGGTGGCCAAATCCCAGACAAAGGCTGCCGCTAAAGCTGTTGTCAAATCCCCGATCAAAGCGCTTGTCTCCGGGAGAGCTCTTTCAAAGGTTCCTGCCGCAGTTGTTGCCAAAACCCCAAACAAAGGGGCAGTTAAACCACAGGCCAGCCAAGTCCAGCCAGCTGCTCAAGTTAAACAAGGCAAGGCAGCCAAACCGGAAAAATCAAACGACGCCAAATTGTTGCAGGTCGACAAAAACGCGGCATTGCCTGCCATTTCGGCTGCAGCCGCAGCAACGGCTGTGCCAAAACTTCCCTTGCTGGCAGCCAACGGTTTGCCCACGCCACCCCCACTCAAGCCGGGCCGCAGAAGTTCTTCGCGCGCTCTGGCTCACATGCCTCCCCCCGCACCCATGGTGCCTACCCATGCGCCAGACGCAGCCAAAGCCAGTTACTCCACAATGACAGAACGCGTGATTGCGCCGCCACCCCATGTGGCCGCCAAAAAAGACCCCAAATTAGCCAACAACTGGAAGACCAAAACCGCTGAAACTTTGACCGAAGAAGAAGTCAAAGCCATGCCGGATGCCGAGTACATGAACGATGTGCAAATGGCGTTTTTTCGCCACAGGCTGTCCATCCTCAAGCAGGACATTCATAACAGTGCGGGTGCAACGACCGAGCATTTGCGTGAAGACACGACAGTGGTACCTGATCCAGCTGACCGTGCCACGATCGAAGAAGAGCATGCGCTTGAATTGCGCACACGGGATCGTGAACGAAAGCTGCTCAAAAAAATTGAACAGTCGATTGGCAGGATCGACTCCGGTGACTATGGTTACTGCGACGAAACCGGAGAGCCTATCGGTGTCGGGCGTTTGATCGCCCGTCCGACTGCCAGCTTGTCCCTGGAGGCGCAGCAGCGCCGTGAACTGAAGCAGAAAATGTTCGGTGACTAGCCCCGACTGGCTCTGGTCAAGTCACTTCAAAGCATCATGGCAAAAGAAGACACCGCCCCGGGTTTGTTGTCCAAAATGGTGAAGTTCGTTCGCAACCCTGCAACGAGCTGGTCTGAACTTGACTCCAGAGACACTGACCGCGATGAGGCTGTCAGCAAACTGCATTTGAAAGAGATGATTGAGCGCAAGCGGCGAAACGACTTCGTTCGCAAGCGCGAATTCGACATGCTTCGAAAAATGCGCAAGCGTGAAGCCATCGTGGGACAGGACCCGGCAGCCAGGCCGTCTTTTTTTCAGAGCAGCATGCCGTCCAAGCCTGATGACCGTGCAAAAACCCTCAAAAAAATCGACGAGATTGAAGCGCAAATGTCCATGCAGTGGTGGAAAACCAAGCAAGGCAGTGCATCGTCTGCGCAGGCCAGTTTGCAATCAGGCGACTCTTCATTGAATTTTGCCTCGACGCCAACCGGCGCGGCAATGGCACGCAGACCCGAACCCCATGTTCTTGGCAATGGTTTGTCGGGTGTTCCCAATGCTTATTCGCCGACAGAGCCCATCGGATTGCAGACTCTTGATGTTGATCGAGTTCCAGATTTTGCGCCATCTCCTGTTTCGAAGCCATTGAATGCAGCGGCGCCAAATGTTCCGCCAGTCTTTCCCCAAAGGAGCCTGGCGTCCGATGTTCCAGCCACAGGAGCTGTTCAAAGTCCATTTTCGAAAGCCCCACCAGCTACTGGAACGCCGGGTCTTAACCGGCTGTCTGGTGGAAACTACGATGTTGGGGCATCGGGTTTTACGGCAACCAACATGATGGCGATGGACGTCATGGAAATAGCCCATGACGCCGAGCTGGAAGAGGCATCAATCCGTTATGCCAATGGCGATGATGCTGGCGCTGAAGCAGGCTTGCTGGACATGCTGGATGACAGCAACATCCGTGCAGGGCAGTCCGAAACCTGGATGGTGTTGTTTGATTTGTATCGTGCAACAAATCAGCAGGACAAATTTGAAAACACGGCCATCCGGTTTGTCCAGAAGTTTGACCGCTCTGCGCCCCAATGGTTTTCATTGCCCGATGCAGTCAAAAAGATGGTTGTGCCATCTGCCGCCCTGTCAAGTCAGGGGCCCGTTGCTGACTGGATATGTCCGTCTTCCGTGGGCATCCAGACAGTAGCTGCCCTCAAAGCAGCACTGACCAGAGCGCCGATGCCATGGCGCCTTGACTGGACTAACCTCAAAACAATTGAACCAGCGGCTGTAGAGCCATTGCAGGTCGTGTTTGCTGGCTGGTCTGCCCAACCCGTGCAAATACGATTCATCGGCAATGACCACCTTCAGCATATTCTTCAGAAAAACACACCATCCGGCGACCGTGAAACGTCCGAGGATTGGTGGCAATTGCGCATGGAAGCATTGCGGGTGACGCACCGGCCTGATGAGTTTGAACTCACAGCGCTTGATTTCTGCGTGACTTATGAAGTGTCTCCCCCGGCATGGAGCACAGCCCGCTGCGAATACAAGTCTCTTGATAACCACGGCCTGTCGCTCGCCACTCACACCATCATTGGGGACGTGTTTCGGGACTCGACGCCGTCGGGCATCGGTGTGCTGGAAGGTGACAGCGAGTTGGGTAGCGTCAGCTCGCAATTGAGCAATCTGGCATCAATTGAACTGTCAGGGCAAATTGAGGGAGATGCTGCAGCCATGCTCGATGTGCTCCAAGCCCGACTGGTTGGTGCTGACAACATAGTCATCTCATGTGCCAAACTGATACGAGTTGATTTTTCAGCAGCAGGTACCTTGCTCAATTGGGTGTCAGCCAGGCAGGACGAGAATCGTTTTGTTCACTTTTGCGATGTCAATCGCCTGGTTGCTGCGTTTTTCAATGTGATTGGCATCACAGAGCATGCGAAGGTAACTTCGCGCCGGGATTAAGCCGGCACGGGTTTGACCCGGCAGCAAGTGCGTGACCCCTGAGTTTGCAGTTCAGAATTCAGGCAGTCAACCCAACGCAGCTGCCATCCTATTTTCATCCGGCTTGACTGACCGCTAATGAAATGCTCTTACATCATGATCAACATTTCTGAATTGTTGGCTTTATTTCACATTGTTTTTTATTCATGGTCTGATTTTTAAGATCGAATTTTTCAATTTCAGGCCATCAATAACTTTAAACCAGCTGTTTAGAACCTGCAAGTTGCAGCAAGCAGCTAATCGAACACTTTCACTTTATGTGCTAAGTACCTAATTCATATGATTTTTTTGGCGTATGAGGATTTTGTAAAGTAACACCTAAGTCCTTGATTTCATTGAAAAAAATTGTTTCATATTACTTGCACACACGATCTTTCCTGATAAAGTGGGAATAAGTGCAGATAAGTGGTGAGATGTGTTTTTTTTCAAAGGTTTTCAAGCGTGTTCCAAGGTGCATCCTCTTTAGTTCTCGATACGAAAGGTCGGCTGTCTGTGCCGACCCGATATCGTGACATTTTGAGTGCCACCGCCCAATGCCAGCTCACCATCACCAAGCATCCCCATGGATGCCTGATGGTTTTCCCACGAAATGAATGGGAAAAATTTCGCGACCGGATTGCTTCATTGCCCATGCAGGCGCAATGGTGGAAGCGTATTTTTCTGGGCAACGCCATGGACGTTGACATGGACGCTACCGGCCGTGTTCTGGTTTCTCCTGAGCTGCGCGCAGCTGCCGGTATCAGCAAGGATTGCGTTTTACTTGGTATGGGCGGGTATTTTGAATTGTGGGACACAGCCACCTACATGGCTCAGGAAGCTGAGCAGATGAAGGGCGACATGCCTGACGTCTTCCGTGACTTCTCGTTTTGAACAGAAGATGCTGCAGGATTCATGGTCACACCGCACTGTCCTGCTGAACGAAGCAGTTGATGCGCTGCAAATTTCTCCCGACGGACATTACATCGATGCCACTTTTGGTCGGGGTGGCCATTCCCGCTTGATTCTATCGAGGTTGTCTGCACACGGGACACTGACCGCTTTCGACAAGGATTTGGAAGCCATTGCCGAGGCGGCTGGCATGACCGACTCGCGGTTCGCCATTCGTCACGAGGGCTTTAACCAGCTGGTGCACCTAAAACCTTCAAGCGCAGCCGGATTGCTGATGGATCTGGGTGTCAGTTCACCCCAAATCGACAACGCCGCACGCGGGTTTTCATTTCGGGGCGATGGTCCGCTTGACATGCGCATGGACACAAGCCGGGGTCAGAGCCTTGCCGAGTGGCTGACAGATGCATCAATACAAAGCATGACGGAGGTGATTCGTGAATATGGCGAAGAACGGTTTGCTGGGCCAATTGCAAAAGCGATTGATCGCGCAAGGCAGGAGCGGGGTGCCATCCAGCGCACACACGAGCTGGCCAGTATCGTGGCTGATACGGTCAAAACCCGCGAGCCGGGCAAGGACCCTGCAACGCGCACATTTCAGGCTTTTCGGATTTTTATCAACGCCGAGCTTGAAGAGCTCACCCAGGCGTTAACAGCATCTCTGAATGTCTTGCAACCTGGAGGCCGTTTGGTGGTGATCAGTTTTCATTCACTTGAAGACCGCATCGTCAAGCAATTTATTGCGGAACATTCACGCGAGGCCTTTGACCGGCGCGCGCCGTTTGCTGCACCCAAGAAAATGCGTCTGCTGTCGTTGGGTCGTGTCAAGCCGCGTGAAGCAGAAGTCGCCGCCAACCCGCGCGCGCGCAGTGCTGTGATGCGCATTGCCGAACGCACCGGGGTAGCCACATGACGCGGTTTAACCTGGTGCTTTTGCTGGCGGTACTAGCGAGCGCAGTTTATCTGGTTCGCACGCAATACGAGTCCCGCCGGCTGTATGTCGAGCTTGAAAAAGCAACGACCAAAACCCGGGCGCTTGAAGCAGAAAACGAACGCCTTCAGGTTGAAAAGCGAGCGCAGGCAACACCATTGCGGGTAGAAAAACTGGCCAAGGAAAAACTGCAGATGCGTACGGTAACCCCTGCCATTACGCAGTATGTCGCGCAAGGTACCAGCACAACCGGCGGGTTCAACAAATGAGCCGCAGCGTACGCTACACATCAAGTCCATTGCTTGCCAGCAAAACACCGGTGTGGCGCAGCAAATTTGTTGTGGCGGCTATTGCACTGGCTTTTGCTGCTCTGGCATGCCGCGCTGCCTATGTTCAGGTATTGGGCAATGAATTTTTTCAAAAACAGGGTGAAGTGCGCTTTGCCCGGACGCTTGAGCTGCCAGCCAACCGCGGCCGTATTCTGGACCGCAATGGCCTGATACTGGCGTCCAGTGTTCCTGCGCCCAGCATTTGGGCAATTCCGGAAGACGTCGTTGCCAGCAAGTCGCAGCTTGCTGAAATGGCCAGGCTGCTGGAAATGCCGCTGGCTGAATTGAATAAAAAGCTGGCAGATGACGACAAGAATTTTGTCTGGATTCGGCGTCAGGTGGATGATGCAGTTGCGCAAAAAATAACCGCACTGGGCATCAAGGGAATTTATCAGCGCAAGGAATACAAACGCCAGTACCCTGAGGGCGAAACCATTGCACATGTGGTGGGTTTCACGAACGTTGAAGACCGTGGGCAAGAAGGAATCGAGCTGGCATTCAACAAGGAACTGGGCGGCAGGGCCGGTTCACGTCGCGTGATCAAGGACCGGCTTGGCAGGGTCGTTGAAGACACCCGCGAACAGGTGCCGCCCGTCGACGGAAAAGACCTGCAGCTGTCGATAGACAGCAAAATGCAATTTGTGGCGTATCAAAAACTGCGTGATGCAGTGATT
The DNA here is from genome assembly GCA_025362315.1 of Polaromonas sp. Taxonomy (GTDB): domain Bacteria; phylum Pseudomonadota; class Gammaproteobacteria; order Burkholderiales; family Burkholderiaceae_C; genus Polaromonas. Next base: position 51,978 of record JANYGP010000031.1, read on the forward strand.
GCCAACAAAGCCGTTGCAGGCAGTGTTGTGATGCTGGATGCCATCACTGGTGAGGTATTGGCAATGGCCAATTACCCGAGCTATGTGCCTGACAAAAGACAAAACATGACTGGCGCCCAGCTGCGTAACCGGGCGCTGACAGATACCTTTGAGCCCGGCTCGGTGATGAAGGCGTTTACGGTGGGTCTGGCATTGGAGTCAGGCCGTGTCAAACCACAGACAACGATTCAGACTGCACCTGGCAGGATGCAAATCACAGGCTCCACGATTTCTGACGCCCATCCGCATGGTGCGTTGACGGTGCAGGAAGTGATTCAAAAATCAAGCAATGTCGGCACAGTCAAAATGGCCATGCAGATGCAGCCACGCGAAATGTGGGAAGTGTTTTCTCAGGCAGGCTTTGGTCAAAAACCACAAATAGCATTTCCGGGCGTGGTGTCCGGACGTTTGCGCCCCTACAAAACATGGCGGCCGATTGAGCAGGCCACGATGTCATATGGTTATGGCTTGTCGGCTTCGCTGTTTCAAATGGCGCGGGCCTACACAGTGTTTGGCCATGATGGGCAAATCATTGATGCGACGCTGCTGAAAAGCGATGAGCCTGCAACGGGTGTGCAGGTATTTTCCAGCAAGACGGCGTCAGAGATTCGCACCATGCTGCAAATGGCAGCCGGCCCGGGTGGTACGGGCCAAAAAGCGCAAACGCTGGGTTATTCGGTTGGCGGCAAATCTGGTACGGCCTACAAACAGGTTGGCAAAGGTTACGGTACAGACAAGGACAGAAAGTACCGGGGCTGGTTTGTAGGCATGGCGCCAATCGACAAGCCGCGTGTGATTGTTGCGGTGATGATAGACGAGCCGCGTGCGGGTAAATATTACGGCGGTGATGTCGCAGCACCCGTGTTCAGCGAGCTGGTCCAGCAGGCACTGAGAATGAAGGGCGTGCAGCCTGACATGTCGGTCAAACCGCAGATTGTCACGAATGCTGTGGAGGAATCGTTTTGATCGCGCAGCTGCATTCACCGCAAGAAGCTGCAGACTGGTTGCGCGCAAGGGTGACTGGCAGCTTGTACGCGGACAGCCGGAGCGTTAGTCGGGGTGACGGGTTTGTTGCCGGGCCGGGCGCTGCGCGCGATTCGCGTCAGTATGTTGAGGCGGCTTTGGTTTCTGGTGTGAGTGCCTGTCTGGTTGAAAGCCGCGGAGTTGATGCCTATTCATTTGATAGCGACAGCATAGCGGCGTATGAAAATCTTAAAAATGCTGCAGGCCCTATTGCTGCTGCATATTTTGAACATCCAAGCCGGGAACTGCAAACAGTCGGTATCACGGGAACCAACGGAAAAACGTCCACTGCATGGTGGCTGGCGCAGGCACTGGGCAAACTCAACCGCAAATGCGCTTTGGTTGGTACGCTGGGAATTGGCGTGCCTGGTGCTGTCACTTTCAATGGCATGACCACGCCTGACCCCATCTTGCTCCAGCAACAATTGCGCAGTTTTGTGAACGGGGGTGTTGCAGCCTGCGCTATTGAAGCTTCGTCCATTGGCATTGCCGAGAGGCGTCTGGATGGCATGTACTTTCAGGTTGCTGTGTTCACCAACTTCACGCAAGACCATCTGGATTACCACGGCTCGATGCAAAACTATTGGGCAGCCAAGCAGTCCCTTTTTGCCTGGCCCGGTCTGTGTTCTGCAGTCATCAACACAGACGATCCCAAAGGGCTTGAGTTGAGCCTGCAGTTAAAAGCACAAGGGCTAGATGTGTGGACAGTTGCCATCCATCAGCCCGCCCGGCTGCAAGCAGTGTCAATTGATCATCACGCCACTGGTGTGAATTTTGAGGTTGTTGAAGGCAGTCAGCAAGCAAGCGTTAAAACACAGGCGATCGGCTTTTACAACGTGACAAACTTGTTGGGCGTGATGGGTGCAATGCGCGCACTTGGGGTGACTCTGGAAGACGCGGCAAGGGCCTGCACTGATTTGCCTGCTGTGCCTGGACGTTTGAATACGCTGAGCCATTCAGGTACACCCCTGGTCGTGGTTGACTACGCACACACCCCTGATGCACTGGAAAAAGTGCTTGTTGCCCTTCAACCGATCGCTAAAGCCAGGGGCGGACAGTTGTGGTGCGTTTTCGGCTGTGGTGGTGACCGTGACACATCAAAGCGCCCGGTCATGGCCGCTGCGGCACAAAAAAATGCAGATCAGATTGTTGTGACCAGCGACAACCCACGTACAGAAAATCCGGCAGACATCATCAGCCAGATATTGTCGGGTTTGACGCTTCGGGCTCCTGTCCGTGTGCAAGCAGATCGTGCGCTGGCAATTCATGAAGCCATCACCGATGCCCAGCCTGAAGATGTCGTGTTGCTGGCTGGCAAGGGCCACGAAAACTATCAGGAAACCAGCGGGGTCCAACACCCGTTTGAAGACATGGCTCATGCAAAAGCCGCATTGGACAAGCGCCAGCCGGAAGGGTGCGCATCATGATGACCTTGCAGCAGGCATCCAGCTGGGTCAGTGCCGCTCAATTGGTCGGTAACAGCAGCGTGCAGATCAAACGCGTACACACCGACACCCGCAGCTTGCTGCCAGGTGATCTGTTTGTTGCTTTAAAAGGTGAAAACTTCGATGCAAATACTTTTTTGCAGCAAGCCAAAGCGCAAGGGGCTGTTGCTTCAATTGCCCAGCAAGGCCTGACTCAGGCTGGTTTGTCAGGGCTTGAGGTCAGTGACTCCAAAGCAGCTTTAGGGCAATTGGCAACAGGCTGGCGCAACCAGTTTGATCTGCCGCTCATTGCTGTGACGGGCAGCAACGGCAAGACCACCGTGACGCAAATGATTGCGTCCATATTGCGTGCGTACCAGGGCGCACAGGCGTTTTCAACCGAAGGCAATCTGAACAACGACATTGGCGTGCCATTGACGCTGCTCCGCCTGACCCACGAGCACCGTGTGGGCGTGGTGGAGCTGGGCATGAACCACCCGGGCGAGATTTCTTACCTGGCACATCTTGTCAAGCCGGCAGTTGCACTGGTCAACAACGCTCAGCGTGAACATCTTGAATTCATGGGTACGGTCCAAGCAGTGGCAAATGAAAACGGTTCAGTGATTGATGCACTGGGACCAACAGGTATGGCAGTTTTTCCCGCCGATGACGAGTACGCCGATTTATGGCGGACAAAAGCGGGCACACGTCAGGTGTTGACATTCGCCATGACTGGCATGGCCGACGTTACTGCTGACGCGGTGTGGACTGACAAAGGCTGGCAGGTTGCTGCCAAAACGCCGCAGGGCGAAGTCGAGTTTTTTCTGAACATTGCCGGTCAGCACAACGTGAAAAATGCTTTGGCAGCAACAGCTTGTGCATTGGCGGCAGGTGTCCCCATCGAATGCATTTCAATCGGCTTGAGCAAATTTGAACCGGTCAAAGGGCGATCACGCGCTTTTCGATTCAATGTTGGCACGCACTCAGTCACGCTGGTTGACGATACCTACAACTCGAACCCTGACTCCATGCGTGCTGCCATCGCTGTGCTGGCAGCATTGCCGGGTCCGCGCCTGCTGGTCATGGGCGACATGGGTGAAGTTGGCAGTCTGGGTCCACAGTTTCACAAGGAGGCCGGGAGTCAGGCCCTGGCAAGCGGCATTGAGCAGCTTTACACATTGGGGACCCAGTCAGAACTGGCCAGCCAGGGTTTTGAAACAGCCCGACATTTCAGTGACATCGATGCATTGAATGCTGCTGTTGTTGAGCAGTTACCAAGCATGGGCAGCATCCTCGTCAAAGGATCACGGTTCATGAAAATGGAGCGGGTGGTCACGGCAATACAAGAAAAACAAAAGGGCGTTTCATGCTGATCAGTCTTGCCCAGTGGTTACAGACACTGTCGCCTGAATTCGGTTTTTTTCGGGTGTTCCAGTACCTGACGTTTCGCGCGGTGATGGCTGCCCTGACAGCCTTGCTGATGGGGCTGATTGCTGGCCCTTTTGTGATTCGCCGGTTGACCGCGCTGAAAATTGGTCAGCCCATTCGCGAATACGCCATGCAGACCCACCTGAGCAAGTCCGGAACGCCAACGATGGGCGGTGTTTTGATTTTGCTTTGCATTGCCGTGTCTACGCTGCTGTGGGCTGATTTGTCCAACCGCTTTGTCTGGATTGTGTTGCTGGTCACGCTTGGTTTTGGTGCCATCGGCTGGGCAGACGACTGGCGCAAAGTGGTTCACAAAGATCCCGAAGGCATGCGTTCCCGCGAGAAATACCTTTGGCAATCAGCCATTGGCCTGACCGCTGCGCTCTATCTGGTTTTCAGCATTTCAGAAAGCTCCAATTTGCGGGTCATCGGTTTGTTCATCAATTGGGTGCAGTCAGGCTTTGATGTCAATTTGCCACCCAAGGCCGGGCTGTTGGTGCCTTTTGTCAAGGAAATCAGCTATCCGCTTGGCGTGTTTGGTTTTGTGATTCTGACCTACCTGGTCATTGTTGGGTCCAGCAATGCTGTCAATCTGACAGATGGCCTGGACGGCTTGGCCATCATGCCCGTTGTTCTCGTGGGCTCTGCACTGGGTGTGTTTGCCTATGTCACAGGCAGTGCAGTGTATTCAAAGTACCTGTTTTTCCCGCATATTCCAGGCTCTGGTGAGCTGATGATCTTTTGCGCTGCGATGGCAGGCAGTGGCCTTGCGTTCTTGTGGTTCAACACACATCCAGCGCAAGTTTTTATGGGCGATGTTGGCGCGCTTGCATTGGGCGCTGCACTTGGCACGATAGCCGTCATCGTCCGCCAGGAAATCGTGTTGGCCATCATGGGGGGGATTTTTGTTGTTGAGGCCCTGTCGGTCATGCTGCAGGTGACCTACTTCAAGTACACCAAAAAACGCTTCGGCCAAGGCCGCCGGATTTTGAAGATGGCCCCCCTTCATCATCACTTTGAAAAAAGTGGCTGGAAGGAAACGCAGGTTGTGGTCCGCTTCTGGATCATCACCATGCTGCTTTGCCTGGTTGGGTTGTCAACCTTGAAACTCAGATGAAACACCTGGCAGGCAAACATGTGTTGGTGCTCGGGCTGGGTAGTTCAGGCCTGGCGCTGGCGCGCTGGTGCGTCAAATGCGGCGCGCAGGTGACCGTTGCGGACACGCGTGCTGAGCCGCCGCAACTTGCCGCCTGGCGTGCTGAGGCTTCGTCAGGGAAGTTTTTGCATGCACAAATGAATGCCGCTTTGCTGGACCATGCAACTTTTGATCTGGTTTTGAAAAGTCCAGGCTTGAGTCCGGCAGCCATTGCTGGCGTGGCAAATGAAGCTGTCCGGCGTGGATTGCCAGTGAGCAGTGAGCTGGGCCTTTTTGCACGGGCGCTTGTTGATTTGAAAGAGGACGCCGGTTACGAGCCTCAGGTGATAGGCATCACCGGAACCAACGGCAAGACGACCGTCACATCCCTGTGTGGGCAACTGGTACATCGCGCCGGGAAAGCAGTCGCTGTTGCCGGCAATATTGGCCCGACGCTGCTTGACACACTGGATGAAAAGCTGGACGCAAAAAATCTGCCAGAAGTCTGGGTGCTTGAGCTGTCAAGTTTCCAGCTGGAAGGTGTCACCAATTTTGAGCCTGCGGTAGCAACAGTGCTGAACATCACCCAGGACCATCTGGATTGGCATGACAGTTTTCAGGCGTATGCGGCTGCCAAAAACAATGTTTACGGCGCTGGCAGCGCCATGGTCCTTAACCGGCAAGATCCATTGGTCATGGCTGCGCTACCGGTAGCAGTCAAAGGCAAGTTATTGCGACGCTGCATGACCTACGGCCATGACGAACCCACGAGGGCAGGTGACTACGGCATAGAAACTGTGAACGGCATGGCCTGGCTGGTCAGGGCCATGAAAGCAGACGATACCGTCAAACGCAAACGTGGCCAGAGTGAAGAAATTGAGCTGCATGTCCAGCGCTTGATGCCAGTGGACGCACTGCGCATTCACGGCTTGCACAACGCCACCAATGCGCTGGCAGCGCTTGCTCTGGCTAGCGCTGCCGGTTGCGCCTTGGGGCCGATGCTGCATGGCCTGCGCGAATATCGGGGCGAGCCGCATCGGCTGGAGTCAGTCGCGGTGATCAACGGCATTGAATATTTTGACGACAGCAAGGGAACCAATGTGGGCGCCACTGTTGCTGCGCTCAATGGCCTCGGGCACAAGAGGCGGCTCGTTGTTATTTTGGGTGGTGTTGGCAAGGATCAGGATTTTTCAGCTCTGGCTGAACCTGCATCACGGCATGCCAAAGCAGTGATCCTGATTGGCCGCGATGCGGCATTGATCAAGACTGCACTGGCAGACACAGCTGTATTGGTTCTGGAGGCCATTGACATGCACTGTGCTGTCAGTCTGGCTGCCAAACAGGCGCAATCGGGTGATGCGGTGCTGCTGTCTCCAGCGTGCGCCAGCTTTGACATGTTTGACAACTACGAGCATCGTGCCCGCATTTTTTGTGAATCAGTGCAAGCCCTGGCTCTTGAAGAAGGGGTTGTGTTGTGACTTCCAGCTCCACTACCCGAACCAGCGTGGCAACGCGATTTTTCAGCTGGGCAGGCCAATCCGGCAGCTCTGGCAAAACGGCGAACGATGTCTTGCCAGTCCGCCTGGGTGGGCAAAACACCCATCATTCGCGCTCAGCGCCTGTGAGTCTGGCCGGCTTTGACCAGGCCCTGGTGTGGGTCACTGTTGCGCTTTTGATGTTTGGGCTGGTGATGGTGTACTCGGCCTCAATTGCCATGCCGGACAACCCGAAATTTGCCCGCTATGCGCATACCCATTTTTTGATGCGTCATGTTCTGTCGCTGGCCATTGCTTTTGTTGCAGCACTGCTCGCTTTTCAGGTACCGGTAGCCACCTGGGAAAAGCTGGCGCCCTGGCTGTTCGTGGTGTCGCTGATCTTGCTGATTCTGGTGCTGGTTCCCTTCATAGGCAAAGGGGTCAATGGCGCCCGCCGCTGGATCACTCTGGGGTTCATGAATTTTCAGCCATCGGAGCTGGCCAAATTCGCCGTGCTGCTGTATGCAGCGGACTACATGGTGCGCAAGATGGAAGTCAAGGAGCGTTTTTTCCGGGCGGTGCTGCCAATGGCCCTGGCAATCGCCATTGTGGGATTGCTGCTGCTTGCGGAGCCGGACATGGGCGCCTTCATGGTGATATCGGTCATTGCGATGGGCATCCTGTTTTTGGGCGGCGTCAATGCGCGGATGTTTTTTGTCATTGCCCTCGTTGTGGTGGTGGCCTTCGGGCTGATGGTCATGCTCAGTGACTGGCGGCGGGAGCGGATATTTGCATATCTGGATCCGTGGAGCGAAAAATATTCCATGGGCAAGGGTTACCAGCTTTCCCACTCCCTGATTGCATTCGGGCGGGGTGAAATCTTTGGTGTGGGGCTGGGCGGCAGCATTGAGAAGCTGCACTGGTTGCCCGAGGCGCACACCGACTTTTTGATGGCAGTCATTGGCGAAGAATTTGGTCTGGCAGGCGTGCTCACCGTGATTGGGCTTTTCATGTGGCTGGTCAGGCGCATCATGCACATCGGCCGCCAGTCCATTGCGCTGGACAGGCTGTTTGCGGGCCTGACTGCACAAGGCATTGCGATCTGGTTTGGGTTTCAGACCTTCATCAACATTGGCGTGAACCTGGGCGCGTTACCAACCAAGGGGCTGACCTTGCCGTTGATGAGTTACGGCGGCTCGGCCATCTTGATGAACCTGATTTCTCTGGCTGTGGTGCTCAGGATTGATTATGAAAACAGGCTTTTGATGCGTGGAGGCCGCGCATGAAAAGCCTGTTTCGACAAAATCGGCTTGGCGCGAAGCGCTGCAAACCGCAGGCAGCGGTTTGGTTGATGCGCGGGGGCCGCGCATGACAAGCCGATGCGCACTGATCATGGCCGGCGGCACAGGTGGACATATTTTTCCGGGCTTGGCTGTTGCTGAGGCTCTGCGCGACAAAGGCTGGCGCGTGCACTGGCTGGGCGGCAAGGGCAGTGCTGCCAGCCCCAGCATGGAAAGCCAGCTGGTGCCGCCAAAGGGCTTTGCATTTCACACCATCGACTTTTCAGGCGTGCGTGGCAAGGGCGTTATCACGCTGGCTTTGCTGCCTGTCAGGTTGCTCAAGGCATTCTGGCAAAGCATTCAGGTAATTCGCAAAGTCAAGCCGCAAGTGGTGATCGGGCTGGGTGGCTACATTGCTTTTCCTGCCGGCATGATGGCGGTTTTTTTGGGCAAACCACTGGTGCTGCATGAGCAAAATTCGGTTGCAGGTTTGGTCAACCGAGTGCTGGCGCAGCTTGCAGACCGGGTGTTCACTGCATTTCCCGATGTGCTCAAAAATGCGCAATGGGTAGGCAACCCACTTCGACTTGCTTTTACACAACAGCCAGAGCCTGAGCTTCGGTTTGCCAACCGGAGTGGGCCACTCCACGTGCTGGTGGTGGGGGGCAGTCTGGGTGCCAGGGCATTGAACACCATCGTGCCCCAGGCGCTGGCTTTGATCCCTGCCCATGAGCGTCCCAGCGTGACGCACCAAAGCGGCAGCAAGCAAATAGAGGAGCTGCGTGCCAATTACACAGCTGTGGGTGTTGATGCAAGCCTGACCCCATTTATTGACGACACAGCCACTGCATTTGCAAATGCTGACCTGATTGTTTGCAGGGCAGGTGCCAGCACAGTCACTGAGATCGCGGCGGTGGGCGCTGCTGCGCTGTTCATACCTTTTCCATCAGCTGTGGATGACCACCAAACCAGCAACGCCCGGTTTCTGGTGGCTCGTGGCGGTGGCTGGCAAATGATGCAAAGTGAGCTCACACCCCATGCATTGGCGAGTATGCTACAAAAAACAGAGCGATTAGCGCTTTTAAACTGTGCGCGTGCAGCTAAAAAGATGCAAAAAACAGAAGCAACTGAATGCGTTGTCGCCGCCTGCGAAGAACTGGCTGGCAGGACCCGGGCATGAAACACGCCATCAAAAATATCCATTTCATCGGCCTGGGCGGATCCGGTATGTCTGGCATTGCCGAGGTTTTGCACAACCTGGGATATGTGGTTTCTGGTTCAGATCTGGCAAACAGCAGCACCTTGCGGCGCCTGTCTGGCATGGGCATCAAAACCTTTGTCGGTCATGCCGCTGAAAATCTGACCAGCGCTGATGCTGTTGTGACATCAACTGCAGTCCAGGACGACAACCCGGAGGTGCAGGCAGCACGAGACAAGAAAATCCCTGTGGTGCCACGCGCGCTGATGCTGGCTGAATTGATGCGGCTCAAGCAGGGCATTGCTGTGGCCGGCACGCACGGCAAAACAACCACAACCAGTCTGGTGGCCAGCATACTGGCCGAAGGTGGACTGGATCCAACTTACGTGATTGGGGGGCGCCTGAACAGTCTTGGCGCCAACGCCAAACTGGGCTCGGGTGATTACATCGTGGTTGAAGCCGATGAATCTGATGCTTCGTTTTTAAACCTGCTACCTGTCATGGCAGTGGTGACCAATATCGATGCTGACCACATGGAAACTTATGGTCATGATTTTGGCAATCTGAAAAAAGCGTTTGTAGATTTTCTGCACCGCATGCCCTTTTATGGCACGGCGATTTTGTGCACGGACGATGCGGCTGTGCAGAGCATCGTGCCCCAGGTCACCTGCCCAATCACCAGCTACGGCTTCAATGCCGAGGCTCAGGTTCGGGCCGTCAACGTGCGGCCTGTGGGCGTCCAGATGCACTTTACCGTGCAGCGTCACAACGGCGTGACCCTGCCTGACATGGACGTTGTCCTGAATTTGCCGGGTGAGCACAATGTTCTGAATGCCCTGGCAGCCATCGCTGTGGCGGTTGAGTTGAACGTCAAGGATGCGGCTGTGCAGAAAGCACTTGCCGAGTTCAAAGGTGTTGGACGCCGCTTTCAGTGCTATGGTGACATGCCAGCCAAAACCGGCCCGGATGGCGTGGATGGCATGAGTGACCTGAGTGTTGAAAAGAGCGCCGTATTCACTGTGATTGAAGACTATGGCCACCACCCGGTTGAGATGGCTGCAACCCTTGCAGCGGCCCGTGGCGCGTTTCCTGGCAGGCGCCTGGTGCTGGCTTTTCAGCCGCATCGTTACACCCGCACGCGGGACTGTTTTGAGGACTTTGTCAAAGTGATGGGGCTGGCAGATGCGGTGCTTCTAGCAGAAGTTTATGCCGCTGGCGAGGAGCCGATTGCACTGGCCGACGGCCGCTCTTTGACCCGTGCCTTGCGGGTTGCTGGCAAGGTAGAACCCATCTTCGTTGATGCCATTGAAACCATGCCGCAGGCCATTGTTGACAACGCACAAGCCGGTGATGTGGTGCTCTGCATGGGCGCAGGCTCAATTGGCAGCGTGCCGCAGCAGATCTGGAGTATGCTACAAATAAATGAGCTGTCAGCGCCCGAAAGTAGGGCGCTATGAGCCAAAACAACAATCAAAATAAAGATTCATTTGGAAAAGTGGCCGTGCTGATGGGTGGCCAGTCCGCTGAACGCGAAATTTCACTGATGTCCGGTAATGGCGTGTTGCAGGCCTTGCGCAGCAAGGGCGTGGATGCCCACCCGTTTGATCCGTCCGAGCGCGGTTTGAATGAGCTTAAAGATCAAGGTTTTATCCGCTGCTTTATCGCCTTGCATGGCCGGTTTGGCGAAGACGGTACCGTGCAAGGCGCGCTTGAACTGTTGGGCATACCGTACACGGGCTCGGGAGTGATGGCCTCCAGCATAGCGATAGACAAGGTCATGACCAAGAGGGTGCTGTGTGCCGAGGCGCTTGCAACACCGGCGCATGTGCTTATCAGGCGAGGTGCTTACAACGCGCAATCTGTGAAATCCGCGGTGGAAAAACTGGGGTTGCCGCTGATTGTCAAGCCTGCCCGGGAAGGCTCGTCAATCGGCTTGACCAAGGTTACCGCAGCATCGCAAATGGCTGCAGCAGTTGAGCTGGCAGCGCAGCTTGATGCCGATATTTTGTGCGAGCAATTCATTGATGGTGACGAAGTGACGTGCCCTGTTCTGGGCACAGGCAGCCAGGCCAGAGCGCTGCCTATTATTCGCATTGCCGCCGAAGGCGGCAATTACGATTATCAGAACAAATATTTCACGGACACCACCCAGTATCTTGTGCCATGCGGTTTGCCTGAAGGCGAAGAGCAGCGCATTTCAGAGCTGGTTCTGAAAACTTACCGCGCGCTCGGCTGCCGCGGTTGGGCCCGTGCAGACGTCATGATCGACAAGACTACACGCCAGCCCTATGTGCTGGAAATCAACACCTCGCCGGGCATGACCAGCCATTCACTGGTGCCCATGTCAGCTCGGGCAGTTGGAATGTCTTATGAAGATTTGTGCCTTGAAATATTGAGATCTGCTGCGCTCGACTACGAAAAAACGCCGGGAGCTGCAGCGTGAGACGCAATCCTGCACTTTCTGCATCAGCCATGCCGCTGCCTGCAGATGTCCGGTTCATGAATGCAGTCACTGCTGCATTTGCGCTGGTATTTGCGCTGCTGTCGCTGGCGGTGCTGGTGTCCTGGCTGATGCGGCATCCGCTTTTTAACCTGGGTGCCATCGCTGTGCAGGGAGATGTCACCCACAACAATGCCGTGACTCTCCGGGCAAACGTGACGCCTCGTCTGGCGGGCAACTTTTTCACCGTCAATCTTGCTCAGACCCGCGCAGTTTTTGAGTCGGTTCCGTGGGTGCGCAGGGCCACGATACAGCGTCAGTTTCCGAACCGGCTGAAGGTAGTGCTCCAGGAACATCAGGCAGTTGCTTTCTGGGGGCCTGAGGGCGACACACGGCTGGTCAACAATTTTGGTGAAATATTTGAGGCCAATCAGGCAGAAGTCGATGCCACCGACTTGCCGCAGCTCAATGGCCCGGTGGGTCAGGCGCCCCTGGTACTCGATGCTTACCGGCTGCTATCTGCCCAGTTTGAAAAACTGGACATGACCATTGAGCGGCTGGAGCTGACCGGGCAGGGGAGCTGGCGTGCTGTTTTTGAAAACGGCGCTGCTGTGGAAATTGGTCACGGGTCACTGGCTGAAATTGACAGTCGGGCGCAGCGCTTTGTGGCCACTTTGACCCAAATATCAGCACGTTATGGCAGGGACCTGGAATCCGCTGATCTGCGGTACAGCAACGGTTACGCATTGAAGTTGAAAGGCGTTACCACGCTGGACCCCAGTGACAAAAACGATAAATCAGTAAAGAGGTAAAGCTTGTGGCCAAAGAATACAAAGACTTGGTGGTGGGGCTGGACATTGGGACCAGCAAGGTCATGGTGGTCGTCGCTGAAGTCATGCCGGGCGGCGAGCTGAAACTGGCCGGCCTGGGCATTGCTGCCAGCAACGGCCTTAAGCGTGGTGTGGTGGTCAACATTGATGCAACGGTGCAAAGCATTCAGCAAGCTTTGAAAGAAGCCGAACTGATGGCTGATTGCAAAATTTCCCGGGTCTACACCGGCATCACTGGCAGTCACATTCGCGGCATCAATTCAAGCGGCATGGTGGCAGTCAAGGACAAGGAAGTCACCCAGGCAGATGTGGCCCGCGTGATTGAGACAGCCAAGGCCATCAATATTTCAACCGATCAGCGTTTGCTGCTGGTGGAGCCGCAAGAGTTTGTGATTGACGGGCAGGACGTCAAGGAACCCATTGGCATGAGCGGCATCCGGCTGGAGGCCAAAGTCCACATCGTGACCGGCGCACAAAGCGCGGCTGAAAACATCATCAAATGTGTGCGCCGCTGCGGCCTGGAAGTTGACCAGCTGATGCTGAACCCACTGGCGTCCAGCCTGGCCGTGCTGACGCAGGACGAGCAGGAACTTGGCGTTGCCATGGTGGACATGGGCGCTGGCACCACCGATGTTGCCATTTTTACCGGCGGCGCGATTCGCCACACAGCAGTCATTCCCATAGCAGGCGACCTGATCACCAGCGACATTGCCATGGCACTGCGCACGCCGACCAAGGACGCAGAAGACATCAAGGTGGAAAGCGGCTGCGCCAAGCAGTTGCTGGCTGACCCGGACACGCAGGTTGAAGTGCCGGGCCTGGGTGACCGTGCGCCACGCATGCTGAGCAAGCAGGCACTTGCTGGCGTGATTGAGCCGCGCATTGAAGAGATTTTTTCATTGGTCCAGCAGGTCATTCGCGAGTCTGGCTACGAAGAAGTTTTGTCCTCCGGCATTGTGCTGACGGGCGGCAGCGCCGTCATGCCAGGCATGGTCGAGCTGGGCGAGGACATATTTTTAAAGCCAGTGCGGCGCGGTATCCCGCGTTACTCCAGCTCGCTGTACGACATGGTGGCGCAGGCCAGGGCAGCCACCGTGATGGGCCTGCTGGAAGAGGCCCGGCTGGGGCGGATGCGGGGCTACAAGGTGTCGCAAAAAGCAGGCAGCGTGCACAACGCATTTGGCCGGGTCAAAGACTGGTTTGTGGGGAACTTTTGATGCAGCCCCTCACCGTTTTTAACCCTTCTGCTAATCCACACACAAGGTCAGGAGGCGCAGATCCGCCCTCATAAAACCCCGATTAAATTTTTGTCACTATTTTTAACGTTACATCACCAACCAACCCAACAGGAGAGTCACCATGAGCATAGAAATGATCGAAATTCAGGAATTTAACCAAGGCACACAAATCAAGGTGATTGGTGTCGGCGGCGGCGGCGGCAACGCGGTTGACCACATGATTGCCAGCGGCGTGCAAGGCGTTGAATTCATTTGCGCCAACACCGATGCGCAGGCACTGATCCGGGGCAGCGCCAACAAGACCATCCAGCTGGGCGCAAGTGGTCTGGGCGCGGGCAGCAAACCTGAAAAAGGGCGCGACGCAGCGGAGCTGGCCGTTGAAGACATCCGCAGCGCCATTGATGGTGCGCACATGCTGTTCATCACAGCTGGCATGGGCGGCGGCACCGGCACCGGCGCTGCGCCAGTCATTGCCCGCATTGCCAAGGAAATGGGCATTTTGACGGTGGGTGTGGTGACCAAGCCGTTTGAGTTTGAAGGCGGCCGGCGCATGACCAATGCAGACCTGGGCCTGGCTGAGCTGGAAGCCAACGTTGATTCGCTGATTGTGGTGCTCAATGAAAAACTGCTCGAAGTTTTAGGCGATGAAGTCACGCAGGATGAAGCCTTTGCCCACGCCAACGACGTGCTGAAAAACGCTGTGGGCGGCATTGCCGAGATCATCAATGAGTACGGCAACGTCAACGTCGACTTTGAAGACGTGCGCACCGTGATGGGCGAGCCGGGCAAAGCCATGATGGGCACCGCAGTGGCCAACGGCCCGGACCGCGCGCGCATTGCGGCTGAACAGGCCGTGGCCTGCCCGCTGCTCGAAGGCATCGACCTGTCAGGTGCCAAGGGCGTGCTGGTGCTGGTCACAGCGGCCAAAGGCTCGCTCAAACTGAGCGAATCCAAACTCGCCATGAACACCATCCGTGCTTATGCATCGGCTGATGCGCATGTCATCTACGGCGCGGCTTATGACGACAAGCTGGGCGACGACATCCGCGTGACCGTGGTGGCCACCGGATTAAGCCGCCAGGGCGCACGCCGCCACGCGCCGCCGCTGCAGGTGCTGCGCACCGGCACTGACAATGTGCCGTTCAATGTCCCCACGCTGAGCTCAGTAGCAGGAATAAATGCAATGGGCAGTAGCGGGCATGGACACTCTGGCATGGGCGCTGCGCAACCCGACTACGGCAACATGGCCGTGCCAAGCGTGTGGCGTACCAACCGCACACAGGCTGCAGCCAAGGTGGATGCACTGGCATCGGGCGGCATGGACGATTTCGAAATCCCTGCATTCCTGCGCAAACAGGCCGACTGAAAGCACATGCGCCTGCCGGGTCAGGCAGGCGCATGCAGGCTGGATTGAAAGCTCACAGGGATAATGACGCGATGAGCGAAATCAGATCCAGGCAAGGTATCAAACAGCGTGTTGTCGTTGGCTTGAGTGGCGGGGTTGACTCTGCAGTAACTGCTTACTTGCTCAAGCAGCAAGGGCATGAGGTGATCGGCATCTTCATGAAAAACTGGGAGGATGATGACCGACCCCCAGGTTCAGGCGACGACAGCAATGAATATTGCTCGTCCAATGTTGATTTTGTCGACGCTGCCGCCGTGGCTGATGTACTGGGCATTGACATTGAGCATGTCAATTTTGCAGCGGACTACAAAGACCGCGTGTTTGCGGAGTTCCTGCGTGAATACCAGGCTGGCCGAACACCCAACCCGGATATTTTGTGCAATGCAGAAATCAAGTTCAAGGCTTTTTTGGACCATGCGATGCGCCTGGGTGCGTCCAGCATTGCGACTGGGCATTACGCACGGGTTCGCCGCAACACATCCACCCATCTTTTTGAACTGCTCAAAGGTGTGGACCCTGCCAAGGACCAAAGTTATTTTTTGCACCGCCTGAACCAGGCGCAGTTGGCGAAAACCATGTTTCCTGTCGGTGAATTGAAGAAAACAGAAGTCCGCCGGATTGCAGACGAAATTGGCTTACCCAATGCCAAAAAAAAGGATTCCACCGGCATCTGCTTTATTGGCGAACGCCCGTTTCGTGATTTTTTAAACCGCTACATCGCCAAAGAAGCAGGGCTGATCAAAAGCGACTCTGGCCGCGTGATTGGCGAGCATGTGGGCTTGAGCTTTTACACGCTGGGCCAACGCGCCGGGCTGGGCATAGGCGGCGTCAAAGCCCGTGGCGCTGACCTGAAAGCCGTTCAGGCACTGGGCCAGCGTGGTGCTGGCGTGCACGCGCCGTGGTTTGTTGCCCGCAAAGACATGGCCACCAACACCCTGTGGGCAGTGCAGGGCCACGACCACCCGTGGCTGCAATCCACGCAGCTGGCGGCGCTGGACTGCAGCTGGGTGTCTGGCAGTGCGCCTGATGTGGGGCAGCTGGCTGCCAAAACGCGCTACCGCCAGGTCGATGCGCCATGTCATGTGCTCAGCAGCAGTGCTGGCAGCTGCGAGCTTGAATTTGCCGCTGCTCAATGGGCTGTCACGCCCGGCCAGTCGGCGGTTTTGTATGACGGCGATGTCTGCCTGGGTGGCGGCGTGATCGAGGCCAGCAATGTGCAAAACACCGCAAAATAGTTGCAGTTTTGCTTGACCGTGTTTTATATGCATTTTATACGTATAGCGCCCATATAATGGGCGCTACCAGCTCCTTAATCAATAGCAAACGGCATTGACATGACTGTCGAATAAAATCGAGAAATTTCCAACCTGACCAGCGGCATCCATGGATGCCGTTTTTTACTTCACGATGACCACACCACCTGAATCCAATGTGACCGCGCTGCCTGGCCCCCCAACCCCTGGCCTGGACAACCTGGCCAAGTCGTTTGAACCTGCCGCGATTGAGGCGCATTTTGGCCCGCTGTGGGAGCAAAGCGGCATGTACGAGCCGACGCTTGACTCTGGCAAGCCATCGTTCAGTATTCAGCTACCGCCGCCCAACGTCACGGGCACGCTGCACATGGGCCATGCGTTCAACCAGACCATCATGGACAGCTTGACGCGCTACCACCGCATGCGTGGCCATAACACGCTGTGGGTGCCGGGTACGGACCACGCAGGCATTGCGACGCAGATTGTGGTGGAGCGCAAGCTGCAGGCAGCCGGCCAAACGCGCCACGATTTGGGGCGCAAGAATTTTGTGGCCAAGGTGTGGGAGTGGAAGGAAGAATCTGGCGCCACCATTACCCAACAGATGCGCCGGATGGGCGATTCGGTGGCGTGGAAGCACGAGTACTTCACGATGGACCCAAAGATGTCGACCGTGGTCACGTCGACATTTGTGAAGCTGTACGAACAGGGCCTGATTTACCGCGGCAAGCGGCTGGTCAATTGGGACCCGGTGCTTAAATCAGCAGTGAGTGATCTGGAAGTAGAAAGCGAAGAACGCGACAGCTTCATGTGGCACATTGAATATCCGTTTTCAGATGGCCCGCAAACAGGTGCAGACGGCAACCCGATGCGCGGCATGCACATTGCCACCACCCGCCCCGAAACCATGCTGGCCGACGGCGCGCTGGCCGTGCATCCCGACGATGCGCGTTACCAGCATTTGATTGGCAAGATGGTTGATTTGCCGCTGTGCGACCGGGCGATTCCGGTGATTGCAGACACGTACGTCGATCCGGCTTTTGGCAGCGGCTGCGTGAAGATCACTGGCGCGCACGACTTCAACGACTACCAGGTGGCGCAGCGGCATGACCTGCCCTTGATCACCATCTTCACACTCGACGCGAAAATCAATGAAAACGGCCCTGCACAGTACCAGGGCATGGACCGGTATGTCTGCCGCAAGGCAGTGCTGAAAGACCTTGAAGCGCAAGGATTTTTAGAAAAAGCCGTGCCGCATAAAAACATGGTGCCAGTGTGCGCAAGGACTGGCGCTGTGGTTGAGCCGATGTTGACCGACCAGTGGTTTGTGGCATTAAGCAAAGTCTCAGAAACTGACCCGACGGGCAAATCAATCTCACAAAAAGCGCGCGATGCTGTGGCCAACGGCGACGTCAAGTTTGTGCCCGAGCAATGGGTCAACACCTACAACCAGTGGATGAACAACATCCAGGACTGGTGCATTTCACGCCAGCTGTGGTGGGGCCACCAGATCCCAGCCTGGTATGACGAAGACGGCAAAGTCTATGTGGCTGAAAATGAAGCCGTTGCGCAACTGCAGGCTCCGGGCAAAAAGCTCACGCGCGATGAGGATGTTTTGGACACGTGGTATTCGTCAGCACTTGTCCCCTTCTCGTCCATGGGCTGGCCTGAGAAAACAAAAGAACTTGATCTGTTTTTGCCTTCAAGTGTTCTGGTCACAGGCTACGACATCATCTTTTTCTGGGTCGCCAGGATGATCATGATGACGACGCACTTTACGGGCAAGGTTCCGTTCAAACACGTGTACATCCACGGGCTGGTCAAGGACGCGCAGGGCAAGAAGATGAGCAAGTCCGAGGGCAATGTGCTCGACCCGGTGGATTTGATTGACGGGATCGAGCTGGCCCCACTGCTGGATAAACGCTCGCAAGGCCTGCGCAAGCCCGAGACTGCGCCACAGGTGCGCAAACTGACTGAAAAAGAATTCCCTGCTGGCATTCCCGGCTATGGCGCGGATGCATTGCGGTTTACCTTTGCGTCGCTGGCCAGCCTGGGCCGCAGCATTAACTTCGACAGCAAACGCTGCGAGGGCTACCGCAACTTTTGCAACAAGCTCTGGAATGCGACGCGCTTTACGCTGATGAACTGCGAAGGCCAGGATTGTGGGCTGGCTGACCACACCAAAGAGCAGTGCCAGCCCGGTGGGCAGTTCCACAACTACATGAGCTTTTCACAAGCTGACCGGTGGATCGCATCGACGCTGCAGCGTGTAGAAGCTGACGTTGCAAAGGGCTTTGAAGATTACCGTCTGGACAACGTAGCCGGCAGCATTTACCAGTTTGTCTGGAACGACTTTTGCGACTGGTATCTGGAAATTGCCAAAGTGCAAATCCAGTTAGGGGACGACGCTCAAAAACGTGCCACACGCCGCACCCTGATCCGCACACTGGAGGCCATCTTGCGCCTGGCGCATCCGGTGATTCCGTTCATCACTGAAGCCTTGTGGCAGCAGGTCAGTGTTATCGCAGGTGTGCACAAGGCCACTTACATCGGCCAGGCTGCGTATCCACAAAGCCAGCCGAACAAGATTGACGAATCTGCAGAGGCGCATGTGGCCAAGCTCAAAAAATGGGTTGATGCCACACGTGAATTGCGCGGTGAAATGAAAGTGTCACCTGCCGTGCGGCTGCCCTTGTTTGTCGTGGGTGATGCCGAGTTCATAGCGCAGTCAGGTGCTGTGATCAAAGCGCTTGCCAAACTCAGCGAAGTCACGGTGTTTGACAGTGAAGCAGAGTGGGCACTGGCGGCCCAGGCTGCACCTGTGGCGTTGGTAGGCCAGGCAAAGATTTGCCTGTTCATGGCGGTTGATGTTGCAGCTGAAAAGCTGCGTCTGACCAAAGAAGTCATCCGCCTGGAAGGCGAGCTGATCAAGGTGCAAACCAAGCTGGCCAACGATGCGTTTGTCAGCAAGGTGCCGCCAGCAGTGCTCGCGCAGGAGCGCCAGCGCCTGGCCGACTACACGGCCACCCTGGACAAATTGCGCGAACAAATCCTTCGTCTGGTGTAGCAACAAGCCCATCATTTCATCACACAATGCGCAGCTTTCTGTCACGGGGTGGGCAAACTGACCGACAGCAAACCTGCAAAAAGACTGCAACACTTTAGGCTTAACTTACCTGAGAGCTTATGGAACATTTCACTTCACTTAGAAAAGCAGTTTTTCCGGTAGCTGGCCTTGGCACGCGCTTTTTGCCAGCTACCAAAGCGCAGCCAAAAGAGATGCTGCCCGTGGTGGACAAGCCCCTGATCCAATACGCAGTGGAAGAAGCCTACGCAGCGGGCATTCGGCACATGATTTTTGTCACCGGCCGCAGCAAGCGCGCCATTGAAGACCACTTTGACACGGCTTACGAGCTGGAAAATGAGCTGGAAGTGGCGGGCAAGCTGCAATTGCTGGCAGTGGTGCGATCCGTGCAACCCTCAGACATGGATTTTTCATACGTGCGCCAGCCGCGGTCTCTGGGCCTGGGGCATGCGGTGTTGTGTGCCGAGCATCTGGTCGGCAATGAACCGTTTGCGGTGTTGCTGGCCGATGACCTGATGGTGGGCCCTGACGTGAGTCCGGATACAGGTATCAGGGCGGGGCAGCCCGTCATGGCGCAGATGGCCGAGCAGTTTGCGGTGCTGGGTCGTTCTGTCCTGGCGGTACAGGAAGTGCCAGCTGAGCAAACCCGTCGCTACGGCATCGTGGCGGGCGAAAAAACAGGTGAGCGTTTGATGAAAGTCAGCGCCATGGTGGAAAAGCCGGCACCTGAAGTTGCGCCATCGCGCATGGCAGTGGCAGGCCGGTATATTTTGACGCCAGCTGTTTTTGAGCACATTCGCAACCAGAAGCCGGGCGTGGGCGGTGAGTTGCAGCTGACCGACGGCATTGCCAGTTTAATGACCAAAGAAGCTGTTTACGCCTATGAATATTACGGTAAGCGCTACGATTGTGGTAGCAAGGAAGGATTTTTGGAGGCAACGGTTGAACTGGCCATGCAGCACGCGGAAGTCGGTGTTCACTTTAAAAATTATCTTAAAAATTTAAAGCTTGACTGAACTGGCAAACGCTTTTAACGGCGCTTCAGCACATGTATGTAGTCATTGCCAGCAGCACTTTGCTCAACCAGATCATTCCCGGTCTGTCTGGCAAATGCCATGAAGTCGCGGGTAGAGCCGGCATCGGTGGACACCACCTTCAGCAGTTGACCGCTGGTCATCGCGGCCAGGGCTTTTTTGGCTTTCAAAATGGGCAACGGGCAGTTCAGGCCGCGGGTGTCGAGTTCTTTGTCAATGTGCATCGTGATCTTTCAGAAACGTGATTTTAAGGGGTTTCAACTTTCTTCGGCCACTCAACAAATTGAGGTGAATAACCGCGGGATGTCAACCAGTCTGCCAGCGCATAGCCCGTACCGGCAGGCCAGCACTTGATGGCATCGCAGTCATAAAGCTTGTATTCCACCAGTTCTGGCGATAACACAACATCTCCGGTGCACACCGCATGGTAGGCAATGATGATCTGGTTCATGCGCTGAAAGTCATACACGCCAATCAGGCCCAGGGACGTCGTGTCCAGGCTGGTTTCTTCCTTGATCTCCCGGGCAATGCCGCCTTGCGGTGTTTCGCCTGCCTCCATGAACCCGGTGATCAGCGCAAACATGCGGCCTGACCACGCCGCGTTGCGGGCCAGCAGAACCTGGCCTTTGTATTCGATGACCGCAGCCAGCACCGGCGTCGGGTTGTTCCAGTGGGTATAGTCACACGCCGGACAACGCAAGCGGGCTTTTTCGCCACCATCTTCAAGCTGCATCACCATGTCAAGCGGTGTAGCGCACTGCGGGCAAAATTTAAAAGTGTTTGTCATTGTTTAATGCTATTATTTCAGGAGCTGCTAACGCCCATATTTATTGGGCTGTAAGCTTTTTATATACCGAAAAAACGGTCCAAATCACAAATCAGGCAGGAAACACGCCCGTCGACAAATAGCGGTCCCCCCGGTCACAAACGATAAAAACAATCACGGCGTTTTGCGTCGATCTGGCAATTTCCTGCGCCACCCAGCATGCGCCCGCTGCTGAAATACCTGCAAAGATACCTTCATCACGGGCCATCTGGCGGCACATGTCTTCCGCATCGCTTTGGCTGACTTCCACCAGTTGGTCCACATGGCTGGCGTCATATATGGCAGGCAGGTACGCTGCTGGCCATTTACGGATTCCCGGTATGCGGGATCCTTCAGAAGGTTGCGCGCCGATGATTTGGATGGCGGGGTTTTTTTCTTTCAGATAACGCGACACGCCGGTGATGGTGCCAGTGGTGCCCATGGCGCTGACAAAGTGGGTGACGCTTCCTGACGTGTCTGACCATATTTCCGGGCCGGTGGTTTCATAGTGGGCGCGTGGGTTGTCCATGTTGGCAAACTGGTCCAGAACGCGGCCTTTGCCCTCAGACTGCATGCGCTCGGCCAGGTCACGGGCGTGTTCCATGCCGCCGCTTTTTGGCGTCAACAGCAGCTCGGCGCCAAAGGCTTTCATGGTTTGCGCGCGTTCAATGGACAGATCCTCCGGCATGATCAAAATCATCCGGTAGCCTTTGATGGCAGCTGCCATGGCCAGTGCAATGCCAGTGTTGCCAGATGTGGCCTCAATCAGCGTGTCGCCTGGCTGGATGTCACCGCGCTCTTCAGCACGTTTGATCATCGCAATCGCGGGGCGGTCCTTGACAGATCCTGCGGGGTTGTTGCCCTCCAGCTTGCCCAGAATCACATTGCCGCGTTGTTCATTTTCTTTAGCGCCAATGCGCTGCAAACGAACCAGGGGTGTTTTGCCAATGACGTCTTCGAGAGTGGGGTAATTCATGAGCGCTAATATGCCATAATCTGGGGCTGCACAAGCGTTGCCCGGGTGGTGGAATTGGTAGACGCACGGGACTCAAAATCCCGCGCCGCGAGGCGTGCCGGTTCGATTCCGGCCCCGGGCACCAGCCTTGAATGGTTTCAACGTTTTTTTGCATTTGCGAACCACACGCCTCTGGCCTGTTTTGCTGCAGCGCATCGATGCGCGGGTTCGGCTCCGGCCTTGGGCACCATCCCCAACGGTCACGTTGGCTTTCGCACCTGCGAAAGATGCGTTAACGATGACAATACTGTCGCTTGATTTGCAGATTCAATTTGTCACTCCCACCCTTTGCAAACCAGCTTTTTTGGCCATAATCAAAACAGCGGTGACAAACCCGTAAGGCGCGTCGGGTGCTGGCAGAACATGAATTTCGGGTTGCTGGG
Organism: Polaromonas sp.; assembly: GCA_025362315.1. Classification (GTDB taxonomy): domain Bacteria; phylum Pseudomonadota; class Gammaproteobacteria; order Burkholderiales; family Burkholderiaceae_C; genus Polaromonas. Next base: position 74,465 of record JANYGP010000031.1, read on the forward strand.
GTTGCTGGGCTGAAATGGCCATTTGTTCACTGATATCGTTCAGCGTGGTCAGTTTTGTCCCGGCCCAAAAGACAAATCCCTGGGCATCAATTTCCACCACCACAATTTCTGGCTCCATGCTGCCGGATTGCCTGGAAGGCATGTCGATTTTGAGCGCGTAAAGCGGTACAGGAACAGTGATCATCAGCATGATGACAAGCGCCATCAGCACACCCACCAGAGGCGTGGTGTTTATGTCGCTCGAGGGTGCAACCTCAATTGGGGTCGCCGTCTGGGGTGACAAATAGCGTGTGTACAGTTTCATTTTTCAGCTGGCTCTGTGCTCAAGCTGACATGCGAAAAGCCGTGGCCCTGTGCAGTGTCAATCACCTGACCGACATATGCGTACGGTGCGTTGACGTCAGCACGAATCTGAAGTGCCGGCTGCGGTGTCTGGCTGGCAATTTTTCCCATCATGCTGGACAAAACCTGAATGTCTGGCGCAAATGCATTGTTGAAATAAAGATTGCCCAGCCTGTCCACGCTGACAAGCACATGTTTGCCGCTGTTGTCATGCCATCGGGCAGGCGCCACCGGCAAACTGACGTTCACGCCGGCGCTGTAAACAGGAAGGGTGATCAAAAAAATAACCAGCAACACCAGCATCACATCCGCCAGCGGCGTGGTGTTGATGCTGACCAGCCAGCCATCTTCCGCATCACTGTCAGGGCAGGAATAAAGTGGCATGTTGACGGGTCGGCCTTGTGGCTGCTGTATGGTTAAAGTTTGATGTCAGGCGAAGCATCGGGTGAGCTCAAGTAAACATTCGAGGCCCCAACGCCTGATCTGAATTCTGATTCAAGATACACATCAGATTCGACAGAAGCTTCAGATGATTCAGATGATTCAGATTCTTCGGGTGCTGCAGGTGACGCTTCAACGTTTGTTGCCTGCGCAGGCTGTGCCGTCAGGTCCGTGGTGGCCAGCAGCAAACTGTGAAGCTGCGCGCCAAAACTGCGCACGCCCTCAAAAGCCAGCTTGTTTTGCCGCAGCAACCAGTTGTAGCCAAATACCGCTGGCACAGCCACTGCCAGGCCAAGGGCTGTCATGATCAATGCCTGGCCAACCGGGCCAGCCACACGGTCAATCGAAGCCAGTCCGGTCGCACTGATTTTGACCAGCGCTGCATAAATTGCCCATACGGTTCCAAACAGTCCCACAAACGGCGCTGTGGACCCTACTGTTGCCAGCAGGCCTAAGCCGCTCTGCAGACGGGTTTGCAGGGTGTTTAAAGCTTGCTCAATGGCGCGCACCAGCCAGGTGTCGTAGTCCACACGCGGCTTGAGCGCAGCATACTGATGCACAGCCACGCTGCCAGCGTCAGCCACGTACCTGACCGGGTTGTCCAGCGTCAGCGTTGCCATGTGGCTGGCAAACATGCGCACATCCTGAAAAACATGGGCAGCATTTTGTGTCTGGTTTTTCAGGCGCCGCAGCGCGAGCAATCGGGTCAGCAACGCATACCAGCTGGCAAATGACATCAAACCCAGGATCAGCAGGCAGGCCTGGGTGACCCAGTCCCCCTGCTGCCACAGTGCCGACAGGCCATCTGGATTGGCGGCATCCGGGTTCGGCGCTGCTGCCGGTTTGGCCTTGGCGGAATTTCCCTGGGCCTGTTTGCCAACCGCGTCTGTCAAAGGTCCAATCGCACTCGGCGATGATGCACTTGTACCTGCACCTGCACCTGCACTGGCACTGGCACTGGCACTGGCACTTGCACTTGCACTTGCACTTGCACTCTGCGCAGATGCCGCCAGCGTGGTGCTGAGCTGGTCCTGGCCAGCTGCGCCCACGGGCCCCATCAACAGGGCAGCGCCAATCATCAAAGCGCCCCACAACACGGCTGGGCGTACAGGGCGGTTTGGGGACATGGGTGTGCAAAGTTTTGACAGCAATCCGTCACCGAATATTTTATTTTTCATTTTATTTTTTGTTTCTGCTTGTCAACCTGGTTTTATTTCAGTGTCTTTTGCGGTGGTGTTTGCGGCAACGCCAGCATGGCTTCAGCACGGCCAAAGTGCTGACGCCCAAAGTTGATGATTGCCTGTGGGTCTGCTGGACTGGCAACCCCACTGCGACTGCCCCTGACGTCAAAAGTTTGTGCAACTGCTTCCAGGTTTTTGTTTTGCACGCTGCCTGGCATCACTGTGCCCAGCGGCCAGTACAGGTTGGCCAGCCACAGCAACCCCACATGAAGCAGGAGCACCAGCAGACCGGCTCCAGGCTGCAAACGTGCTGCTGGCAGTGGCTGCGGTCTGAACAGGCTTGTCGTCATATCGCGTCTGTCAATTTGAACAAAACTTTATAAAATTTATGCAGCCAGGCCAATCATTACGGGCGCAAGCAGCTATTGAATCATGAGCAAATACTATTTTGAAACGACATTCAGTGAATCTGGCGTCCCGGCTGCTTTGACTTCGTCCATTGCAGTGACAATTGTGAGTCGGCTGGCCTGAATGTACTTGGCAAATGCGCTTGAAACTTGTCTGGCATCCAGCCTGGCCAGCGCATCGTCCAGCACTTGTGCACGCTGGTAGGTACGCTGCGCATACAGGTTTTGTGTCCAGCCAGCGGCCAGACTGGCGTCGCTGGTCCGGCTTTGCAGGCGTTGCTGCAGCAGACCTGACTGCGCCCGCATCACTTCTTCTGCGGTAAAGCCGTCTTTGGCTGCCCGCTCGATTTCCTGTGCAATGGCTTCTTCGACCTTCGCCATGTTTTGCGGTGCAGCCGTGGCGCTGATGACAAAACGTCCAGCGCGGTCAAGTGTGTTGATGCTGAGCACTGAACTCACGCCATACGTGAGGCCGTCTTTTTGCCTGACCCGCTGCATCAGGCGTGAATTCATGCCCGAGCCGCCGCCAAAGATATTGTTGGCCAGCAGCAGTGCCGGGTAGTCCGGGTGTTCGTCGGTCATCGGCACGTCCAGGCGCGCCAGATATGTGCCGCTTTCCTTGTCTGGCGTGTTAAGGCGGCTCTTTTTGGGGCTGACATCTGCGTAAATCGTTTTCATGCGCGTGTACGGCGCAGTGCTGACCCAGCCGGTGAAGGCACTGGCGATCTGCCCGGTGACTGCTTCGGCATCAAAGTCGCCCACAATTGCCAGTTCGCCCTTGCTGGCACCGTAAAACTGCCGGTGAAAATCCTTGACTTGCTCCAGTGTCACGGCCTTGTAACTGGCAATGGTGTCATCCAGCGTTTGTGCAGCGCGCATATCGCCGGCCGGATACAGGTTGAACTGCAGCGCCAGAGCCCGGCTGGCCTGGGCAGTCGGGTCACTGCGGCTGGCCTCCAGGTTGGCAATGGTCTGCTTTTGCTGCGTTTCAAACTCTCTGGCAGGAAAACTCGGGTTGCGCAACACATGACCCGCCAGCTCAATGGCCGCGCCCAGGTTGTCGCGCGTGGTTTCAAAGCTGGTTGCGCTGCCCGTTACTTTAAGTCTGGACTTTTCATCGGCCAGCTGAACTTTGCTGTACCGGGACGTGCCTGCCATCATCAAAGCCGACGTCAAAGTGCTCACAGCGCTTTTGCCAAACAGGCTTTGCTCGTCTCCCCAGCGCAGGCGAAGCGACAGGCTGACGGTCTGCCCCCGGGTTTTTTTGGGGAGCAGCGCCACGGCCAGTCCACCGATTTGCAGCAGCTGCGTGCGTTTGTCAATGTTGGCGGGGCTGGGGTCAAACACCTCTGCAGTCGCCACGCCTTGTCTGGGACTGAAATCGCGCAGCAATGCCTGAAGCTGCGGCGCAGATGGAATGTCAGCCCGCTGGGGCAGGTCTTCTGGCACAAAAAAGCCAACGATCCGGTTGTCACGCCTGAAGTAAGATCTGGCCGCATGGCTGACCTCAGCGGGCGTGACTTTGGCGACACGTTCACGGTCATAAAAAAACAGCCGCCAGTCGCCAAGTGCCATGTATTCAGACATGCCCACACCAATGCGCTCAGAGTCGGTTAAAAATTTGTCCAGCGCATTAACCGTGGTGCGCCGCACGCGTTCAACTTCTTCTTCAGTTGGCGGTGTTTTTTCAAGGTTCTCCATCGCCGCGATCAGCGCCGCAGCCACTGGCTCAATGGCATCGCCTTTTTTGACTGCAGCGCCCAGCAGCATCAGCCCGGGGGCAGTGCTGCCCACAGGAAAAGCAAACACCTCGGTTGCCTGGCCGGTGCCGACCAGCTGTCTTTGCAGCCTTCCGCTGGGTTTGCTGGCAAGGATTTGCCCTGCAAACTGGGCCGGTGTGTTGTCGGGGTGCAGTGCGGCGGGCACCTTGTAGGCCACCAGCACATACTGCAAATCACCCTTGCGACGCACGTAAAAGCTGCGCTCACCGTCCTGTGTGGGCTCCAGCGTCCACTGGACGGGCAGCTGGCGTGTGGGCTTGGGTATAACGCCAAAAGAGGTGTTGATCCAGTCAAGAGTCTGCTGCGGATCAAACGCGCCTGTGACCAGCAGCACCGCATTGTCTGGCTGGTAGTACGTGCGGTAAAAACTGCGCAGGTTTTCTATCCGCACATTTTCAATGTCGCTGCGGTTGCCGATGGTTGACTTGCCGTAGTTGTGCCAATCAAAAGCAATGCTCTGCATGCGCTTGAAAAGCACATTGAAGGGTGTGTTTTCCCCGCGCTCATATTCGTTGCGCACCACGTTCATTTCGGTGTCCAGATCCTTTTGAGCAACAAACGAGTTGACCATGCGGTCTGCTTCCATGCGCAGCGCCCACTGCAAGTTGTCATTGCTGGCCGAAAAGGTCTCAAAATAATTGGTGCGGTCCAGCGAAGTGGTGCCGTTGACACGCATGCCGCGCGCATTGAAGTCTTGCGTGATGGCTGGAAAGTTGGACGAGCCTTTGAACAGCAAATGCTCCAGCAAATGCGCCATGCCGGATTCACCGTAGTTTTCGTGGCGTGAGCCCACCAGATACGTGACATTGACTGTCACAGTGGGTTTGGAAGGGTCTGGGTACAGCAGCACCTTCAGGCCGTTGGCCAGGCGGTATTCGGTAAAACTTTCAATGCTGGGGCCCTGGGTCATGCCGGGTGCCAGGTTCAAGGCCAGTGCCGGAGGCAACGCCAGCATGCCGGCACATAAACAGATGCCTGTCAACACTGGCTTGAAGCACGCGGCTTTAAACAGAATAAACATACAACTCCACAAAGTAGTCAAAACACCCGATGTCATCGCGTAAAACGCACATCACCGCAAATGCCATAAGGTTGCAGCTATTTTACTTACACCTGTTACGCCAACAACCAGCGCACAGAGTGCGAACTGGATAAATTTTTAGGCAGCATGACAAATTGCTTTTTTTAAGACAATTAAAATAACAGTGCAGTTTTGTATTGCGTTTAAAAACGCGGTGAGCGCTGCTAGAACCAGTTTTTTACTGCTGGTGACGCTGATGTCGTTTTGCAGCCCGGCCATGGCGCAGTTTTCCACCACTGGCGATTTCACCCGCGCAACGCTGGACCCGGGCTGGACCATCACCGGCACAGCAAAACTGACCAAAGCCACCGGCGGCAGTGACACTGCAGCTTTGTCTGGCTGGTTGCCGCTGACTGAAAACGCCAACAATGACCAGGGCACGGCGCTCTACAGCGGTGGCAGTTTCAGTGCCATCACGGGGCTGAACATCAGCTTTAACTACGTGACCTGGGGCGGCGCATTCGGGCTGCCTGCAGGCATGCTGGGTGCAGACGGCATCGCAGTTTTTTATTTGACGCAACACAAAACATGGGCGGCGCTATCTTGGGTGGTGGCCTGGGTTACTGCAAAGGTGCAGGTGCTTACCTGGGTATTGGTCTGGATGAGTATGGTAATTTTTCAAACGGTGGTGACCGGTGTACCCAGGGTGGCGGGCCTGGTGTGCAGGTACAGCGTCTGGTCTTGCGCGGCCCGACCAGCGTGCCGGGCAGCAATCCGGTTGCAGTCAGTCCTTTTGTAGGCAACACGGCAGTCACTGGACTCGTTGACAATGCCACTGTCGATCCCGCTCTGGTTGCCAACAGGCCAGCTTTTAACCAGGTCAGTGTGCAGCTCACGCCATCCAGCCCGATCGGTTATTCAGTCACTGTGCTGTTTTCAAATACGCCCGGTGTTGCGCCGTCAGCCACCAACATTACCAATGTGCTGTTTCCTTATGCAGCGCCCACATCACTGAGCGTTGGCATTGCTGCCAGTACCGGCGGTGCTAAACATATTCATGAGATCAACAACCTGGTGATCACGGGAACCGCGCCGCCGCAGCCTTTTGTCAGCAAGAGTTTTAACCCCGCCACTGTCACGGTAGGTGGCACCAGCACGCTGCTGCTCACGCTGTTTGCGGCCAACAGCACGCCCAGAACATCGACAACGCTGACAACATCGTTCGCTGACAATTTGCCGGCTGGTGTGTTGATAGCCACGCCCAATGCACTGAGTGCCAATTGCCCAATCCCGTGACAGCCACAGCTGGCAGCGGGGTGGTCAGCTACCCCGCCAGTACAGTGGTGCCTGCCAACGGCTGCAGTATTTCTGTCAGCGTGGTCTCAGGCGTTCTGGGGCCTAAGTTCAACACGATACCGGCCGGCGCGCTGGTCACGGCGCAGGGCAGCAACGCCGTGCCAGCCACAGCCACGCTGACAGTGGTGGCTGTTGCAGCGCCCAGTTTGAGCAAGGCCTTCAGCCCGGTTGTCATGGCTCCCGGTGCAACGTCCACACTGCAGATCCGGCTAAACAATCCCAACACCATCGCCACCAGCCTGAGTGCGACGCTGACTGACACTTTGCCTGCAGGCATGACCGTCGCAGCGCAATGGTACGTGACATACCCAGCCCAGGGCTGAATTGTTTGGGCGGTCAGCTTAGCTGCAATGCCACCAACAGTGCCGCCTGCCCGGGCGTCCTGAGCCTGCAAAGCTTTTTGCCGGGCGGCACACCTGGTATCGGTTTGGTCATTCCCACATTCCCGAGTGATGGCATCGTGACTATTACGCTGAGCTGTGGCTTTTAGGCGACGGGTCAATGATATTGCTATAAATTCGGTACCTTCCAACGCTCTATTTGCTTGTTGGCATGACAAACTCTGCGCCTTTGCCAATGCTTTCTGGCCAGCGCTGCATGATCGATTTTTGCTTGGTGTAAAAACGCACGCCTTCTTCGCCGTAAGCATGCATGTCGCCAAACAGGCTTTTCTTCCAGCCGCCAAAGCCGTGCCAGGCCATGGGCACCGGGATCGGCACATTGATGCCCACCATGCCGACCTGAATGCGCCTTGAAAATTCACGCGCCACATAGCCGTCTCGGGTGAAGCAGCTCACGCCGTTGCCGTATTCATGCGCGTTGATCAGGTTGACCGCCTCGGCAAAATCCTTGACACGCACACAGCCCAGCACGGGGCCAAAAATCTCTTCCTTGTAAATGCGCATGTCAGGCGTGACATGGTCAAACAGTGTGCCGCCCATCCAGAAGCCGTTTTCGCTTCCTACGCCCGCATTTTTTCCAGAAAAAGGACGGCCGTCCACCAGCAGTGTGGCGCCTTCTTGTACGCCGACGTCGATGTAGCCCGTGATACGCTGGTGCGCAACACGGGTGACAATCGGGCCCATTTCAGCGTCCAGGTGCACGCCGTTTTTGATCACCAGTGTCTTGGCACGTTCGGCCAGCATGGGCACCAGCTTGTCCGCCACATCGCCGACCAGCACAGCAACTGAGATGGCCATGCAGCGCTCACCTGCCGAGCCATAGCCCGCGCCAATCAGCGCATCAACGGCTTGCTCCAGGTCCGCATCGGGCATCACGACCATGTGGTTTTTGGCACCGCCCAAAGCTTGCACGCGCTTGCCGTGGTGTGCGCCTGTCTCGTAAATATAGTTGGCGATCGGTGTGGAGCCGACGAATGAAATGGCCTTGACATCGGGGTGTACCAGCAGTGCATCCACTGCCTCTTTGTCACCCTGCACCACATTGAACACGCCATCGGGCAAGCCAGCCTGTTTGAGCAGATCGGCCATGAACAAGCTGGCGCTCGGGTCAATTGGGCTGGGTTTGAGAATAAAAGCATTGCCTGCTGCAATGGCCACCGGAAACATCCACATCGGCACCATCACCGGAAAGTTAAACGGCGTGATGCCCGCCACCACACCCAGGGGTTGCCGCAGCGTCCAGTTGTCAATGCCGGTGGAGACCTGGTCGGTGAAGTCGCCTTTAAGCAGCTGAGGTATGCCGCAGGCAAACTCGATGATGTCGATGCCGCGCGACACCTCGCCTTGTGCATCGGTGAACACTTTGCCGTGCTCGGCTGTGATCATGTGGGCGAGTTTGTCTTTGTGGATGTTGACAAGTTCGAGAAACTTGAACAGCACGCGCGCCCGGCGAATCGGCGGTGTGTCTGCCCAGGCAGGGAAGGCTGCTTGCGCGCTGGCAACAGCGGCATCAACATCGGCTGTACTGGCCAGTGCAACCTGGCCGGTGACAGCGCCAGTTGCCGGGTTGAACACATCCTGGCTGCGGCCGGAAGCGCCGCTGGCGGTACGGCCATGGATGAAGTGACCAATGGCGGGCACTGCCACGGTGGTTTGTGGGGTAGCGGACATATGAACTTTCAAAAGGCAAATTTGTGAGGAAAACAGGACCGATGACAACAACGCAACACGCCATTCACCCCGGGCCAGACCTTCCAGTTTAGTACGTCAGGTGGCTTCTTTTTGATTTGACACTGCAGTCATCTTTTAAACTACCGCCATGCACATACACATCCTCGGCATCTGCGGCACATTCATGGGCGGCCTGGCGGCTTTGGCTGTCGAGGCAGGGCACAAAGTCACGGGCTGCGACACAGGGGTGTATCCGCCCATGAGCGACCAGCTGCGTGCCCTGGGCATTGGACTGATTGAAGGCTACGGTACGGATCAAATCGCTTTGAAGCCAGATGTGTTTGTGGTGGGCAATGTGGTGTCTCGGGTGCATGTGGAGGGCAAGCCAAAGCAATTTTCCGACGGGCCGCCCCTGGGAAAATTAGCCCCAATCTTCAAGGAAAGGGGCAGCGACTCGCCGAAGGCACGCGAGGCGACAAGCGTGGGGCATCCCAAGTATCCACTGATGGAGGCTATTCTGAATGCCGGCCTGCCGTATACCAGCGGCCCGCAGTGGTTGAGCGGTCATGTGCTGCACCACCCCACTCATCACATCACAGGACCGCGCCATGTGCTGGCCGTAGCCGGCACGCATGGCAAAACCACCACCACTGCCATGTTGACCTGGATTCTGGAGTGCGCCGGGTTGCAGCCGGGCTTTCTGGTCGGCGGGGTACCGCTTAACTTTGGTGTGTCAGCACGCCTGGGTGCGGGCAATCCCTTCGTCATTGAAGCCGACGAATACGACACCGCGTTTTTCGACAAGCGCAGCAAGTTTGTCCACTACCGCCCGCGCACGGCGATATTGAACAATCTGGAATTTGACCACGCCGATATCTTTGACAACCTGGCGGCCATTGAGCGGCAGTTTCACCACCTGGTGCGCACGGTGCCGTCCACCGGGCGCGTGGTTGTCAACGCGACCGAAGAAAGCCTGGAGCGTGTGCTGGCGCAGGGCTGCTGGAGCGAGAAGGTACTTTTCGGCAAAGCCTGGGCCAACAAGTCTGGCTTCACAGCTGTGGGCGAGCCGAATGACTTCAAAGTGCTCAAAGCTGGCCAGCAGGTGGCGCATGTGCGGTGGGGTGTCAGCGGCGTGCACAACCAGTTCAATGCACTGGCTGCCATCGCTGCTGCCGAGCATGTCGGTGTTGACCCGCAAACAGCGGCGGCGGCGCTGGCCAGTTTTGAAAACGTCAAGCGCCGCATGGAGATCAAGGGCGTGATTCAAACAGGCGGAGGCAGCATCACGGTGTACGACGATTTTGCCCACCACCCCACGGCCATTCGCACCACCATCGACGGCCTGCGCCGCCAGCTGAACGCAACGGGCCATGCAGCCGACCGCATACTGGCTGTGTTTGAGCCGCGCAGCAACACCATGAAGCTGGGCAGCATGACAGCGCAACTGCCGCGTGCCCTCGAAGCTGCAGACATGGCCTTTTGTCATGCGGGCGGCCTGGACTGGAACGCCCGCGAAGCCCTGGCACCGATGGTGGATCGGGCGCGTGTGGCTGACACGGTCGAGCAGCTGGTGGCTCAGGTCCAGGCTGCAGCCAGGCCGGGTGACCATGTGCTGTGCATGAGCAATGGCGGTTTTGGTGGTGTGCATGGCAAGCTGCTGGCAGCGCTGGCTTGAAGGGGTTGGCCCGACGCTCACAACCCGATTTCAAGGCATTTTATAAGTAAAAAGCGCGTGTAGCGCCCATATTACGGGCGCTAACAGCTATTCTTATGATAGTAATTTATTGAGTGATGGTTTCACATCAGGCCATCACAGACAGTGGGAAAGCGCAATTGCAGGCGCAGTTCGGACTTCATTCGCTGGTTGTCCAATCGTCGCGATTCACTCATAAAACTCATCTGCATGGCAGGCGTCTGCGCTGCCAGATCCGCCCGGGCCAGGCGAGGCGGACGCGGCAAGCCGTACAGGTCAGCAGCCTTGTCAAAGTAGTCGCCCATTTTCAGATCGGTGTCGTCGCTCACATGGGTGATGCGTTGTGGCTTGCCGCGGTACAGCGCAGCCAGGCAGGCACGGGCCAGGTCATCGGCATGAATGTGGTTGGTGTACACGTCGTCGCCAGCAGCCAGCACAGGCAAGCCTTTGAGCAACCGGACGCGGGGTGTGCCGCCTTCGCGGTCCGGTGCGTAAATGCCGGGAATGCGCAAGATGTGAACCGGCACACCAGAGGCGCGGCCGTACCAGCGCAGCTGGGCCTCCGCATCGACCCGCCGTTGCCCGCGCGGGGTCGCGGCATTGACGGGTCGGGTCTCAGTCACCCATTGACCCTGGCAGTCACCATACACACCACTGGTCGAGCCATACACCAGCTTGCGCACGGGGCTGCGCAGGCGCAGGGCACGCAGCAGGACTTTGGTGCGCGGGTCGGCAAGCGCTTGAGGGTCAGCATTTGGCGGCGGCGCAAGATGGACCACGTGGGTGGCAATGCCAGCGAGTCGACCAAGCGTGGCAGCTGTGTCCAGATTGCCCAGCAGCGGCGTGATGTTTTTGCTTCGCAATTCGGGCAAGCGATGCTGCGACGAAGTCAGTGCAATGACATTGGCACGCGCTGGCAGCAAACCCGCCACCCGCAAGCCCACATCACCGCAGCCAATGATCAAAATGCGCTGGCGCCTGAAACGCGCTGGCAATGCGCCCAAGGGGTTTGAATTTGAAGGCAAAATTGGACTCTTTGTCAGTTGCACACAGCATAACGAACAGGACAGCTTTTTTATGAGTTTCAACATCACCGTGCAGCCCAGCGGCCGGACATTTGTAGCAGAGCAAGACGAGGCATTGCTGTCAGCAGCCATACGCCAGGGCATTGGCATGCCCTACGGCTGCAAGGACGGTGCCTGCGGCTCCTGCAAATGCAAAAAGCTCGAAGGTGCGGTAGTGCAGGGCACGCACCAGCTCAAGGCATTGACGCCCGAGGAAGCCGCACAGGGATTTATTCTGACGTGCTGTGCCACAGCGCAAAGCGATCTGGTGCTGGAGTCGCGCAATGTCACAGACGAAAGCGCCTTTCCCATCAAGAAAATGCCGACCCGCGTGGCCAGCCTGGCCAAAGCGTCGCACGATGTGATGCTTGTGCGCCTGCAGTTGCCAGCGGCTGACCAGTTCAAGTACCACGCCGGGCAGTATGTTGAATTCATGCTGGCGGGCGGTGCCCGGCGCGCTTACTCAATGGCCAACGCGCCACACACCCAGGCCGAGGCACCGCAGCTGGAGCTGCATGTTCGCCACACACCGGGCGGCAAGTTCACCGACCACGTATTCGGCGCGATGAAAGAAAAAGAAATTTTGCGGGTCGAAGGCCCGTTCGGCAGTTTTTACCTGCGGGAAGACAGCGCCAAACCGATGGTGCTGCTGGCGTCCGGCAGCGGTTTTGCGCCCATCAAGGCCATGATTGAGCACATGCAGTTCAAGGGCATCACCCGCCCTGCAGTGCTGTACTGGGGCGGACGTCGCCCGGCTGATTTGTACATGCACGACTGGGTGCTGGACAAAGTGGCCAACATGCCCAATTTGAGCTATGTGCCGGTCGTATCAGACGCGCTGCCTGAAGACGCCTGGACCGGGCGCACAGGCTTTGTGCACAACGCTGTGCTGGCAGACATAACCGACTTGTCAGGCCACCAGGTCTATGCCTGCGGCGCGCCGATTGTGGTGGACTCAGCGCAGGCCGCTTATGTTTTGGCCGGGCTGCCTGAGGATGAATTTTTTGCGGACTCGTTTGTCACTGAAAAAGACAAGGCGATGGCCTCTGGCACGGTGACCGCTGTGGCAGAAGCTGTGGCCATTGCAACTTCTTGATGGTGCTGATGACTGGTTTCGCTTTTGAAACTTCTTTGGAATATTTTTAAACAACGGAACACGATGATTTTTAAAGTTAAAAGCCTGTTGGCTATTTCGCTGGCAGTTTCCACTTTGCTACTGGCTTTTGCTGCCACTGCCCAAACCAGAATCACCCGCCTGATCGTGCCCTATGCAGCGGGCGGCCCCATTGACACCACAGCGCGCCTGATGGCCGAGCGCGTGAAGGACACCCTGGGCACCGTGATCATTGAAAACCGGCCCGGCGGCGGCGGCAACATTGGTGCTGATGCGATTGCCAAAGCAGTGCCCGATGGCCTGACCATCGGCATCGCAGCGGTTGCCACACATGCCATCAACCCCTGGCTTTACAGCAAGATGCCTTACAACGCCGCCACCGACTTTGCGCCGATCACGCAAATGCTGCGGGTACCCAACGTGCTGGTCATCAATGCCGACACGGCTGCGCGCTTGAAAATCAACACGCTGGCCGACCTCATCAAATACGCCAAGGCCAACCCGGCCAAACTCAACTACGCCAGCGGCGGCAACGGCAGTGCAGGGCACCTGGCCGGTGAAATGTTCAAGGCGCAAGCCGGTATTTTTGCCGTGCACATCCCATACAACGGCGGCAACCCGGCGCAGCTCGCCCTGCTCAGCGGTCAGGTGGACTTTAATTTTGACAACCTGGCCACGGCCTCTGCCAACATCAAGGCAGGCAAGCTCAAAGCGCTGGCCGTGACCACTGCCAAACGCAGCATGCTACTTCCCGATGTGCCAGCCGTTGCTGAGACATTGAAAGGTTTTGAAGTCGACACCTGGTGGGGCCTGGTGGCCCCAGCTGGCACACCTCTTGACGTGGTGGCCAAACTGAATGCTGCATTTGTGGCAGCGCTCAATTCGCCAGAGGCCAAAACACGTTTTGCCGCACTGATGGCCGAACCTGTGGCTTCGTCGCCCGATCAGTTTGCGGCTTTTATGAAGTCTGAGCTGGCCAAATATGAGAAGGTGGTCAAGGCGTCGGGTGCGAAGGTGGATTGAGGCTGCTGAACTTCTTCTTGCAACAGGCACGGGGCAGGTAAGCGGATTTATAAGTCTTTTAAGCCTATAGACCATATAAACAGGGCGCAAGCAGCTCCTGATTAAATAGCAAATACCGACGCATCCGTGGTGACCATCGACAGCGGAAAACGCTGCCCCGCCAGGTAATCTTCCATGCATTTGAGCAGCAGCGGGCTGCGGTGCCGCTCGGTGCTGGCCCGGATTTCATCGGCTGTCAGCCACAGCGCCCGCACAATACCATCGTCCAGCGCCTGGCCTTCGGCATGTGCCCCCAGCTCGCCACAAAAGGCAAAGCGCAGGTAAGTGATGTCTTCAACGCCGGCTGCCCCATCTGCACTGGCACGCTGAAATCTCGACATGTACACCCCCACCACCGCCAGCGGCGTGAAGGCGTAGGCAGTTTCTTCCAGGGTTTCGCGGGCGCAGGCTTGCAGCAGGCTTTCCCCGGCGTCCAGGTGACCCGCCGGGTTGTTCAGCTTCAGGCCGTCACGGGTGTGTTCTTCGACCAGCAAGAATTTTTCAACACCATCAAAGGTTTTGGCAATCACGGCGGCCACGGTCACGCTGGGTTTGAAATGTCGGATCATCATCCGATTTTAGGCAGCAAAGTCACGTCAGGGCGTCGATCACGCAGCGCGTGATGACAGGCGGCTCGGCGCCCACATGAAAGGCCAGCTTGCGCTCACGCAGCGACACATCGCTGGCAGTCACCCGGTCAAAGCGGCGCAGGTGTTCAGTCCATGAATCGTCAATGATCTGCTCCTGGTAATGGCCGGGTTTGCCCATGACGCGCAACAGCTCCCAGCCCAGGGCGCCCTGGCGCAGGCGGCTGCGCCGGCTCTCCAGCATCAGGGTCTTGAAGTCATCGGCCCGCAGCGGATCAATCACATATTCAATGGTGACCACCACATGCCCTTTGCCGGGCGGCTCTTCGGCCACGGGCGGCTTGAATTCACGCGATGGGCTCAAGTCTTCTTCCAGACTGTTGTCGGTGATCCAGCGCTGCGCCAGGTACATGCACACCGACCCGCTGAGCGCAGCCACAAACAGCGCCGTGGGCACAGTGGTGACCGTGGCGGTTTGCCCCCACAGCGCCGCACCGCCTGCGCTGCCGCCCATGATGGCCATCTGGTACATCGACATGCCGCGCGCCCGCACCCAGTCCGGCAGCGACAGCTGGGCCGACACACTGAGCACATTGGCGCAGGTGATCCAGGCCACACCGTTGACCGCCATGGCCAATGCAGCCACCCACACATTGGGCGCGACAGCCACAACAAGCGTGGCGGCTGATTGCAGCAGCGTGGCGCGCAGCACCAGTGCATTGCGCGGCAACCACTGGCGCAGGCGCGGCATGCCCAGAGCCGCACAAATCGCGCCGGCCCCCATGCTGGCCAGCAGCAATGTGAAGGTGCCTGCCCCACTGACCCATTTGTCTGCATGCAGGCCCCGGGCCACCAGCGGCAGCAGGGCCAGCAGGGCCGTTGAATGCAGAAAAAACATTGCCACCTGCACCAGCACCACCCGCATGCGGCTGGACTGCCACACATACTGCATGCCTACCCGCATGGCACCCACCAGCCGCTCGCGGCCCAGCGGGTTGGGCGTGTGTGTGCGCCGCCAGCGCATGATGACAAATCCTGAAATGACCGATAGCAGCGCGTTGAGCACAAATACATATTGCGTGCCCAGGCTGGCAATCAGCGCACCGGCAACCAGCGGGCCCACTATGCGCGACGCGTTCATGGCAATGCCATTGAGGGCCAGTGCAGCCGGCAGTTGCGCGCGCGGCACCAGCTCGGGCACGATGGCCGCAAACACCGGCCAGCGCATGGCCAGCCCAATGCCGTTGGCAAACGTCAGGCCCAGCAGCAGCGGCGGGGTGAGCACGCCTGAAATGACTGCAATGCACAGCAGCGTGGCGACTCCTGCAATCCAGAACTGCGTGGCGATAAAGTACCGCCGGCGGTCCAGAATGTCTGCCAGCGCGCCGCTGGGCAGCCCCAGCAAAAACACCGGCAATGTGGCAGACGTTTGCACCAGTGCCACCCAGATCGGTGTGGTGGTCATGGACGTCATCATCCAGGCCGCTGCCACGTCGCTCATCCACATGCAGGTGTTGGCCACCAGCCAGGTACCCCACAGCATGCGAAAAGCCATCACCTTCAGGGGTGCCAGCGCTGTCAGGTCTGAAGGAACTGGAGGGCTTGGTGCCTGGGTGGATGGTAGGGGTGGCTGCTCAGGCATGGCCAGGTTGCACGCCGTTGATCATGTTGTTGGTCATGCCGCTGGTCACGCGGTCTTTTTAATCTCATACAGCGCAGCGTCACCATCCGGCTTTTTGACCAGCGTCCAGTGCTGGTTGTGAAACGCGGCAACTGCCGGTTTGTGCGCGATCGATATCAAAGCGCCATGCACACTGGCCACATGCCCCAAGAGTTTTTCATACACGGATTTTTCGGCAATCTCGTCCAGCGCGCTGGTGGCCTCATCAGCCAGAATCCATTTTGGTTTTTTGAGCAGCACCCGGGCAATCGCCAGACGCTGCTGCTCTCCACCCGAGAGTTTTTGGCCCCAGGCACTGACCTCGTCCAGCCGCCCGGCCAGTTGCGGCAGCAGCGCGTCTGTCAGCGCAAGCTCCAATTGCGCATCGCTGTACTGGCTGGCGGGCTGCGGGTAAGCCAGTGCGTCCCGAAGCGGGCCATCCGGAAAGTACGGGCGCTGCGGTATGAACATCGCGTCCGCCGGCAGCTCGACTGCGCCGCTTGCAAAGGGCCAGATGCCCGCCAGACTGCGAAACAAGCTTGACTTGCCGCTGCCCGACGGCCCGTTGATCAGCACACTGTCCCCTGGCTGCACACTGAAGGTTTCGTGCTGCAGCAAATGCTGGCCTGAAGGCAGGCTGATGCCCAGATCCCGCGCATTCAACCTGCTGCCGTCTGCTATTGAATGAGTAGCTGCTTGCGCCCGTTTTAATTGGGCTACAGCATTCATATTGTCTTCAAAACTGGTCAAACGATCGGTTGTGGCACGCCAGGCCGCCAGGTTTGAATAATTTTCGACAAACCAGCTCAGCGCGTCCTGTACCCGGCCAAATGCCGATGAAATCTGCATCAGCTCACCCAGCTGGATGGCGCCGCTGAAAAAACGCGGCGCTGCCACCAGAAACGGGAAAATAATCGCTGCCTGGCCAAAAAAGCTGGTGAACCAGATCAGGTTTTTCTGCTTCTTGATGAGCAGCAGATAGTTGGACAACACACTTGAAAATCGGCTGTCGAGCTGGGCGCGCTCAACTGCTTCTCCCTTGTCCATCGCAATCGATTCGCTGTATTCGCGCACCCGGACCATGTGGTGCCTGAAGTTGGCTTCATAGCGCTGCTGCTCAAAATTAAGCCGGATTTGCGGCCTGCCGATGTAGTGCGTGATCAAACTGCCTGCTGCGCAATACAGCAGCGCCATCCACACCATGAAGCCGGGAATGCTGTAGGTGCGGTCTGCCAGCGTGAACGAAAAGTTGCCCGACAGCGCCCACAAAATGCCGACAAAGCTGACCAGCGTGACCACCGAGTTGAGCAGCCCCATGCTCAGCGATATGGTGCTGCTGGTGAACAGGTTGATGTCTTCGGAAATCCGCTGGTCAGGGTTGTCTGATGCCACTTCAGGGTTGCTGGCAAAGCGCGCCAGCTCGAGCCGGTAATAAGCCTGGCCAGACAGCCAGCGCTTCAAATAATCTGCCGTCATCCAGGCGCGCCAGCGTACCTCCAGCAATTGCGTCAGGTAAAACTTGTACACCCCGATGATGATGAGCGCGAACGCCAGGTACGTAAACCGGCCCATCTGCTGCCAGAACACAGTCTGGTTCTTGTTTTGCAGCGCGTCGTAAAACACCCGGTTCCACTCGTTGAGCTGCACCAGCATGTACACCGACGCCAAATTGAGCAGCACAATCGCCACCAGCAAAATGCGCGCCTTCAGCTTTTCTTCAGACGAAAAATAGGGCCTGGACAAGGCCCAGACCCGACGGCAAAAAGCAGTGAATCCGCTCAGGCGCGTGGGCAACTTCGTGGCTGCACCACTGGCAGGATCTTGCGCATCGGGTGTCAAAGGTGTTGTCAATCCGGACGCCTTAGATGCAGTTCAGACTGACCAGCGACTGCACGCCAGTGGCAATGCTGCCGCTGGCGTTGCTCAAAGTGCAAACCTGTGCAGTCGGCTGCGTGGTCACCGTCACAGCATAGGCTGTTGCACCTGCCAAAATACCCGGAAATGTCGCCAGGCCGTTGGCGCTTACCGTCACCGTGCTGGCGGCATTGGCCAGGGTCACGCTTTGCCCGGCTGCCAGACCTGTGACGTTCACGCCCAATGAGTTGGCGGCGCAAGCCACAGTTGTGATGTCGGCTTTCAGGCCGTTGGTGGGGATAACGCCAGTCGGCCGGGTGACAGTGCAAAACTGGTTGGTGGGCTGGGTCAACACCGACACGCTGAACGCACCGAGTGAACGCAGCTGCGTGGGGAAGGTGAAGACACCGTTTGCTGTCATCACCACGTCGTCGCCACCGTTGTTTTGCAGCGTGATTTGCAGGCCTGCGTTCAGGCCGGTCAAGGTGCCGCTCACCAGACCGTAAGTCTCGGCAACGCCGCCGCACGCGCCAAGGCTTGCAGCGCATGCCAGAGCAGCTAAAAAAGAAGTGGGTTTTGCAAAGTGCATGGTGGTTTCAGTCCGTCGGTGGGTTGGTAAAACTGCTCAGGGAAACCCGTGTGCAGCGGTGCAGTGAAATCATAGCGAATACTCGGGGCAAGAATGAACAGCCACGCTTGTCAAACTGGGTTAGACACGCCGCTGGCCACATGCCCGGCAGGCACATGCTGCGCCGCCGAGTCGACATGGCCGGTCTGGTCGTCAAAGAAAAAGTCAGGCTCGAACTCCCGCAAAAACTCTCCTTTGGCCAGCCCGCCCAAAAACATCGCCTCATCGACTTCAATGTTCCAGTCCATCAGCGTGCGAATGGCGCGTTCATGCGCTGGCGCGCTGCGCGCTGTAACCAGCGACGTGCGTATGCGCATGTGCGGCGTGCCTGCTTGTTGCAGGCCGTGCAAGGCTTTCAAAAGTGGCATGAAAGGCCCCGGCGGCAGCGGCTTGGCAGAGTGTTTGCGCTCATGCTTTTGAAAAGCATCCAGCCCGCCTTGCTGGTACACCCTCTCGGCCTGGTCCGAAAACAGCACCGCGTCCCCGTCAAAGGCAATGCGCACCTCGCTGGGGTGATTGCTTTGCGCCCGCGCCGACTGCGTGGCTACGGTGGCGGCGGCAAAACCGTTGCCCAGTGCCGAGCGCACGTCTTCCGACCTGGCAGACAAAAAAAGGTTGGCTTTGAGCGGGCGCAGGTACCGCCACGGCGCCTGGCCTTTGGTAAAAGTACAGCGGCTGATCGCCAGCTTGTAATGCTCTGCCGAGCGCATCACCCGCAGGCCGCTGACCGGGTCGTTGCGCGACAAGATCACCACCTCGACCCTTTGCGCTCCGGGTGTGTTGAAAGCCAGCAACTTTTTGACCAAGGAGAACGCCACGCCAGGCTTGGCCGGTTGCTCCAGGCGCTGCAGCTGCATCTGCATGTAGATTTTGTCGGCCTGCTGCTCAAAAACCTGGTTTTCTTCCTCAAAGTCAAACAGCGCCCGGGAGGAAATGGCAACAACAAGTTGCCCGTCAAGATTGGTGGCCATGCTTTGTTCCGGGTGGTTATTCAAACAGTCAGTTTGCACCATTGTCCATAAGCCGGCGCTTCTTTTGGCCATGCGTCGGCCCGGCTGATGTGCCGGAGGCCGCTACCAATCAGGCTGGCGGCGCGAATGACGCCTGCATGCGTGACCCACAGTGTGTCGCTTAGCGGGTCAAGCGCGTCATACGCATCCGCAACCCGGGCCATGAACTGAAACACGCTTTCGCCCGTGTTGCCAGCGCGGTAGTGAGCAAAGTTGTCTGTCCAGGCTGCCAGTTCGGCAGCGTCGATGTCAGCCCACGGGCGGCCTTCCCAGCTGCCAAAATTCATTTCCTGCAGTCTGGGGTCAGTTTTGAGCAAAAAATCAGGCTGTAGCGCACATATTTCGTGCGCCAGCTGCTCACATCTTTGTAGCGGTGAGGTGATGATGTGAATGTGCCTGGGCAAGACTTTAACAATTTGGCTGGCGCAGGCTTGTGTGGCTACCCGGGCAGCAGCCACGTCCAGCCGGCCGTAGCAGACGCCAGCTTCAATCAGCGGTTGCGCATGGCGCGTCAGCCACAGAGTCATAGGACATCACCGAGCATCACAGGGCGCCACAGGTATCACCCAGCAACAGCCAGGCCCAGGTAAAAAGCAATTTCGCACACCTGCTGCGCCGCACCCAGGCAATCGCCGGTAAAGCCCAGCAAGCGGCGCTTGAACAGGCGATGCATCCACAGCAGGGCAACCAGGACAAAGCCACAAGCTACTATTAATTCAGTAGCTGCCAGCGCCCATAAAACAAGGGCTAGAGCAATAAAACACCATGAAAACGCAATCAAAAGGCTGTGCAGACTGATCTGATCGGCCAAAGGTTTGGACTTGGACGCCGCGCTGTCTCCCACATGCGGCAGCCACGCAATCAGCAGCAGGGACGCCGTGCGTGACACCACATGGCCTGCCAGCAGCGCTGAGCCTACATAAGCTATCGGATACAAATCCCTGAAATCTGAATCGTCCCAACTTTCCGGAACGCCATCGACCCCGGCCAGGACTGCCAGCAACGCCACTTTGGCCAGCAGCGCCAGGCAAAGTGCCATCGCGCCAAAAGCGCCAACACGCGAGTCTTTCATGATCTCCAGCGCACGGGCCTTGTCGTAGCTGCCGCCCAGGCCATCAGCCACATCGGCCAGGCCATCTTCATGAAATCCACCTGTCAGCAAGACGGTGGCAACCGTTGACAGAACGGCTGCTACCAGCGGGGCAAACGGAGTGTCTGGCAGCAGCGCAGCCAGCAACACGTACACACCGGCAGCCACAGCGCCCACCAGCATGCCAACACCCGGAAAGTGTGCTGCACTGGCCCGCAGCATGGCGGGGCTGAACCCCACCCAGTCGGCAAGTTTGCCGGTGATCGGAATGCGGGTAAAAAACTGCACGGCCAGCAGAAAGTGTCGAACGAAATTCACCATGGACTTCTCATTGAGTCCGTCATTCCCGCGAAGGCGGGAATCCAGACCGGTGCTGGGATAGCAAACAGTCGCGCATCGTCAGCAACCTGATCTGGATGCCCGCCTTCGCAGGTATCACGCAGAATTGGGGGTTTCACGCGTCCTTCCCACTCACACCCGCTGACTCAAAACTCGCCATTTCATTCATCAACAGCGCAGCCGACTGCACCAGCGGCCAGGCCAGCAGCGCGCCTGTGCCTTCACCCAGGCGCATGTCCAGATCCAGCAGCGGCCTGGCTTCAAGGTATGCCAGCATCAGGTGGTGGCCGCGCTCCGCCGAACGGTGGCAAAACACCAGGTAGTCCCTTGCAGCTGGCGCCAAGGCACAAGCGACCAAAGCCGCGCTGCCGGCAATAAAACCATCGACCAGAATCACTCTGCGCTCGCTGGCAGCCTGCAGCATGGCCCCTGTCATCATGGCAATCTCAAACCCGCCCAGGGCAGCCAGTATTTGCATCGGCTCAGTTGCATTTTTATGCAGCTCTGCAGCACGTGTTAAGACAGCTTGTTTATGCCGCAATTGCGGGTCATCCAGCCCCGTGCCGCGCCCTGTGCCATCTTCAATTGACACACCCGCCAGGCGATGCAACAGCAGTGCAGCAGCAGACGTATTGGCAATGCCCATTTCACCAAAAGCCACCACATTGCCGCTCAAGCTGGCCAGCACTTGTGCGCCTGCTTGCAAAGCTGCATCAAGCTGCTGCGCCGTCATGGCCGGCACGTGCGCCAGGTTGTGCGTGCCATGTGCAATTTTGCGTTTGACAAGCTGCGGGTGGTCAGCCAAATCACCGGCCACGCCTGCATCGACCACGTGCAGCGCAAAGCCATGTTGCCGCGCCAGCACATTGATGGCCGCGCCGCCTGCCAGCATGTTGGCCACCATCTGCATCGTTACAGCCTGCGGAAAGGCCGACACACCCTCGCTTGCAATGCCGTGGTCAGCCGCAAAAACGACGATCTGGGGTTGAGTCAATGTCAGCGTTTCGCTGCGTTGGATCAAACCAAGTTGCAATGCCAGATTTTCAAGCTGACCCAGCGCGCCCATTGGCTTGGTTTTATGGTCAATTTTGTGCTGCAGACTGGCTGCCAGTGCTGTGTCTTTGGTGCTGTCAACAGCAGGTAAATTGAACATCTTGATGGGGTTGGTTCATGTCCTCTCCCGCATCTGAAGACAAAGCCTTCGGCTTTGCGTGCGGGAGAAGGCTAGGGTGAGGGTTTTCAGCTCTGCAAAAACAGCTGATACGCCGGATTGCTGGTTTCTTCCACATGCGGGTAACCCACGGTGTCCAGAAATGTCTTGAATGATTTGTTGTCAGCCTTGGGCACCTGCAACCCGACCAGTATGCGGCCAAAGTCTGCACCCTGATTGCGGTAATGAAACAAACTGATGTTCCAGCCCGGCTGCATCGCAGCCAAAAACTTCATCAAGGCACCCGGCCGCTCAGGGAACACAAAGCGCAGCACGCGCTCGTCTTTTGACAGCGTGCTACGCCCACCTACCATGTGCCGAATGTGTTCTTTGGCCAGCTCGTCATGCGTCAGGTCAAGCGCCTTGAAGCCGTTGCGCGTTAAGTTGCCCGCAATTTTTGCGCTTTCGCCTTTTTGTGTGGTCAGCCCGACAAACACATGGGCCTTGGCACCGTCGCTGATGCGGTAGTTGAACTCGGTCACACTCCGGTGGCTGCTGCCGCCGGTTCCTGATTTTTGGGGTCCGCCGGGCAACGCCCCAATCACTTCACAAAACCGTTTGAAACTGCCGCGCGCTTCCGGGATCGTCACGGCAAACAGCGCCTCGCGCTCTTCACCCACTTCAGCCCGCTCCGCCACAAAGCGCAGGCGGTCAAAGTTCATGTTAGCGCCGCACAAAATAGCGGCGTAGGTCTCGCCTCTGGTTTTGTGCAGCGCTACATATTTTTTTACCGCCGCCACGGCCAGCGCGCCTGCCGGCTCCACGATGCTGCGTGTGTCAACAAACACGTCCTTGATGGCTGCGCACACGGCGTCTGTGTCAACCGTCATGAATTCATCGACCAGCTCACGGCTGATGCGAAAGGTTTCTTCTCCCACCAGCTTGACAGCGGTGCCGTCTGAAAACAGACCCACATCACCCAAATTGACGCGCTTGTTGGCGGCTACCGACTGCATCATCGCGTCTGAGTCATTCATCTGCACACCAATGATTTTGATGTCTGGCCGAACAGCCTTGATGTAGTTGGCTACCCCGGAAATAAGCCCGCCTCCCCCAATCGCAACAAACACCGCATGCAGCGGGCCCGGGTGCTGGCGCAGCATCTCCATGGCAATCGTGCCCTGACCAGCAATCACATCCGGGTCGTCAAACGGGTGGACGAATGTCAAGCCGCGTTTTTTCTCCAGCTGCACGGCATGCACATAAGCGTCGGAATAACTGTCGCCATGCAGCACCACATTGCCGCCGAGCGCCTTGACCGCATCAATCTTGAGTTGGGGCGTGCTGGTGGGCATCACGATCACGGCCCGGGTGCCGAGCTTTTGCGCAGACATGGCCACGCCCTGCGCATGGTTACCAGCTGAGGCGCAAATCACGCCTTTTTTCAGTTGAGCTGCGCTCAAATGCGCCATCTTGTTGTAAGCGCCGCGCAGCTTGAAGCTGAACACGCTTTGCTGGTCTTCCCGCTTGAGCAGTACCGTGTTTTTCACGCGCAAGCTCAAGGTTTTGGCGGGTTCCAATGCTGATTCAACTGCGACGTCGTACACACGGGCGGTCAGGATTTTTTTCAGGTAGTCAGCCGGGGAAAGCGCTTGGGTCATGGGCATGAATCATAAATGCCAAGAAAAAAGGCCCAAACCTTGCGGCTTGGGCCTGTAAATCCATCCTTTGAGAAGATGGAGGAGACAATTGGTGTGTCGTAACCTGACTTAAAACGCCGGGTCTGACACCTTCGTTGAAGTATAGCGCCGCTATGCTGCACTGCACAATACACTGTTGTTCAAATTAGACAGCCCAGTCTGATTAAAAACTCAACTTTATTTGCACAAGGGTCATCGGCATGGAATGCACAGTCAATTGGACAGGTCCGGCAGCGGCAACAGGCTCAAAATCCGGCATGACATTCATTGCGCAAACAGGCAGTGGGCACACGCTGGTCATGGACGGCGCACCAGACGAGGCCAAGCCTGAAAACGGTGGGGCCAATCTGGCTCCGCGCCCGATGGAAACCGTGTTGGCCGGCACCGGCGGCTGTACCGCCTATGACGTGGTGCTGATACTCAAACGCGGCCGCCATGATGTGCGGGGCTGCTCGGTCAAACTGACATCAGAGCGAGCGCCTGTTGACCCCAAAATATTCACCAAAATCCACATGCATTTCACCGTTACCGGCAAAGCTTTGAATACCAGCGCAGTGGAGCGCGCCATTGCCATGAGTCACGAAAAATATTGCTCAGCCACCATCATGCTGGGGAAAACGGCTGACATCACTACCAGTTTTGAGGTTCTGGAGGTTTGATGTTCAGTTCCCTCTCCCCCGGGGAGAGGGCCAGGGTGAGGGCTCCCCGCATTCAAAACCTCAACACTAAATCCGGTGCGCCACAGTCGTCATCACTTTGGCTGCAGCACCCATCAACGCTTTGATGGGTGCTGGCAATTCCATAGCACCCGAGGCAGTCGCTTCTAGCGCGTGGCGCGCTTCATCGTCTTTCATTTGCGCCACGATGGCGCGCGATTCATGGTCGCCTAGCGGCAGTCGCGCCATGTGGTCAGCCAGGTGTGCCTCCACCTGGCGCTCGGTTTCTACAACAAACCCCAGGCTGACCTTGTCGCCCAGCCTGCCTGCCAGCAGTCCCAAGCCAAATGCGCCGGCATACCAGATCGGGTTCAGCAGCGACGGCCGCGCGCCCAGTTCATTGAGCCGTTGATGCGTCCAGGCCAGGTGGTCGCCTTCTTCATGGCTGGCATCCACAAATTGTTTGCGAAGCACCGGATCCTGCGTGCTGATCGCTTGCGCCGCATACAGCGCCTGCGCACAAACCTCGCCCACATGGTTCACCCGCATCAGCGCGCCTGCCAGCGCTTTGTCGGGACCCGACAAATGGGTGACGTCGTTGGCAACCGTGGGGCAGGGCCTGCTGGCGCGGGGTGTGGCAAACAACGTGCGCAGCGCTCTGTCGAAAGTTTTGATGGGGGTGTCCATAAATATGTTCGTTAAAAAAGAGTAGCTTTGCCAATACGAAAAATCGAGCCTCATTAAACGCAAATTTATCATGAGAGTAAAATTTTGGCGTGGAATACATCGATAACATAATTTTTGAGCATCTTCGAGCCATGCGTGGCGATATCGCTGTTATTCGTGAAGACGTGCAAGAAGTCAAGCAGCGCTTCAGCGGGCTTGAAGCGGGCGTTGGCGGGCTCAAACGCGATGCCAGCGATGTCTATACAGAAAACGCCAGCCAACATGTGCGTTATGACCGTCTTGCAGCTCGCATAGAAAAAATTGAGTGGCGGTTGGAGCTCAATTAACGGACTGCGAAAAGCCGCTTCAAAGCGGCTTTTTGTTGTGCTTCACCCACGGGCAAATACTGATTTGTTGCACGCCCACAACGAAAACACTTTTAATCATCATTTCCAGCCCATTTCCTTTGCCACAGCCAGTCAGCTCTGGTTCAATTACAACAACTTCCGAAACGGAGGTTGGCCCGGGGCCCAATCCTGGAGCCCTTTGTTTAACCTTGGAGAAATATTCACATGAAAAAATCCCTAATTGCCATGGCCGCATTGGCCGCGACCAGCGCTTTTGCGCAGTCAAGCGTTACCCTGTACGGCGTGGCTGACCTTTGGGTTGGTCAGATCAAACAATTCTCGGTTAACGCAGCCAACACCGTTGACACAACCGTTAGCCAGACAAAACTGGACAATGGTGGTCAGTATGGTAGCCGTTTCGGCATGCGCGGTACTGAAGACCTCGGCGGCGGCTTGAAAGCCAATTTCGTGTTCGAAGGTGGCCTTGCTCCTGATACCGGCACCTCCACTCAAGGCGGCGCTACTTTTGGTCGTCAGTCATGGGTTGGTTTGGAAAACAGCATTGGTCAGTTGAACTTCGGTCGTCAGTACGGCCCGTACGACAACGTGAAGTGCGGCTTCAGTGTTCAGTGCTCAACCGCATTTGACCCAACCAACGGTTTCCAGAATCCTAACGGCCCATTTGCTGGTGGCGCAGTCACCGGCACCAACGTTATCCCGTTTGCTTTGAATGGCGGCGTCGTAACACCTGCTCTGGCTGCAAGCCTCGCAAACGCATCCAGCGGTCGGTTGGGTGCTTTTGTCGGTTACCAGGCTCGTATCAATAACGCGATCAAGTTTCAATCCGCCAATTTTGGTGGTGTAAGTGGTTCCGTAATTTATGGTTTTGGCGAGAACAAAACGACAACAACCGGTGCTGACTCTACATTGGGTTTCAACCTGTTGTACGGTAACGGTCCTTTGAATGTTGCGTTGGCTTACCAAACTGAAAAGTACCCATCACTGGGCAACTTTAAGAACAACAACACAATGATTGCAGCTAACTACGACTTTGGCGTTGCCAAAGTGAACGTTGGCTACAACCAGAGCCGTTTGGTTGGTTCTACTTTCACATTGCCTAGCAATGAATACTTCATCGGCGCATCTGCACCGTTTGGTGCATTCACGTTGCAAACAGCATTTGCACGCAGCCAGCACAAAGTTGTTGGCGGTACGACCGACACATCGTTTGGTTTGGAAGGCACTTACGCTTTGTCCAAGCGTAGCTTCGTGTACAGCGGTTACCAAGGCACCAAGATCCAGAATGGCAACACCATCACTGGCGCCAACGTGACCAACTCTGTATTCGCAGTTGGCGTTCGCCACATGTTCTAATCAATTGCTGGCCTCGTGCCAGTAACTGGTTTGACAAAAACCCGCTGCTTGCAGCGGGTTTTTTTATGCTTATCCTTTTTTATGGCTTTGATAATGAATTGTTTGCGCCGCTCAATCAAATTGCTTGCCATGTTAAGTTCGGTTTTGTTTGGCGTTGGTTGCGCTGATATGAAAAATCATTTCTCTGCAAGCAGCGCATCGCATGAATATGAAACAAATCAGCAGATTAATTTATGGGCCTCTTCAGTCACCGGCAGCACCAACAACGGGCCTTGGACTCACTACAAGTTGCCTGGCAAAAAACCGAGCCAGTTTGAATATATCGCTGTAGACGGTCGCAGTGCCATTGAAGCGAACGCGCAATCTTCGGCCAGCATGCTGCGTCAAAAAGTTCATGTTGAGCCTGCCAATTTGGGAGGCCTCAAATTTTCATGGAAGCTGCCTCAGTTGATTCAGTATGCTGACATGTCCTTGCGCGAATTTGATGATTCACCTGTTCGGTTGGTACTGGCTTTTGAAGGTGATCGAAGCAAATTTTCAGCCAAAAATGCCATGTTGTCTGAACTGGCGCAACTATTGACTGGTGAGCCGCTACCGTATGCAACGCTTATGTATGTGTGGTGTAACGAATGCACGCCCGAAAAAATTATTTTTAATCCACACACCGACCGTATTCGAAAGTTGCCACTTGAATCGGGCTCGGGCAAACTGAATCAATGGTTGTCGTACGAGCGGAAGGTTCGTGATGACTATCTCCAGGCATTTGGTGAAGAACCGGGCGTGCTGACCAGTATTTCCATCATGACTGACACTGACAACACCAAAAGCGTAGCGCGTGCTTTTTATGGTTCTGTGCAGTTGTCGCCAAAGTCACCCTGAGCGGCAAATATCATATGTCAGCTGTCAGATATCAATTTAGAAACAATAACTACATGTATTCACTGTATCTTATTGCAAGGTGATTTATGGCAATTTCCATCAGACTTGAAGCTGCTATCGAACTGCGCCTGGACAGGCTGGCCCAAATGACGGGGCGCACCAAGGTCTATTATTTGCGCGAGCTGGTGACCGATGGGCTGGATGATCTGGAGGACTATTACAGCGCTGCATCCATCATGGAGCAGGTAAACAAAGGCACTGAGCCTGTTTACTCAGCAGCACAAGTAAGGCAACAACTTGGCCTGGCAGATTAATTACACCGATACTGCGCTCAAACACCTCGCCAAGCTGGACAAGCCCGCAGCAAAACGAATAGTTGATTTCATGAACGAGCGTATTGCAGTTTTGCAAGACCCACGTGATTCAGGGAAAGCATTAACTGGGCCGGAACTTGGTGCCTTCTGGCGTTACCGAATCGACGATTACCGGGTAATTTGCACCATTCAAGACGCATTACTTTGCGTTTTAGTGGTTGAAGTAGTCAGCCGCAAAGATGTTTACACAAAGCATTGAGTGCCGCCATCATCCCTCACGCATAGCGCTTATTCCGCAAATTATTCTTCATTTCTTTGAGCAGCGGCTGCAGCTTGCCGCCAATACGCAGCGCCAGGCAAGTCGCCAAAATATCAATGATCATCAAGTGCAATAGCCGTGACACCATGGGGCTGTAGCGGTCGTAGCCTTCCGGATGATCTGCTGCCAGGTGAATGTGTCCGGCTGATGCTAGAGGTGAACCACTGGCAGTAATCACAATGGTGGTTGCACCATTTTTGCGGGCAATGTCGCAAGCATCCATCAAGTCACGCGTGCG
Source organism: Polaromonas sp. (assembly GCA_025362315.1). Classification (GTDB taxonomy): domain Bacteria; phylum Pseudomonadota; class Gammaproteobacteria; order Burkholderiales; family Burkholderiaceae_C; genus Polaromonas. The sequence continues at coordinate 102,810 of JANYGP010000031.1, forward strand.
ACCTGAGTTGGAGATCACCACCACACAGTCACCTGGCCCCATCATCGACGCGCTCATCACCTGCATGTGGCCGTCGCTGTACGCAACTGTGTTGACACCCAGGCGAAAAAACTTGTGCTGTGCGTCTTGCGCCACGATGCCAGAGTTGCCCACGCCAAAAAACTCAATCCGTCTGCTGTTGGAAGAGGCTGCTGCCAGTGCATCGGTGGCTTTTTGAACTGCAAAAGAAGATGCATCATTGCGGTACTTCAAAAATGCCGCCACGGTGTTGTCGATGACCTTGACCAGCACATCGGCAGTTTTGTCGTCCACATCGACACTGCGGTGCACAAAAGGTACGCCTTCACTGACGCTGCCTGCCAGCTTGAGCTTGAAGTCACTTAGGCCGTCATAACCAACGCTGCGACAAAACCGCACCACGGTGGGTTTGCTGACATGCGCGCGGTCAGCCAGCTCAGTGATGGGCAAGTTGGCAAAAGCACGTGGGTCAGCCAGTACAAGCTTGCCGACGCGTTGTTCTGCTGGTGCCAGTGAGGGCAGGCAGGCTTTTATACGGTCAAGCATCGTGACTCTTTTCTTGCTCCTTCCCCTTTTGGGAGAAGGTTAGGATGGGGGTTCTCGGTGTGGTGGATGGTGACAAAGACCGCTCTTGCGCTTGCCCCCATTCCTTCCTTGCCCCAACAGGGGAAAGAGTAAGAGCCGTCAGCATTCTTCACTCCAGCAAAAGCCATCTCTGGCAATCATGGCGCTTGACGCACTCGGCCCCCAGGTTCCTGCTGCATATTGACGTGGTCCTTCACTTTCAGCTGCCCAGCTTTGCATGATCGGCTCCACCCAGCGCCAGGCTTCTTCCTGTTCGTCACTGCGTACAAACAGGTTCAAACGCCCGTCAATCACATCCAGCAGCAGCCGCTCGTAGGCACCCACGCGCTCTGAACCAAAGCGCTTGTCAAAATCCAGATCAAGTTGCACGGGCGATAAAACAGCATCTGATATTTGTGTGGTCGTGCGGTTTTGCTGGCCTTGTGCAAACAGGTGAAGCTCCAGGCCATCTTTGGGTTGCAAATGAATCACCAACCGGTTGCCTGCACCGAGCGGGGATTTGTAAATGGCATGAGGCGCTGGCCTGAAGTTGACTTCGATGTAAGCAGAGCGCCCCGCAAGGCGTTTGCCGGTGCGAATGTAAAAAGGCACGCCCGCCCAGCGCCAGTTGGCTATCTCGCATCGCAGTGCAACAAATGTCTCGGTCTGGGTAGTTGGATTGACACCAGCTTCAGTTGAGTAAGCAGCAGCAGACGCACCGTCCACATTGCCTGCGCTGTATTGCCCGCGCACCACATGCTGGCGCAGCGTCTCAGATGTCCACGGTTTGAGTGAACGCAAAACTTTCAGTTTTTCATCACGGATGGCATCGGCATGTGCATTGATCGGTGGCTCCATCGCCACAGCGCAGAGCAATTGCAATGCATGGTTTTGCACCATGTCACGCAAAGCGCCTGTTGAATCATAAAACGCGCCACGCTTTTCAATGCCGATGTCCTCTGCGATCGTGATTTGAATGTTGGCAATATTTTCCCGGCGCCAAAGCGGCTCAAACAGCGCATTGCCAAAGCGCAGCGCAAACAGGTTTTGGACAGATGGCTTGCCCAGGTAATGGTCAATCCGGAAAATCTGTTTTTCGTCAAACACTTTGCGCACACTGGCGTTGATGGCGCGATTGGATGCCAGGTCATGGCCCAGGGGTTTTTCAAGTACGACCCGGACATTGGGGCAATTCAAATTGGCAGCAGCAAGCTGCTCACAAAATGTTGTGAAGAGTCCAGGGGCTGTCGCCAGATACATGACAACCGTTTCGGCTGCATGTTCCTGCAATTTGCTGCCCAGTCGAGCGTAGTCAGGTGCACTAGACAGATCCATGCGCAGATAGAACAGCAGCTCTGCAAAGCGTGCAAATTCTTCATTGGTCGGGCGCTTGGCCAGCTCGACCGCATCAAAACGCGATTTGATAAGCGCACGGTAAGCTTCGTCCGACAAATCGTCCCGCGCCACACCCACAATGCGTCCACCTGCAGGCAACGAGCCATGGCGAAAAGCCTGAAACAGGGCAGGCAACAATTTGCGCCATACCAAGTCGCCAGTACCGCCAAACAAGATCAGATCAAAAGACATAACACTGTCAGAAATTAAAAAGACAGTGTAATAAAATTACTTTTACAAAACAAGTTAAAAATTCGTTACTTTAGTTTTGAAAATAAATTTATAATACTAAATAACTATAAATACTACTTTTTTACGCGGAAAAAAAGAAATAGTCATTGGTTACCACTGGGTTACGAGGGTATTTTCTAGGTTTCATTCAACGAAGTTGTAATTTAATTCCCACTTCAGAAACATTTAAAACTCCAGAAAGAATTGTCATGCAACGCCGCTATATCCTGACATCCGCCATTTCAAGCGCACTGGCAACTGGAGTTTTTTTTGCGCAGGTTTCCGGTGCATCCGCGTCGAAGACACGCAACAGAGCAGTGCCTGCTACCGGCGCTCAAAAATTAAGTTTCGGGTTAATCACGCCACGCAATGCCGATCTGACGCTCAAAAATTGGAATCCGTTCATTGACCGCATGGCGCAGGCAACTGGCGTAACAATTGAGCGCCGTACTTATGCAACCCAAGGCGAATTGGTAAAAGATTACCTGGATGGCCAGATTGACCTGGCCTGGTTGGGCAATGCACCTGCGCTTGAAATTGTTGAGTCAGGCAAAGCCAGAGTTTTTGCATCCATGGTGGTGCAGGGCAAGACTGCTTACCGGTCATTGCTGATTACCCACAAAGACAACCCAATTCGCACTTTGGCAGACGTTATACGCACAGCACCGCAACTTGTTTTTGGTGATGGCGATCCAAAAAGCACCTCCGGCCATATCGTGCCCAGATACTTTGCTTTTGTAAAAAAAGGGATCAATGAACCGGACAAACTGTTCAAAGAAGTCAGGCGCGGAAGCCATGAAAGCAATTTGATGGCCGCAGTAAACCGGGAAGTTGATATCGCGACCAACAATACAAGCGAGTTCGACAATTTTCGAACCGCCAAACCCGAGCAGGCGGGCATGTTGCGGGTTGTCTGGGAATCGCCGGATATTCCAGAATCGCCACTGATCTGGCGCGAGACACTTGCACCTCAACTCAAAAACAGGATTGCTGCTTTCACCTACAAGTTTGGTGCAGTTGACGAAGAAGAAAAAAGGTATTTTGTGGAACATCAACAAACTGACGGTTTTTCGCAAATCAAGCAATCGCCAGCTGATTACCATTGCTGATCTGGAAATGTTCAATGCCCGCCAGCGCATAGCCAACAGCCCGCAGCTCAGCAGTGAAGACCGCATGATGAAAATTGAAGAAGTCACCAAGCGCGGAACAAAGCTTGAATTCATGCTGAAGCGAACTGAGTAAAGCTGCCCATTGACCTATGAATTGAATCGGCAATATGAAAGCTTTTTTCAACATCAAACTTCTCAAATTAATTTTCGGAATGGCTGTGGGTTTTGCTACCGTGCTAGCTGGATGCGCAACCCAGGTGGGGCCCGTAATTCCAAAAAAACTAACACTGGCAGTGCAGGCTACCAAGCCAGACGAAACACGCGCCGCCTGGCAACCGCTGGTAGATGATTTGGCCAAAGAACTCGGGATACCGATAGATTTAAAAGCCCTGGGCCAGGCCGAAACAGTGGCTGCATTGGCCGATGGCACAGCCGATGTCGTGTGGCTCAGCAGCAGCATGGCGGTGGATGCTGTCATTGACGCAAAAGCCAAAACTTTTGCGCTGTATTTCAACGTCAATGGCACCAACGGCTACAAGGCGGTAATTGCCACCCGTGCTGACAACGGTATCAAAACCCTGGATGACGCACTGACACCTGGCAAATACCGTTACGCTGCCGGGGCCAAGACTTCCACTTCCGGTTATATATTGCCGCAATACTTTTTATTCACGCCGCGCAAAACAACGGCGGAAGCGCTGTTCAAAAGCGTGCAAGTGGGCGGACACTTCCAGAATCTCGATGCATTGTGGGCCACGCAGGTGGATGTCATTGTCAACAACACAACTGATCTGGCGGCATTTCAGGCCCGCACCCCAGGTGCTGCTAATGAAATAATAACGCTTTGGGAATCGCCTCTTGTGCCAAACGATGTTTTGATGACCCGTTCAGACATGCCGGCTGACACACAGAAAATGCTGGACGATCTGTTTTTGAATTACGGAAAAACAGCGCAGCAAAAAGAGCTGTTCAAGCGAGCCAGCGGAATCGTCAACTTTATTCCTGCGGACAACAAACTTTTAGAGCCCGTGTCTGGCTTCAAATTTGCCAATGAACTGGCTCAGATTGAAGGCAACATAAATCTGAATGCAGATCAAAAAGTCGCCGCCGTTTCCCGCGTGAACCAACGTGCTGAAAAATTCAGGCGATCGCTGCAAATTCAACGCTGAAATGATCAAAAACGGCGTGTTTTCCCGAAGGGGCTAACAGCCGCCCACACCTAAAATTCTGGCATCTTTCATCAATGGAGTTTTCATGAAAATAGTATTTTCAGGCATCGTGTTGGCCTGCGCAGCATTTGGTGCCTCAGCACAAGGCCAGGTCAATGTGATTTGTTCTGTTCAAGCCGAATGGTGTAACCTGATGTCTACGGTGTATGCCAAAACAACCGGTACCAAAGTCAATATGGTTGCCAAGGGCTCGGGGGAAGCGCTGGCTCAGCTCAATGCGGAAAAGGCCAACCCCAAAACCGACATCTGGTTTGGCGGAACCGGAGACCCGCATTTGCAGGCGGCTGAACAAAACCTGACGCTTGAGTACAAATCAGCCCAGATCAATCAGCTCTACCCGTGGGCGCAAAAGCAGGCTGCTGATTCCAAATACCGCACTGTCGGCGTGTACCTCGGCCCGCTGGGATTTGGCTACAACACCGAACTGCTGGCCAAAAAGAAAATCAAGGCACCAACATCCTGGGCTGATTTGCTCAAGCCTGAATTCAAGGGTGAAATCCAGATGGCCAATGCGGCATCCAGTGGCACGTCTTACACAGTCATTGCCACGCTGGTGCAACTGATGGGCGAGGACAAGGCGTTTGAATATATGAAGCAGCTGCACAAAAATGTCAGCACCTACACCCGATCGGGCGTGGCACCCGCCAAGGCAGTCGCGCGTGGTGAGACGGCAGTGTCGATCAGTTTTGTGCATGATGTCACGACCGAAGCTACGCAAGGCTTCCCGGCAGCTTCTGCTACACCGTCTGAAGGGACAGGTGCAGAGGTTGGCTCCATAAGCATCGTCAAAGACAGCCCAAATGCCGAAGCTGCCAAAAAGTTTTATGAATGGGCATTGACTCCGGGTGGGCAGCAGTTTGGCCTGGCGGCCAAGCAATTCCAGTTGCCGAGCAATGCCAAGGTAGCGGTTGATCCACGCATGGTCAATCCTGCAAAAATCAAGCTGATCAACTACGACTACGCCAAGTATGGTGCCAGCGCCGAGCGTCGCCGCCTGATCGCGAAGTGGGAAAAAGAAGTTTTTAACAGTGCCAAATAATCCATCCTTGGCTGCATCCCAAAGCTCGCACGGCCGGTCTGTCAACTTTGCAATCTGGTGCTGCATTGCAGTAGGGGTACTGGCTTACCTGGCCATGCCGTGGTACGCCATTCAGGACAGCAATGGTTTGCTGTCAATCCCGCAAGTATTTTCAAACGAGCAGGCGGGCAACGGATGGAGGCAAGCCAGTGCCTATCAAAGGCCATGGCTGTGGGTCGGTGTCCTGGCCCTGTGCCTGGCTGCTGTGGGTGCAAGCATGACACCGACCAAAAAGCAGGGCTCGGTGCTGATGGCGGCGGGTGTTTTTGGCCTTGTCGGGCTGATGCTGGCAGGTTTTGCAATCGGCACAAAAGGCTGGTCGTTTGAAGTAGCAAGCCAGAGTTTCGGCACACTTGGCAAGGGCCAGCCGGGCATTGGTTGGGGCGGCTTTCTAGCACTGGCCTCATTGATTGTGGTAACAGCATTTGGCGTGGCTCGCCGGGGTTACTTCAAGGGGGATCTGTTTGTTGCCAGCGCCGTTGTGGGCTGCGGCGCACTGCTGACTGTGTTTATCCTGTTTCCGGTGTTCAAGGCGTTGAGCGGTGCTTTTTATCTGGAAGACGGCAGCTTGTCGGTAACTGCCCTGTTCAATCGCGTTGCGACCGAACGTAATTTTGGTCTGGGCTGCCTGAGTGGCAGGCAGTCATGCGGCGTCGCGTGGAACACTCTGTTTTTGGGGTTGATGACAGCAACCAGCACAGTGCTGCTGGGCACGGCCATGGCGTTGATGTCGGAGCGCGCCAGCAAGCGCTACACAAAGCCGCTGAATGTGCTGGCCATGCTGCCCATCATCACGCCGCCATTCGTGGTCGGCTTGGGTTTGATCTTGCTGTTTGGCCGCGCAGGTGTGGTCAGCCAGTTGCTGGAATACGCTTTTGGCATTGAGCCAACGCGCTGGTTTTACGGCTGGTTTGGGGTGTGGATTGCACAAACTTTTGCCTTTACGCCGATTGCTTTCATGATCATGCGCGGCGTAGTTCAGGGCATTGCGCCCAGTCTGGAAGAAGCATCACAAACGCTGCGGGCTACGCCAACCCAGACTTTTATGACGGTTACATTGCCGCTTCTCAAACCCGGCCTTGCCAATGCATTTTTGGTTGGTTTTATTGAAAGCATGGCCGACTTTGGCAATCCGATTGTGGTGGGCGGGCAGTTTGCCGTGCTTAGCACCGAGATATTTTTTGCCATCGTCGGTGCGCAGTATGACCAGGGGCGTGCGGCATCGCTGGCGTGGATATTGACAGGCTTTGCACTGTCGGTATTTTTCATCCAGCGCAGCGTGCTGGGCAAGAAAAGCTACACCACGGTCAGTGGCAAGGGCGATGCGGGCATTGCCATGCGGATACCGCCACTGGTTCACCGCATCGTGCACGGCGCAGCATTGCCATGGATGGCGTTCACACTGATTGTTTATGCCTTTGCATTTGCCGGTGGATTCGTGCAAACCTGGGGCCGCGACTACACATTCACGCTCAATCACTTCCGCACCACGTTTGCGCTGGAGTGGGGCGAGTTTGGCATTGTGTGGGCGGGCACAGCGTGGAACTCGTTTTTCACCACCTTCAAGCTGGCTGCCATATCTGCGCCCATGACAGCCACCGTCGGTTTGCTGATCGCCTGGCTGCTGGCGCGCACTGAATTCAAGGGCCAGAGCGTGTTTGAATTTGCGGCGCTGCTGGCATTTGCCATCCCAGGTACGGTGCTGGGCATCAGCTACATCATGGCGTTCAATGTGCCGCCGTTTGAGCTGACAGGCACTGCTCTCATCATCGTGCTGTGCTTCATGTTTCGCAACCTGCCGGTGGGTGTGCGGGCTGGCACTGCCGCGTTCAAGCAGCTGGACAAATCGCTGGATGAGGCGTCGATGATGCTGCGCGCAGGCAGTGTGCAAACGCTGCGTTATGTGGTGTTGCCGCTGCTAAAACCAGCGCTGGTTGCTGCACTGGTTTACAGCTTTGTGCGGGCGATTACGACTGTCAGCGCGGTGATTTTTCTGGTCACAGCCGAAAACGAGTTGGCAACCACTTACATCATTGGCCGCGTCGGAAATGGCGACTACGGCGTGGCGTTGGCGTACTGCACGGTTCTGATCATCTTGATGTCCATCATCACGGCGCTGATCCAGTATGGGGTGGGCGAGCGCAAACTGGGGCGGCGCAAAACGGCTGCACGTCCCACTGAATGAAAAAGTAAAAAAACATGACCAACGGCGTTGAATTTCGCAACATCACCAAGCGCTATGGCACCGATACCAATGCGCCTCTGGCTGTCAAAGGTATCAGCTTTACAGTCAAGCAAGGCTCCCTGACAACGATTCTCGGGCCCTCCGGCTGCGGCAAGACGACTACGCTGCGCATGATTGCGGGTCTGGAGTCACCCACCTCGGGCACCATCATCATGGGCGGCAAGAACGTCACGACGCTCGGCCCGGCGCAGCGCAATGTCAGCATGATGTTTCAGAGCTACGCGCTGTTTCCGCACATGAACGTGATTGAAAACGTCAGCTATGGCTTGAAGATGTCGGGCATTTCAAAACCAGTAGCCAAAGCGCGCGCCCTTGAAGCGATGAAAAACGTCGGCCTAGTGGGCTATGACGAACGCCTGCCCAGCGAGCTGTCGGGCGGCCAGCAGCAGCGTGTGGCATTGGCGCGTGCGTTGGTGCTGGAGCCTGCCGTTTTGTTGTTTGATGAGCCATTGAGCAATCTTGACGCGCGCTTGAGACGTGAAATGCGCGAAGAAATTCGCACGCTTCAGCAGCGCCTGGGCCTGACGGTGGCTTATGTCACACACGACCAAAGTGAAGCGTTGGCTGTCAGTGACCAGATCATTGTGATGGACCATGGCGTCATCGCGCAGGCTGGCACGCCGCAAGAGTTGTATGAATATCCAACCAGTGAGTTTGTAGCCGGCTTTATGGGTGAAGCCATGCTGTTCCCTGCTCACGCCAGCGCTAACGGCCTGGTAGCGTTGGGCCCCCTGAGCATCACGCCCCGTCAGCATGTGCACGAAGGCGCAGTAAAAGTTGCCGTACGGCCAGAGGCTTGGCACATTGGTGTGGTCGGCACCGGCCTGGCAGCTCGCCTGGCCAAGTCGGCTTACCTGGGCAGCAACTACGAGTACACCTTTGAAACCGAACTTGGCGCGATCTTTGTTGTCTCGCCTGACCTGACGCATGTGCTGAATGTGGGCGCATCCGTGGGGCTTAATCTGGCAGACCATGGGGTGTCTGTCGTACAGCTAACGTAACCCTAACTACGTGCGCTGCAACTTTTTTGCATCGCCTGACCCGGATAATTAACCGCATGAACCAACTCGAAGCCCTCAAACAATTCACCACTGTGGTTGCCGATACTGGCAACTTCAGGCAGCTTGCACAGTTCAAGCCGCAAGATGCCACCACCAACCCATCGCTGATTTTGAAGGCAGTGCAAAACCCGGACTATCAGCCTTTGCTGACAGGCGTGGTGGGCAAATTCAAAGGCCGCGCGCTGGATGAAGTTACGGACCGCCTGCTGGTGCGCTTTGGCTGCGAGATTCTGGCTGCCATCCCAGGCCGTGTATCGACCGAGATTGACGCCCGACTGAGCTTTGATGCCAACGCCACCTTCACACGCGGCGAGCGCATCATTGAGTTGTACGAGGCAGAAGGCGTGCATATTGACCGCGTGTTGATCAAGGTCGCTGCGACGTGGGAAGGCATTCAGGCTGCTGAAAAGCTGGAGCAGCGCGGCATACACACCAACCTGACACTGCTGTTTGCCTTCTGCCAGGCAGTGGCGTGCGGGCAGGCCAAAGTCCAGCTGATCTCGCCGTTTGTTGGCCGCATTTATGACTGGCATAAAAAATCTTGTGGCGCTGCGTGGGTAGAGGCAGACAACGTTGGCGTCAATGACCCGGGTGTGCAGTCAGTGCGCGACATTTACAAGCACTTCAAGCATTTCGGCGTTGCCACCGAAATCATGGGCGCAAGTTTTCGCAATGTGGGTCAGATCGCGGCATTGGCGGGATGCGATTTGTTGACCATCAGCCCGGAACTGCTTGCCCAAATGGCTGCAAGTGATGCGCCATTAACGCAAGCCTTGAATGCCAAAGATGCCAAGACCCTTGACTTGCCCGCCGTTAATTTTGACGAAGCTGGCTTCAGATTCGCATTGAATCAGGACGCCATGGCAACAGAAAAACTCGCCGAAGGCATTCGCGGTTTTGTCTCTGATGCCGTCAAGCTTGAGCAACTGATGCTGGCGCTGTGATGCGCACCCGGTGCGACCGCACGCCAGCCTGGGGTTTGCTGCAGGCCGGGTTTGACTCAACCGGTAAAAATTTTGACTTGCGTGATGCGTTTGCATCTGACCCAAACCGCTTTGCCAATTTCAGCCAGGACGCACCACATGTGTTTGCGGACTTGTCCAAAAACCTGATCAACAGCACCACGCAGGCATTGCTATTTGACCTGGCACGTCAGTGCGGGCTTGAAGCGCACCGGGACGCCATGTTTGCGGGTGAGGCGATCAACAGCACAGAAAACCGTGCCGTGATGCATTTTTTATTAAGAAATAAGCCTGTAGCCCAATATATACCAGCGCGAGCAGCTATTGATAAAATAGCAGACAAGGCGGCTGAAATTGAAGCCACCCTGAACGCCATGCTTGCGTTTGCCGAACAGACACGTGCCGATGTTGGCATCACAGACATCGTCAACATTGGCATAGGCGGCTCCGACCTGGGCCCGCAAATGGCGGTGCTGGCGCTGGATGAATTTGCTGACAAGGCCAAACGGTTTCACTTCGTATCCAACGTCGATGGGCAAGAGCTTGCCGGCGTGTTGGCACAGTGCAGGCCGCAGACCACGCAGTTTTTAATTGCCTCGAAAACTTTTACCACCGCAGAGACCCTGCTAAATGCGCAGTCTGCCAAAGCCTGGTTTGAAGCGCACGGCGGGCAGCACGTTGACCGACATTTTGCTGCGCTGACAACAAATGTTGCCGCGGCCAATGCATTTGGCATCACCACTACATTTGGATTCTGGGACTGGGTGGGGGGACGTTACTCGTTGTGGTCAGCCATCGGATTACCGATAGCGATAGCGATTGGCGCTAAAGGATTCCGTGAATTTCTGGCCGGCGCACATGCGATGGACGAACACTTTTGCACAGTGCCGCTTGAGCAAAACTTGCCCGTGCGCCTGGCTCTGCTTGATGTCTGGTACCGCAATTTCCATGGCTTTGCCAGCCGCAGCATTGCGCCGTACAGTTTCCCGATGCGCCGCTTGCCCGCTTACTTGCAGCAGCTGGAAATGGAAAGCAACGGCAAGCGTGTCGATGCGCAAGGCGAGTCATTGCCATTTGAAACGGCACCGGTACTTTGGGGTGAGCCCGGCACGAATGGCCAACACGCGTATTTTCAGATGCTGCACCAGGGCACCAGCGTTGTACCCGTTGAATTTATCGCCGTTAAAAACGCTGCCAACAGCTTGCCTGGCCACCATCAAAAATTGCTTGCCAACGTTATTGCCCAAGCCCAAGCATTGATGCTGGGCAAAGCCGACGCGGGTGGGCACAAACACTTTCCCGGCAACCGGCCCAGCACGTTTTTGTTGCTGGACGAATTGACCCCCGCCAGCCTGGGCGCGCTGCTGGCGCTGCAGGAGCACCGTGTCTTTGTCAGTGGCAGTATTTGGGGCATCAACAGCTTTGACCAGTGGGGCGTTGAGCTGGGCAAGGTGCTTGCGCAAGACATTGAGCTGCGTTTGCAAAGCGGCGAAGCGGCTGGGCTCGACGGGTCCACGGCTGGGTTGTTGCAACGCTTGCGTTCAAGCGCACGATAACTATTCAGGCGTTTGCTCTCAGGCCAGTTCGATCTTTAAAGTTGACCCAAATTCAAATCAATCAATGCACTCAGGATGAGTGGTGCAAACTCCAGCGCCGTCTCAATTCGATTATTTGGGGCAACCAAGACAAGTGCTGCAACCGGCATGCTGCTGTTTTGCTGATAGGGGAGGTTTTGGTCAAAAGTGACGAGCGCATCATTTTGAGCAAACTTCATGGCAGCTAGCAATTCACCGTTGAAAAGCCCAGCAAATCTGGCTGTTTGCGCTGTGCGCACAAAGTGCCCTTGAATCAGAAAACCGAGCGCACGGGGAACTGATTCGTCCAGCAGAATACGCATCACGTTCAGGCCGCCAGCAATGCCTGCTTGCTCGCCTCAAGTACATTGATCGCCCTGTCGTGTGTCACCGTCGGGAATTGATCTAAAAATTCACCCAGGCTGTCGCCTGCCTCGAGGTAGTCAAACAACGACTGCACCGGGACACGCGTCCCCGCAAAGCATGGCGTGCCGCTCATCAACATGGGGTTTTGGGTGATGTATTAGCTTGACATGTTTTACTTTCAAAGCTTTTTTTGGAGTTTACTGCTTGGCTGCTTAAACAGGTTTCCGCTACTACGGCGTACTCTTTGGTGACTCTGATTTATTTTTGGTCAAGAAAGGCATTTTTTCCAGAAGCGATTCCAGCGGTGACGATGCCTCATTTTTTGATGAGTCGTAATAGTGCGTTGGATTCTCACCAAAGGAGCGTATAGCAAAGGCTAGCAATTGTTGTTTGAGTTCATCATTCCCTGAGTCGTTAACGGTCTGGCGGTAGCTCTCATACGCTAGCGCTGATGCTGACTTGTATTGGTAGTCGGTAAACACGCGGTTCAATGCACTTAACTTGCGCGAGGCTATCCATGCAACCCAAATGCCTGGGGTTGCAAGTGACAGCATTCGGATTAGCCGAAACGCAAATTTTTCTGCAGTTTTCGCAAAGCCGTTTTGGATTTCAAAAATGACTGCTAGCGTGCCAATAAGGACAAGATAAAGCAGCGCTCTGTCAAACCTTTGCTGAGTTTGTTGGATAGATGTTTCAGTTTTTAGCGACATGGTTGTAAAAGAACCTGCCAAACCCTCCATTTGCGCGCTTTGTAGAGCCCTCGTCAGTCTGTTTTGTATCTGTTCTTGCTGCTCGATAGCTTTATTAAGTGCGACGGTTGAGTTTTCTAAATCAGTTTTCGTTTTAGCTGCCGTCGATTGCGTTTCACCACGAATTTTTTGTGCTTCTACATGTATTTTTTGTGCCTCTGAAAGCGCATCATTTGCCACTTTTAAGGTTTGATTAAAACTAGCTGTTGCAATCTCAATTCCTTCACTACTTGTCGACGCAATTTCGTCTATGCTTTCTTGGCTGGCCACTATTTTTTCTTTTGCGTCAGTTGCCGACGTAGTGAGCTTATTCAATGTTTCCGTCACTGACTGTTCAGCATCATCAAGCCTCGAAATCTTCGTAATAAGATCCGGCCATTCAATATTGAATTTTTCTGCTTGATCAGTCGCTATTTGCAGCGTGCTGATGTCTTGCGATATTCGTTCTTTGCAGCATCCACAATTGCGGTTGCTTCCCGTGCTGAGTCAAGGGATAGTTCGCGAATTAAATTTATGGACGCTGCATATAGCGCTCCGAAATTTCTATTTGTACACATCCAATCTACGCTGTTTCCTGCATGATCTAAGGCGTTACTCAATCCTCCTAAATTAACATTGAGTGCCTTAAGTAGCGGCGGTGAAATGGTTCTGGACACGCGAGCCCTGTTCGAAAGTGCAGTCAAGGTGGACACCCAACGCGTTAATTCATCAGTTACAGATTTATAAGTAACAGCAACCCCAAGATGAGAATGCAACTGCCCTTCCTCGTTCGGGCGCGGGGTCACCACATTTGTGATCCATTTGCTTTGAATTTTTTCCGCGACGCACAAGATATCTTTTACTGTCATGATCCAGTTCCATAAAAAAACCCACAGGCTTTCGCTCTGCGGGTTTGGTTGATCAGCTGCCTACACTGGGCATAGGAGCTAGTGCAAAAGCTGGTTCAGGCGGGATCACATATCCATGCCGCCCATACCACCCATGCCGCCCATACCGCCGCCGCCACCCATGCCGCCGCCAGCGGCGTCGTCTTTGGGTGCTTCAGCAATCATGGCTTCGGTCGTCAGCATCAGGCTGGCGACAGAGGCTGCGTTTTGCAGCGCCGTGCGGGTCACCTTGGTTGGGTCAAGAATACCCATTTCGATCATGTCGCCGTAGGTGTCGTTGGCGGCGTTGAAGCCGAAGTTGCCCTTGCCAGCCAGCACCGCAGCCACCACCACGCTGGCTTCGCCGCCGGCGTTTTGCACGATGATGCGAATCGGCTCTTCGATGGCGCGCAGGATCAGCTTGATGCCGGCGTCCTGGTCAGCGTTGTCACCATTGCGCGAAATCGTGTTCAACGGCGGCGGCGAAGCGTCAGTTGTTGTCGCAGCTGTGATGGCTGGCAAAGGCAACTACGGCTACAACGCAGCCAACGAAACTTACGGCGACATGATTGAAATGGGTATTCTGGACCCTACCAAAGTAACCCGCACCGCACTGCAAAACGCAGCGTCTGTTGCCAGCCTGATGCTGACGACCGAGTGCATGATTGCTGAAGCACCAAAAGACGACGCCGCTGGCGGCGGCATGGGTGGTGGCGGCATGGGTGGAATGGGCGGCATGGGCGGCATGGACATGTAATGTCCGCCTGAGCCAGACTTGTTCTGGCTCAAAAGCCAAAAAGGGCTGCAGTGCGAAAGCGCTGCAGCCCTTTTTTAATGCCTCAAAAACTTATGCAGCGACCACGTCGTGTGCGTTGCTGCCTTCAGTCGTTGGCTGTACCCACCAGTAAATCAGCACGAACAAACCAATGCCCGTCAGGCCAATCAGTTGCCACCAGCCGCTTTTGCCGATGTCGTGCAGGCGGCGCGTACCCACCGCCAGCGCGGGTAGCAGCAGCGCCAGACTGGCCAGCGCGGCAACGGTGTCACCGATCATCGAGGCGGCTACAGAGACCAGAATCTGAAACAGAAAGAACCACCAGAACTCGGGGCGCGATGCGCGCCCTGAAAACGTGGCGTATTTGGAAAGGCATGTAGAAATGGCTTGGCCGAAATTCATGTTTTTCTCCTCCTCAGGATATGAACGGGGTCAATTCCCCAGAACCATAATACGCGGCAACGGTGACGATCGACAAGTTATCTGGTCGGTGCAGCACCTGAGCCTTGCCCTGGTTTCAGTACAACCGGGCCGTACCACGCCTGCAAGGGGCCAAGGTTTCGTTCACCTTCAGTGAAAACGGCAAAACTGGTCAACGCGCCGGGCTCTTCGCCAAACGCCTTTTGGAAATCAGCCCGAACGTCGCGCTCGTAGCTTCGCCACTGGTTGTAGCCACCGTCACCCGACTCCACGACCAGTTTGCGGATTCTGTCGGTCTGGTCGTTGGCAATCACCGCACCCGGCGGGCTGACGCGTGACCATGAATAAATTAGCGTGGCATAGGGCAAGGGCTCGCCCGTCAGCAGCTGACTTAATTCCGAGAGCAATGCGTTCTTCATGGAAAAACGGCTGCGATCGCCTTCAAATGCCAGCACCACACGAACGGGCACATCTTCCAGCTTGGAGATGGACGCGTTGGCGCCCGAGGTAGCGTCTGGCACATTCCATGAAAAACTGACGCGCCCCAGACTGGACGGCTCCAGGCGAAACCGGTGCCGCAGGATGCTGCCCGAGGCATCTGCCACAGCCAGCACGGCATCGCGGCCTTCGTGTTGTACATGGCGGTAGCGGGTGGGTTGCTTGCCGGGTACGCGGAAAATTTCCCACGCCAGCGCTTCGGATTTGTTGTCTGCCTGACTGGCATCCAGCGACAGCGCTGCCCAGGGCGTACCGCTGACCTCCAGAGCCGGTGCAAGCGTGGCAACGCTTTCAGTCGGCTCGTCGGCTTCAAGTTCGGGGCTGGATTTTTCGGATTTCGCGGCGCTGACGCATCCAACCACAAGGGACACACCCACCGTCAAGGCCATCACCCCGCGCAAGGCAGGCACAAAAACATGCGGCCGGCGCGTCGGTGCAGTGGATACAGGTGAAATGCTCGAAGACGGCATGGTGCGTGGGTTCCGGTGTTTTGGGCGGGGCAGAACGAGCCACCCCTGGACGTACCCCCAAATTTTAGCCAACGCACATGGCAATCGTGCGACAAGCAGCGACCAATAAGGCCGGTGCTTGCCGGGCTTATTGATCTCGGCAAATATGGCCAAGCAAACCAGCGGTTGAGCCATCCAGCCCTTGTGCATCGCCTGTGACCAGCCGGACCTGCATATTCTTCGCCAGCACTTTGCCCAGCTCCACGCCCCATTGGTCAAAGCTGTTGATGCCCCAAATGGCACCGCTGACAAACACGCGGTGCTCCTGCAGGGCCAACAGCGCGCCCAGGCTGGTGGGCGTCAATGCATCGAGCAGCAAAAAGGTACTGGGCCGGTTACCGGGAAAGTGTTTGTGGCCACCGGAGTCCGTTTTTCCCACCATCAAGGCCTGTGCCTGCGCCAGCGCGTTGGCAAGCAGCTGGCTATGGTGACCAGGCAAGCTGTGCGATGCTTTTTTGATGGCCACAAATTCGACCGGTACCACGCTGGTGCCCTGGTGCAGCATCTGGAAATACGCATGCTGGCCGTTGGTGCCAGGCTCGCCCCAGAGCACGGGCGCCGTCTCAAATGGCAACGTCTGGCCCCGGCTGTCGACGCGCTTGCCGTTGCTTTCCATTTCAAGCTGTTGCAGGTACGCGGGCAGGCGGCGCAGGGCGCTGCTGTAGGGCGCAATACTGCGGCTGGTCAAGCCGTGAAAGTTGCGGTACCAGACATCCAGCAGGCCCAGCCGCACCGGCAGGTTGTGCTCAAGCACTGCGCTTCTGAAGTGTTCGTCCATCGCATGGGCGCCAGCCAGCAGCGCCCGAAAACCCTGGCCGCCTACGGCCATGGCGATCGGCAGGCCAATGGCAGACCACAGCGAGTAACGGCCACCCACCCAGTCCCAAAACCCGAACGTGGTGGTGATGCCGAACGCATTGGCTGCAGCGACATTGCTTGTTAACGCGGCAAAATGCCGGGCGATGTCCTGGCCGTCGTTGGCCTCAAACCAGCCCCTGGCCGAGTGCGCGTTGGTCATGGTCTCCAGCGTAGCGAAAGTTTTGGAGGCGATCAAAAACAGGGTGTTTTGTGGTTTGACCTGCGCCAGCACACTGGAAAGCTCCTGCCCGTCAACATTGGAGACGAAATGAAAGCGCTTGCCTTTGATTGCAAACTCGCTTAACGCCAGCACGGCCATTTGCGGCCCCAGATCAGAGCCACCAATACCGATGTTGACAATGTCGGTAATGGCGTCGTCGGCGCGCACCTGCTCGGCGTAGGCCAGCATGCGGTCCAGGCCGGCATGCACTTCCGCCTGCAGATCTGCTATTTTATCAATAGCAGCATGCGCTGGAATAAACTGCCCAGCGAGGCCATTTCTCAATAAGAAATGCATCACGGAACGCTGCTCGGTGCTATTGATCAGCGCCCCCGAGAACATGGCGTCACGGTGCTGCTCCAGACCGCATTGCCGGGCCAGCGCAAACAACTGTTGCTCAACAGCCGTGTCCACCAGGTTCTTGGACAAGTCGGCAAAGACGTGTGGTGCGCTCTGGCTGAAATGCGCAAACCTTTGCGGGTCTGCGGCGAAGGCGTCGCACAGGTCAAAGCTTTTTCCAGAGGTTTCAAACGCCGTTCGCAAAAGTGCCCAGGCGGCCGTTTGGTCGCAGCGTGGCCACATCATCCGGCAGCCAACATCAACTGCTCGAGTTTCACGGCATCGGCCACGAAGGCGCGTATGCCCTCGGCCAGCTTCTCCGTGGCCATCGCGTCCTGATTCAGGGCGTACCTGAAACCGGCCTCATCAAAATTGACGGCGGGCAAGTCCAGCGCCCCGGCCGCATGGGCGTCAAGGGTGCTGGTCAGTGGGGCGTCGGAGGCGGCCAGTTGCGCGAGCAGCTCAGGGCTGATGGTCAGCAGGTCGCAGCCTGCAAGGGCCGTGATCTGGCCGACATTGCGAAAGCTTGCGCCCATGACCTCAGTAGCAATGCCAAAGTGTTTGTAGTGGTTGTAAATCTCGCGCACAGACTTGACGCCTGCATCATGGATGCCTGCGTTATCGGCCTCGACCCACGCTGAGCCTGCAGATTTTTTATGCCAGTCATAGATCCGCCCGACAAAAGGCGAAATCAGTTGCACTTTGGCCTGCCCGCACGCCACGGCCTGGCAGAACGAAAACAGCAATGTGAGGTTGGTGTGGATACCACGCTGTTCCAGCTTTTCGGCGGCCTGAATGCCTTCCCAGGTAGCAGCGACCTTGATCAGTACGCGGTCGATATGAATGCCCTCGGCCTGGTACAACTCAATGATGCGCTCACCCCGGGTGAGTGTGGCATTGGCATCAAAACTCAGGCGTGCATCGACCTCGGTCGACACGCGGCCAGGCACGATGGACAAGATTTCACAGCCAAAACGCACCAGCAGTCGGTCCATCACCTCATCGAGCGCGCGGCCGCTGAATTTACCCACGGTGCTGGCCAGCAGCGGTGCGTAATCAGGCTTTTGTACCGCCTTCAAAATCAGCGACGGGTTGGTGGTGGCATCCTGTGGCTTGAATTGGCCCAGTTGTTTGAAGTCACCGGTATCGGCCACCACAGTGGTGAATTGTTTAAGTGCGTCGAGCTGGTTCATGACTCATGGAGTGGGATGTTTCACAAGTTACCATTATGCCAATACAATATGAAACTTAGTTACATGCCAGTGATAAACGATAAAAATCCCTTATGAGCTTTGATCTGATCTTGTTTGGCGGCACGGGCGATCTGGCATGGAGAAAACTACTGCCAGCGCTATTTCAGGCCTTTCGCCATGGCTCTTTGCCTGCGGGTGGACGCATCGTTGGTGTAGCACGTGACGACCTGAGCGATGCGCAATACCGCGCCTTGATCAAGTCACGCTTTGACGATGTCGATCTGGCAAAACGGCCCAACGAAGAAGAGTTTGCACGCTTTGCGGACCGGCTTTTTTACCTGCGTATGGACCTCTCCAGCCCGGCGGACTACGCCCGCCTGGGCACTCTGCTTTCAACCCATACAGCAGACACGGTGGTGATGTATCTGGCCACCGCGCCCGGTTTGTTCACCACGTTCTGCGAGCAGATTGCAATTGCCGGCCTGAACGGGCCACAGATGCGTGTGGTGCTTGAAAAGCCGCTCGGGCATAACCTTGCATCAAACCGCGCCATCAATGAAAGCGTCCGCCGCGTGTTCAGTGAACGGCAGATCTTTCGCATTGACCATTACCTTGGCAAGCCGTCGGTTCAGAACCTGTTTGCGCTGCGCTTTGGCAACGCGCTGTTTGAGCCGCTCTGGCGACGTGAAACCATTGCCAACATCCAGATCACCATTGCCGAAGAGCTGGGCATTGAAAAGCGCGGCGCTTTTTACGATTCAACCGGCGCACTGCGCGACATGGTGCAAAACCACGCCCTGCAGCTGCTGTGCGCCATCGGCATGGAGCCACCGATCAATGCCCATGCCGACGCCATACGCGACGAAAAACTCAAGGTGCTGCGCTCGCTCAAACCGTGGACGCCTGAAACTCTTCGCCAGCATGTGGTCAGGGGCCAATACAGCGCCGGCACTATTGACGGGCAAGCGGTCAACGCCTACCGTCAGGAAATCGGCGTAAATGCGAGCAGCAGCACCGAAACTTTTGTCGCACTGCGCTGCGAAATCGCCAATTGGCGCTGGGCTGGCGTGCCGTTTTACATACGTACCGGCAAGCGCCTCGCGGGTCGCTCGGCGTATATTGAAGTCAACTTCAGGCCGGCACCGCATGCGATTTTCAAATCGCCTATGGGCGCAGCCAATCGCCTGGTGATTCACCTGCAGCCCAAAGACGGGCTGGAACTGCACCTGTTTGCGCAAGGCCAGCAAAATCGCCAGCAAAGCCAGGCACAAGGCCACCCCGACAGTCGTATCGGCCAGACGCTGGCACCGGTGCAACTGGACCTCGACTTTGACAAACGCTTTGGCTCGGAACGCGTCGGGGCCTACGAGCGTCTGCTGCTCGATGTGATTGACGGCCGCCTGAACCTGTTTGTGCGCAGCGACGAACAGGAAGAAGCCTGGCGCTGGGTAGAGCCCATCATGGAAAGCTGGAAAAACGACACAGAAGACCCCAGATCCTACGCATCTGGCACCTGGGGGCCGAGCGCTTCAAGTGCAATGATTGCCAGAGATGGTTATTGCTGGACTGAAGAATGCTGATGTGGCCCCCACGGTCGTTCGCTTCGCGTAACTCTCTGCCCCCCGAGAGGGCCGCTGCGCCTGCGGCCCGGCAAAGCCTGTTCCACGGCCCTTGTTTCAAAAGAAAAAGACGCCACGATTGCGTACTGCCTGCAATTTCTTACCCCCGAGGGGGTCGCTGCGCCTGCAGCCCGGCAAAGCCGGTTCTGCGGCCCCTGCTTGGCAGGACAAACACATGCTCGACAGAATAAAAGCCTCTCTGCCCTCATTAGCGCCCGCCGAGCAGCGTGTGGGTCGTCTGGTGCTGTCAGACCCCAGAGCATTTGCCAACCTGCCCATCTCAGAGCTGGCGCTTCGCTCGCATGTCAGTAAACCAACAGTGGTGCGGTTTTGCCGCAGTGTTGGCTACGACGGTCTGAGCGACTTCAAGCGCAAGCTGGTGGGCAATGTGAGTGAGGGGGTGCCTTTTATTCATCGCAGTGTGGACGCTGACGACAAGACCGCCGACGTGCTAGTCAAGGTGATTGACAACACGGTAGCCGCATTTTTGAAATATCGCAATGACGCCTCGTCGTCAACGATTCAAAAAGCTACCGATGCGCTGGCAGCCACCACCACAGCAGGCAAGCGTATCGAATTTTTTGGCGTGGGTAATTCGGGTATCGTGGCATTTGATGCACAGCACAAGTTCTTCAGGCTGGGGGTTAACACCATCGCTTACAGCGACGGCCACATGCAGGTCATGAGCGCCTCGCTGCTGGGGCCAGGTGACTGCGTGGTGGTCATTTCAAACTCGGGCCGCACGCGGGACCTGATGGATGCGTGCGACATTGCACGCAAAAACGGTGCCACGACCATCGTCATCACGGCTAGCGGCTCGCCCATTGCGTCTGCCGGACATATTCACCTGGCGGCCGATCACCCCGAAGGCTATGACCGCTACAGCCCCATGGTGTCGCGCCTGCTGCACCTGATGATCATTGATATTCTGGCCACCTGCCTGGCACTGCGCATTGGCGCCAGGCTGCAGCCGCTGCTCAAGGAAATGAAAAACAACCTGCGCAACAAGCGCTACGCCTGAAGCGTCAAATCAATAGCAAAAAAGGCTTCTCCGGCAGCATTCACGGGGGCCATTCGCTATTTTTTATAGCGCACTGTATTGCAACAATCAGACAGCGAGTGCCACCGGCAAAGGCATGGACCGCTCCACAATTCCCGCAAACAACGCAGCGCCCAACGGCAACACCGCGTCGTTGAAGTCATAGCAGCTGTTGTGCAAAAAGTGGCTGCCGACACCACCCGTGAACCCGCCCTGCCCGTCGGGAATCTGCTCGCCCTGCCCCAGGCGCAGGTAAGCACCCGGTTTGATCTTGAGCATGAACGAGAAGTCTTCAGAGCCCATGCTCGGCTCCAGATCACGCACAACATTGTGCGCGCCCACCAGTTGTTCGGCCACAGCAGCGGCCAAGCTGAACTCCGCCGGTGAGTTGATGGTGGCGGGGTAGATACGCTCGTATTTAACGGTGGCCGTGGCACCAAACGCCTGCGCAATGGCCGGGCACAACTCCTGCAAACGGCGTTCGACGAGGTTTTGCACTTCTGGCTTGAAGGTGCGCACGGTACCCACCAGCGTGGCACTGCCTGGCACCACGCTCATCGCGGCCGGGTTGCCCGCCTGCATGGAGCACACGCTGACCACGGCGTTGTCCATGGCCTTCACGTTGCGCGAAATGATGCTTTGCACTGCCGTGATGATGTGCGCGGCGACCAGTACCGGGTCAACTGTCTGGTAGGCATGCGCACCGTGCCCGCCTTTGCCGGTAATTTCGATCGTGATGCGGTCCGCCGCCGCCATCATCGGGCCGGCGTTGATGCCCACGGTGCCCGGTTGCATCGCAGGCCAATTGTGCATGGCGTAAATCGCACCGACCGGGAAGCGTTCAAACAAGCCATCCTTGATCATGGCATCTGCGCCGCCACGGCCCTCTTCGGCTGGCTGAAACACCAGCACCGCATCGCCGGCGAAATTTCTGGTCTCTGCCAGATAGCGCGCCGCCCCTACCAGCATGGTGGTGTGGCCATCATGACCGCAGCCGTGCATCAGCCCGGTTTTGGCCGATTTCCAGCCGAATTCGTTGTGCTCCGTCATGGGCAGCGCGTCCATGTCGGCGCGCAGGCCAACCATGGGCCGGGCGTTGGTGCCCGGCGAAGGGCTGTGTTGACCCTTGATGACCGCCACCACACCGGTTTTACCCAAACCAGTGTGGACCTCGTCAACACCGCAAAGCTTGAGCGCATGGGCCACCCGGCTGGAGGTGTAAACCTCTTCAAAACCCAGTTCGGGGTGCGCATGCAAGTCACGGCGGAAGGCCGTCAATTCCGGGTGAAATTGAGTGATTTGCGCAAATGCACGCCCGCTGGCACGTAACAAACCAGGCCGAGACTCAAGTTCAGAAGCAGTGTTATTTGACGCCATCACTGGATTTCCCGTTTGCGTAAGTGGTTAAAAAGCATGATCAGTTCAGCAGGTTCCAAGCCTGCAAGCGCGTCACGGAAACTGCCCTGAAAGGGAAACAGGGCCGTACCATGCGACTGTATTTTGCCGGGTATTGTCGGTGTCCGTCATAAGGCCAACGCCCAGTAACGCGCCAGGTGCCACGCCAAACGCTTTTTGATAATCAGCACGAATATCTCGCTGGTAATCCAGCCAGCGTCCCAAATGGGCAGGCCCAGCTTCCAGCACAATTTCGCGAATGCGGTCCGTCCGTGGATTGATAAAAATGCTCTCGGGCAAGCAGGCGTTGCACCACACGTACATTAATGTGGCGTAGGGCAGCTCTTCGCCGGTGAGGGTGCGCGACAGCTCTGACAACATTGAATTTTTCATTGAAAAATCTGAACGGTCACCCTCAAACACCAGAACCAGCCGGACGGGAGAGTCGTGTGTCTCGCGCCGTGTCAAGTCGGCACCTGGAATCAATTGCGGTACTTTCCATGAAAAATGGATGTCGCCCAGTTTGGCAGGCTCGACCCGAACAGCTTGTCGCAACATGCTGGCTGACGACGATGCCCTCGCCACCACCGAATGCCTTCCGTCGAGCTGTTCATAGGCGTATTGCGTCGGCTGCTTTCCGGGGAAAACGTGATGGCGCCAGGCCAATACGCCAGCGCCGGATATTTGTTCTTTGGCAGCGCCGATGGTTTGAACTGGCGGATACGGATCAAAAGAAACGGCCGGCAACGGCGTCTTTTGAGACACAGCCTCATCTGTCGTGTGTGATTTGTCTGGGCCGTCTGGTTTACTGGAACCGGCGCTATTTGAACTCAAGGCACACGACTGCAAGGCCAGCAAGCAACATAACAAGCTCAAGAACCCCAAGCGCATCATCATTTTTTTTAACATGGTTGCTGTCTTTTTGCATGCCGATGTACCCATACACATGCGTTTGTCTGGCTTGCAGTCTATCTATCGAATAGGGGATTAGGGTGTCACGCGAAAGGGGATTTTGCAATGCAGTTTGCCCTGCTAAACGCCCTCTGGCTCCCATAAAAAAAGCCGTTTCGGGAAGTACCCAAAACGGCTTTTTGATTTTCTAATTAAAACTGGCGCTGGGCCAGCTTTAGATTAGAAGCGGTGACGCATGCCCACGCCATAGGTTGTGGTGTTACCAATGGTGCTGGTCGGGGATGCCAACAGAACAGCGTTAGCCAAACGGTCGTACGCTTTGGTGCTTTGTGCACCAGCATACAACGTGGTGCGCTTGCTCAAGGAGTACAGAGCTTGGACACCGAAACCAGTGCTGGTACCGAAATCGTTGCCACGTGAACGTGCGTAGCCAGCGCTCAGAACGGTGGCGCCGAAAGGCACTGCAACGCTCAAGTTGTACTCTTTTTGTCCGTCAAGTGACACGCCAGGAGCGACGTCTTTGTATTTTGCAACGTTGTAACCAGCGCCGATCTTTGCAACACCAAGGTCGTAAGAAACGCTGATGAGAGCATTGTCAAATCTAGGCGAAGTCGTAGCGGTTTGCGCAACGCCTTCAGACTGGTAACCACCAGAAACCACCAATGGGCCATTGGCATATTTTAGGTTGGCAGAAATCGTGCGGCTTGCACCGACAGCAGTGGTTTTGTCTTCGCCCAAAGCGTACATGAACGAACCGCTGAAACCGCTGAAGTTAGGCGAGTTGTACTTGATGCTGTTGTTGAAACGGGTGTTGTAGCCGATCCAGGCAGTGTTACGTGCAGCGAGGAAAGGCAGGGCAGCCGTAACCAGAGCAGCAGGGGTAGCAGCAGTACGCAAAGCGGTAGCAGCAGCAGCGGAGTTACCGTTGTTGGTGTTGGACGGATCAAAAATGGTCTGTTCCATCATGGCGTGGTCAGCAGACACGTCGTCATAAGAGCTGGAATTGCGACCGATGGTCACAGTACCGAAACCGCCTGACAGACCGACGTTTGCACGACGACCGAACAGCAGGCCGCCTTGAGCGGAACCACCGGTGTCCAGATTGAAACCGCTTTCGAGGTTGCCAACAGCTGCAAGGCCACCACCGAGGTCTTCGCTCACACGAATGCCCCAACGCGAACCGTTCAGGCCAGCAGCGTCGATTTTGGCTTGTGTCAAATTCTGGATCGTACCAGCTTGTGCACCTGC
>JANYGP010000041.1 GCA_025362315.1 Polaromonas sp.
CTACACGGCTGGCATCATTGGTCAAAATGCGAAATGTCACCGAAGGCCAAGCTGGTTTTTTACCCCAATAATTGTCATTTCGCGTCAGCTCTACCCGGTCACCTCTCGCATAACGGGCAAACTTGTACGGCCCGGTACCAATAGCTGCTTTGCCCGCATTGAAATCTGCACTGCTCGCCCCATTCGCTGCCTGCTTGCTAACGATTGGAATAATTGACAAGTCATTTGGCATCAAAGGATGCGGCTTCGACGTTTTAAGACGCAAGGTAAAAGGATCAATTACTTCAATTGAAGCAATGGCTTTTGTGTAGGTAGTGAAAGAGCCAGGGCTGTCTTTGATGGTGGGCACGCGTTCAATTGAAAATCTGACGTCTTCAGCGGTAAAATGGGTTCCATCGTGAAATTTGACACCCTGCCTTAGCTTGAATTCCCACGTTAAATCATCTACGGCACGCCATGAAGTTGCCAGGCCGGGCACCATTTGAAGAAGTGCGTCGCGCGTAATCAGTTTTTCAAACACATGCTCTGCAAGATTTTGATTGGGCACATAGAGGTGAAAGTGTGGATCCATCGATGTGATGTCTGCCGCAACGCCGATAACCAAGCCACTGGTTTGCGCTGAAGCTGTGTTTGTTCCGAAAAACATTGTTGCGGCTATGACAGCAGGCAACAGGGCAAGGGTGCGTCTCTTTAGTAGATTTTTCATGACAAGTCGCTTTGAAGTTAAATGAAATTCAAGTTTCCTGTGACTTGAAAAAACTGACAAGCGAGAGATTTCAGCAAGGTATTCCAAAAATACCTAGCAACAGTAGTACGAAGCCTTTGTTCTTTCTAATTCATTTGACAAGTCAATTGGAACGAAATTTTTATAGGGGTTTGCAAGGAGAACCCAGCTTTGTAAATGTGTTAATTTGGCGCATTAGCTTGGCGCCGATTATTAGCGTCAAGACACAGGAGACAAAGTGAAAATTTCAATTCAACGAAGTGCAGCTTATTTGGCAGCGGCGGTTGCCGCGCTTGCTGCGGGGGGATGTGCCAATAACCTGCCGGCACCACCCTCAACACCCACCGCCTGCGCCGGCCTGAATGGCATGACAATCGGCCCACAAGCCATTGGCATACCGACCACGGGCGCGGTTGTGACCAGTGCAGTGGTCATTCCCGCAGCGGGCGCGGGCGTGGCTGCTGTCGCTGAATACTGCAGGGTGCTGGGCGACATCAACCCGGTTGATCCGGCTGCTCCCAAAATCAAATTTCAGGTTAATTTGCCATCCAACTGGAATGGCAAGGCACTGATGTTCGGCGGTGGCGGCTACAACGGTGTGCTGGCGACAGGCCTGGCCAATGTTCCTGCCGGGCCAACTGACAGGCCCGCACCGCTGGCACGTGGCTACGCAACATTCGGCAGCGATTCAGGCCATCAGGCCAATGCCAACGGCAGCCGTGACGGCACATTTGGCATGAATGATGAGGCATTGAAAAATTTCGCTTCAGATGCGATCAAAAAAACGCGCGATGCCGCGATGAACATTATTCAGATGCGCTACGCCGCCCGGGTGCAAAAAACCTACTTTGCGGGTGGCTCCACTGGCGGGCGGGAAGCGTTGTTTGCAGTGCAAAACTGGCCGCAAGACTTTGACGGCGCCATTGTTTTGTACCCGGCCTGGAACGCCGCTGCGCTTGACCTGCAGTTTGGCCGCATCACGCGTGAGCTGGCCAAACCTGGCGCTTACCCCAACCGTGACAAACGCAAAGTCCTGTATGACGCTGCGATGCAAACCTGCGACGAACTTGATGGTGTCAAAGATGGCTTGATCAGCAACGTCAACGCCTGCAATGCAATCTTTAATCCCATGACGGCTGCGGTGGGCAATCAGCTACTTCGCTGCGCGGGTGGCGCAGATGCTGGCGACGCTTGCCTGTCGGATGCGCAAATAGCAGGCTACAACGTGACCAATTCGCCATTGACGCTGAACTACCGGCTGGCCAGTGGAGAGACTACATATCCAGGCTTCAACACCTGGGGCACCGACTTTGGCAACCCGGGTACCAGTCCTCTTCAGCCGACTGTGCTGACACTGGCCCTGGGTACGGAGCAGCCTGCCAACCCGATGCCTGCCGTCAAGCCTGCAACGACCACCACGATCGCCACAAGCCCGCCGTATGGCGCAACCTTTTGGGACCAGTGGGTCAGGCATTTTGTGACGCGTGACAGCGCTTTCAACTCACTGAGCCTGGACCCGCAAAACCCCGGCAAATGGCAAGAGCGAATTGTGCAGTTGACGGCTTTGCAAGACACCAACAAAACAGATCTGTCAGCCTTTGCCAACAAGGGCGGCAAAATTTTGATGGCGCATGGCGCACACGACGCGCTGGTCAGCCCACGCGCCACGCAGCAATACTGGCAGCGCATCCGCACCGGCATGGGCGCGGCCAAGGTGGACAACTTTGCCCGTTACTATGAAATTCCCGGTTATGGCCATGCTGTCAGCAGCGTGTTCAACGCCGCATGGGACTCATTGACTGCGCTTGAAAACTGGGTGGAAAAAGGGATTGCTCCGCCGCCACAGATCGTTGCCGATACGGCTGGCGTGCCAGGCAGAACCAGGCCGCTGTGTGACTTTCCGGGTTACCCCAAGTACAAGGGCACAGGCGACATCAATCAGTCTGCAAGCTTCAACTGCGCCACGCCTTAAGGCCAGCTGCATCAACCCAGCGAGACAACGACAGGCGTGTGATCGCTGGGGCGCTCGTTTTTGCGCGGTGCCTTGTCAATCACGCAGCTTTTGACCATGGGTTCAAGGGTGTTGCTGACCAGAATGCGGTCAATCAGCAACCCGCGGTTGCGGCGAAATGCAAACTCGCGGTAGTCCCACCATGAATAACTTTTCTCACTCTGCTCAAACATCCTGAAAGCGTCCGTCATGCCCAGATCAATCAGGGCCTTGAAATGATTACGCTCTTCAGTGGTGTGGTGAATGGTTTCCCGCAGTCCCTCAGCATCGTACGTGTCACGGTCATCAACCGTGATGTTGAAGTCACCCACCAGAACCAGCCTGGGGTGCAAAGCAAGCTCGCTTTTGATCATGGCGTTCAAGCCGTCCAGCCACCTCATCTTGTAGGCAAACTTGTCGCTGCCTGGCTCCTGGCCGTTGACGAAATAACCGTTGACGACTCTTACATCACCGAGTGGTGAAGTCATCGTTGCTGCGAGCAGTCGTGACTGCTCATCTGCAAAGCCCGAAATGTTTTTAATCACATCGCGTACCGGCGAACGGCTCAAAATTGCGACACCGTTGTAGGTTTTTTGGCCGAACACTGTACTGCTGTAGCCAATTGCCTCCAGCGCTGCATGCGGAAACTTTTCATCTGTGAGTTTGAGCTCCTGCAGGCACAACGCATCCACTGGGTTTGCTGCCAGCCAGTCAATGACCTGCGGCAGCCGGACTGACAGAGAATTTACATTCCACGTGGCAATTTGAGTCATCTTGAGTAATAAATTGGCCTATAGCCCTTGTATCATATGCGCTAGCAGCTACTGATTAAATAGCATTATATGTGCAGCACCGCCAATGCGCCGATCACCAACCCGCCCCCAGCAGCTGCAAACATCACATATTCAACCCAGCGCTTGCGGGTCAGCAATGCAATGGCTGCCATGGCAATTGAGATCTGCAGCACAGTGGTTGCTTGCGCCCAGCGGTGGTGCTGGTGCATTTGCGCGTCAGATTGTTTGTCCCAGTCAGTCGATTCTTTTTCCAGCTTTTCGGCCGCCAGCTTGATCTCTGATTTTTCTTTTTCGTACCGGTCAATTTTGGCCTGGTACTTGTCTTTGACGCTGTCAGCCGACAGGTCGCGCGAGACTTCAGCCAGCGATTGTTTGGTGCTCTTGGCCTGAAAGAAATTCCATTGATTGGAAGCCTCGGTTTTTTTAATGGCTGCATTGTTTTTGTACAGGCCTGCATTGGCCTGGGTTGCGCCGCCCATGTAGGCAAACAGCGCGCCTACCGTGGCAATGATGGCAGTGATGACAGCGATTTGAGCAATCATGCCTTTGTTTTTGTCACTATGGCCGCTGTGGTCATCATGGCCGCCTTGCGCTGCATGCTCCAGCTCATGGTCGTGGGGCCCGTGTACGTGAAATCCGCCTCCTGACATATCAATCTCCTTGTTGTCGTGTGTAAGTGATAAAACTGAAATTCAACCGATTAGACGATACGTGGTCGTGCTGCGCTTCGGCTTGCCACTGGGGGCCAAGGGTGGGCGCATAAGCGTCGCCAACAAAGTCTTGATGGATGTGGGTCACTTCAACCCGGCTGGCCAAGGGTTCGGCCTGCGCGTAAATTTGCGCGCCGCCAATGATCCACACTTCAGCTGACGCCTGGCAACTTGCCAGCGCGGCTTGCAAGCTGTTCGCAGTCACCGCGCCTTCAGCATGCCAATCAGCCTGCCTTGTAATGACCACGTTGGTTCGGCCGGGCAGGGGGCGAAACTTGGGGGGCAACGAGTCCCAGGTTTTGCGGCCCATGATGACGGGGCTGCCCAGCGTGAGCTTTTTAAAATGCGCCAAGTCCTCAGGCAAATGCCAGGGCATGGCGTTGTTGTGGCCGATCACGCCATTGGCAGCGCGGGCAAAAATCATGTTGATGTTCATTGCTGGATGACACCTTAAACCGCTACGGGGGCTTTGATGGCCGGGTGATGCTGGTAATTTAAAAATTCAAAATCTTCAAATTCATAATCAAAAACCGAAGCCGGTTTGCGTTTGATATTCAGCATGGGGTAGGGCAGCGGCTCGCGGCCAAGTTGCAGCGCTACCTGCTCGGCATGATTGCTGTAAATGTGGCAGTCGCCGCCCGTCCAGATGAAGTCGCCGACGTCCAGATTGCATTGCTGGGCCACCATGTGCGTCAGCAGTGCGTAACTGGCAATGTTGAACGGCACACCCAGAAAAATATCTGCACTGCGCTGGTACAGCTGGCAGCTAAGCTGTCCCTTGCCACCCGGCTCGGCAGGCGGTGCCACGTAAAACTGAAAAAACGCATGACAAGGCATCAATGCCATCTTGCTCAGGTCGGCCACATTCCAGGCACTGACAACAATGCGGCGCGAATCCGGGTTGGTGTGAAGCGTTTTGATAACCTCGCTGATCTGGTCGATGTGCCCGCCATCAGGCGTGGGCCAACTGCGCCACTGCACGCCGTACACGGGGCCCAGATCGCCATCTTCACGCGCCCATTCGTTCCAGATCGTTACGCCGCGATCCTTAAGCCAGTTGTTGTCGCTTGACCCCTGCAAAAACCACAACAGCTCATGCACGATGGATTTGAGGTGAACCTTTTTGGTCGTGACCAGCGGAAAGCCAAGTTTCAGATCAAACCGCATCTGATAACCAAAAACGCTCTTGGTACCCGTGCCCGTACGGTCAGCTTTGAACACGCCATGCGCGTCCACGTGGCGCATGAAGTCTTCGTATTGGGAGGAGTGTGGGCAAGGATGCTGCACTTTAATGTGATCCCAAAAGTGTATCGATAGCACCGGTCACGACAGCAGCGTGCTTGGTGAAGTCGGTTGTAGGGCGTTTCAAAAGAGCGGTTGGGAAAGCTGCCATCGCAGCAGTGTCCAAAACAACATCACTACCCGCTACTTCAAAAATCGGGTTCAAGTCCCTCAGAGGGTTCGAGATGTACTTGCTGCTGCGCAGCGGAATGACAATGCGCGTCTTCAGACTATCAAGAAAGCTGTTTTGAACATCCACTAAATAGGGGGTTTGTTTGCGAAGCTCGGTATCGGGGTGCGCATAAACGTCAAATCTGGCCATGATGGTTGAACCGGTTAAAAAGTACGGTACTTTTCAAGGGGCAAGCCATATTTTGCGATGCGGGCGTTGTATTCAGCCAAGGCATCTTTGTTGCGCTCGTTCCACTGTTCCCAGTAGCGGCGTTTGACTTCATCAGCCAGCAGGGTATCAACAGTTTGTGACAGGTTCATACCCATTTCGCGTGCCGCTTCAAGCACTTTTGAATTCAGCGTCAGGTTGGTTGCTTTTTTGGGTGCGTGTTCAAATTTCAGCATGGTTTAACTCCATAAAGTATGCGCATATATTACGCACTAATTCTAGAGCATATCAAACCCGCACCACCCGCCCCGGATTCATCACCCCCTGCGGGTCCAGCGCCTGCTTGATGGCGCGCATCATGCCTAGTGCAACGGGGGATTTATGGTGTTTCAGCTTGTCGAGCTTGAGGCTGCCAACGCCGTGTTCGGCTGAGATGGAGCCTTCAAAATGCGCCACCGAGTCATAGACGATTGTGTTGACTTCTGCTTCATGGGCATGCAAAAAAACTTTGCTGTCACCTTCAGCTGGCGCTTGCACGTTGTAGTGCAAATTACCATCACCCAGATGGCCAAAGTTGACCAGTCGCACGCCAGGAATGGCTGCCCCCAGCAGCGCATCGGTTGCAGCTACAAATTCTGGAATGCGTGACACGGCAATTGAAATGTCGTGCTTGATGTTCAAGCCTTCTTCAGCCTGCGCCAGCGGAATGCTTTCGCGGATGTGCCAGAGTTGCCTTGCCTGAGTCAGGTTTTCAGCCACCACCGCATCCGAAACGCAGCCGTCTTCAAAAGCAGTTTCAAGCAATTTTTCAAACTGCTCGCGCGCATGGGTTTCACTCTCGTGGTCAGAATTTTCCAGCAACACACAATAAGGCGTGCCCTGCCACAACGGCACGCGCTGCTGCGGGTAATGTTTGGCCACCAGGCTCAGGGCAAATTGGCCCATCACTTCAAACCCCGTCAGCCCTGCGCCCAGGTGTTTGTGTGCCAGGCCAAGCAGCGTAACGGCGTGCTGCATCGACGGCACGGCTGCCCATGCAGTCAGGCTTGCTGCGGGCATGGGGTAAAGCTTGAGGGTTGCACCAGTGATGATGCCCAGCGTGCCTTCGCTGCCAACAAACAGGTCGCGCAGGTCATACCCGGTGTTGTCTTTGCGCAAGCCACTCAGGCCATGCCAGATGTCACCCTGCGCTGTGACCACCTCGAGCCCCAGGCACAAGTCACGCGCATTGCCGTAGCGCACTACCTGCGTGCCGCCAGCGTTGGTAGCCAGGTTGCCGCCGATGGTGCAGCTGCCTTCAGCGGCCAGGCTCAAAGGAAATAAAAAACCGGCTTTTTCAGCTGCGTCCTGCAGGTTCTGCAAAATGCAACCCGCATCAACGGTCATGGTCAGGTTGGCAGCGTCGATGCTGCGCACGGTGTTCATGCGCCCCAGGTTGAGTACCACCTGCAGCCCCGATTCGTCCGGAATGGAGCCGCCCACCAGGCCGGTGTTGCCGCCCTGCGCCACGATGCTGATGCCAGCCGCTGCACATACTTTGACAAGCTGGGCAACCTCAGCAGTGCTGGCGGGCCGCACCACTGCCAGAGCCTTGCCGCGTGAACGCTTGCGCCAGTCCAGCTCGTAAGCAGACAAATCACCGCTCACCAAAACCTGCGTAGGCCCGACAATTTGCGCGAGTTGATTTAGGGTGCTGTCTGTCGCGTTTGGCATGCCTGGCTCAGGAGTGTGAAACGACTATTGTCAGTGAAAACAACCGGTCCAGCCCGCCAGCGATGCAGACAACTCTTAAGCAGGCATGCGCACCACTGGCTTCAGAAAAGTCATGATCTGGTGCGTGATGGCTTCCTGGTCTTCAAATGCTTCATGGGTTCCCCGGCATTCAATCAGGGTGGCGTCGGTCGCGCTGCGGTTTTTCCAGATGCTCCTGGCGTCTGCCACTGGCACGATGTCGTCTTGCAAGCCATGCACAAGCAAAATGGGGCAACTGGCCTGGGCCAGCGTATTGACGGGCGCAATGTGTTCAAACCGGGCACCAATTATTCGTTCGAGATAACGGTTGATCAGCCAGCCCACCGGCCAGTAAGGCACACGACGACCCGTGCAGCAACACAGCCGCAGGACGCAAACCCGACCGACTGGAGGCCGCGTACCAGCCAAACAAATGCAGCCCGCGCAGCGCAGGTATGCGCACGGCTTGGGCGCCCAGCCCCTGTACGTCAGTTTGAGCGCCCAGTGCCATGCTGGGTGCCACCAGAACCCCGTCAAGCAAATGCCACGCGGAAGTGACTGATTTTGAAAGCCAGGCTGGCGTAAAAAGCCTGAAAACCTGAAGGGGAGGCAACATGCTTTTATTAGACGCAAGCCTGCATCCTCACGCCAGCAGCCCCAGGCGACCAGCTCGTGTAAGGCAAAGTCCCCGTCAGCAGCAATAATGTGAGAAAGTACCTGTAAACCCGACAAATCGGGCGCTACCAGCTCCTGAATCTATAGCTGTTAACTGACAGGATCTCGCACAGTGCTGGCTTTCAGCGCCAGTCGCGACAGCACCTGAAAACAACCCCACACGCCTGCCACACCAAACAGCACCACACCCAGGCTGTAGCCCGCCAGCACGCCTTTGATGCCATACCACTGTCCGCCCAACCAGATAAACGGCACCACGCCTAATGTGGCACGGCTCCAGTTCAGGGCGGTTGAATACAGCACAAAGCCGAGGTTGTTGAATGCTGCATTGGCTACAAAAACAGCGCCATTGAAGACAAAGCTGCCTGCCACGAAGTGGCAAAAAAAGAGGATCACGTCACGGCCTGCGCCGCTGGCACCGAAGGCATCGGCAATCACGCTGGCAAACAGTGCCAGCAGCAACCAGGTGACCAGCACGTACACCACCACAACTTTCAAACTGTCAACCATGGTGGAGCGCAGCCTGTCATGGCGGCCTGCACCCAGGTTCTGGCCCAGGATGGGCCCCACTGCGCCTGACAGCCCGTACAGCGCCGCAAACGCCACGGGAATGATGCGCCCCACAATTGCCCAGCCTGCCACCGCACTGTCGCCAAAAGGCGCAATGGCTGCCGTCACAAAAGCATTGCCAACAGGCGTGGCCACCTGGGTCAGCACGGAAGGAAGGCCAATGGCAAAAAACGGTTTGGCCGAGGTTAGCAACTCAGTTCGTGTCGGCCAGGCCAGCAGGTTGTGGATGCGCACCAGGCCATACAGGCCAACGGCCACCATCACCACCCGGGCAAGGCCAGTTGCCAGCGCTGCGCCGTCCAGACCCCAGCCAAAGCCGAAAATAAACAAAGGGTCCAGTGCCGCAACAGCTGCTGCAGCACTCAGCGTGACATACATGGCACGCTTGCCGTCGCCCAGTGCCCGCAGCAGCGCACTGATGCACATGCCCGCACCCAGCAGCGGCGCAGACGGCAGCACCCAGTGCGTGAATCGCAAAGCCAGCTCGGCAGTCAAACCGGTGGCACCCAGCAGCCTGAGCAAATCAGCCACAAAAGGCCACAAAGCCAGTGTGCCAAGCACCATGCTGCCCACCATCAAGACCAGCGATGCACCGGCCAGATGCCTGGCCTTGTCACGTGCGCCCTGGCCGATGGCGCGCGACATGATGGCGCTGACAGCAATTGCCAGGCCAATGGACAGCGACACCACAAAAAACAGCAGGGTACCCGCGTAGCCAACAGCCGCTGCCAGCTCTTTTTGCCCCAGCATCGAGATATAAAAAAGATTCAGCAGATCAACCGCAAACACTGCAATCAGGCCGACCGAGCCTGAAACAGCCATGTTCAAAACATGTTGAAGGGTGGAGCCTGTGACGAATTTGCCCTGAACGGGCATGGCTGGCGGCATGAAAAGTATCCGGTCGATTGATGTTGGTTGGCCTCGATTGTCGCTGTTGCCAGCACTGCAGGTGCAGCGACAATCAGGCCATGGCGACCTTACAACTTCAAGACATTTTATTTTCACAAGGCTTTGGCACCCGGCGAGTGTGCGCAGGGCTGATTCAACAAGGTTTTGTGGCTGTAGCCGGCGCGATATGTGCACAACCAGCTACTGAATTTATAGCAGATGGCTCGCAATTCACTGTGCAAGGGGTTGATTGGCAGTATTACGAAAAAGCCTACCTGATGCTGCACAAACCAGCTGGCTATGAATGCTCGCAAAAGCCCAGCACCTACCCCAGTATCTACACCCTGCTGCCAGCCCCTATCCGCCAGCGCGGCGGCGGCGCAGCGGCGGGCGTGCAAGCCGTGGGCCGGCTTGACCAGGACACCACAGGCCTTTTGGTGTTGTCAGACGACGGCAAATTCATTCATCGCATGAGCTCACCCAAACACCATGTGCCCAAAGTGTATGAGGTCACCACCAAACACGCGGTCGACGACAAGCAGATTCAAAAGCTATTGGCAGGCGTGGTGCTGGACGACGACCCCAAAGCTGTACGCGCCGCAACGTGTGTGCAAACCGGGTTGAATCAGCTGAGCCTGACGCTGACCGAAGGCAAATACCACCAGGTCAAGCGCATGCTTGCCGCGGTGAGCAACCGGGTGGAAGGCTTGCATCGCTCTCGGATCGGTGGCTTGCGGTTGCCGGCTGATTTGTTGCCCGGGCAGTGGTGCTGGCTTAGCGAAACCGATCTGACCAGTATTCATTCATGACGTCGGGCGCCACGGCTCAGGCACATGAAGCCAGAAAGTCCGCCACCGATTGTGTGATGCGCTCGGGCTGCTCGCGATGCGGCGAGTGGCCACAGCCCTCGACTACTAGGCGCGTCAACCGCGACGGCGGCAAAGCGATCTGATCGATCTGCGCCAGCGTTCCGTAAGGATCCTGGTCGCCCTGGATCGCCAGCACCGGTGCAACGATCCGGCGGCACTCCAGGCGGATATCGAAGTCCCGAAATGCGGGATTGAGCCATGCGTCATTCCATTGCCAGAACGCACCGTCCACAGCGGCGTGATAGCGCGCCAACCGC
>JANYGP010000058.1 GCA_025362315.1 Polaromonas sp.
GCAATGTGATGGAGCCTGTGGCAACCTTGAACGACAGGTTGTTCAGGATCATGAAGTCCTTGTAACCTGCAACCACGTTGTCAAATTCAATGCATGCAATGCCCTTCGTGTTGTAGTTCATGATCAGTTCCCTAAATAGGCATCAAGCACGGCTTTGTTTCCACGAATCTCGACAGGCGTGCCAATGGCCAGTACCCGGCCTTCGACCATCACCATGATGCGGTGGCACAGGTTCATCACAAAGTCCATGTTGTGTTCAATCACCACAAATGATGCTTTCTTGCCAGACCTTGGATGGTGGTTCAAGAAGCGGCATCTTCATTGAGATGCTCCTAATTTAGTAGCTGCTTGCGCCCTTTTTATGGACGCCTACCCTGCATTTCTCGTGGCTTTTAAGCGATCTGGGGTGCTCAGCAGCCCATCTGGGAGCCACACCAGCAGGATTACCACCACGGCGCCAAACATCTGCAAGTACCAGTTGGCCACACCCGGCACATCACGCAGCCATTCAGGCGATACCACGCTGACAGCAGCATCAATCACAGGTGCCAAAAAAGCAGAATGCACAAAGGTGCGAATGTCGCTTGCCTTGACGTGTGCTGGCACCCGTACCGCATTGATACCCAGGGTCTGGAGTTCAGGTTAAAGACTTGCGGCACACGCACCTGCTTGACTGGGTCTCCGGGAATCAGGAATACATCGGTGCCGCCGTTGATGGTAAGACTCATGCGGAAATCGGATCATTTGTTGTGACAACTGCTCCTGAAAAAGAAGCTTCTTACGCACGTTTTATTTGGTCTTGGTGCCTATTTGGTACTTAGCAACCAAAGAATCTAGCGTTTGCGCATGATGTCCGGTGTAGCCACCACGACATCGGCATTTTGTGCACGCTGGCGCAAGGCGTGTTCCATCACAACCAGCGCCAGCAGCGCTTCGGCGATGGGCGTGGCGCGTATGCCCACGCACGGGTCGTGGCGGCCTTTGGTCACCACTTCAGCCAGGTTGCCTGCGGTGTCGATTGACTGGCGCGGCGTGACGATGGAGCTGGTGGGTTTGATCGCTATCGACACATCCAGGTCCTGGCCGGTGCTGATGCCGCCCAGCACACCGCCGGCGTTGTTTGACATGAAGCCTTCAGGCGACAAACCATCGCCGTGTGTACTGCCGCGTTGCGCCACGCTGGCAAATCCGGCGCCAATTTCGACACCTTTGACTGCGTTGATGCCCATCATGGCAAAGGCAATGTCAGCATCAAGCTTGTCGTAAAGGGGCTCGCCCAGACCAACCGGAACATGAGCTGCAGTGACCCGGATTTTTGCGCCGCATGAGTCGCCTGCCCTGCGCAGCGCGTCCATGTAGGCCTCCAGTTTTGATACGTCAGCGACAGGCGCAAAAAACGGATTGCTGTTGACATGGTCCCATGATTCAAACGAAATCACTTCATCGCCGATCTGCGTCATGCAACCCTGAAATGTAGTTCCGTACTTTTCAAGCAGCCACTTTTTAGCCACCGCACCAGCCGCGACAGTGGGTGCCGTCAGCCGCGCTGAGGACCGCCCGCCCCCGCGCGGATCACGCAGGCCGTACTTGTGCAGGTAGGTGTAGTCGGCGTGACCAGGGCGAAAGGTTTCGAGAATATTGCCGTAGTCTTTGCTGCGCTGGTCGGTGTTGCGTATCAGCAGGGCAATCGGCGTGCCGGTGGTTTTGCCCTGGTAAACGCCCGACAAAATCTCGACTGAATCAGGCTCATTGCGCTGGGTCACGTGACGGCTGGTTCCGGGGCGGCGACGGTCCAGATCAATCTGAATATCAGCTTCACATAAATCCATGCCAGGTGGGCAGCCATCAATCACGCAGCCAATGGCCGGGCCGTGGGATTCACCAAAGTTGGTGACTGCGAAGAGGTTTCCGAAGGTGTTGCCGCTCATAACGCCTGATTATCCCAGACGCAACTAAGGTCTAGCCGCTCTTGCCATCATCCTCACCCGCAGGCCAATCGCGGATGTAGGCCTTGAGCATCTTGTTTTCAAAATTCTGGCTGTCAACAACCGCTTTGGCCACGTCGTACAAGGAGATCACGCCCATCAGCATTTTTTGGTTCATCACCGGCATGTAGCGGGCGTGGCGCTCCAGCATCATGCGGCGTACTTCGTCAAGCTCAGTCTCGCTCGTGCAGGTCAGCGGGTGGTCGTCCATGGCTTTCCTGACAAGCATATTCCCAATCGCGCCGCCGTTGCCGACGATGCAGACAATCACTTCCCTGAAAGTCAGCATCCCGACCAGGTCGCCGTGCTCCATCACCACCAGAGAGCCGATATCTTTGTCAGCCATGATGTCAGCTGCTTTTGCCAGCGGCTCGTCAGGCTGAACGGTGTACAGCGTGCTGCCCTTGACGCGCAGTATGTCGGCTACTTTCATGGCGATCTCCTGGGTGGTGGTGCCTGCATTTTCCCGTTGCAAGATGCGTTTCGGGAAGTTCGCAGCCAATATAGCCCACAATAAGAACGAATGCTTTCAAATGTGCAGGCCCGTTTGCACTTTTTCATCTGGAGACAAATCCATGCCCGGCTACGCTGACCCCGGCTTTGACACACTGTCGCTACACGCTGGCGCATCACCCGACCCCACCACCGGCGCACGCGCTGTACCAATTCACCTGACCACGTCGTTTGTTTTTGAATCCAGCGACCATGCGGCCAGCCTTTTCAACCTTGAACGTGCAGGCCACGTGTACTCACGCATCAGCAACCCGACCAATGCCGTCCTAGAGCAACGCGTGGCCGCGCTGGAAGGCGGCATTGGCGCGATAGCAACTGCCAGTGGGCAGGCTGCACTGCACCTGGCCATCGCCACGCTGATGGGCGCGGGCTCCCACATCGTGGCGTCCACTGCGCTGTACGGCGGCTCGCAAAACCTGCTGCACTACACCATGCGGCGCTTTGGCATTGAAACGACTTTTGTCAAGCCTGGCGATCTGGACGGCTGGCGCGCAGCTAGCAGGCCCAACACCAAACTGTTTTTTGGCGAAACGGTGGGCAACCCCGGCCTGGACGTGCTGGACATTGAAGCAGTGGCCGCCATTGCCCATGAAGCTAGCGCACCACTGCTGGTGGATTCCACCCTCACCTCGCCCTGGCTGATCAAACCGTTTGACCATGGCGCCGATCTGGTTTACCACTCGGCCACCAAGTTCTTAAGCGGGCATGGCACAGTGATTGGCGGCATCGTGGTGGATGGCGGATCGTTTGCATGGGACTCAACAGCGGCAGCCGATAAATTCAAGGAACTGACCGAGCCATACGATGGCTTTCACAACATGGTGTTCAGCGAAGAAAGCACCGTTGGTGCGTTCTTGCTGCGCGCCCGGCGCGAAGGCTTGCGAGACTTTGGCGCCTGCATGAGCCCGCACACCGCCTGGCTGATTTTGCAGGGCATTGAAACACTGGGTTTGCGCATGGCACGGCACATGAGCAACACAGAAAAAGTCGTCGCCTTTTTGGCCAGCCACCCATTTGTAGCCCGCGTTGGCCATCCAATCCTTGAATCGCACCCTAGCCACGCAATCGCTAAAAAGCTGCTGCCACGCGGCGCCGGGTCTGTCTTCAGTTTTGACCTGAAAGGCTCGCGCAACCAGGGCAAAGCATTTGTTGAAGCGCTCAAAGTCTTCAGCCACCTGGCCAATGTGGGCGACTGCCGCAGCCTGGTGATTCACCCAGCCAGCACCACGCATTTCCGCATGACAGATGAGGCGTTGGCCGGTGCTGGCATCAGCCAGGGCACGATTCGGCTGTCAATTGGGCTGGAAGATGCAGACGATTTGATGGATGACTTGAAGCGTGCATTAAAAGCTGCACAAAAAGCAGGAGCCTGAGCGTGTACTTGCAAGTCAACCACCACAAGACCTATGGCTACACAGCTGGCAAAACAATCGATGCCGACAAGCCCACAGTTGTCTTCATCCACGGCGTACTGAATGACCACAGCGTGTGGATTTTGCAAAGCCGCTACATGGCAAACCACGGCTGGAACGTGCTGGCCATTGACCTGCCAGGGCATTGCAAAAGCGAAGGCCCAGCGCCCGAATCTGTTGAGGAATCTGCTATCTTTATTGAAGCGTTGCTGGACAAAATCGGCATCGGGAAAGCCGCGCTGGTCGGCCACAGCTGGGGGTCATTGGTTGCGCTGGAAGCGGCCGCAAACCTTAAAGAGCGCGTCACCCATCTGGTGCTAATCGGCACGGCTTTTCCGATGAAAGTGTCCCCCGCTCTGTTAGATGCATCGCTCAACGACCCGATGGCGGCACTGAAAATGATCAACGTGTTTTCACGCAGCACCCTTGCCGCGCCGCCCTCGGCGCTCGGCCCCGGCACCTGGGTGTACGGCAGCAGTATGGCGCTGGGTCGCCGAGTGCTGGCCAGCAACACAGCGGTCAATGTGTTTCACCGAGGCTTCAAA
>JANYGP010000094.1 GCA_025362315.1 Polaromonas sp.
TGTTCAGCAAAATAGGTCTTACGGCCGGCATCGGTTAGGCACTTGGTCGCAATGGCCTGCTCCCAGCTCACCATATGGCGTTTGAGGGTCATCGTCACAAACTGGCGGGCCATCTCCACGCTGTTGGAATAGTTGCCATGCGTCAAGTCACCGATGACAGTGGGCGGTACACGAAACAACCTAGCCACCTCGGTAACACTGAAAGCCCGGGCCGCGATCCATTCTGAATCTTCAAGCGACATGCTGACGGTTTGAAAGTCCACACCGCTTTCAAGAATGGCGGTTTTGCCTGCATTAGCAGCGCCCCCGTGCTGGGTCGCCCAGCTATTGCGCAGGTTAGTGCGTTGCTCGGCACTCAAAACGCCGGGAAACTTCAGCACCCCTAACATCTTTGCACCGTTGGTAAAGGTGTTCACGCCATGCTCACGCTCGGCAATAGCCAGCTCTACCACGCCACGGGCGGCGGTAATGGGTGACACACCCAACACGCCATCATCCCCGGCGCGGTGGCGTAAGTGCAGCACTTCAGATTGAAGTAAGCGGATCACCACGCCTTGGTGGTTGGTGCACTCATAGGCCAGCTTGTCACCTACGCGAAGCACCGTTACCCGGTCAGGTGACATGGGCCACAGCGCCGTGACCTGCCCATCGCTAGCGCGCTCAATGCGTGCATAGGCATTGCCTTTTAACAGGACTTGGCTTTGCATCAATTCCCGCCCTTCAAGCGCTGTTTGCTCTGGGTTGAATTGGTCGTGCAGCACGCGGTAAAGCGAATGATCCGGGGCAGGGCTACGGCCCTCACCGTCGCGCCGATAAAGTATTAAAGGCAGGCTGGCAATGGTTTCACTGATAGCGCTGACACACGCATAAACGGCGCTTACGCCTTGGGCAGTTGCAGCGTTCACTGTGCCATTGCTCAGGCTTGAATAGTTTGACCAATATGGGTCACCACCAGGCGCGGCGCGGCGCTCGAGGCCAATGACAGATAAGGCGCGGTTAAACAGGTTCATACGGTTTCAAGCCACGCGCGGCGTGTGTCCACATCCCAGAATGATTTGGCTTGCGGGCGGCTGCGCATGGCAATGCTCGTATCGGCATAGGCCGGGTCAGCGGTCAGTGTGACTTCCATCAAGTCCACGGCCAGCAGCTCACGCACCAATTGTTTACCGCGCTGCTCCCAGCGGTCACCACCGGGTGCGACACGGAAACCAAAACTGCAGCCTGAAATATCACCCCGGTCTACCAGCACGGCCAGATCACGCCCATGTGATGTATCGGGCAAGGCCAGCGTGAAAGCCAGCCCGTGCGCATCTTCTCGAAGTTGCAGCGTATTGCCTTTGGTGGTGCCAAGCAATGCATCGCCTTGATGGTGATACAAGGCGCGAACGTTGGAACCCGTCGCCAGCGATTTGGCGAAAGCGCCCGGACGGATCAACTCTTGGAAGTCGCCCAGGTTGGCTTCAGAATTAAAGACTGCGGCGTAACCCGTGAGGGTTTTGCCCTTTGCGGACAGAGTGCCGTGACTGCGGATTTCCAACATTCGCAACCCTTTTTTAGATGGTCACGTCTTCAGCAAAAACGAATGCTTCTGGGCGGCGAACTGCAATACCCACGGTAGACATTGCGCGAACCAGCACACCACCCCGGGCATAGGCCGCGCTATCAAAAGGATTGACCAAAATATCAACCTCTGACCAGACACCCAGCATTACTTGTGACCAATCGCCTGCAAGTAAGCGGCCGGTGTTTGGTGCGCCCGTTTTTCTGTGACTTGGTTTGTGAAATAAGCTGGCAAGTCGCCTACTTTCCCGTTTTCCATGATGTAGCCAGCCACGCCAGCCGATTTCAAAGTGCCTTGCAGCTTGGCTTTGACTTTCATGCTGGCCACAA
Source organism: Polaromonas sp. (assembly GCA_025362315.1). Lineage (GTDB taxonomy): Bacteria > Pseudomonadota > Gammaproteobacteria > Burkholderiales > Burkholderiaceae_C > Polaromonas. Next base: position 1,891 of record JANYGP010000094.1, read on the forward strand.
TGTTGGCGGCTTCAGCATTCACGATGTCGAGCTTTTGCAGCATCGCCAGAATGTTTGCCCAGGTCAATGTGGCAAGGTTGGCCGTTTGAATGCCAGCCGTGGCCAATACGCCCGTTGGCTCGTTGACACCACCACCAC
>JANYGP010000098.1 GCA_025362315.1 Polaromonas sp.
ATTCTCAAAGGCCTGAAGTCGCGTTTTGAAGAACACCACAGCGTGAAATATGCGGTGGCTGCACTGCAGGCGGCTGCCGAGCTGTCTGCCAAGTACATCAACGACCGCCATTTGCCTGACAAGGCCATTGATGTGATTGACGAGGCAGGTGCTGCGCAGCGGATCTTGCCGCCGTCCAAGCGCAAGAAAATCATCACCAAAACTGAGGTGGAAGAAATCGTTGCCAAGATTGCGCGCATTCCGCCAGCCAATGTGTCCAACGACGATCGCGGCAAGCTCAAGACGCTCGAGCGCGACTTGAAGAGCGTGGTGTTTGGTCAGGACAAGGCGCTGGACATTCTGGCCAGTGCCGTGAAAATGGCGCGCTCCGGCCTGGGCAAAGACGACAAGCCGATTGGTTCCTTCCTGTTCAGTGGCCCGACGGGCGTGGGCAAGACTGAAGCCGCCAAGCAGCTGGCTTACATCATGGGCATTGAGCTGATTCGCTTTGACATGAGCGAGTACATGGAGCGCCATGCCGTGAGCCGCCTGATTGGCGCGCCGCCCGGCTATGTCGGTTTTGACCAGGGCGGTTTGCTGACCGAAGCCGTGACCAAAAAACCGCACTGCGTTTTGCTGCTGGACGAAATTGAAAAGGCCCATCCGGACATTTTCAATGTGCTGCTGCAGGTCATGGACCACGGCACGCTGACCGACAACAATGGGCGCAAGGCAGATTTCCGCAATGTCATCATCGTCATGACCACCAACGCCGGTGCCGAGACAATGAACAAGGCCACCATTGGCTTTACCAATCCGCGTGAAGCCGGTGACGAGATGGCCGACATCAAGCGCTTGTTTACACCGGAGTTCCGCAATCGGCTGGATGCGACTGTGAGCTTCAAGGCACTCGATGAGACCGTGATTTTGCGGGTGGTGGACAAGTTCTTGCTGCAGCTTGAAACGCAATTGGCTGAGAAGAAAGTGGAGGTTACCTTCACTGACACGCTGCGCAAATACCTGGGCAAAAAAGGCTTTGACCCACTGATGGGCGCACGTCCGATGCAGCGGCTGATTCAGGACACGATTCGCCGCGCGCTGGCCGATGAGTTGCTGTTTGGCCGTCTGGTGGATGGTGGCCGGTTGACAGTGGACATGAAGGTCACCACCAATGAAAAAGGTGTGGAAGACGGCGAGGTGTTGCTGGACATTCAGCCTTTGCCTAAAAAAGAAGGCAAAGTCAAACCCGAAGCGGAGCCTGCAGAAGCCAGTTGATAACGCGTTCTAAATGATCCCGAGCTAAAGACAGCTCAAATACCCAAAGCCGTTGGCACATTGCCAGCGGCTTTTTTATTTGCTATTTTATCAGGAGCTGTTGACGCCCATGCAATGGGCGCTACAGCCCATTTTGTAGTTGTTGAAGGGTCAGGGTTTGCCTGACCCAGGCTTTGCCATTTTGCGGTGAACTTCGGCCAAAATTTGCGTGGACGTGACTTTGGCACCTGCAACCACCAGCTTGTTCATCAGGCCCACCACGACATCGGCTTCGCCTGCCTGCATGGCTTCAAAGCCGGCCTTGGCCACATCGGCCGGGTCACCTTTGGCCTCCGACACGCCCACTTTGGTGTCCAGCATGTCGCCCCTTGCAAACACGTTGGTGTCGGTCAGGCCGGGCATCAGGCAAGTGACAGTGATGCCAGTGTCTTTGAACTCGTTGCGCAGTGCCGCCGCAAATGAATTTAAAAACGCTTTGGTGCTGTTGTAAACCGCCTGAAATGGCCCCGGCGTGAAGCCGGCAATCGAGCCGGTGATCAGCACTTTGCCGCTGCCGTGGCTCCGCATTGCACCTACCACCGTGTGCAGCAAATACAGCGTGCCGGTGATGTTGGTGTCGGGCACCTGACGGGCAGCAACAAAATCCTGGTCCAAAAACCATGACCCAAGATTTGTCCCGCGTTGGCCAGCAAGGCCGCCACAGGTCGACCTGCAATGGCAGCCACCAGGCTAACCACACCCTGGGTCGTTGACAGATCAGCCAGAAGCGTTTCTACATTGGAGCCCAGGCTGCGGCAGGTGGCTGCAGAATGGTCCAGGCTCTGGTCGGCTGCAAGCAGGACGTCATAGCCATGCACTGCGCAGCGTTGCGCCAGATGCAGGCCGATGCCTGAGGATGCACCGGTCACGACGGCAAGAGGGCGGGTTTGGGCAGTGGTCATTGGCAGCCTTTGCACCCATGCGGCTCATGGACCATTCGTTGTGAATCAAAGTTAAAAGTGGTGTTGAATGTGAAACCCCATTCGAGCTGTCAGGCAGTTGTCGAGATCTGTGTCGTCGTTGGCTGAAATCATGAGGTGGGAAAAGAATTGCTGTTGCAGTGCTTCTTCCCACAGGATTTTGGACTCAAGTGTTTGAACAAATACAGGCTTGACAATATTTGCCTAAGCATGTAATATTCACCCATGCATAAAAAGCAGCTTGATAAAAATTCATCCGCGCCGTGTGATGGCCCTGAAGCGACGTTGCCCGCTGTGTTTTACACCGCTGCGAACTACAGCCCTGGCGAGAGCGTGGGCTATTTGATGCGGCGCATCATCGGCGTGCTGTCGCAGTGCATTGAGCGTGAGTTTGAGCCCAATGGCCTGACCAACGCGCAGTGGCTGCCGCTGCTCAAGCTGCACATGGGCGATGCGTCTACGGTGGCCGAACTGGCCCGCGGTTGCGATCTGGACGCCGGCTCCATGACGCGGCTGCTGGACCGGCTGGAGGCCAAGCAATTGGTCAAGCGCACACGTTCGGTAGACGACCGGCGTGTGGTCAATCTTGAGTTGACTGATGCTGGTCGCGGTGCAGCGAAAGAAATTCCGCAAGTGTTGTGCGATGTGCAAAACGCCCATCTGGCAGGTTTCTCAAACGATGAATTCAAGACCCTGCAGGACTTTTTGCGGCGCATTCTGGACAACTCTCATGATGTCCAAGCCTCGCAAACCACGCAAGTCATTCAAGCATCGAAAGCCGCGCACGCCCAGCCAGTTCAGCGGAGGCACGCGGTGCCCGCAGCGAACAAACCTGACAAAGCTACTGCAGCAGCGCGCACGAAAATTTGAGGCTCAACATGACCCATGCCGATTCGCCCGATTTTTCAACTCCGTTGGCCCCAGCCGTTCAGCCGGGGACACGAAGCCTTGTGTTGGCTGCCGTGCGCATGGCTGCTGTGGCGGCGGTGAGTGTGGCAGCAGCAGCCATGATGGCCACTGGCCTGGCAGGGTGTGCCGACATGTCAGGCATCCAGTCAACAGCGCAGCTGCGGGATGCGGCTTCAGTGGGTTTGAAGTCCGGCGGACCGGGGGCGCCCACACCCACACCCACACCCACATCCTCGGTTCAAGCCGAATGGTGGCGCGAGTTTGGCGATGAAAAGCTGAACCAGTTGATTGCCCAGGCTTTGGCAGACAGCCCCAACCTCAAGCTGGCCCAGGCGCGGCTGGCACGGGCCCAGGCCGTGACGGAAGTGGCCAATGCTGCGACGCTGCCGCAACTGGGTGGCCAGGTGGACATCACGCGCCAGCAATACACAGCCAATGGCGCAGTGCCGCCGCCGCTGGCTGGCAGTGTGCGCAATTCAGGTGTGGCGCAGTTCAATGCCAGCTGGGAGCTGGACTTTTTTGGCAAAAATCGTGCGGCACTCGATGCTGCGCTGGGCATTGCCAATGCCGCCCAGGCAGATGCACAGGCAGCCCGGGTGCTGCTGGCCAGCCATGTGGCGCGCACGTATTTTCAAATGCTGCGGCTGAACGAACAGTCGCTGCTGGCCAAGCGCACGCTGGCGCAGCGCGGTGAAATCCTCAAGCTGGTACGCGCCAGGGTGCAGGCCGGGCTGGACACCCGGCTGGAGCTGAACCAGAGCGAAGGCAGCTTGCCCGATGCCCGCCTGCAGCTTGAAGCATTGCAAGAACAGCTGGCCTTGACGCAAAACGCCATTGCAGCCCTGATTGGGCAGCCAAATAGCATGGTAGCCCAAGACATTCGGGCGCTAGCAGCTATTAAAAACGTAGCTTATGCATCGCCTGCGGGTACAGACATTCCCGCAGACCTGCTGGGCCGGCGCGCTGACATTGCAGCGGCCCGCTGGCGTGTGGAGGCCGCTGGCAAAGACGTGGTCAATGCCAAAACCCAGTTTTATCCGAACATCAACCTGGTGGCTTTTGCCGGATTTTCCAGCATTGGCCTGGGCCGATTGCTTGACGCGGGCAGCCAGCAGGCGGGCATTGGCCCGGCGCTGCGCTTGCCTATTTTTGATGCAGGCCGCCTGCGTGCCAACTTGCGCGGCAAGTCAGCTGACTTGGACGCAGCCGTTGAAAGCTATAACGCGGCCGTGATTGACGCGGTGCGCGATGTGGCAGACCAGATTGCATCAACCCAGGCCGTTGCCCGCCAGCAGATTGAGCAACGCGCGGCCCAGGCATCTAGTGAAGCAGCGTATGACATTGCCGTTCAGCGCTACCGGGCCGGACTGAGCACGTTTGTCAATGTGCTGACCGCAGAAAGCCAGGTCTTGACCCGGCAGCGCAGCGGTGTCGATCTGGCGGCGCGGTCGTTGGACACCCAGGTGGCGCTGATGCGTGCACTGGGCGGCGGCTACCAGCCAGAAAGCAATACAGCCCTACTTTCGTCAACCGTATTGCTACAAAATAAATAGCTGCTAGCGCCCGTATTGATTGCGCTATAACCATATTTAGCTCTTAAAAAATCGTTGAACCGTCACCATATCCACCCAAGCGACATAGACCATGAACGACTCCACATCCACCCCCGGCGTACCCGTAGCACCAAACGCAGTACCTGCTGCCAGCGCGCCAGCGGCAGCACAGCAACCAGTCAAGCCTGCGCGCTCAGCTGCGCAAAGCAAACGCAAGAAAGCGTTGACAGCGCTGGCAACGGTGGTGGTGCTGGCTGGGCTGGGTTGGGGTGCCTATGAATACCTGGTGGCGAGCCACTATGAATCAACCGACAACGCCTATGTGCAGGGCAATGTGATCCAGATCACGCCGCAAATTGGCGGCACCGTCAAAGCTGTGATGGCCGATGACACAGACTTTGTCAAAGCGGGTCAGGCCTTGGTGCAGCTGGACCCGGCCGATGCCAAAGTGGCGCTGGACCAGTCTGAAGCCGCTCTGGCCCAGGCCGTTCGGCAAGCCCGCACACTGTATGCCAACAACGGCTCGCTGCAGGCGCAAATCACGCTGCGCAGTGCCGACGTGGTCAAGGCCCGCAGCGACATTGCCCGCGCCACCGATGACCTGGCGCGGCGGCAGTCGCTGACGGGCATTGGCGCAGTGTCTGCTGAAGAGCTGGGCCACGCGCAATCACAACTGCAAAATGCCAAGAGCGGCCTGGCTGCGGCTGAAGCCGGAGTTACAGCCGCACGCGAGCAGCTCGGCAGCAACCAGGCGCTGACCGATGGCATCAGCATTGAGCAAAATCCCAATGTGCAGGCCGCTGCCGCCCGCATGCGTGAAGCCCTGCTGGCCACGCAGCGCTCTAGCCTGGTGTCGCCTGTCGATGGCTATGTGGCCCGGCGTACGGTGCAAATTGGCCAGCGTGTGGCAGCTGGCGCGCCGATGATGGCCATCGTGCCGCTCAATCAGGTGTGGGTGGATGCCAACTTCAAAGAGGTGCAGCTGCGCAACATCCGCATTGGGCAGCCCGTCAAAGTGGTGGCTGACCTGTACGGCACCAAGCTGGCCTACAAAGGTGTGGTGTCTGGGCTGGGTGTGGGTACCGGCGCTGCGTTTTCATTGCTGCCGGCGCAAAATGCCACCGGCAACTGGATCAAGGTGGTGCAGCGCGTGCCGGTGCGGATTGCGCTTGATGCGCAGCAGCTTGCCGACAACCCGCTGCGGGTGGGTCTGTCGATGGTGGCTGAAGTTGATGTGAGCAACAAGGACGGCAAAACGCTGGCCGGTGCGCCGCGCACGCCAGTGGCCACTCCGGCAGCGCAAGCGCCCGCAGCTGACGACGCAGCCAGCGACCAGGTGCGCCGCGTGATTGCTGCCAATCTGGGCAAAGCGCCGCTGCAGGCTGCTGGCTTTCAGAGTGTGGCCGTGCGTCGCTGAAGAGCAGCTTTAAAAACCCATATTTATTCATGGCCACTACAACCGTTGATGAAGCGGAAGCTGCGACTTCAGCCGCCGCTGACACCCATGCACCTGTACCGATGGAGCCCCTGAGCGGTTCAGCGCGCTTGTGGGGCACGCTGGCGCTGTCTGCCGCCACTTTCATGAATGTGCTGGACACCTCGATTGCCAATGTGTCACTGCCTGCCATTGCGGGGGACTTGGGCGTCAGCCCGAACCAGGGCACATGGGTGATCACCAGCTTTGGCGTGGCCAATGCGATTGCCGTGCCGCTGACCGGCTGGCTGTCGCAACGCTTTGGCCAGGTGCGCCTGTTCACGGCCAGCGTGATCTTGTTTGTCATCACATCGTGGCTGTGCGGACTGGCCCCCAACATGACTACGCTGATCGTGCTGCGCGTGCTGCAGGGGCTGGTGGCCGGGCCGATGATTCCACTGTCGCAGGCGCTGTTGCTGTCAAGTTACCCCAAGGCACTGGCCGGGCTGGCCATGGCGCTGTGGTCCATGACCACGCTGATTGCGCCGGTGATGGGCCCGCTGCTGGGCGGCTGGATCACCGACAACATTTCATGGCCGTGGATTTTTTACATCAACATACCGGTGGGCATCGGCGCGGCGTTGGTTACCTGGAGCATCTTTCGCAAACGCGAAAGTAAAACCCGCAAGCTGCCGATTGACGCCATTGGCCTGGCGCTGCTGGTGATCTGGGTGGGGGCGCTGCAGATCATGCTCGACAAAGGCAAAGAGCTGGACTGGTTTCATTCCGGCGAAGTGATTGCGCTGGGCATTGTGGCGCTGGTCGGCATGATTGCGTTTGTGATCTGGGAGCTGACCGAAGAGCATCCAGTGGTGGATTTGACACTGTTCAAGCGGCGCAATTTTTGGGCCGGTGCGCTGGCGCTGTCGATTGGTTATGGCCTGTTCTTTGGCAATGTGGTGCTGCTGCCGCTGTGGCTGCAGCAGTACATGGGCTACACCGCAACCGACGCCGGCATGGTGCTGGCACCTGTGGGTTTGTTTGCGCTGCTGCTGTCGCCACTGGTGGGCAAAAACATTGCCAAGTTTGACCCGCGCAAGTTTGCTGCGTTTGCATTTGCGGTGTTTGCGCTGGTGCTGTGGATGCGGTCAAACTTCAACACCCAGGCCGATGAATTCACCATTCTGATCCCCACGCTGGTGCAGGGCGCGGCGATGGCGTTTTTCTTCATCCCACTGGTTACCATCACGCTGTCAGGCATTGAGCCAGACCGCATACCGGCGGCTTCGGGCTTGTCGAACTTTGTGCGCATTGTGGCGGGCTCGTTTGGCACATCAATAGCCACCACCGTGTGGCAAGACCGCGCTGCGCTGCACCACGCCCAGCTGACTGAGTATGTCAGTCCTGGCGTGGGCGCAACCAACAGCGTGATATCAGGCTTGGGCAGCGCTGGCCTGTCGCCTGATCAGGCCCTTGGCACCATCAATCGGCTGATTGACCAGCAAGCGTATATGCTGGCTGCCAACGATGTGTTTTATGCGTCAGCCATTATTTTTCTGCTGCTGATTCCAGTAGTGTTTTTGGCCAAGCGCATCAAGTCAGGGCCAGGCAGTGCAGATGCGGCGGGGGCGCACTAGACGGTCGCTGAAACTGGGTGCAGGAAATCTCGTCATAAAAGTTTCACGCCTCAGGTATACCTTGGGTGCCACGGAAGGTTTTGTATGTCGCTGCTTGAACCAGATGCTTCATTTGAACAAATGTGGGCCAGCACCCGAGACGCACGGGCGCATGTGCGCCAGCTGGTATCGCAAGGCACGCCGCAGTTGGCTGAGCCGGATGCAAACCGCAGGCAAAGCTACCTCGCCAAACGTCAGCCTGGCTTGCCCCATGCAACTGGTGCTGAGGCGCTGATCGGCAACACAACTGATTATCAAGACGCTGTGTTTCTGGCAGTCGGTGCGCAGGTGCGGCGTGCTGTGGCTTACATTGAAATCAACCTGCCCACCGAGGCGCGCCAGGCGACCGGGTTTTTGATCAGCGATTCGCTCCTGATCACCAACCACCATGTGATTGCCTCCGCAGATGAAGCACTTGCAGCAACCGTGTTTTTTGACCGCGAGCTGGACAGCACGCGCAGGCCGTTGCCCATGACGGCTTTCAGGCTGGAGCCGTCGCGGTTTTTTGCATCTTCGCCAGTTGGTGAACTCGATTACACCGTGGTGGCGGTTGGGGAGCGTATCTCCGGCCCGGCACAACTGGCTGACTTTGGCCATTGCCCCATCAGCCCGCTTGGCGCCAAGCATGTGCTGGGCATGAACGTCAACATCCTGCAGCATCCCAACGGTCAGTACAAACAAGTGGCGCTGCGCAACAATTTGTTGACATTCAGAGGCCAGCAAAGCCTGTTGTATGAAACCGATACGGAGGTTGGCTCGTCAGGCGCACCAGTTTTTAACGACCTGTGGGAAGTGATTGCGCTGCACCACTGGGGCCAGGCCTATGCAGCCGCCCGCGAGGTGCAAAACGCAAGCACAGGCCCGGCACGCGGCAACGAAGGCGTCCGCATCAGCGCTATCCACGAATCCCTTGGGCAGCTCCTGCCGTCATTGCCTGTCGCTGCGCAGGCATTGCTTCAGTCAGCACTGGATGCTTATCGCACACTGCCGCGTGGCGTTGACCCATCCCACAGCAGTTCCTCTGTCAATCAGCCAGTGCGTACTCAAAATTCAAACGGCCGCATGGGGCAAGTGTGCTTGAGAATCCCATTGGAAATCACCATCGAGGTGTCGAGCGCAGGCCAGCTCCTGTCGGCAGGCGATGTGAGCACGTCTGCAATTGCAATGACCCCTGTTATTGCAACTGCTGTTTCCCCCATGCCACTGCGCCTGAGCCGGGCAGCAGAAGCTGTCCGGCTAGACATTGACTACAGCAACCGCAGTGGTTATGCTGCAGAGTTTTTGACCGGGTTGCAAGTTGCGCTGCCTGGTATGACAGCAGCCTTGACCCAACAAGTTGCACCGCTGCGTGCAGCGGAGGCCAATGCCAAGGCGGGTGTTTTGAAGTACGAGCACTTCAGCGTGGTCATGCACAAAACCCGGCGTGTGGCTATTTTTACTGCCACCAATATCGACGGTGACACCTATAAAAACGTCGACCGCGCCACCGGCCTGGTGGGTGCCGACAGCCAGGAAGGCGACACCTGGTTCAAAGACACCCGCATCAGCGAAAGTTATTGCCTGGGGCAGGACTTTTATTCAGCCAGCTCAGACTATTTTGACCGCGGCCACCTGACCCGCCGCAGCGATCCAACCTGGGGCACAGCCGAGCAAGCTGAGCGCGCCAACGCCGACACCTTTCACTTCACCAATTGCGCGCCGCAGCACTTCCGGTTCAACCAGTCGGCACGTTACTGGCAAGGAGCAGAGCGCTATGTACTTGAAACAGGGTTGCTGCAAGCCACAGGGCCCAATGCAAGGCTGTGTGTGCTGCAAGGACCCATTTACAACAGCGCGATTGACCTGTGGATGGACAACCAGGTGCAAATCCCCTCGTCGTTCTGGAAAGTGGTGGTGTGGAAGGGCGCACGGGGCTTGAAAGCAGTCGGCCTGGTGGTTGATCAGCTGGCGCTGTTGTCTGAAACCCGGTCGTATCTAGGCCAACCCAAAGACATCAAACAAGTTGATGTCGCTCAGTGGCGCGTGGCAATTGCAAGCATCGGCAAGAGGGCAGGGCTGGTGTTTTCAGATGCCATTATCAGCGCCGACACCATCAAGCAGGGCGTGCAGCCACTGCCCGGTGCAGAAGCTGCTGGCGCGTTGCGAATCAACCGGTTTGAGGATATTTTGTTGTAGCGGTGGTTGCCCGTGAACTTTGTTAACTGGAATTAAGTTGACAGCCAATCCGCTGACCTGACTACTTGAAAAATGACTGATGTGGCTTTGCAAGAGTTGACCCAAGATTCTTGCTTTCCTCTCGGACCCACATAACACCGCATTTAAAGTCTTTGGCATGAAGTCACATTGGGAGTTTGGCCTTCTGGGTGAGATCTACGCATCCACTCCCACGGATCTCGATCTCGAAGATGTAAATGGCAACGGTGTCTTAGAAGTTTCGGTTGTTGAAATCGCCAAGGCACTTGGCATGCCATGTGTAATGGGCCTGCATGATCGCATTAGCGACAAACTCTTGGAGGAAGACTTTGTCGAAGTTAAGCGCGTCAAGGCTTACTCGGCGGATCATCTACGGGGGGCTTTTGTAAGCGGGTAAAAAATTCCGATGGTTAACCCATGATTCCGCCGGACCGTTGCTAGCGGCTGGCGGATCCTAAAAATAGGCGTCAAATCCAACCCGGTTGCTGGGCGCTACAGGCGATGTCCGGCCTTGCCGAATGCAACTGCCACCTCGCGGATCACGTCAGCGCAACCGAGTGCGAAAGCATCATCCACTTCGACGTGGGTCGATGCCTCACCGACATCGCCTTCATTGAAGAAATCCTCGTTCGCAAGCTTCACTTTAAACGGCAAGCTGGCGGCCTTATTTACCAAAACATCGTAGCTTTGGCCGCGACCATGCTTCAGAACATGAATAGCGAGTAGCAGATCGGCAAAGCGCGCCTGCAAATCCAAGTCGCCCTGTTGTGTCAGTGTTTCTGCAACACCACGAAATCCATTGCGGCAATTCAGTACATTCTGAAGCTTCGCTTCAAAGATCGAGAACATACCAACCGCAGAGATGACCTTTTGAATTTGCACCATTTGCAGCGACTTGACAAGAGAAACTTTGGTGCGACGGTAGCAGTTTGCATAACGATCTATAAAAAGATCGATGCTTAAATGGAACAACTAAAACCAATCGATAGCCAGATTGGTACTTTTGCTGACATAGTTGGAGAAAGAAAGCTTGGCATTCACTACGCTAAAGCTCTTTAGGCCTGTAGCCCATACATATGAAGGGCAAACAGCTATATAAATAATAGCAATTTAGCATTTATCTCTTAAGAATCCAGCGCGACCCTAATGTCTGCTATAAATTCGCGCGCCACGTTTGCCACCTTCTCGCGCGGCGCATTCTCAATCAGCTGGATGATCTTGCTGCCAATCACCACTGCATCGGCTACTTTGCCAACCGCTTTGGCTGTGGCGGCGTCGCGTATGCCAAAACCGACGCCTACTGGAATGTTGACATGCTGGCGGATGCGGGGCAGCATCGCTTCGACTGCTGCAGTGTCCAGATTTCCTGCGCCGGTGACGCCTTTGAGCGACACGTAATAAACATAGCCGCTGGCGACGCGGGCGACCTGGGCCATACGCTCGGATGTAGAGGTGGGCGCCAGCAAAAAAATCAGATCCATGTTGTGGGCACGCAAGCTGGCGGCAAAGGCTTCGCATTCTTCGGGTGGGTAGTCGACGATCAGCATGCCGTCTACGCCTGCGGTGGATGCGTGTTTGATAAAGCTGTTTGCGCCGTGTTTGATGTCGTAGCGCTCAACCGGGTTGGCGTAGCCCATCAGCACAACGGGCGTGGTTTTGTCTTGGGTTCTGAAGGCCGTGACCATTTCCAGCACCTTGGCCAGGCCGATGCCGAGTACCAGCGCTTTTTCACCTGCCTTTTGAATCACCGGCCCGTCGGCGCTGGGGTCTGAGAATGGGATGCCGAGTTCAATGACATCGGCACCCGCGCTGACCATGCCGTGCATCAAATCCGGCGTAACGTCGGCAAACGGAAAGCCTGCCATCACGTACGGAATCAGTACAGTTTTGTTTTGCGCCTTGAGCTTTGAGAACGTGGTTTGAATTCTGGTCATTTCGCAAACTCTATGACGTGTTCGGCAGCTGCTTCGCCGCCCTTGACAGACTGGCCCTTGCAACTCGGGCGGCAGAAAAAGTCTCCGTTGCTCAAGTCAGCCACTGTGCCAATGTCCTTGTCGCCCCGGCCTGACAGGTTGACCAAAATCGACTGGTCAGCCCGCATGATTTTGGCCAGCTTCATGGCGTAGGCCACGGCGTGCGCTGATTCAAGCGCCGGGATAATGCCTTCGGTTCGGCATGTGTAGTGAAAAGCATCCAGCGCTTCTTTGTCGGTGATGCCCACGTATTCAGCGCGGCCAATGTCTTTTAAAAATGCATGCTCTGGGCCGACGCCGGGGTAGTCCAGGCCGGCGCTGATGCTGTGCGTTTCAGTCACCTGGCCGTCTTCGTCTTGCAGCACGTAGGTGCGGTTACCGTGTAACACGCCGGGCAGGCCGCGTTGGAGCGATGCCGAATGTTTGCCGGTGTCCATGCCTTCGCCCGCAGCTTCAATGCCAATCAGGCGGGTGTTTTCGTGTGGGATGTACGGATGGAAAATGCCCATCGCGTTGCTGCCGCCGCCGACGCAGGCAATGACTGCATCGGGCTGTTTCCCACGTCCAAGCATGCCAGGCATCTGCTCAATACATTCGTTGCCAATCACACTCTGAAAGTCTCGCACCATCATCGGGTAGGGGTGCGGCCCCGCAACAGTGCCGATGATGTAAAAGGTGTTGTCAACATTCGCAACCCAGTCGCGCATGGCTTCGTTCAGGGCGTCTTTCAGCGTCTTGCTGCCTGACTCGACAGGCACCACCGTGGCACCCAGCAGCTTCATACGGTACACGTTGGGGCTTTGGCGTTTGACGTCTTCACTGCCCATGTAGACCATGCATTCCAGTCCATAGCGGGCGCAAATCGTGGCAGTGGCCACGCCGTGCTGGCCTGCGCCAGTTTCAGCAATCACGCGCGGCTTGCCCATGCGTTTGGCCAGCATCGCCTGGCCAATGGTGTTGTTGATTTTGTGCGCGCCAGTGTGGTTCAGGTCTTCGCGCTTGAGGTAAATCTGCGCGCCGCCTTGTTCACGGCTCATGCGGGCAGCGTGGTAAATGGGGGAAGGGCGACCTACAAAGTGGGCCAGCTCGTACTGGAATTCTCTTAGAAATTCAGGCTCATGCTGGTATCTGGCGTAGGCTTCTTTGAGCTCGGCCAGTGCGTGAGTCAGGGTCTCGGATACAAAACTGCCGCCGTAAACGCCGAAGTGACCTGACGCATCAGGTTGCTGGTAATCAAACATGGTTTCAAGGCTTTCTTTGCAAATTGTTCGCAAAGTCAGCTTTCTAACTGCCTTGCAAACTTCAATTGTTAAGTTGGTCGTCTGCAGCGCGAACGGCTGCGACAAATTGGTGGATCAGCTCGGGGCTTTTGATGCCTTTGGCGGTTTCAACGCCCGAGCTCACATCGACGGCCAGCGTTTTACCGCGTGGCCGGACTTGCAAAATGCCATCGCCCACGTTTGCAGGTGTGAGTCCACCAGACAAAACGAGGTGAGCGTTGACGCTTGGAGGACGGAGTGACCAATTGAATGTTTTTCCGCCGCCGCCAAAACCTTCGACATGTGCGTCTAAAAGAATGGCTTGAGCTGATTTGAAGTCTTTTGAGTATTTTACGAGATCGAAATCCAGCGGTGCGTTTGGGGTTTCTGCTTGGATAGGGATGCGCGCCGCTTTCATGAACGGTCGGCCAATTTTTAGGCACTCATCAGGCGTTTCATCACCATGAAACTGCACCAAAGCGCCCTGAATATATGCGCAAGCAGCTATTATTTCAGTAGCAGTCGCATTGACGAAAAGCAGCACGGGCGTGACAAAAGGCGGCAACCGGGCGGCCAGCTCGGCGGCGCGCTGGGCGCTGACGTAACGCGCACTTGGCTCGTACAGCACAAAGCCAACCGCATCAGCTCCGGCTGCAACGGCCGCGTCAACGTCTTGCTCGCGGGTCAAGCCGCAGATTTTGATTCGGGTTCTGGTCATGGAAGCCAATCATACGCAGCCGTGCGATTGGGTAGGCCATATTTAGCCTCATAAACTGGCCCCAAAAAGTACAACCCATCTGGCGAAAACGTAGGTGCTGCCGCATCACGCCTTTTTGCCGCCAGCACCTCGGCCATCCACTTGGGCTCCTCGAAGCCTTGGCCCACGGCCACCAGGCAGCCCATGATGTTGCGAATCATGTGGTGCAAAAAGGCATTGGCCTCAAACTCAAAACGCCAGTAGCCCGAACCGGGTCTTTGCGAAATTTCAATTTGCCGAATAGTTTTGACAGGCGATTTGGCCTGGCACTGTGCTGCGCGAAAGGAGGAGAAGTCATGCTCGCCCAGCAAATGCGCTGCGGCCTCACGCATCTTTTTGCCATCCAGCGCGCGATAAATCCAGCCTACGCGGCCAGCTTCAACACTCGGCCGCACCGGCGATTCAAGCACTACATACGCATAGCGCCGGGCAATGGCGCTGCCGCGTGAGTGAAATTCGTAGGGCATCACGCGCGCCCATTGCACGGCGATGTCAGTGGGCAAAAAGGCATTGGTGCCGCGCACCCAGGATGCTGTTTCGCGTTCAAGCGGCGTATCAAAATGCACCACCTGCATCAGGCCGTGTACGCCTGCATCGGTGCGGCCAGCGCAATTGACGCGCACGGACTGATTGCAAAATTTGGCTAAAGCCAGCTCCAGCTTGTCCTGGATGGTGTTGCCCGAGAGCTGGCTTTGCCAGCCCTCATAGGCAATGCCGTTGTAAGTGATGCCCAGCGCCAGCCTCAAAGTCAAACCAGCCTCAAAGGCAGCTCACGACAGGGCGTTCAGGAACGCTTGGGCTTTTGTTTTTAGGGCACCTTGTGCCTGGGCCACGACTTCACTGGCCAGTGAACGGGCACCGTCTGCGTCGCCCAGCGCGCGAAATTCTTCGGCCAGCGCAAATTTGGTCTCCAGCGGGCCTTCAACCGGTGCGGGCGCTGTGGCTGTGGCCGTTGCTTTGGCCAGCGTTGGACTTTCAGTGATCGGTGCGTCCAGGTCCAGCGACAGGGACCCCATGTCGAATTCCAGCATGCCGCTGTCTGGCGCAGCGGACGCTGGGGCAACTGGTTTGCTAACGGCGGGAAGTGGGTCAACACTAAAGCTCAAGCTGTTGTCGCCAGGCGATGGCGCCAAGGCTACCGGCTGGTCGGGGCTGAAATCCATGTCCAGACCCTCAAAGATGGGGTCTTCAGCAATTCGCATGGCCACTGTTGGCTCGGGCTCATAAACCGGCGCGGGTGGGCTGACAAGTGGTGCTGCGGAGGCAGGCTCATCGTCTACTGAAAAGTCGAGGTCCAGGTCAAAGTCAACCGCCGAATCAGCGGCGGCTGGCGATGCGACCAACATCTGCGGCATGGTGTCTGCGCTAAAAGATGCGGCTGCTACTGGCGTCGCGGCGGCAGCCACTCGTTCGCCTTTTTGAGGCTGGCCACCGGGCTGGTACATCGGATTGTTGGGGTCCAGGTCACGGCCCATCTCGCAGATGTAAGCCCATTCTGGTCCGTTGCCTTGCGTCATGGAAAACGCTTCCGAGGCAATCATTTCAAAGGCCTTCAGGTCCCGCCGTTTGGCATAAATTTCCATCAGCTTGGCATGAATGGCAACACGCGAGGGGTTGGTGCGCAACGCTTCTTTCAGGATTTCCTCGGCCTGCAAATCGCGACCGTAGGCCAGGTACACATCGGCCTCGGCGACCGGGTCTACATCGCCCGCTGCATCCAGCTGGCTGGGTGAATACACCATCGATGAACCGGTAGCACTGCCACCTTCGCTGGTGTCAATGCGCTGACCACCGCTGGCACCAAAAAAAGAGTCAGGCTGCAGGCGGCTTTCAAGGAAAGAGCTGTCAACAGCGGCTGGGTTGCTGCGTTTTTTGAAGCGGTAAAAGCCAAAACCGGCCAGCAGAGCCAAAAGCGCACCTAGCCCAGGCAAGACCAATGGGTTGTCTGTCAGTTCATCAATCAGGCTGGGTTCAGGCGGCGGGGGCGGCGCGGCCACAATGGGCTTTTTAACGGCGACTGGGGCTATTGCAACGGGGGCGCTAGCGGCGCTGGACGCTTCCACTGGAGCGTGCGGGGCCGGTGTGGCTGATGCGGCAGGCGACGGTGATGAAGCGGCGGCGGTCGTCGTCGCCACTGTGGCGCTGGCCACAGGTGTGCTGGCAGCGGCACTTGCTGCGGCGGTGGGCACCGCAACTGGCTTGGCAGCGCTTGCTGTAGCCGGCGGGGCCGTAACGGTTGGAGCCGACAGGGCGGGTGCTGCTGGCACGGTCAAACCGGGCGGCTTTGCGGCGGCTGATGCAGCGGCAGCAGGTGCGCCAGGCGCCGCGGGCGTCACGCCTGCTATTTTGTTCAGGTCGCCGATGTTTTTGGCCAATTCGGCCACGCGGGTAGACGCATCTTTGGCTTGCTTGTCTTTGGCAATTTTGTCTTCAGCGGCAGCCTTGCCCTGCAAGGCACCTTTTGAAAGCGTCAATTTGTCAGGTACTGCTGCTGCCGGTGCTCGGTCCTCCACCTTGGCCTGGACCTTGCCACCTGACTGGCGGTTGGCGCTTTCAACTTGAGCAGCGGGCACGCCGCTGGCTAATTTTTGCCTGAAGTCGTTGAAGTCTTTTGACTGCGCAACGATGGTTCTGGACGCGTCAGAAGGCGACAGTGCCGCTGCATCTTCAGCGGCCGGTATGTCCAGCACGGCGCCTGATTTCAGGCGGTTGATGTTGCCACCGATGAAGGCGTCCGGGTTGCTTTTGAGCAGTGCCACCAGCATCTGGTCTAGCGAAATACTGGCGGATTTGTTTTGTGCGGCAATTTTGCCCGCGGTATCGCCGGCCTTGACCGTAACCTGTTGCCCGCTTGATGCTGTTTTAGCGGCTGGCGCAGCACTTGCTGCTTTGGGCGCAGGAGGCGTTGGTCTTGGAGCCGGCGCAGCTGCGCGCGGCGCGATCTGCGCGATTGATGCCGCAGGCGGCGGTGAAGTGGGGTAAGACGGTGTGCTGGGCCGCGACATGATGGGCGCAGTGGGCGCAACAGCGGCCGTTACGGGTGCCTGCCGCAGATTGGGTGGGTCAAACAGCATGGTGTAGTCACGCACCACACGGCCTGACGACCAGCTGGCCTCAAGTATGAGGTCTACAAAAGGCTCTGTGACTGGCCTGGGGCTGGTCAGGCTGAGGAAAGATCGCCCGTCAGCGCGCTTTTGCAGATTGATCTGAATGCCCACCACGGCGGCGGTGTATTCGAGTCCGGCGGCCTTGAAGGTAGCCGCCGTGGCCACGCCCACACGCAGGCTGGAGGCTTCTTCAGCGTTGATTTCAGGCACCTCAATTTCAGCCCTCAGCGCCTCACCAAGAGCTGATTGAACCGTGATGCGACCCAGCCCAAGGGCATGAGCTGGGTTGATGGAAAGGCTACCCAGCAGCGCAATGGCACTGGCCAAGGCACCCAGGCTCCAGTTTGAGCAATGTGTCATGGAATTTTGAGCCCCGAGTGCCCGGTTTGCGTGTAACTTTATTCTGCTTGAGCGCACAAAAACCTCGATGCGAATTTTCGAAAAACAACCTTAACATCAAGGCGTTACGCTGACAAGCTAAGACACCACTTAAGTTTTGACACACCCCGTTAGCCGGGGCTTGCACGTTTCAGTTGTTGTCTGCTGGCAACGTTAAGTCACAAGTGCTTACGTTCAGACCTTTGCCGGCGCGCTTATGTGAGCGGTCACCAACAAGGCCTGTTTTAAGGCGATCCTGCTGTGGCCGTTCAAGGATCAATCTTCTAGCAGGATGCGCAGCATGCGGCGCAATGGCTCAGCAGCGCCCCAAAGCAGTTGGTCACCCACAGTGAATGCGCCCAGGTAATCTGGTCCCATGGCGAGCTTGCGCAGGCGGCCGACAGGGATGGTCATCGTGCCCGTGACGGCCACAGGTGTCAGGTCTTTGATGGTGGCTTCCCGATTGTTGGGCACCACTTTGACCCAGGCGTTGTCTGCGGCAATCATGGCTTCAATGTCGGCCAGCGGCACGTCTTTTTTCAGCTTGAAGGTCAATGCCTGGCTGTGGCAGCGCATGGCGCCCACACGCACGCAAAAACCATCGACCGGCACGGCGGGCGTGCTAAAGCCTGCGCCTTGGCCCAAAATTTTGTTGGTTTCAGCGCCAGCTTTCCATTCTTCCTTGCTCGAACCATCGCCCAGATCCTTGTCAATCCAGGGGATCAGCGAGCCGCCCAGCGGCACGCCAAAGTTGGCGGTCTCGCCAGCCGACAGGCTGTGCTGTTTGGCCAGCACGCGGCGGTCGATTTCAAGAATCGCGGATTTCGGGTCGTCCAGCAAAGCTTTGACTTCGCCATTGAGCGTGCCAAACTGCGTGAGCAGCTCGCGCATGTGCTGTGCACCACCACCTGATGCCGCCTGGTAGGTCATGGACGTCATCCATTCCACCAGACCCGCCTTGTAAAGCGCCCCCACGCCCATCAGCATGCAGCTGACGGTGCAGTTGCCGCCAATCCAGTTGTTGCCGCCCTTGGCCAATGCGTTTTTGATGACGGGCAGGTTCACCGGGTCGAGGATGATGACTGCATCGTCCTTCATGCGCAGGGTCGATGCTGCGTCAATCCAGTGGCCGTTCCAACCAGCAGCTCGCAGCTTGGGGTAGACCTCGGCTGTGTAGTCGCCGCCTTGCGCGGTGATGATGATGTCGCACTTTTTCAATGCGGCAATGTCCATCGCATCTTTCAAAGTGGTTTCGTTTTTGGCCTGAGCCGGGGCAATGCCTCCCGCATTGGAGGTGGAAAAGAAAATCGGCTCGATCAGCGCGAAGTCGTTTTCCGCGATCATGCGATCCATCAGCACCGAACCGACCATGCCGCGCCAGCCGACGAGGCCGACTGTGTTTTGAGAGTTCTTCATGTTTGTTGCCCTTTTCAAAAAATGATTTTTTGACCCGGCTCATCGAGCCAGCGGGCACGACGAGGCGGGCTTGCTAGCCTTTGGTGCCTGTCGTTTTAATTTTGTTCATGGCTGTATTGTAATCAGGCCAGTGCTTTGACCACTGCGTTACCCATTTCAGCCGTGCCCACTTTTGTCATACCGTCACTGTAAATATCTGGCGTGCGCAAACCCTGCGTCAACACCGCATCCACCGCTTTTTCAATCCGTGCGGCGGCTTCTGGCTGGTTCAGGCTGAAGCGCAGCATCATCGCAGCGCTCAAAATGGTGGCCAGCGGATTGGCCACACCTTTGCCAGCAATGTCAGGAGCGCTGCCGTGGCTGGGCTCATACAAACCCTGGTTTTTTGCATTTAGGCTGGCAGACGGCAGCATGCCGATGCTGCCAGTCAGCATGGCAGCGGCATCAGACAGGATGTCGCCAAACATGTTGCCCGTAACGACCACGTCGAATTTTTTCGGTGCTCTGACCAGTTGCATTGCCGCGTTGTCGACGTACATGTGGTCGAGTGCCACGTCCGGGTATTGCAATCCAATTTCAGTGACCACGTCTTTCCACAATTGAAAGGTTTCCAGCACGTTGGCTTTGTCGATGCTGGTGACCCGTTTACTTCGTTTTCGAGCTGCCTGAAACGCCACATGCGCAATACGCTCAATCTCGGGCCGCGAATAGCGCATGGTGTCAAAAGCTTCTTCGCTGCCCGGAAAGTGGCCGTCAACTGCTACCCGTCTGCCACGCGGCTGGCCAAAGTAAATGTCCCCTGTCAGCTCCCGGATGATGAGGATGTCCAGCCCGCTGACCAGCTCACGCTTCAGGCTGGATGCATCGACCAGCTGCGGGTAACAGATGGCGGGGCGAAAGTTGGCGAACAGGCCCAGGTTTTTGCGCAGACCCAAAATGGCTTGCTCCGGACGCAACAGGCGCTCCAGCGTGTCGTACTTCCAGTCGCCAACCGCGCCAAACAAAACGGCATCAGCTTCTTTGGCGAGCTTCAAGCTTGCATCAGGCAGCGGGTGGCCAAACGCTTCGTAAGCCGCCCCGCCAACCAGCGCACTTTCGGTTTCAAACTTCAAATCCAAAACGTTCAAAACCTTGACGGCTTCTGCGACGATTTCAGTGCCGATGCCGTCACCAGGGAGGATTGCAATTTTCATAAAAGGAAATTATTTACTATTATTTTAATAGCTGCTTGCGCACGTTTTATATGGGATAGAGCAGTATTTGATTGTTAAAAAGAGCAATAAACTGCTCAATCAGGCTGTAACGGTGTGGTTTAACCAGGGCTTGGTCGCCAAACGCTCTGCCTCAAAAGCCTTGATCTTGTCACTGTGCCGTAGCGTCAGCCCAATGTCGTCCAGCCCATTGATCAGGCAGTATTTTCGGAAAACCTCAACATTAAACGGAATTTCTGCGCCTTGTGGTTTGACAATGACTTGGCGCGCCAGGTCAATCGTCAGTTTGTAGCCAGGAAAAGCCAGCGCCTCGTCAAACAGCGCCGCCACTTGCGCTTCAGGCAACACGATGGGCAGCAAACCATTTTTAAAGCTGTTGTTGAAAAAAATGTCGGCATAACTGGGCGCAATGATGGCGCGAAAGCCATATTGGTCAAGCGCCCAGGGTGCATGCTCGCGCGACGAGCCGCAACCAAAGTTTTTGCGCGCCAGCAGAATTGATGCGCCTTCGGGGCCGAAGGCACCTGGTAGATAGCGCGGCTGGTTCAGCACAAAGTCAGGGTTCGGCTTGCGACTGTTGGGGTCCATACCCGGCTCGCCCGTGTCCAGATAACGCCAGGCGTCAAACAGGTGCGGGCCAAATCCGGTTTTGCGAATCGACTTTAAAAACTGCTTGGGAATGATCGCGTCGGTGTCGACGTTCTCGCGGTCCATCGGAGCGACCAGACCGGTATGTACGGTAAATTTTTGCATTATTTCTTGGCGGCGTTCTCTAGAACAGAACCCGCTTTTTGTACGTCCTGGCCAACGCCTTTGACAGTATTGCAGCCCGCAAGCAGCAGCAGGCTGGCAATAAATATGATCGACACAGTTTTCATGGAAAGGCTCCGTTTAAATGTTGAGCAAATTGAATGTTTAAGCAAACAACAGTCGTCCGCGTGCTTCAGGAATGACGCGGCCCAGCGATAACGCTGCGTCCAGCCACTGGCCGATGATGGTTTGTGCATTGCTCAACGCCTCTTGATAACAAGATCCATCAGCCATGCAGCCTGGCAGCTCAGGCACTTCAGCAATGTAGGCTGAATCCGCATTACTCCAATAAATAATGATCTCGTATCAGCTATTCATCGCCAAGCTCCTTTGTAGCCAGTTTGTATTTCACCATCAGTTCCCTGACCTGTTTGACTTGATAAGGCTTCGCCATACCGCCAGCCGGCTGTAAATTGATGATCTCAACAACACCAACTTTAGTGCAAATGTGATGCGAGCCTTCAATGCATATATTGAACTCAAGATATTCCAGAAGTTTCAGCAGGTCAGTAAAGCGAATGTTCTGATCACCACGACCAGACAGCAAGCTGAGCAGTAGCTTCTGGAGTTGACTCATCCGATGCAGCTCAATTTAGATAAACCTGCGCACATCAACAAAATGCCCATGCACCGCTGCAGCAGCAGCCATGGCAGGGCTTACCAGATGCGTTCTTCCGCCGGCGCCCTGGCGGCCTTCAAAGTTTCGATTGCTGGTTGAAGCGCAGCGTTCGCCCGGCTCCAGTTTGTCGGCGTTCATGGCCAGGCACATGCTGCAGCCAGGTTCGCGCCACTCAAAACCGGCTGCCTTGAAAATCACGTCCAGGCCTTCACGCTCGGCTTGTTCTTTGACCAGGCCAGAGCCGGGCACGACAAGTGCCAGTTTGATGTTTTTAGCCACCTTCTGGCCGATTTTTTTTATCACAGCTGCGGCTTCGCGCATGTCTTCGATCCGGCTGTTGGTGCAGCTGCCGATGAAGACTTTGTCAACGTACAAATCGCTGAGTGCTTTGCCTGGCTCCAGGTTCATGTACTTCAGCGCGCGCTCGATCGCGTCGCGTTTGCTCAAGTCTTTTTCCTTGTCAGGGTCAGGCACATTGCCAGTGATGGGCAGCACCATTTCTGGCGATGTGCCCCAGGTGACTTGCGGAATGATCTGGCTGGCGTCCAGCTCGACGACCTTGTCAAACACTGCCCCCGCGTCAGATTGCAGGGTTGACCAGTAGCGCACCGCCATGTCCCACTCGACACCCGTAGGCGACAGCAAGCGCCCTTTGCAATAGTCAATTGTTTTTTGGTCCACCGCCACCAGCCCGGCCCGCGCACCCGCTTCAATGGCCATGTTGCAAACCGTCATGCGGCCTTCCATGCTGAGTGCCCGGATGGCCGCGCCTGCAAATTCAATCGTGTAGCCCGTGCCGCCTGCCGTGCCAATTTTGCCAATGATGGCCAACACGATGTCCTTGCCGGTACAGCCGGTGGGCAGCGTGCCTTCAACATTGATCAGCAGATTCCTGGCTTTCTTGGCCAGCAATGTGTTGGTGGCCAGCACATGCTCAACTTCACTAGTGCCGATGCCGTGTGCCAGAGCCCCAAATGCGCCGTGAGTGGATGTGTGCGAATCCCCACAAACAACTGTCATGCCGGGCAGCGTTGCGCCGTTTTCAGGCCCCATCACATGCACGATGCCCTGGCGTTTTGACATGAACGGAAAGAACGCCGCAGCGCCGAATTCATTGATGTTTGCGTCCAGCGTTGTGATTTGCTCTTTGCTGACCAGATCAGTGATGCCGTCGTAGCCCAGCTCCCAGCCAGTGGTTGGCGTGTTGTGATCTGCCGTGGCAACGATGGAGCTGATGCGCCACACCTTGCGCTTGGCCTCGCGCAGGCCTTCAAAGGCTTGCGGGCTGGTGACTTCATGCACCAGATGGCGGTCGATGTACAGAATGGATGTGCCGTCGTCTTCCGTATGAATAACGTGCTCATCCCAGATTTTGTCGTAAAGTGTTTTTGCCATGGTTTCTTTCAGATATCCAGATTTTAAGTGTCTTGCTCAGCTGTCAAATGCGCGACCACCAGGCGCGCTGTGACAGGCAGGGTTGAAAAATCCCGCGCCACCAGATTGATGCGCCGCGTTGCCCAGTCGTCCAGCAGCTCAATTGATTCAAGCTCGCCCACGCCGTGCATCAGCTCAAAGGCGCGCTGCGGCATCACGCCAAGCCCCAGACCGTTGTGAATCATGCGGCACATGGCGTCAAGCCCGGTGACGTGAATGCGCAATTTAATGCTGCGGCCAACGGCTGCGGCGGCTTGCTGCATGGCGATGTAAATGGAGCTGTTGCTATGCAGGCCAACCTGGTCAAAGTCCAATGACGCTTCAAAATGAATAGCTGCCTGCGCACATAATGCGTGCGCCTTGGGCACAATCAGCACCAGCTTATCGGTGCGGTAGGGCATAGTCTGCAACTCGCCGACGTTTGATCCCGTGTTGCAAATGCCCAAGTCCGCAGCGCCTTCAGCCACAGCCCGGACCACCTCGGTACTCAAGTGCTCTTCCAGGTCAATTTTGACTTCCGGGTGGGTGCGAATGAAAGCGCCCAGATCTTCAGGCAAAAACTGCACGATGGCAGAGATACTGGCGTGCACCCGCACATGACCGCGCACGCCGTCGGCATATTCGCTCAGTTCGCCCTGCATCTTTTCCAGACTGAACAGCACCGATCGCGCATGGTGAAGCAGGCTTTCACCCGCCGGCGTCAGGCCCACACCGCGTGTGTGGCGGTAAAGCAGGGCGGTGCCGAGGGTGGCTTCCAGGTCACTCAGCCTTTTGCTGACGGCCGATGCCGCAATGAATTCACGCTCAGCCGCCCTGCCAATGCTCCCCAGTTCGCACACGGCCACAAAGAGCTGAAGCGAGGTCAGGTCCATGCGGCGGGCAAAGTTGCGTTCGGAGCTTCTGGAGGTCATTTTTGGATAAACACATCGTGAATCACGATGAATTGACATTTTGTAGCGGACAAGCGCTCCTGATCATCACGTTTGGCGATGACAGGCCTGTCCAAAATGAAATTCTTTAAAGGACAGGTTGCCAATCACAAGCTACTCTGAAAAATGCTATTTTCAACGTAATGTGGGTCTCTAGCCTCGAAAATATGTGCGCAGGCAGCTATCTAAATAATAGCGATTTCTAGGTCGGCCCCAGTGAATTGACGGGCTCGTAAAACGCAGTCCAGGCAATGCTATAAAAATCCCAGATTGACGGGGTAATCAACCGCTTTGGGTGCGCCAAAATTGCGCAGATTCGGCAGGATTCCGGCCATGTCGTCGGGCTCCACGCCAAACCATCGGCCCAAAGTGGCCGCATATTGGTCCACCGATGTGCTGGGCAACAACCGGCCCTGACCCACGTGCGACTGGTCTTCGAGGCCGCTGCCATTGCCCACACTCACAGGCGGCGCGGCGCCATAAAACGCTTTGCCCTTGACCGCGCCACCGACAACAAAATGGTGACCGCCCCAGCCGTGGTCTGAACCGTCGCCGTTGGATGTCAGGGTGCGGCCGAAGTCTGAGGCGGTAAATGCTGTGACGTCTCCCGCAACACCCAAAAGGGCGGTGGTTTTGTAAAAAGCAGTCATTGCCTCGCTGACCCGGGTCATGTTGGTCACATGGCCAGCCAGCAGGTTGTCGTGCAGATCAAAACCGCCAATCGAAACAAAAAATACCTGCCGCCGCGTGCTGAGGCTGCTGCGCGCTGCAATCAGCCGGGCCACCATTTTTAGTTGGGCTGCCAGGCCATTGTTGTCGGGAATGCCAGCAAACGGCGCAAATTCGCCGGTCTTGGCTGCCGCGGCTGCGGCGGTGGGGCCAATGCCACTGTTGATGCTGCCTTCTGCCGCCACAGAGCGCTGGGTCACTCGGTTGTATTCGTTTTCCATTGCTTCAGAGCGCGATTGCTGCACCAGATCGCGCATGGCGTTTTTCACCGCCGATGAGCCATACACGTTGTCGGTTACACAACGTATCTTGACTGCGCCTTTAGGGCTAATCTGATAAGACAGGGCCTGATCGCCAGACAAAAACACCGCATTGCCAGTGATGGAGACACAGGTAAAAAGTGACCCACCCCCGTTAGACTGCAAAGCCAGGTCGCCCATGTTGCCGCCCCAGCCAATGGTGGAGCCTTCAGGCGACGACGATTGCCAGACAGACTGCTGGTCGTTGTGCGAAAAAAGTTTGGGCGGCAACGGGTACAGCGCGCGGTTAGAGCCTTCATATTGCACCCGGGTGACCGGGACCACCAGCGGACCCACATTGAACTGAACCGCTGCCTGACCTGAATTGAACAGATCTTTGAGTCCGGTCATGGCCGGGTGCAGTGCAAACTGCCTGCCACCTGACAGCCCGGTGGCAGGTGCCAATACCGTGTTGGCCAGCTCGGACTGGCCAAGTGCAATGCTGCCCCGTACCCCGCTGTACAAGCCGTAACTGGCGTTGTCATACGGCACTACCGTGTTCCAGTTGTCGTTGCCACCGTTTAAAAACACGCAAACCAAAGCTTTGTAACCAGTGGCATTGAATGCAGCTGCTTCACCCATTGCTGCCAGGTTCAGGGCGGTGGGCAGGGCTGCGCCTGTCAGGGCAAGCTGCGCGCTGCGGCGCAAAAATGCGCGCCGGGTGTGTTTTTCGGGCTGGATAAAGTGCATGGTCAGGCCTTGTTTATTTTTGGATCAGGTATTCAGCGCAGCCCATGGCCATCAGCACGGCGGCGCGGACCCGGCTGAGTTTGGTGTAGGTGTCGCTGCTGGCTGTGACGGGCGTGGCATTGAGTGCATTGACCATGATTGCCAGTGTGGCGGCTGACAAGCGGCCCGCGCACATGATCAGGTTGATGCGGGCCACCAGAGCTGCAGCATCCGTCACCAGTGCCAGCTCGCGCGTGAAACTGGCCGTGATGTCTTGAACGTAGGGGCCTTCAAACGGATTGGGATCACCCGGGGGCGATGCAACGTAGATACCCCCTTCCAGGACTTCCTGCATGTAGTTCAAATAGCCGCCCACCGTGCTTTCGTTGACCAGCTGAAACTCTGGCGCCGTGGACTTGCTGGCAGCAAGTGCTGTTCCGGGCGGAACAAAACCCGGCCTGAAAAAATTAAAGACAGATGGTGAACGCAGCGGGCTTTGACCAAGCTTCTCAGACGCGCTGCTGGTCTCGAACATTTTCCAGCCGCCAGAAGCTGAAGTAAACCCAAAGCTGCGGCCCCACTGTACAAAACGCACCATGGGCTCGCGCAGTTTGCCGAAGCCTGCAGTACTGGGGGCTTGCAGTGAGCGGGCTTCTGCATCCAGCAAAATGGCCGACCAGACTGCTTTGAGGTCACCGCGCACACCCTGTCCATTGTTGGCAAAAGCAGCAGCCACGCGGCCGACGTAGGCAGGGCTGGGGTTGCTGGTCACCAGCCGCTGGATCATCTGCTTGCAGAAAAACGGCCCGGTATTGGGATGGTTGAACAAAGTGTCCAGGGCAGTTTTCAGAGCCGCTGCGCCGGGCGTTGCAGCGGCAATGCTGGTGCCCAGGAAGTTTTTAGGCAGACTGGAATGCTTGCTGGCATTGAACACCATGGGCCTGCGCACAAAATCCAGATTGAGCAGCGAATAATCCTCTACCCCAACACCACTGGATTTTGCTGGCCTGAAGGTTCCAACCGAGCGGTCAAAGTCGTAGCCTGTGAACACCCGGGCCAGATTGGTCACATCCACCTGCGTGTAAACATCAAGTTTCTGGCCCGTTGCTGTGGTTTTTTCGGTGCCATCCTGATTCAGTTGAACCAGGCCAATCGTGAACAGCTGCATGACTTCACGTGCGTAGTTTTCGTCAGGCACCCGGCCCGTAGCAGGATTTTCCTTTTCGTTGCCCCGGGTGTTCAGGTAGTACCCCATCGCAGAATTGAGGGTCACGTCTTCCAGAAGCTGGCGAAAATTGCCAAATGCGTTCCGCATGAGCAAGTCCCACCAGGCTGCATACGCATGAGACCGCCATTCAAATTCAGCCGACTGAAGTGAAGCCACAAAAAATTCGGACAAGGCCAGTGACATGCGCCTGCGCATCTGGTCTGTGCCCGTGAACAACTGATTCCAGACCATGAAATCAGCCAGCGACGAATTGAAAAAATACTGGCTTTTGTTGTTGACGTTGTAACCGCGCTGGGTGAGCCAGTCCAGGCCAGTTTGCCCCATCGCCTGATTGAACTGATCTTGCAGCCAGCTGCCATATGTGCCCCTGCGAACGCCATCGATCTCGCTGTCTGTGGATGAGAACTGTGCTTGCTGCAAAAAGCGGACAGCCTGTTCGTTGGTCGCCGCTGTTGAGCCGGGGCTTGGCGCAGGAGCCGGTGCCGGAGCCGGAGCTGGAGCTGGAGCTGGTGCCGGTGCCGGTGCCGGTGCTGGAGCCGGCGCTGGAGCTGGAGCCGGTGCTGGCGCTGGCGCTGGAGCCGGAGCCGGTGCCGGAGCCGGTGCCGGAGCCGGTGCTGGTGCTGGTGCTGGCGCTGGGGCTGGCGCTGGAGCCGGAGCTGGTGCCGGTGCCGGAGCCGGTGCTGGAGCTGGAGCTGGTGCTGGCGCTGGCGCTGGGGCTGGTGCAGGAGCTGGTGCTGGTGCTGGTGCTGGTGCTGGAGCTGGTGCTGGTGCTGGCGCTGGGGCTGGAGCTGGGGCTGGCGCTGGTGCAGGTGCAGGTGCAGGAGCAGGAGCTGGAGCTGGAGCCCGAATGGGTGCTGGCACAGGTGCTGGTATGGGCTCGGGCAAAACCGGTAGCGGCGCAGTCGGCGCTGGTAATACACCAGTGGCAGGCAAAGGCAATGGTGCTGCGGTGACAGGTGCAACTGCAACCGGGGTGGTTGCCGCGCTGCCAGCACCGCCACCGCCACCGCAAGCCGCCAATAAGCCAACTGGCAGCGCACTCAGGCCAAACAAGTAAACCGGCCGGCCTGCTGTGTTTTCGGAAAGCAGCGTTTCTTTTGACTCAGTATCAGAGGATATGGGTTCTACCGCCACGCAAATTAATTCTGAATGTTCTGCAGATGTCGGTTCAAGATGTTGCATGGTGGGTCCATAAAAGATACGCCGCTCAGGTTACAACAAACAGTCAACCAGTAAAAATTAATTACCTGTTGAAGTCGTAATAATTATCACAAAATGCTACGGAAAATAGTCTGAAAAGTAACTGGATGCAATGAAGGATGCGGCAGGCAATGCCCTCCCAAAGTATTTGCCGTTGACATCGCAGAAATTAAATTCAACACCATCTGCTTTTGAAAAAAAAGTTAGGACATGCCTGAGTGGTTGAAAAAAATGTTTACTTCGAGGCAAAGGGCAATCATGTTTCGACAATTACAGCATCGGCAAGATACCGATCGCAAATTGCGTCAATTCATCAGGCTTTATGTCCCATGTGACGCAACTGGTGCAGCCAAAAGCGAGTTTCACTGACCAGTGTTGTGAAACAGCTTGTAGAAAGTGACTTAACCCAGTCCCAAGAGTTTGTTGCAAAACGCCTGGTCAGTTTTGACATTCATGATAAGAAAGCAGCCCATGAAAACCAATGACTAAATCTTTGCCTACAGCGCCGTGTTGGCTATCCTGCCAGGCTGTAGTACAACCGGCTTGCAGCTTGCTGGAGTTGGCAGTTACTACGTTGGTGGCCGTTTGGTCATGCTGGCAGATCTGCCTGAAAAGGAACTGGTTTTTACCCCAGGTGCGCCGCTTCTCTATGTCAACCCAAACGCTGGTCTTGAAGTTAAAGCGCTGTAGGGTGGCGGTCGAAACCTTCTGCTCGCCATGTCTTGACAAAACAGATTTTTCAAAACTCAAGGGCATACCGATGCTGTGGGTGTGGGGCGACAACCGGGGCAAAGCGGGTGGCGTGGCTGACAAGTTGCTGTTGCCTGACTCTGGCGTCCCGGGCAATTCACACATCATGATGATGAGTCAAAATTCAGACCGGGTGGCAGGGCTGATCCAGCAGTGGCTGGCCAGACAGGGCTTGATGAAATAGTGATTAATCTGGCTGCAGCCCTTGAAATATGGGCGCAAGCAGCTATAAAAATGATAACAAACTAGTTCGTGAGGTTGTCAATCGGTATGGGCTCGGCCATGTCGCTTCGCCAGCCTTCAGTTTTCCCGGGGTTCATCAGCCCATGCGGATCGGCTATTTTTTTGAATTCAATTTGCACTGAGTCGATCGTTTTCATACCGCCACCCTCGATGGTGTACACATGGTTGTCCAGCACCACGCAGCCAGCGCTTTCATACTCGGCAATGATTTCGTACAGCCTGTCTCTGTCAAAGTAGGCAACCAGCGGCAGGCCAAACACCACCGGGCCATTGTGGTCGCGGGCAAATTCGTGGTGCATCAGCACTTCGTCACCCCAATGCTGCATGTGCTGCTCAATTTGCGCAACATCCAGCGGCCATGAATGGATGGTTTGGAGATTCGTCCAGCTCCGGTCCTGGCGAAGGGCCATCAGGGTGGTGTGGTTCCAGCCACATTCGAAAGCCGGTGGCAGGCTCGCGGCTGTCAGCTCGTCCTCGGTCATGGCCATGGATTCCAGGCCGCCATGCAGCGCCACCATGGTGCGCCAGCGCGCCAGGTAGTCGGGGTGGATCATGCTGAAAACGGCATCGCGATCGGCTGGAAAACGCGCGCCAAACTCTTTTTCATAAAACGGTGCAAAGCGGCGCTCGACAGCGGTGATCAGGAACGCATCCAGCAGCTGCTCGTCGGGTGTGTTGTTGTCTCCGATTGACACTGTCCGGCCAATGGCATCGGTGGCTTCAACGCACAGATTCAAGGCTTTGGCATAACCGTCAAACAGCGCGATGTGATGCACCCAGTTGACAGCCGGTTTCAGGCTCAGCGTCAGTTCGGTCATGATGCCGTTGGTGCCAAAGGCATGGTGCACTTTTTGAATGTCGGCGCCCGCCAGTTCCACCACACGTGGCTCAACTTCCAGAGTGACCACCTTGATGCGGGTGACATTGCCCGGGTCTTTTAAAATGCCGTTGCGAATCGAGCCTGCGCCGCCGTACCCCCCGCCAACAAAGCCGCCAACGGTGGCAATGTCACGGGTGCTCGGGTACATCAGCAGCTCCTGCCCACCAGGAACACACGGGTCGGCGCGAACAGCGCGCTCCAGGTCCATCATCAACATACCGGCTTCACAACAGACCTGGCCGGGGGTGATGGACAGGACACGGTTCAAACCCGTGATGTCCAAAATCACGCCCCCCTCAAGTGGCACGCATTGGCCGTAGTTGCCCGTGCCACCGCCCCGCACTGTCAGCTTGATGCGGTGCCTGCACGCAGCCGCTGCGACGTGCATCAGTTCAAGCTGGTCTTGCGGCTTGACCAGCACCTCACCCAGCTTGTCGCCCAGAGACTGCTGCAGCAGCGGGCTGTACCAGAAATAGTCTTTGCTTTTGACGCTCAGGGTGTGGCTGTCCTGCGTATAGGAGATGCCGTCGATGGCCGCCAAAAAGGCTTGCAGATTTGCAACAGGTGTCATTTTTTCAATTGATCCCATACCCTGAGCTTGCCTGGGTTCAGCAAACCCATCGGGTCAAACCGTTGTTTGAATGCCAGCACTTGTGGATCCAGGCTGTTTTGCTTGCCGTCCTCGACCACATACACATGCGGGTTGTTGATCTGAACGCCGTGTTCGCGGTAAATTGCCATGATTTCGTTGAGGCGTTGCTCCGTCGTGTAGCGAATGATTTGCAGGCCGCTGCAATTGAACTCACCTTCCTTGTTTCGCAAAAACTCCAGGTGCATCAAGACCTCGCCACCCAGCGCCTTTTCAAGCGCCTTGACTTGCTCAAGGTTGCGGGACGGCGTGAACCCGCTTTGAATGTAGGTCAGCGACTTGTCAACTTTCAGGGCATTGAGTGTGGTGTGGTTCCAGGTAAATTCAATCAGTGTGCGGTTGCTGGTGCGTACTTCCTCGGCAGTTTTTCGGTAGCTGATGCGGCCTTCGTGAGCGCTGACCATGTCAAGCAGGCCGTCTTCGGATTCAGGTGCAACAAGTATCAAAACCGCATGACACCCGGCGGGTAAAAATTCAGCCAGCACTGTGAAATATTCAGGAATCGGTGCAGCCAGAAAACACACTTCCTTTTTGACCAGACCCGTTGCGCGTGAGAAGCGGTGGGCAAACTCCAGCGCATTGTCAAACAGGTCAAACACAGCAATGCACTCCATCCAGGGCACGGTAGGCGCGAGTGCAACTTCAAGCTCCAAAACAATGCCGTTGGTGCCGTAGGTGTGGTGCAGCTGCATGGCAGCTGGCCCGCGCAGCTCGGTGATTTTCGGCTCAGGCTCCACACTCATCACACGCACGCCCAGCACGTTGCCAGGCGCGGCAACCGGTCCGTAATTGATCGACCCCACGCCACCAAAGCCCCCGCCAAACAGGCCCCCCAGCGTGGCGCTGCGAAAAGTCGACGGCATCCAGCGCAGCTCGTGCCCGGCAAGCTTGGCTTGCACATCAAACTGTGCCAGCCGTATGCCCGCCTGCGCCCGGCCCACCGCACCTTTGACCCAGCAAAAAGAGTTGTACCCGCTCATGTCCAGGATCAGCCCACCTTGCAATGGGGTGCACTGCCCGTAGTTGCCCGTGCCACTGCCTCGCACAGTAATCGGTGTACCGGTGCGCGCGCAACCAGCGACAACCTGACGTATCTCTTCCTCCGTGCGCGGCCTGACGGCGATGTCGCCCCGCTTGCCTTCCAGTTGGCGTTTGAGCACCGGGCTGAACCATGAAAAATCCTGGGACAGGCGCTCTATCCGGGCGGCATCTGTGATCCAGTCCAGGTCAGG
This sequence comes from Polaromonas sp., assembly GCA_025362315.1. GTDB lineage: Bacteria > Pseudomonadota > Gammaproteobacteria > Burkholderiales > Burkholderiaceae_C > Polaromonas. The sequence goes on from JANYGP010000098.1 coordinate 31,731, forward strand.
AAGTTCTTCAGCAAGATGTGTTGCAGTTGTTTCAATCGTGTTCATTTTTAACCGTGTCATTCATGAGAAGTTTCGCTGGCATGCCAGCCGCCCAGCGCACGGCGCGACAACCAGGCCATGGCAGCAAACAGCGCAACACCCGTCAGGGAAATCAGCAGCAAGGCCGCGAACATGCGCGGTATGTTGAGCTGAAAACCCGCTTGCAAAATCTGGTAGGCCAGGCCCGCGCCTGAGCCGCCCGTGCCCGCCACAAACTCAGCCACCACAGCGCCAATCAGTGCCAGGCCGCTGGAGATGCGCAGTCCGCCAAAAAAGTAGGGCAGCGCGCTGGGTATGCGCAGCCTGAGCAGCGTTTGCAGACGTGTGGCGTGGTTTAGCCTGAAATAGCTTTGCAGGTCAGGCTCGATGCTGCGCAAACCCAGCGTGGTGTTGCTGATGATGGGGAAAAGCGCGACCAGCGTGGCGCAAATGACCATCGACGCAGTTGGGTTTTTTACCCAGATGATGATCAGCGGAGCCACCGCCACAATTGGCGTGACCTGCAGCAGGACAGCATAGGGAAACAGCGCAGTTTCAACCAGCTTGCTCTGAACAAACAGGAACGAAACCAGCACGCCCAGCACAGCAGCCAGGATGAATGCCAGCAGCGTGATTTTCACGGTGACCCAGAGTGCCAATGTCAAAGGCAGCCAGTCCGTGTAGAGCGTGATCAGCATCAACCATGGGGAGGGCACCAGATAGGGCGGCAGCTCATAGGCCACCACCAGAGCCTGCCACACGGCAATGATGAAAATGCCTACCAGCAGCGGATACACCACGCGCTGCACGGCGGGCCTGGCCATCATTGGCAAGCTGCCTGTCTGACCAGTCATTGTGCGGTTTCTTCCTGCTCTGCACTGGCCATCAACAAACTGTCCTGCAGTTGTTTTGCATACCGGCTAAATTGTGGCGACACCATGAAATCTGCCGTTCGCGGGTACGGCTCGCTGATGGTGAACTCCTGCACCACACGGCCAGGCCTGGCTGCCATCATCACCACGCGGCCGGACAAAAACACTGCCTCGTGAATGGAGTGCGTGACAAAGATCACTGTCAGTTTTTTCTTTTGCCACAAGTCGAGCAAATCACTGTCGAGTTTGTGCCGGGTAATCTCGTCCAGTGCGCCGAAGGGTTCGTCCATCAGCAGCATGTCGGGCTGCACGACCAGCCCGCGCGCGATGGACACCCGCATCTGCATGCCGCCAGAAAGCGCACGCGGCAACGCACCGGCAAACTTCGACAAACCAACCAGCGCCAGCGCATCGGCCACGCGCTCGTCAGCCTGCTTGCGGTCCATGCCCGCCAGGTCCAGTGGCAGCCTCACGTTGGTCTGCACGCTGGCCCAGGGCATGAGCGTGGGGGACTGAAAGACAAACGCCATTTTCCGGCCGCTCTGCTCCAGTTGCCCAACCGGCTTGCGCCACAGCAGCAGCCTTCCATCTGTTGCATCGAGCAGGCCTGCCACCATCTTCAGCAATGTACTTTTGCCGCAGCCTGAAGGCCCGAGCAGTGTGACAAACTCACCTTCTTCAATCCGCAGGTTCACAGGCATCAGCGCCCGGGTTCCGTTGGGGTAGGTTTTTTCGGCTGACAGCACCTCGAGCGCGGGGCTCGGGTGCGCGTGTACCGTTGCCAGGCTATTCACAGCCGCCCTTGGTGGAAAACAGCCACATCAAGGCATGACTTTCGTGTCTTTCATGAACGAAAAGTCGTAGGCTTTGGCCATGTCGACTTTCGCCGGGTCGATCAGCTTGGCGCTGACCATGAAGTCAAAACTGGCTTTGGCACGCGCTTCGGTCATGGCACCAATGCCCAGCCTGGCGGCATCACCACCTGTCAGCATGCCCATCTCCTTGAGTTTGGTGACGCTGTATGACAACTGCTCGTCGGTCATGCTGGGGTTGTCCTTTTTGATCAGGGCATTGGCAGGCGCGGGATCTGCCAGATAGCTCTTCCAGCCTTCAGCCGATGCCTTGACAAAATCAGCAACTGCCTTTTTGCGGTCGACAACTGTTTTGTCCATGCATGAAATGGTGGTGGCATATGCCGGGTAGCCCTGGTCACTGAACATCAGTGCGTTGGCTTTGACACCTGCCTTTTGAATGGCAAACGGCTCCGACGTGAGGTAGCCTTGCTGCGCCACATTCTTGTCGGCCACAAAAGGCTGAATATTGAAGGTGTATGGGCGCGTTTGTGCATCGGTAAAACCGTATTTGGCTTTCAGCCATGGCCAGTAACCCTGATTGGCCGACGCGGCAATCAGAATTGTTTTGCCTTTGAGTTCTTCAAACTTGGTAATGGGATCGTGTGCAATGAGCACCTGCGGGTCTTTCTGGAAAATGGCCGACACAGTGGTCACGGGCACGCCACTGGCACGGACCTGCACCATCTGCAGGTCGCTGGAACCCATCACGCAGTCGGCTTGCCCGGCAGCCAGCAACTGCACGTTGTTGATTTGTGGACCCCCCATTTTGATGGTGACGTCCAGGCCGTATTTTTTGTAAATTCCCGTGGCAACAGCCTGGTAAAAACCCCCATGCTCGGCTTGCGCATACCAGTTGGTCATGTAAGTGAATTTTTCCTGGGCGTGGACCTGACCCAAGGCACTGACTGCCAGCAAACCCAAACAGAAACGGTGGACAAAAGGCATGGTGAACTCCAGAAAAGGGTTGAACAGAGTGTCCCGGGCAGCAGGTTTCATGCCAGGCTGTCTTGCACATGCCCAGTGTGGTGCGCACGACTCCAGGTGACTTCATCGCGGGCCGCCCAGCGCAGTGCGTGGAGTTCGGTGATGGCCGCTGCCCAGCTGGTGGCCAATGAGTCCAGAATCGCATGACCCTGCTCGGCCGTGGCAGGCATCGGGTCACCAATGATGCCGCTGGGGCCAAAGTCACGCGCCGTCCAGGCACAGGCGGGCTTGCCGTCAGGCGACAGCAGCCGGGATGGAAATTCAGGCGGGTAATTGGTCACGGCGTGCGCCATGCGCACGGTGTCGGGGGCAAGCGCCAGCATGATGGCAGTCTCGCCGTGGCCAGCGTGCATGGCAAGCTTTTTTTCCTGCGCTGACATGAATTGGCCCGCGACATTGGGCATGCGCCAGGTGGAATGCGGCACCACAATAAAGTCTCCGTGGCGCAGCCGCATTTCACGTGCAGACATTTCCATGACCTGCGGCTGGCCGCCGTGGCCGTTGACGATCAGCAGCTTGCGAAAGCCGGCCCGGTACACCGACTCGCCAATTTCATTCATCGTGGCCAGAAGCGTTTGACCGGTCAGTGTGATGGTGCCAGGAAAATGCAGGTGCTCTTCCGATTTGCCGTAGGTAACAGGCGCCATCGCAAATGCGGGAATGTCAGCGGGCAGTCGCGCCAGCGCGTGGCCCACCACGCCGCTGCAGATGATGGTGTCAACCGCACACGGCAGGTGCGGTCCATGCTGTTCGGTGGCGCCTGTGGGCAGCACGATGACAGTGTTTTCCTTGTCGGGCAGCTCGGCAATCTGTGTCCAGCTCAGGTAGGGCAAGTAGCGGTGCGAAGGGATGTAGCCGTGCAGCATCGGGTTTTCCTTTTGGTTTGATCAAACGTCGGAGGGGATAACCTGACCCCGCCGCAAAACCGTGCGCTCATGCGTTCGGGACGGGAAGCCCCACGGACTGCTATTTTTGAAAATCAGCAGGTCGGCAGGACTGCCGGGTCTCAAGGGCATGACGTCCGGCCCCCTGCGCAGCCAGTCTGCTCGGCAGAGCGACTCAGACCAGACATCAAACGGCGCGTTCAGCTGGGCTGCCAGTACCCCCGCAGCAAAGGCTTCTATCGGGTCATAGCTGCCGACATGGCAAAACGGGTCTTGTACGTTGTCGCTGGCCACCAGGACCTTGATGCCGCGGGTCCGGGCTTCCTGGACAAGGGTGAGGCCGCGATGCCGCGGAGTCCTGTCTGTTACCGCGTCCTGCAGCAGCAGGTTGGTCATTGGCAGGGTGATCAGGGTGATGCCGGTTTTAGCCACGGCATCCAGCGTTTGAAGCGCCACCGATTCATCCTGCGCACTCAGTGCGCAGTTGTGGCCGCACACCACATGGCCAGCAAATCCAATGTCCTTGACGAGTGCTGCCGTGGTGGCCAACCCGCAAGCTGCTGGATTCAATTCTTCGTCCATGTGCAAGTCAACGTCCAGCCCACAGGCCGCGGCAGCCTCCAGCAAATAGCGCAATGCGGCGGCGTTCCAGTTGGTGGTGTGCACAAAGCCTCCCATGCACGCGCCGGGCCCGCTGGCGGCGATTTGTGCCGCCAGTTTGTTGGCGGTGCTGCGGTCTGTAAACAGATGCAGTGGCATCAGGCTGACACGCTCCAGCGTCAGGCGGTCACGCCAGGTGTCAGCCAGCTCGCCCAGGACATCCCATGCCATGGGCACGCTGTCTGCCTCCCACCAGTCGCAGTGGGTTCGCACATGGCTCACGCCAGCGCTGTACGCCCATTGCAAGGCTTGCCCGGCGCGTTGCCGGATGTCGGTGGTGGTCCAGGTGCTCCGGTCGTGCATCATGGCAGCAATTGCGCCCAGCAAACCAGGCTCGATGGCACCCATGCGTGGCAATGTAAAAGTTTTGTCAAGGTGGGTGTGTGCATCCACCAGCGCGGGCAGCACCAGTGCACCTGCCAGGTCCCAAGCGGGGACAGCGGCTGCAGAGCTGGGCTCAAGGCTGACGATCAGCCCGTTTGCAATGTGGATGTCCGCCAGCTCAGGCTGGCCGTTGTTGCCCGGCCAGTGAGCAGGTAAAAGCCAGCGCGGCAAGCGTGCATTAATCAACCTGTCGGGTGCGGTGTTATCGGGAGAAACGTTGTCGGGAGAGGTGTACATAACAATCAGGTTAAGGCAGTGTCAAGCCAGGCGCATCATGGCCCGCCCCACTTTGGCCTTGAAGGCGTTCAGGCGTTCGGGCGTGGCCACATTCATGTGGTACTGGGCATGGTAGTCGGTACGGGCGCGGCCGCCGGTCAACAGCTTCAGATACCGGGTGACGGATTTGCGCGGCGGGTCGCCCATCAACATGGCCGTCCAGCGCGGGCGGCCATAGGTCACCACGGCGCTGATGCGCCTGATGTGGGTCAGCGCGGGTTTGACGTTCTGCGGGTCGCTGATGTCAAAGGCCACACCTGGCATCAGTACCCGGTCAAAAAACCCTTTGAGCATGGCCGGCATGCCAAAGCACCATGTTGGGAAGCAAAACACCAGTGCTTCGGCCCACAGCAGGCGGTCAACATAGCGCTGCACTGGCAGCTGGTTGCCCGGCACGTTGTGGTAGCCCAGCCGCTCGGCGCGGCTCAGGACCGGGTTGAAGTCTTCTGCATACAAGTCGCAGTCATCCACCTCATGCCCGACACTGCGCAGACTTTTGACGACTTCTTCATGCAGTGCTGCATTGAAACTGGTCTCAACTGGGTGGCTGTAAATCACTAGAACGCGCATCACGATTGCCTGTTGAAAAGTTGGCTCTCTGCAGATTGGCGGGCCAGCCGCTTTGCATTGATTTGATTAGTCTTCTGCGCAAAACACGTGCCAGCGCTTGGCGCGTCTTCTGTGAATTCAATGCACACCAATGGCGCATGAAACGCACTTGTTTTGTGCATGGTGTTTTTTTGATTTCTCTGGCGCGGTACTTGCTAAAGCAAATTTCTCCTCACTTCAACTGTTCTGAAGGGTATTTGTATGAAACTGCTTTCTATGGGTAGCAAGGCCCGTAAATTTGTTCTTGCCACAGGTTTGACTGCCCTACTGGGTTCGCTGGCGGCTTGCGGGGGCGGCACATCCAGCAGCGTCACCCCAGGCGTGGCAGCAGTGACGCCGCCAGTGCTGCTGATCGGCAACACGCGTGGCAACAACGTGGTCAGCGTTGACCGTTCCACAGGTGCCTATATCAAGGACTTTATTGCGCCAGGGGCGGGTGGTTTGACCGATCCGGACGATCTGACCTTTGGCCCTGATGGCAATCTGTATGTCAGCAGTGGCAGCAACACCAGTGGACAAATTCTGCGATACGACGGTAAGACTGGCGCATTTTTAGGGGTGTTTGCCCAAGGCAGCGGCATGCGGCGCCCCTATGGCAACGCGTTCGGGCCCGATGGCAATCTGTACGTTGCCAGTTTCAGGAGCGATCAAATCCTGAAGTTTGACGGAAAAACAGGCGCCTTCATCTCCGTGTTTGCCAAAGGTGACGGCACTGCGGGCGGGTTGCTCAATGGCCCGAACGACATCTTGTTTGGACCAGGCGGCAAGCTGTATGTGACGACTCAGGGCAGCGTTGCAGATGGCACCGGCGGCATCAACTACAAATTTGACAGCCAGGTGCTTCGTTACGATGTGGCGACAGGTGCGGGAGAAGTCTTTGCACCGGCACCCACGCCGACGCCCAATGGCGGAGGTTACATCAGTCTTTTGGGGCTGGTATTCGGGCCTGACGGCTTGCTTTACACCAGCGATTTTGGCGGTGGCATCCGAAGCTACAACACCAGTACAAAAGCACTTGTTCAGACCATTGACACCGGAAAACTATTTGGTGGCACTGTGGCAACCACAGTGGGGAACCTGAGCTTTGGTACGGACGGCGCGCTGTATGCACCCGTATTCAATGGCAACTTCGTGGTCAATGGCCTTGCAAAATGCAATGTGTCAGGCGCCGGAACCTGCCAGCTGGTTGCTACGAACAATCTGAATCTGATCCGGCCTATCGGAATAGCCAGTGCTGCGCCCTGACATCAGGCATTTTCAGTCCGGGTCCCCCGATCAGCACCACGACCGGCGAGCAGGCTGGTTTGTGGCGCTGTGTCAGGTTTTCCAGAACCCGATGTGGGGCACACTGCATGGGTCCAGCATCGCTGGGCCAATGCATTCAATCACGCGGGGCGAGGCATCAAACACATCGCGGCAGGACAATTCGGCGTCTTTTTGCTCAGCCACTTCGCCCCGGAACACCCGCAGCCGCACGGCATCGATGCCAAACACCACCCGGCCAATGCCTGACCAGAAAATCGCGCCTGCGCACATCACGCAAGGCTCGGCGGATGAGTACAGCGTGCTGCTGGCCAGCACCTCGCGGCTGACCTTGGGGCTGAGCTGGCGAACTGCGTTGGTTTCGGCATGGCCTGTGCAGTCGCCCGTCTCAGTGGTGTTGCAGTAGGCTTCTGTCAAGACCACACCTGCCTGCGAGACGACCACAGCACCAAACGGGCGGTTGCCCCGCTCGCGCGCTGTCTGCGCCCACCTGTTGGCCTGCTGCATGAAAGCGGTGTCAACTGCATTGAGATCTGAAGGGATGGGCAATGGGTTCATGGCGGTTGGTTGGGTTTGATGCGTTGTGTTTTGTCTGTCAGCACGCAACGTGCCATGTGGCGCGATTTATGCTCGATAATTTTCAGCGAGAGTAGAAGCGTTCACCCCATTCAGGGCAGGCAAGCCGTGATTGCGGCGGGAAATTGCTCTTGCACAGCTGCTTTGGGACATCCCCTTTGGTACATCCCAACAGGTATATTTCTTATCCAGGAGCGCTTCATGCTGGTCACGCAACAACCTATTTTTCGCAAGTTCTGGCACGCCGTCATGCCTTTGACGGCCCTGGCAGACGGGCCCCAACCGTTTACCCTGCTGGGTGAAAACATCGTGGTGTTTTTAGATGCGCAAGGCCAGCCCGCTGCGTTGCGCGACCGCTGTTGCCACCGCACCGCCAAACTGTCCAAAGGCTGGTGCGTGGATGCTGCCGGCAAAGCCTGCAAGCAGGGCAACATCCAGTGCGGCTACCACGGCTGGACCTACGCGCCCAGCGGGCAAGTCGTCAATATCCCGCAGTTTGAAGCGGGCCGCACCATCATGCCGGACTACAAAACCACCGCATACCACGCGACTGCAAGGTACGGCTACGCCTGGGTGGCACTGGAAGACCCGGTGGCCGACATTCCCGACGTGCCTGAATTTACCGACCCGGCTTACCGCACCATCTTTCAGTTTTACGACCGCTGGCAAACCAGCCCGATGCGCGCGCTCGAAAACTCCTTTGACAACTCGCACTTCAGTTTTGTCCACCGCGCCACCTTTGGTGTGGCGGCCAGCCCCAAGCCCAGCAAGTACGAGCTGGTAGAAAACGACACCGGCTTTTATGCAGAGACTTTGATTGAAGCGGCCAACCCCGAGCGCTTTCAACGCATCAGCGGCGTGAAAGATGCCATCACCACGCGGCATATGCGCAATGCCTACTTTTTGCCGTTTTCAAGGCGGCTGGACATTGAGTACCCCTCGGTGGATGGCGCGCCAGGGCGGCGTCACATCATCATCAACTGCTTTACGCCGATAGACGACCGCAGCATGATGCTCTGCCAATGGCTGTTCCGCAACGACACCGAGGCCGATTGCCCCGCGCAGATGCTGATCGACTTTGACGACGAGATCACCAAGGAAGACAAGGACATTCTCGAATCCACCGACCCTGACGCAGTGGTCGACCCACGGCGGCGCGGCATTGAATATTCGATGGATTCCGACAGGCCCGGGATTCTGATACGCCGCAAGCTGATGGAATTGCTGAGCCGGCACGGCGAGGCTGAAGTCCACAACTGATGCGTTTGCTATTTAATCAGGAGCTGCTTGCGCCCGTATCTATTGGGTAAAAGCTGTTTTTGACCAGTAAATTATGCTAGTTTTAGCCTTCACGCAGGCAGTTTTGACGCTGCAACGCCCTCAGGCAGGCCCTTGAAACTCAAACGGAACATGTTGTTTTCGGGGTCGGCCAATACAGCTTGCCAAAGTCCGTAGCAGGTGGGGTAGGGCGACTTGATGATGCGGCCACCCAGGGCTGCAGCTGGTCTGCTCAGCGCATCGACTTCTGCGCAACTGCCGGGCGTGAAAGTGGCGTAGCTCGTGACCGGGCTCGTTTGCAGCGGGGCTGGTGCCCGGTCTGCCACGCCCAGCAGCGCATACGCGGGCGCAGCGTGAAAGCCAAGCTCAAAGCTCGTGGCTTGTGTGCAGCGGTAAATGGGCGAACGGTGCACGACGCCACCGGGCATGCCCAACAGCCCAAGGTCAAAGGTCAAAGGTCAAAGGTCAAAGGCAAGCTGGTTGTGGATGCACTTGCCGAACAGGCTGTAGAAAAACTTGACAGCAAGCCGCCGCTTTGACAGTCGGCCAGCCCGTCAGGGTGGTCAGGCGGGTAGGCCATGCCGCAGTAAAAGCACTCCTTCAACTCGTGCCTGGCGGTCTCGTCGAGTGTTTTTTTGGCCAGTGCCTCGAAGCCGCGCATGGACGCTGGGTTTCGTACTGACAGCGCCTGCCGGGTGGCCAGCGGCAAGTCCATCAACACCCGCGTCAGCTCGAACTGGCTGGCCAACAGTTCGTCGCTCACGCCGTGGTTGCTGATATGAAAGAAGCCGGTGGCCATGGCGGCGCTGGCTGGGCTGCCAGCCACCCAGGCCTGGCTCAGATCAATGACGGGGATCGTCATGCTGTTTTCAGGGGTTATTCCCAAGCTGAGGCTCAGGCCCGGGCTCAGGCTTTCAGTTTGCGGTCTGCTGAGCCGGGTAAAAACTTGTCGGTCCGGATGTCGGCAACCGTCAATCCAGGCTTCAAACCCAATGCACTGACCGTTTCGTCCAGCGCGGCCTGCAGGCGCACCAGGGTCGCTGCACCCTAGCCGTTGGCCAGCGTGTCGGGCGTGCGCATGGACCCACTGGCAATCAGCTGCAGCCGTTCCATCTCAATCGCTTCGGGCGCCAGCGGCTTGCGTGCCTTGATGGCTGCGCCGCCTGCTTTCGGGTCGGCCAGGGCCTCAATCCACCCGCGCGTGCTGGCCTTGACAAAGGCGCGTATCGCGTCAGGTGATTCGGACAGGCTCTTGGGGTTGGCGACCAGGCCGTTGCCATAGGAGCGCATGCCCAGGTCCGAAAATCTGAACATCGTCGGCTGCTCAGGCATCATGCCGCGCGACTTCAGGTTCAGCAACCCGGTGAAGTAAAAGTAGGCCACGCCATCAAAGTCACCTTTCACAAACCGGGTGTCACCAATGTCGGGCGTGACGTTTTCCCGCTTCACGCTGGCAGGGTCAAATCCTTGCGCCTTGGCAAATATTCGAAACAACTTGCGCGAGGCATTAGAAGGCTGGCTGAGCAGGGTCCTGCCTGCCAGGTCTGAAGGCTTCTTGATCGGCCCGTCTTTGCGCTCCATCACCGCGTTGGGGTTCAGGTCGCACTGGATTGCCACCGCTACCAGTTTGCTGCTGGGGTTGGCCGTGTTGAACTCAATCATGCTCGACAAATCGGCCGACGCCACGTCGTAGGCACCGCCAGACACCAGGCTGATCGCAGCAGTTGACCCGTTGCCGGTGTCAATCGTCAGGTCCAGAACGGTGTCTTTGTAGTAACCGCGCTGCTGCGCCAGCAAAAAGCCCGCGCCTGAGGCCTCAATTTTTCAGTCCAGGTTGAACTTGAGCTTTTGCAGGCTGCCCTGCGCACGAACAAATGGCACGGCAGCGCACAGAGCCACACCGGAGGCGGCCTGAATCAATCAACGACTTTGCATCGAATTCTCCCGGTTCGTGAAATCGAAGGCTTTGCCCGTCAGGCGGGGTACGCGCTGGACAGGAAGTCAGTCGGGCAGCTTTTGTGCCAGATCGTCTGGCAGCTACGGTCGGCAGCTTTAATATGCTACAAAATCAGGAGCTGCTAGCGCCCGTATTTATAAGGCTTGAAACCGATTTTAGACTTCAAATTACCAAAAGATAAGCTTTCAGACGCTTTTGGATGGCGACCAGAAGCCGGCATGAAGTGCAAGCAATTCGGCTTCGAGCTCAGGGACCGGGCCGACGACCTCAACGGCCTTTTGCCCACTGGCAAACACCTGGCGGCATGGCATGTTCAGGGTGGGGTTGTCTGCATGCTTGCCCGTCAGGTCAAGCAGCTTTTCTTCAGACGCGCCATACACAACGCAGCCAATGTGAGCCCAGTAGGCTGTGGCTGCGCACATGGCGCAGGGCTCAAAGGTGGTGACCAGCGTGCACTGCCACAAATAGTCTGTGCTGTAGTTCAATGCTGCCGTGCGGGCCAGCACCGACTCGGCATGGTTGACGGTGTCAACATTGCACTGCTCAGCCAGGACGGTGTCACCATCCGGCGCCACAAGCACCGCTCCAAAAGGGTGATGACCATTGGCCATGGCACGCTTGGCAACCTCATTGGCACGGCGCAGGTGGCGAATGACTTGTTCGGGAGTCATGGCAGGTCTGCCGAGGGGCGGCAATTACTCGTTGTTTGAGCTGCGGTGGGCCCACTGCGTGGTGTGCTTTTCAATGTAGCTGAACAGCTCATACATCACCATGGCCATCGCACCCACCACGACCAGGCCGCTGAACGCCAGGCCCATTTGCATCGATGACCCTGCCGAGATCAGCAGGTAGCCAATGCCTTCGTTGGCGGCGGTCATCTCGCTGACCGTGGTGCCGACAAATGCCAGCGTGATCGCAACTTTGAGCGATCCATAAAAGTAGGGCATCGAGCGCGGCAGCCCCACCTTGACCAGCACGTCCCAGCGCTTTGCGCCCAGCACGCGCAGCACGTCCTCCAGCTCGGGCTCCAGTGTGGCCAGGCCCGTGGCAATGTTGACCATGATGGGGAAAAAGCAGATCAGAAAAGCCGTCAGAATCGCCGGGCCAATGCCAATGCCAAACCACACCACCAGGATTGGCACGAACGCCGCCTTGGGCAAGGCATTGAATGCCGTCATCAGCGGATACACCGCGGCATAAGCCATGCGTGACGAACCCACCACAAAGCCCAGCAGCACGCCCACCACAATGGCGATGCCAAACCCCACCATGGTGACCCAGTAGGTTCGCCACGCGTGACCCAAAATGACTTCCTTGAATTCCCATGTCTGGGTGGCAATGCGCAAGGGGCTGGGGAAAATGAACTCAGACACCTTGAACACGGTACAGATCAGCTGCCATAGCGCCAGAATAATGGCCAGGAGCACCCACGGGGCCCAGAATTGAAGTTTTTTACTGTTCATTTGAAATGGAATCAAGCCGCGATTGCAGCAGTTTGACGAATGGCGCCAATGTGTCCGCGCAGTTCATGCACGATGTCTGAAAATTCTTTGGTGTAGGTCACCTCCAGGTCGCGCGGGCGCGGCAGATTGATGTCTTTTTTGACGACAAAGCGGCCGGGGCTTTTGCTCATGACATACACCGTGTCGGCCAAAAACACCGACTCGCGCAAATCGTGCGTAACCAAAATGACATTGAATTTTTGCACTGCCCACAGGTCACGCAAAATGCACCACAGCTCTTCACGGGTGAAGGCGTCGAGCGCTCCAAACGGCTCGTCAAGCAGCAGCATTTTGGGTTCATGAACCAGTGCCCGGCAAATACTGGCCCGCTGCTGCATGCCGCCTGACAGTTGCCACGGAAACTTGTCGCCATACCCCGCCAGGCCCACGCTTTCCAGTAACTTGAGAGCGCGCGCTTCATACTCTTTGCGTTTGGCCTTGAAGCTGCTGCGGTAGGGTTCCACAATTTCCAGTGGCAGCAGCACATTGTCAAGCGTGGTGCGCCAGGGCAGAAGCGACGGCGCCTGAAAGGCCATGCCGGAGATTTTCAAAGGCCCCGTAACAGGCTGCCCGTTGATCAGGATTTTGCCAATCGAAGGCATCTTCAAGCCGGTCGCCAGCTTCATGAAAGTTGACTTGCCGCAACCCGATGGACCAACAATCGCAATGAACTCGCCTTGCATGACTTTCAGGTCAATGGCTTCAACCGCGTATTGCTTTTTGGCCAGCAGCTCGTCGTTGTAGGCCAGCCAGACATCGGTGAAGTCGACAAAAGGCCTGGCAGGATCGTTGACTGGCATTTTTAAGTGTTAAAAGTGCCTGCGGCCCAATTAAAACGGGCGCAAGCTGCTATTGAAAAAATAGCGTCTGACATTGAACAGGATTGCGGCGAGATTATTTTTTCGGCAACACGTTCAGCTCTGTGGCTGTTGGCAGGTAAGCAGCCGTCCAGACCGCGTCGGGGTTTACCCGTGTCTTGGTATTGAAAGCATCCGACACCTGTGATGCCATCAGCGACAGGCGCGGTCCATTGACCTTGCCAAAGCCTTCGGCGCGGGCGTTCGGGCTGTTGATGACCGTGTCGATGGCAAGCTTCAGGCGGCGTGTTTCAAGCTCGACGTTCACGATGCCGTCACGCGCCTTGACATCGCCGATCGCAGCGGCTGGGTTACCCATCACGTCCTTCATGCCCTTGGCAAAGGCCGACAGAAACGCCTTGATGGCTTCCGGGTTCTCTTTGATCATTTTGGGCGATGCAATGATCGCGTTGCCGTACAGCTTCACGCCGTTGTCGGGGTAAGGCATGACGGTGACGTCTTCAGCCTTGATGCCCCGCGCTTCGAGGTTCAAAAGCGATGTGAAGGTGAAACCAGTGATGGCATCAATGTCGCCGCGCACCAGCATGGTTTCGCGCAGCGGCGGGTCCATCGCTGTCCACTGAACGCCGGTGATGTTGTTGGCTTTGGCAAAAATCGGGAAGGCACGTCGTCCTGCGTCAAATACCGGTGCGCCCAGTTTTTTGCCGGAAAGGTCAGCCACGGTTTTGATGCCAGATTTTTTCAATGACATGACTGAAGCCGGCGTGTCGTTGTAGACCATCATCACCGCAACGGGCTTGTTGGGCGCGTCGGGGTTGTTGGCATGAAATTCCATCAGCGCTGCCAGGTCTGCAAAACCCATGTCGTAGGCACCCGAGGCCACCCGGGTGACTGTACCGCCCGAACCATTGCCAGCGTCAATTGCAACGTCCAGTTTTTTGTCTTTGAAATAGCCTTTGGCTGCAGGGGTCAGGAACAATGCAGCCGGGCCTTCAAAGCGCCAGTCGAGCTGGAATTTGATCGGTGTGGTTTGTGCATGGACGCCACTGAAAGTGACGGCCATGGCCAGGGCGGCGGCGGTTTTGATGAAGGTGCGTTTCGTCATGGGAAATTCCAAATAAAAGAGTCAAAAAATCAGCCTGTAAATGTCAAGAATGCTGCTGACTGTGGCAAGCAATAACAGTGCCCGGGATAAAAAATCGTGCCAAAAAATCGCAATCGGCCAGCGCCTTATTTTCGGGCAGGATAACTGTATTTTGCAGGCCTGAAGGCGGAAAAGCCTCCGTGAATACCCCCTGTCAGCACAAGCACGGCTCAGGCCAGCAAGTCCTTCAATGAACGCGCAACAACCTTTGTTGCACGCCGCAAGTCTTCAAGGTCCAGACGCTCGTCGGCACGTTTGGCATGGGACTTCAGCACCGTGCGTGGCCCGGCACCATAAATCACGCCGGGTATGCCTGCCTCGCAAAAGAGCCGCACGTCGGTGTAAAGCGGCGTACCGAGTGCAGGAATAGGTTCACCAAAAACTGCCCTGCCATGTTTCTGGATAGCTTCAACCAGCGGCTTGTTGCCAGGCAGGGGCTGCATGGCTCTGGCCAGCAGGATGCGTTTGATGTCGACGAAAACGCCGGCGATTGACGCGGCTGTGCTTTCGATAATCTGACGCAACGCCGCTTCAACCTCGGCCGGGTTCTCCTCGGGGATCATGCGGCGGTCCAGTTTGAAGGTCACGCGGCCCGGTATCACATTGGTGTTGGTGCCGCCTTCGATCGTGCCAATGTTCAGGTACGGGTGAGTGATGCCCTCGACGCCGGATGTGATCTGTTTGTACAGCGCGTTTTGAGCATACAGCGCAGTCAAGATTTTGTTGGCGGCTTGCAATGCGTCAATGCCTGAGTCTGGAATCGCCGCATGCGCCATCTTGCCATGCACGGTCACTTCCATTTGCAGGCAGCCGTTGTGCGCCGTGATCACCTGGTAGCTGAAGCCTGCCGCGATCATCAAATCGGGATGGATGATGTGGTGCCTGAGCAGCCAGGCCGGGCCAACTTCACCTCCAAATTCTTCGTCATAAGTAAACAACAGCTCCACGGCGCCGTGTGTGGGTTTGGCTACAGCTTCAAGCGCCCGCACTGCAAATGCGAATGTTGAAAAGTCGCACTTGCTGACCGCGGCGGCTCGGCCATAAATCTTGCCGTCCTCTATCTCGCCGCCATACGGATCTTTGGTCCAGCCTTCACCGGGCGGCACCACATCGCCATGGGCGTTCAAGAGCACAGTTTTACCCGCGCCAGCCAAGTTGCCGTATTTGCGGCGCACGATCAGGTTGGTGATGGACTCCAGCCCTGCAGCATGAACGTCAGCAGCAGGTACGGGGTGTTTTTCAGCGTCAAAACCCATTGCACTCAAAAGCTCGGCCGTGCGCTCGGCATGCGGTGCATTGTTGCCAGGCGGTGTGTCAGTGGGCACACGGATCAGTGCCTGCAAAAAGGCCACCTGCTCGTCAAAGTGTGCGTCAATCCAGCTGTCAATTTTTTCGTAGTCTGTCATTGTTTTTCGTCAGCCAGTTGCATCAAAAAATGTGTGAAGGCATCAACGCACAGCTGGATGTCGTCGCTGGTGGTGCTTTCCAGCGGGTTGTGGCTGATGCCTGAGTTTTCGCCGCGCACAAACAGCATGGCTTGCGGCATGATTTTGTGCAGCTTCATCGCGTCATGGCCTGCGCCACTTGGCATGGCGTGCAGCGGAACGCCCAACGCCCGAACGGCTTTTGTCCAACGTTGCTGCCATGCGGGTGCGCTGGGCGCTGCAGCGGCGCGTTCAGTCATTTCCACTGTGTGATGCACGCCGCGCCGTTGGCAAATGGCAGCCAACTCGGCCAGCACATCTGCCGCCAGTGCGTCGCGCTGCGCATCCACTGGCGCACGCAAGTCAAGTGAAAAAAGACAGCGCCCTGGCACCACGTTGATCGAGCCATTGGGCACATTCAACATGCCGACAGTGCCCACAGAGCCTGCGTCTTGTGCGGCTCGCTTTTCAACATACAGCGCCACTTCAGCAGCTGCTGTTGCGGCATCACGCCGCGTGGCCATGGGTGTGGTGCCCGCATGGCTGGCCATGCCGGTGATTTCACACAAGTAGCGCACATTGCCATTGATGCTGGTGACAATGCCAAGCGGAATGTCAAGTGCATTGAGCACCGGGCCTTGCTCAATATGCACTTCGACAAAGCCTGAATACTTTGAAGCGTCCCGCTGGATGAGGCGGATGTCGGCCGGGTTCAAACCGGCTTGCACCATGGCCTCGCGCATGGTGATGCCATCGGCGTCTTTCTGGTCCAGCCACTCGGGTTTGAATTCGCCCAGCAAAGCGCCTGAACCCAAAAAAGTTGCCTTGTAGCGCTGGCCTTCTTCTTCGGCAAAGCCAACCACTTCGATATTGAAAGGCAGACGTTTGCCCTGGGCATGCAGCTCACGCACGCACATCATGGGCGCCAAAATTCCCAGGCGGCCGTCGTATTTGCCGCCATTGCGCACGGTGTCAAAGTGGCTGCCAGTCAAAAGGGTTTTGGCATCAGATGTGGCTGCTTTGTAGACCCCCACCACATTGCCGACTGCATCAATATTGATATTGTCAAAGCCGCATTCACCCATCTTATTTTTGATGAACGCTGCGCAGGCCCGGTGGGCATCGGTCAGGTAAGTCACAGTGAGCTGGCCCTTTTCTTTGTAGCCAGTGTCGCTGTGCTGCGCCAGCGCTTCATGCCAGTCCCAAAGCTCATTGCCCAGCGCAGGTTGCGCGGCAAATTTGTCATTCAGCCGCAGTTCCACCACGCGGTGAATGTTGCGCAGGCACTCGGCCAGTTCAAACTCTGGATGGTTGCCCAGTCGGCGGGCGAAGGTGCTGATGATTCGCTGTTTGCTCAAGCCCTTGCCGCGCGGGCCGCGCACTGCCAGGATAAACGGAAAGCCAAATTTGGCGTTGTAGTCGGTATTGAGTTGCTGGATCGTTGCAAATTCTTCGGGCGTGCATTGCGTCAGGCCAGCTGTGCTTTGTTCATTGGTGGATTCGGCTGTCAGGATTTGGCCGATCATTGCCTTGCCAGCCAGCTCGGGGTGGGCGCGTATCAAACCCAGCTGTGCCTCGCGTCCGGCTGCTTGCAGCACGGTGGCCATCACGTGCTTTAAATGCGCCAGCGACTGAAACGGCCTTGAGGCCAAAGCTTTTTCGGCGATCCATGGCGAGTGTTCGTAAAGGCCGTCCAGCAGTTGCACAGCTTCGGCTAGCGTGGCTGCGTTGATCTGATTCAGTGTGATGCTCATTGGGTGCTCGTCAAAAAAGGATGCGCAGCCTGCCAGTGCTGCGCAATGTCCATGCGGCGGCAGACCCACACATGGTGGTGCTTTTCAATGTGGTCCAGAAATTTTTGCAGTGCCACAATCCGCCCGGCCCGGCCCAGCAAACGGCAGTGCATGCCGATGCTCATCATCTTGGGTCGGTCATGTCCAGCGGGGTCGCCTTCGGCGTACAGCGCATCAAAGCTGTCACGCAGGTAAATAAAAAAATCTTCCCCTTGAGCAAAACCCTGCGCGGATGAAAAGCGCATGTCGTTGGCATCCAGCGTGTAAGGCACGACCAGACGCGGCACTGCTGCGCCGTCAGTTCGCGCGACCTGCGTCCAGAACGGCAGGTCATCACCGTAGTAGTCGCTGTCATACAGCGTACGGCCATCGTCTGCCACCAGGCGGCGTGTGTTGGGACTGTCGCGGCCGGTGTACCAGCCTTGCGGTGTTGTGCCTGTGAGTTTGGCTATGACGTCCATGCCCAGTCGCATGTGCTCTCGCTCAGTCGCCTCGTCGATCTGCTGGTAGTTGATCCATCGCCAGCCGTGGCAGGCAATCTCATGGCCCAGCTCCACAAAAGCGGCTGTCACATCCGGTGCTCGCTGCAGCGCCATGCCTACACCAAATACCGTTAGTGGCAGTTGGCGTTTTTCAAACTCCCGCAAAATGCGCCACACGCCGGCGCGTGAGCCGTATTCATAAATGCTTTCCATGCTGAGGTGCCTGTCGGCAAAGCTGGGTGGGCTGAACATCTCGGATAAAAACTGCTCAGACCCCGCATCGCCATGCAACACCGAGTTTTCGCCGCCCTCTTCATAGTTCAATACAAACTGCACGGCAATGCGGGCCTTTCCTGGCCACCCGGCATGCGGCGGGTTGCTGCCGTAGCCGGCCAAATCGCGGGGATATTCAGCGTGCAGTGGGCTTTGCGTCATGGTGAGGTCAATGTCTGGCTGTCAACGGGTTGACTCGGTCGGCGGCTATCATGAGCGCAATTATCAGCCAGCCACTAGGCTTGTACACCCCCGATTTGTTATGAACCTTATTTGGAGCCATGCACCATGGGCCTGAGCACACATGTACTGGACACCATGCACGGCGCACCGGCTGGTGGCATGGCTGTTTCACTTTTCACAACGAACGGACAAGCTGCCACGCTGGTCAAGCAGTTCACATTGAACAGTGATGGGCGCAACCCCGACGGCCCCTTGTACGACAACGCTTCATTGAAGGTTGGTACCTACCGGCTGGTTTTTGATGTTGCGGGCTATTTCAAATTGCTTGGCATCACCTTGCCAGAGCCAAATTTTTTAAACCAGGTGAGCATCGATTTCGGCGTGGCTGACATCCATGCTCATTACCACGTGCCGCTGCTGGTCAGCCCCTGGAGCTATTCAACCTACCGCGGAAGTTGACCATGACCTTGACTGCCAGGCTGTCGCGCCGCAATAGCCTTGTGCTGCTGGCGGCCAGCGCACTGCCTGCCTTTGCACAAACGCCAGGTTTTCCAGCTGCTGGAAAAACCATCAAAATCGTTGTGCCTTTTGCAGCGGGCGCAGGCACCGACGCCATGGGCAGGCTGATGGCGCAGCGTTTGGGCGAGGTGATGAACAGCGCCTTTGTGGTCGAAAACCGCACCGGCGCATCGGGCGCCATTGGCACGCAGTTTGTGGCGCAAGCTGCGCCTGATGGTTACACGCTGCTGCTTGCCGCTTCGCCCTTCACGACAGTTGCCGCATCGCTGCCCAGCGCGGGTTACGACCCGGTGCAACAGTTTGCGCCTTTGGGCATGATTGCCAGTGGCCCGCTGGTATGGGCAGCCAACACCAATCTGCCTGTCAGCGACATGGCAGGGCTGATCAAACTGGCGAGGCAAAAACCGGGCGTGCTGAACTACGGCTCGGCTGGTGCAGGTGGCATCAATCACCTGGTGCTGGAGCTGCTCAAGTCCCGCACGGGTACTTTCATTACCCACATCCCGTACCGCGGCGTGGCGCCAGCGGTGATGGACATGATTGGCGGGCAAATCCAGTTTGTGACGGGGACTGTGCCAGCGCTGCTGCCGTTTATCAAAGACGGCCGCATCAAGCCGCTCGCTGTGACCAGTGCCAGACGTTCAGCTGCGTTGCCTGATGTGCCCAGCATGGCAGAGGCCGGATTTGCCGGCATTGATGTTCAAAACTATTTCGCGCTGATGGCACCTACCGGAACGCCACCAGCGGCTGTCAATGCAATAAATGCTGCTATCAATAAAGTAGCTGCGTTGCCGGAGGTACTGGCCCGATTCAAGCTGGATGCGGTAGAGTCTGCGCCTGGATCGCCCGCGCTGCTTGGCAGTTTTATTGAAGCGGACACGCGGGCGTGGCGCAATGTCGTGAAGATGCAGAACCTGAAAATTGAATAATTGACAGCGCTGCAACTTCAGTTTTGCCCTTCCGTCAGCGTGTCAAGCTGAAACTTGCCGCTGACATGCCACAACCAGGTGTCGGTGTACACCACTTTGCCCATGCGAGCAGGCGCGGGGAAGGGTGCCGCACTGCGCACCGTGCGTTCAATTTCTGCAATCACCTCGGGCGCATGTTTTGGGGCACGCATCCAGTCCAGCCGTGTCACGCGCCCCACCTGGTCAATTTCCACATTCAGCACGCCAATGGCATACAGCAGCGGCGGCATTTTGCCTTGGTAAATCCGCCCGGCGTTCAGTCCATACAAGTGCGTTGCACCGTCAGACCGGTAAGCTCGTGGCGTGGTGGCACCAGAGCTTCGGGCAGAGCCTTTGGCAGCAGGGATGGGGCCAATAACAGCTGGCGATGGCTGCCCGGCAGACACACCAACAGGCGGCGTTGCAGGAGGCATGGGTGACGTGCAGGCACTCAGCAATGCACAGGCCACCGGCGCAATTTTTAAAAATATTGATTGACCGGACAGCGCCTGCACAGTTGTTTGTTTCATGGTGTTTGTCGAGAGTTCAATGCTGATTAAGCCATACAAACCCGTTGCTGTTCTGCCTGTGTTGGTTTTGTTAACCTATACAAGATGTGTTTACAAACTTTTCAACGTCAGGCGCACCTGGAGCAGCTTGGATCAGGTCTTGCACATCAACCAGCAGTGCTGGTGGAAGTGGAGATGACCGAAGGCTCAGTGCCGCGTAAAGCAGGCACATGGATGGCAGTTTTTCAAAATACGCTGGTGGGAACGGTTGGGGGCGGGCACATTGAACACCAGGCAATTGCCCTGGCGCGCAAACTGTTAGTGACCGACAGCAAGACCGAGCCGCTGACCAGACGCTTTGCACTGGGCCCATCGCTTGGTCAGTGTTGTGGCGGTGTCATGCACCTGAAGTTTGAAGTTGTCAGTGCCAGTGACACACCTGAATTGACGCAGCGCCTGCAGTTGCAGATGCAACCCGTTGCGCTGTTTGGCGGTGGGCATGTGGGCCATGCGCTGGTGCGGGTGCTGTCCAGTTTGCCATTTACCTTGACGTGGATTGACAGCCGTGACGGCGTGTTTCCCACGGACCTGCCTGGCAGTGTGGTGTGTGAGCAGTCTGACCCTGTGCAGTCAGCCGTCAAAGACGTTGCACCCTTTTCAGCAGTGCTGATCATGAGCTTTAGCCATGCAGAAGACCTGGAAGTGCTGGCGGCGTGCCTGTTGCGCCAGCGCGCCACCGCTGATTTGCCCTACATTGGACTGATTGGCAGCAAAACAAAATGGGCCACATTTCGCAGCCGCCTTCAGACGCGAGGCTTCACGCTTCATGAGCTGGCCCATGTCACCAGCCCGATTGGTGTGGCGGGCATCAAAGGCAAGGAGCCTGAGGTGATTGCAATAGCGGTTACAGCGCAGTTGTTGCAAAGGCTTGGCCCGGCTTAAAATACGTCTTCGGGTCGCAGCGGAGCCGGGAAACATGCAGCTTATGCAGGTTTCTTTTGTTCGCGGCCTTGTTTGCTGTTCAGAGCGCCCGCAGTGGTGAACAGGTCTGCACAATGCATTGTCTGCTTGTGACTGAAAGGTCTGCACCATGGAAAGTTACTTACTCGAATGGGCCAATTTGCTGCTGCGTTGGGCGCATGTCATCACCGCTATTGCCTGGATTGGGTCTTCTTTCTACTTTGTCTTTTTAGACTCCAGCCTGACCCCGCCGGTGGATGAAGACCTGAAAAAGCAGGGTGTCAGCGGCGAGCTGTGGGCTGTGCATGGCGGCGGGTTTTACCACCCGGTCAAATTTGCCAGCAAGCCGCCGGTCATGCCCAGCCACCTGCACTGGTTTTATTGGGAAAGCTACAGCACCTGGATCACTGGTTTTGCGCTGCTGACTGTGTCTTATCTTTGGAATGCCAGCGCTTATTTGATCGACAAGTCAAAGATGGACTGGCAGCCCAGCACCGCAATCATTGTTGCGCTGTCGTTTTTCGTCGTTTTCTGGCTGTTGTATGACGCGATTTGCAGGGTGTTTGGCAAGGGCAAAAACGGTGATGCGATCGTTGGCGCTGGTGTGGCGGTGCTGGTGTGCGTGGCGTCATATCTGGCGTGCCACCTGTTTGCAGGGCGTGCGGCATTTCTGTTGGTAGGCGCGATGATCGCCACTGCCATGAGCGCCAATGTGTTTTTCTGGATCATCCCCGGCCAGCGCACCGTGGTGGCCGACATCAAGGCTGGCCGCCCGATTGACCCGATCCACGGCCTGCGCGGCAAACAGCGCAGCGTGCACAACACCTACTTCACACTGCCGGTGCTGTTTGCCATGCTCAGCAACCATTACAGCTTTACCTGGAGCCATCCGCAAAACTGGCTGATTTTGATTTTGATGATGTTCGCAAGCGCAGCGATCCGCCAGTTTTTTGTGCTGCGGCATGGCTACAAGCTGGGGCGCAATCGCCACCCGATTGCTTATGCGCTGGTGGGATGTGTCGTGATTGTTGGGGTCATCGTGTGGCTCAAACCTGCACCTCTTGATGTGAAGCCGATTGCTACTAAATCAGGAGCTGATAGCGCCCTTTATACAAAGGCTACAAGTATAAATGACTATCTTAAAGTATCACAAATCATTGAATCCCGCTGCTACGCCTGCCACGGCGCGCAGGTGCAAATGAAGAATGTGCGGCTTGATTCGCCGACACTGGTCAAACAGCATGCCCAGTCGGTTTACCAACAGGTGGTGATGCTGAAAGCAATGCCGATGAACAACTCAACCGGCATTACCGACGAAGAGCGGGCACTGGTCAAGCAGTGGTTTGAGGCGGGGGCGAAAACCGAGTGATTTCAACCACGCGGCCCCAAAGCGTTGACAGGCAAATGCAGCGCAATAGCCGAAGTTGTTACGCCGCCTTGGTGTTTGTGTTTCTATGGTTTGCGTTGGGCGGTGTAGCCCACTTTGTCTTCACGCAAGCAGAGATGCGCATCGTGCCGCCCTGGGTGCCGTGGCCACGAGCGGCCGTACTCGCAAGTGGGGTTCTTGAGTTGCTGGGCGCTGCAGGTTTGCTCTGGCCGCGCACACGGCGCTTTGCTGCCTGGGGCTTGTTTGCGCTGACGCTGGCTGTGACACCGGCGCATTTCTACATGCTGCAGCAGCCAGAGTTGTTTGCCTTGGTGCCATATTGGGCTCTGGTTGCGCGCCTGCCGCTGCAGGTGGGTTTGCTGGCAGCGATTGTGTGGATCGCGCTGTGGGCTGACAAAAAAGCTGGATGAGTTTTGTCAGCGAAAATTGACAAAAGCCAAGCTGAAGCCGTTCAGGCGACCTTCAAAGCTGCAGCTCCCAAGTCTCGCCCACCAGTGCATGCCCAAAGCCTGATACGGCTCACTCTTCGTCAGCCTGAATTTACGCTTTAAATAAATCGCACGCGCCGCCTGCAGCCCCGAGTTTGTCCACAGCGCCAACTTTTTATATCCCGCGCTGCGCGCAAATGCAATGCATTCATCACAAAGCTTGCCGCCCAAGCCAAGCCCGCGCACGTCCGCCGTCAAAATCAATAAACGCAGTTGTGCCGTGGCTTTAGACTTGCGCACCACAAAAACAGACCCACAGCGCACACCACCCACCTAAGCAATCCAGCATTTTTCGTACGCAGGTTGCCACTTTTGAACAATGCCGCTGACGATCTTCAGCACCAGCGCTTCAAAGCCGCTATCCCAACCATATTCACGCCAGTAAATCTCCCCATGCTGCTGAACCACCCATCCCATATCGCCGGGTAGTGGATCTCGCAGGGTGATGGTGGGATTTTTCGTTGGCATGACGTGATGAGAGATAAGTTAGGACGACTCTGCAACAGTTCGCAGGGACCAAGCGGCCATTGCATTTGGTACTTGAAAATGGTACTATTGCTACATGAAGCGACGATACCAGCGGATTGTCGAATCGATTTATTCGCGACCGACGAGCGGCAATGTGCAGTGGCGGGATGTAGAAAGTCTCTTCATTGAGCTGGGTGCAGAAATTGACGAGAGGGCCGGTAGTCGGGTTTCTGTCTTTTTATTCGGTGAAGTGCGGGTCTTTCACCGCCCCCATCCATCACCCAACACGGACAAGGGCGCGGTGGCAGCAATTCGCAAATGGCTGGAACAACACGGAATAACCCCATGAACACTACGAATGTAATGACTGTTGATGACTATCACGCGACGATTGAATTTGATCCTGAGCTTGATTTGTTCAGAGGGGAAATTCTGGGGCTCAACGGCGGCGCAGATTTTTACGGCAAAAACCCGAAAGAACTTCGTGCAGAGTTCAAACGCTCGCTTGATACGTTTCTTGAAGTGTGCGCTGAAAAAGGGATCGAACCCAAGCGCCATTTTTCCGGTAAATTCAATTTGCGAATTTCGCCGCAACTGCATGAAAAACTGGCAATTGCGGCACAGGCCAAAGGCAAAAGCATCAATACCCTGGCGCAAGAGGCTTTGCAGGAAAGTTTTGCGTAAAGCAGCTACTGCTTTTAATGGGGTAAGCGTGTCAAGCAGCTTAAATGCACGCAGTGTCTGTCCAGCATTTTTTAAGCCGGCTTATAGTTTTTATTAAGTTTTGTGACATCAAAAAGGAGTTTGGTATGCCGATCGTAAAAATTGAAGTTTGTCGCGCTCGCCCCCAAAAAGAGGTGTTAGCAATGATTGAGGCGGTGTATCAGACGCAATTGATCGCGTTCAAACTGCCCGAAGACGACAAGCAAATCAGGTATGTCGAACACAAACCGGACTACTTCCCAACTCCCCCTGGTAAAACTGAAAATTACACGTTTGTAGAGTTTCAAATTTTCCCCGGGCGATCACTTGAAGCCAAACGCAAGCTATACGAAGGTATCGTGCAACGATTTGGGGAGCTTGGTATCCAACCGAGTGACATCATTATTGTTTTGCACGAGCCATCGCTCGAAAACTGGGGCATACGTGGATTTCCTGCTTCGGAAGTAAATCTTGGCTTCAACCTCAATGTGTAACAAGAAATCCGAATTCCTGCAGCTTGCCATCAATGCCCAGCCGACTTGGACAGCAAATTCAACACCGCCACCCCCGCCACAATCAGCGCCATACCGACTATGCCCATCACATCAATCTTTTGCCCGTGAATAAAGTAAGCGGCAATCGTGATGAGCACAATTCCCAGGCCTGACCAGATGGCGTACGCCACGCCTGTAGGAATAGTTTCCATCGTCACCGTTAAAAAGTACAGTGCCACGCCGTAGCCGATGACAGTGATGATGGACGGCACCAGTCTGGTAAAGCTGTCGCTGGACTTCAAGGCAGTGGTGGCAATCACTTCACCGGTGATGGCGATGGCCAGGGCGAGGTAGGCGTTCATGCGGTGTCCTTTAAAAATTTTTAATTTTAGGGATGGCAATCGCAAGACTGTGAATTGCCCCTACAGGGCGCGGCACAATCGGCTCAGGAGACCTAGATGATGCCAAGCGCTTTTGATCCTGCTGCACACCCCAAAGAGTTTTTACGCCACCTGTTTGATGTGGCCGTCAAACGCGCCTTGCCGCTTGCCAATACCGCCGCATTTCTGCCCAAGCTGCCCAAGGGC
Organism: Polaromonas sp.; assembly: GCA_025362315.1. Taxonomy (GTDB): domain Bacteria; phylum Pseudomonadota; class Gammaproteobacteria; order Burkholderiales; family Burkholderiaceae_C; genus Polaromonas. The sequence goes on from JANYGP010000098.1 coordinate 57,026, forward strand.
CGGACCATCGTCATTGGTGCCGGAAAGGCGGGCGGGGCCATGGCGCATGCGGTCGAGGCGCTTTGGCCGCAAGATGCGCCTGTGCAGGGCTTGGTGGTGACGCGCTACCACCACACGCCGCCCCGTCCAGCGGATTTACCACAGCGCATCGAGATTGTTGAAGCCGCTCACCCGGTACCTGATGCAGCCGGTTTGCAGGCAGCTGAGCGCATGCTGGCAATGGTGCGGGGCTTGAATGAAAACGACCTGGTGCTTTGCCTGATATCAGGCGGCGGCTCGGCACTGCTCACGTTGCCTGCCAACGGGTTGACATTGAAAGACAAGCAGCGCATCAATCAAGCCCTACTTGACAGCGGTGCCAATATTTCAGAGATGAACTGCGTGCGCAAACATCTGTCGCGCATCAAGGGTGGCCGCCTTGCCGCTGCATGTTCGCCTGCACGGGTAGTGACACTTGCCATCAGCGACGTGCCAGGTGACGATGTGTCGATCATCGCCAGTGGGCCGACAGTGCCAGACGCAACAACCTGTGCAGATGCGCTGGCCATATTGAAGCGCTATGGCATTGAAGTACCTGCTGCCGTGCTGGCGCAGCTTGAAAGCGGCGCGTTAGAGACGCCCAAGCCCGGTGATGCGGCATTTGCCGGCCATGAAATCCACCTGATCGCCACACCGCAGCAAAGCCTGCACGCTGCCGCCGACGTCGCACGCGCTTCGGGCCTGAATGCCTACATCCTCAGCGATGAAATGGAGGGTGAGTCGCGTGAGGTGGGCAAGGTGCATGCGGCACTGGCGCGGGCTGTTGCCAACGGGCGCGGCGCATTTGAAAAACCGTGCGTGATATTGAGCGGCGGCGAAACGACGGTCACTGTCAAACCCTTGAAAGCGGGTGCCCTGAAGGGCAGGGGAGGCCGGGCCGGCGAGTTTTGCATGGGCCTGGCTCTGGCGCTGCAAGGCCAGGCCGGTGTGTATGCACTGGCCGCCGATACGGACGGCATTGACGGGGTTGAAGACAACGCGGGCGCTTTTGTCATGCCCGACACGCTGGCCAAAGCCAGTGCGCTGGGCTTGAAACTGGACGACCATCTGGACCGCAATGATGCCTATGGTTACTTTGCAGCGATGAACGATCTGGTGGTAACAGGGCCTACCCACACCAATGTGAATGATTTTCGGGCGCTACTTGTTTTATAGCTGCAAGCGCCCGTTTTTGTTGGGTTGCAAGCTTATTAGTTCTAATTATCCCAGATATCGAGTGCTCTGCGCTGGCCCTCATCCCCACCCTCTCCCAACGCATTAGGGAGTAAAAATTTAGCGTGCGGCCTCAGCCAGCTGCACCGCCAGCTGGTTGTGCCGCTCCACCAGTGGCTCTAACTCTACAGTTGCCAGTCGCCCCTGCCGCACCATCACTTTGCCATTGACCACGGTGTAGGCCGCTTGCGGGCTGGCGCATAGCAGCAACGCGCCCAGCGGATCGTGTACCGCACCACCGGCAAAAGCCAGCGTCCGCAGGTCAAACAAGGCGAGATCTGCGCACATGCCCGGGGCCAGGTGCCCAATGTCGGTGCGGCCCAGCACACGCGCGCCACCGAACGTGGCCATGCCCAAGGCGTCTCGCGGCGTCATTTCAGCCGGGCCCAGGTCACACCCAAAAAATAGTCGCCCCGTTGCATCCGTGGTGGGCGGCTGCATGGCACGCCTGACCCGTGCCACCAGCATGGCCTGGCGGGCTTCATTGAGCAAGTGGCCCGCGTCGTTGCTGGCACTGCCGTCTACGCCCAGGCCCACTGGAACGCCTGCATTCAGCATGCTGCGGATGGGTGCCATGCCGCTGGCCAGGCGCATGTTGCTGCACGGGCAGTGAGCCACACCGGTGCGGTTGGCAGCAAACAAGCTGATGCCCGCATCGTCAAGCTTCACGCAATGGGCGTGCCACACGTCGCGTCCAAGCCAGCCCAGGTCTTGCGCGTACTGGGCAGGTGTGCAATTGAACTTTTCGCGCGAATAGGCCAGGTCGTGGTCGTTTTCAGCCAGGTGGGTGTGCAGGCGGACTCCCAGGTTGCGGGCCAGCGCGGCAGACTCACGCATCAGGTCCTGGCTGACGCTGAACGGTGAGCAGGGAGCAACCGCAATCTGCAGCATGGCGCCGTGTGCGGCATCGTGCCAGCGCTCAATCAGCCGCTGCGTGTCTTTCAGAATAAACGCTTCTTTCTCCACCACGGCGTCTGGCGGCAAGCCGCCTTGCGACCGGCCCACACTCATGCTGCCGCGTGTGGCAGTAAAGCGCATGCCGATTTGCGCCGCCGCTTCAATGCTGTCGTCCAGGCGCACACCGTTGGGGTAGATGTACAGGTGGTCACTGCTGGTGGTACAGCCACTGAGCAGCAGCTCTGCCATGGCCACCTGGGTAGACACGCGTACCATCTCAGGCGTCAGCCCCGCCCAGATGGGGTACAGACCGCGCAGCCAGCCAAACAGCTCTGCGTTTTGCACATCGGGGATGGCACGGGTGAGTGTCTGGTACATGTGGTGGTGGGTGTTGACCAGCCCCGGCATGACCAGGTGGCCGCGCGCGTCAATCACATCGTCGGCATGCTCAGGCATCTCAAACGCTGGGCCTATTGCTTCAATCAGGTTGCCCCTCACAAAGACCGACGCATCGCGCAACTCTCTGGCCTGGCTGGAGTCTGCATGGTCAAAAGTGGCAACGAGTTGTGCGTTTTTGATCAGCAAGGTGGTCATGTTTCAAATTATGCAGAACAACATTCGGTTTTAAACTGAGGCCATGAACCACCACGCTTCAAATGCTCAAACTGCGCCGCTGCCGTTGGCGGGTCTGCGCGTGGTGGAGTTCACCCACATGGTAATGGGCCCGACCTGCGGCATGGTGCTGGCCGACATGGGGGCAGAAGTGATCAAGGTCGAGCCTTTGGGTGGCGACCGCACCCGCTATTTGCTGGGCTCAGGCGCAGGCTTTTTCCCGCTGTTCAACCGCAACAAAAAATCGATTGCGATTGATCTGCACACCCTGGAAGGCGTTGCTGTGGCCCGGAAGCTGGCTGCAAGCGCTGATGTGGTGGTTGAAAATTTCAAGCTCGATGCCCTCATCAAATACGGGCTCGATTACCCCACCCTCAACGCCGCAAACCCGCGCATTATTTTTGCCGCCCACAAAGGCTTTCTACCTGGGCCGTATGACCACCGCACCGCGCTTGACGAGGTTGTGCAAATGATGGGAGGCCTGGCCTACATGACGGGCCGGCCCGGCGACCCGCTGCGGGCGGGCTCCAGCGTGAACGACATCATGGGCGGCATGTTTGGTGCGATTGGCGTGCTGGGCGCGCTGGTGCAGCGCGGCATCACCGGCAAGGGCATGGAGGTGCAAAGCGCACTGTTTGAAAACAACGTACTGCTGGTGGGCCAGCACATGCTGCAATACGCCGTCACCGGGCAACCAGCAGCCCCCATGCCGTCTCGTATATCAGCCTGGGGCGTTTACGACGTGTTTGATGTGAAAGACGGCGAGCAGATATTTTTGGCCGCCGTCAGTGATGCACAGTGGCGCGTGTTTTGCAGCGTGCTGGGCTTGCCTGATTTGCTGGCTGACCAGGAGCTTGCCACCAACAACCAGCGCGTGCAAGCCCGCCCCGGGCTTCAATCTGTTTTGCAGCAGCGCCTGGCGCACCGCAGCGCTGCCGAGCTGGCTGAACTGATGGAACGCGCTGGCTTGCCTTTTGCCCCCATTCGCAAACCCGAAGAATTGCTCAACGATGAACACCTGCTGGCCACTGGTGGGCTGGCTGATGTGCAATTGCCCGATGGCATCCATGCTGGCCAGACTGTTAAAACGATCTTGCTGCCCATCACGATGCAAGGGCAGCGGCTCGGCGTGCGCTCAAGCCCTCCGCGCCTGGGCCAGCATACCCAGGACGTGCTGGCAGGGCTTGGCTATGCGCCCGACGCAATTGAAGACTTGCATTTTCGGCATATCGTAGGTTGAACCCTGTCAACCAGACGCTATTGAAATAGTAGCTGCTTGCGCCCATAATGTATGGGCTAGAGGCCTGATTAATCCTCAATTTGACATGTAAAAGCCATTGTGGCGTGTTAGGCTCATTGAATGCGTAAATACCTGCCTTCTTTCCTGCGCCATGTTGGCCCAGGTGTTGTTACGGGCGCGGCTGATGATGACCCGTCTGGCATCGCCACCTACACCCAGGCGGGTGCGCAGTTTGGCACCGGTCTGTTGTGGACAGTGTTTTTGTCATTGCCTTTCATGATTGCCATTCAACTGGTCAGCGCGCGCATTGGCCGCGTGACCGGCAAAGGTGTGGCGGCCAACATGCGTGACCACACACCGCGCGCGTTTTTGCTCACCATGGTGGTGCTGCTGGTGGTGGCCAACACGATCAACATTGCCGCTGATATTGCTGCCATGGGTGAAGCACTGCAGCTGGTGGCAGGTGGGGGCGCGCACTTTCACGCAGTGGTGTTTGGCGTGGTGACAGTGCTGCTGCAAGTGTTGGTGCCGTACCGCAAGCTGGCCCCCATTTTGAAGTGGCTGACCCTGTTTTTGTTTGCTTACGTGATAGCTGCGTTCATCGTCGACGTGCCGTGGACAAAGGTGCTGCATGACTTGGTGATTCCCAAGCTGCAGTGGACATCTGGCTATTGGATGATGATTGTGGCGCTGCTGGGCACCACGATTTCGCCGTACCTGTTTTTTTGGCAGGCTTCGCAGGAAGTTGAAGAGCTTCGGCTGAAGGGCCAAGGGCTGGGCACGGACAGCGACGTGCGTGATGAGTTAAAACGTGTCAAGCGTGACACGTTGATTGGCATGACATTTTCTAATGGCATCGCATTTTTCGTGATGTTGCTGGGCGGCGTGGTGCTGTATGGCGCGGGCATTCATGAAGTGACTTCTGCCGCGCAAGCAGCGCAGGCGCTGCGGCCGCTGGCGGGTGACTTTGCGTTTTTGCTGTTTGCGGGCGGCATCATTGCCACTGGCTTGCTGGCTGTGCCGGTGCTGGCATCGTCTGCAGCATACGCCGTGGCCGAAGCATTCAACTGGACCGAAGGGCTGGAGCGCCAATGGTTTGAGGCCAAGCGTTTTTACGCCATCATTGCCTTGGCCACTCTCGTTGGCACTGGCCTGGACTTCACGCCGATAGACCCGATGAAAGCGCTGTACTGGAGCGCCGTCATCAACGGTGTGGTGGCTGTGCCCATCATGGTGGGCCTGATGCTGCTGGCAAGTAAAAAAGAAGTGATGGGCAACTTCACATCGGGCCTGAAGACGCGCTGGTTTGGCTGGGGCGGCGTGGGCGTGATGGGCTTTGCGGTGCTGATGATGTTGTGGGATGTATTTCGTCAGGCAACAAGTGCTGCTTGATCGACAGTGTTCAGGGGTGAGGCCGGTTATGCGTTTGACTGGCCACAAAACCTCATGTGCATTGTCAAAGCTGCAAATCAATGCTGCTTCGTAGAGCCGCGCTTTAAAGCTGGTATTGCACCAGCAGCAACGGTGTTGTCGCTTTGCAGGAGTTGACCGGGAAGGCGGTACCGTTGTTGCAGCCAAACTTGTTGTTCCAGTATTCAACCCCGATGCCGGCAGTCAAACCGCTTTTGGCTCCCATCACATCAAACATGAAGCGGGCTTGTACCAGTGTTTCGGTTTTGGTTTCAGCACCAAAACCATCCTTTCCTTTGGGGCCAACAATGCTGCCAAACCCAGCAAACGTCCCGATGTCGCCAACAGGAATAGCCCAGGCTGTTGTCAATGCAGGCGCAACTTTAAATGACACGCCGCCGGCCGTCTTGCCTGGAAACACGATGCCGTTGTAGTTGTTTTCTTTAAGAGCGGACACGCCGACATTCCAAAAACCAGCGCTCAATGGCATGGCTGCTTCCAGGCCAAGCCACAACTTCATGGGGGCGGGTGCAAAGGTGGTGTTTTTGGTACCCGCATCCAAGCGTGTTGTCAGACTCAAATCTTTGGCAAAACCATAGCCGGTCTTGTTGCCGGTCATCGCACTCAAAGAAAAATTACGCTGATAAAAGCCGTAGTATTCAGTAGCACCTTGACCACCACCGTTGGCAGGGTCGTTGGAGGCTGATTTCAAATAATCGATGTTAAAAAAATTGGTTCCCAATTTGTCTGTACTGAAGTGCGTGAACGTCAAAATATTCTTTGACACTTTACTTGTCACGCCGGGCTCTGACTGGCTGGGTGCATATCGATATCCGACAGTGTTGCTGGCAAAGTCCGCAGCAAAAGCGCCGGTGGCCGTGCAGAGTATTGTGAGCAAAGCAGATAGTTTTAGCGTGCAAGTCATGTGAAGCGTCCTGTTGTTGGATGATGGGCTCTAAAAATGGCTACCCATTTAGCCATTCAACAACACAGAGCATTAAGCATGCCATGCTGGTCTGCCCGTTTTATTTCTCGTGTCAGCATGTGCGTTGTGCACATCAGCCCCAAATTGAGGAGCAGCAGGCTTAATTTGGTGCGCAGTTTGAACCGCTGTGTACTTCGGCGCAATCCGCCTGGGCGCGGGGCTGTGCCAAAAGTTGCAAGCTGTGCAATATGTTCTCAGCCGTGGCTGGCGCAGTCAGGACAACCCGCTTTTTCGCTGGATTGGCGTGAGCTACAGCGTCCTTGAGTGCTTCGAACACGCTGATGGCCAGCATGAACGGCGGCTCGCCCACGGCCTTGCTGCCAAACACATTGTCTTCACGGTTCGGCTCGGGCCAAAAGTCTATTTTGAAATGTGCGGGGATGTCACCCGTCGCCGGGATTTTGTAGGTGCTGGGCGCATGTGTCGTCAGCAGGCCCTTGTCGTTCCACACCAATTGCTCGGTGGTCAGCCAGCCCATGCCCTGCACGAAGCCGCCTTCGATCTGGCCAATGTCAATGGCCGGGTTGATCGACGTGCCCACGTCGTGCAGGATGTCGACCTTCAACACCCGCGACTCGCCGGTCAGCGTGTCAATGGCGACTTCGGTACAGGCCGCGCCGTAAGCAAAGTAATAAAACGGCCGGCCTGTGAGTGTGGTTTTGTCGTAATGGATTTTTGGGGTGCGGTAAAAGCCGTCGCTCCACAACTGGATGCGGTTGGCATAGGCCAGTTTGACAACATCGGTAAATTTGCGGCGGTTGTTGGGCGTCACTATTTCGCCACCCAAAAAGCGCACCGCACCTGCGCCGCAGTTGTCCAGCCCACTGACGAATTGCGCCAGGTTGTCCCGCACATTGCGGGCAGCGTACTGCGCAGCGCGCGCATTCAGGTCAGTGCCGGCAGACGCCGCCGTAGCGGATGCATTGGGGACTTTGCTGGTGTCGCTGGCGGTGGCCAGCACGCAATCAAATGCCACGCCCAGCTCGTCTGCCACGATCTGGCACACCTTGGTGTTCAGGCCTTGCCCCATTTCAGTGCCGCCATGGTTGACCTGCACGCTGCCGTCGAGGTAGACATGCACCAGCGCACCAGCTTGGTTGAACAGCGTGGCAGTAAATGAAATGCCAAACTTGACCGGTGTGATGGCCAGGCCGCGCTTGATGACCGGGCTGGTTTTGTTCCATCTAAAAATAGCGTCTTGCCTTTGCCGATAGTGCGCAGTCAGCTCCAGTTTTGATAGCAGTGGCTCCAGAATATTGTCTTCCACCGTCATCTGGTAGTGGGTTACGTTGCGCTCGGTCACGCCGTACAGGTTTCGCTTTCGCACGTCCAGCGCGTCCAGGCCAAGCGTGCGGGCCATGTCACCCATGATGCTTTCAATCACCACCATGCCCTGCGGCCCGCCAAAGCCGCGAAATGCGGTGTGGCTCTGGGTGTTGGTTTGCAGCCGGTACGACGTGATGTGAACGTCTTGTAAAAAATAAGCGTTGTCCAGGTGAAAAATAGCGCGGTCGGCCACCGGGCCTGACAGGTCAGCACTGAAGCCGCAGTTGGCCAGCATGACCATGTTGAGCCCGGTGATGCGGCCGGTGTCATCAAAACCCACGGTGTAGTCGTACGCAAACGGATGGCGCTTGCCGGTGATCAGAAAGTCATCATCGCGGTCCAGCCGCAGTTTGATGGGACGCTTGATTTTGTGGGCCGCTACAGCCGCCCACACGGCCATGTGCCCGGCCTGGGTCTCCTTGCCGCCAAAGCCGCCGCCCATGCGCCGGCACTCCACCCGCACGGCGTGGTTGTCCAGGCCAAGGGCGTGCGCCACCCAGTGCTGCACCTCGCCGGGGTGCTGGGTGCTGGAATAAACCAGCCACTGGTTTTGCTCTTGCGGCAGCACGTAGGCAACCTGGCCTTCCAGGTAAAAATGCTCCTGGCCGCCGACTTCAAGGGTGCCGTGCAGCCTGTGGGTAGCTGTGCTCAACGCTTGGGTGGCATCGCCCCGTTTGACAATAACGGGAGGCAGCACAAAACTTTTGGCAGCGAATGCATCGTGGACATTCAACACAGCAGGCAACTCTTCCATGCGGCACACCACCTTGCGCGCAGCACGCCTTGCTTGCATGACTGACCTGGCCACCACCAAACCAATCACCTGGCCAACGTGCTGAACGGTATCTGTTGCAAAAACCGGCTCGTCCTGTGCAAATGCGGCCAGCATGGCATCGCCGGGAATGCTTGAAGCCAGCACGATATCGACCACGCCGGGCATGGCCAGTGCAGCCTGGCAGTCCACACCCAGCAGCTTGCCATGGGCAACGGTAGACATGATGGGGGCGGCATACAGCGTGCCTTTGACCTCCGGGATATCGTCAACATAAGTTGCCGCGCCCACCACCTGCGCGCGCGCGCTTTCGTGAAAGTGGGACTGACCCGCTGCATGGGCTACAGCCTCGGCAGAATGCTCCGCACTGTGGGCCAAGGGCTCGTCAGCATGTGCATCGGCAGTCACCTCATCAACGCTGGCTGCAGCATCGCGGCTGAAAGGGATGTCTTTGACGGCGTTCATGCTGTTTGGACCCGTTGATACGATTGCAAATTAATCTGCTGCACACCCTGACTTTCAAGCCAGTAGCGCTCCAGCAGATTGCCCAGCACCTGCGTGCGATATGCGCTGCTGGCCCGCATGTCAGAAATGGGTGTGAATTCAGCGCGCAGCACGCCGATTGCATGGTCAATTGTGGCTTTGGACCATGGTTTATGGGCGCAAGCGGCTTCTGTATTGATAGCGCGCACCGGCGTCGCTGCAACGCCGCCCACGCCAATGGACGCTTTGACGACGATGCCTTTGTCGATGTGAAAGTTAATGCCCAGACAAATGGCGGAAATGTCGTCGTCGAAGCGTTTGGAGATTTTGTAGCTGCGCAGGAATTCGGGAATTCCCTCACCCCAGCCCTCTCCCGCAAGCGGGTGAGGGAGTCCGACTTGCTCCCTGTCCCCAACGGGGAGAGGGCGTCCCGGCTTGGGCACCCTGATCCAGGCCAAGATTTCATCTGCAGCCATCACGTTTTGCCGGTACCCGGTGTACAGCTGCTCCAGCAGCAATTCGCGGCTGCCCCGCACGCTCATGAGCACAACCGTCGCACCCAGAGCAATCAGCAGCGGCATGGCATCCCCAATTGGCGAGCCATTGGCGACATTGCCGCCCAGCGTGCCTGAGTTGCGCACCGGCAGCCCTGCAAAACGCGCGGCAAAATCTTGCAGCTCGGGCCTGTCACGGCACAGCGCCGCGAATGCATCATTGAGCGTCACTGCAGCACCAATGGCAATGTGGTCTGCAAAATCATCCACCCGCTTGAGCTCAACTGCCCGAGTCACATCGATGATTTGATCAAACTGCCTGTGCTGTTTGGTGATCCACAAGCCTACGTCGGTGGTGCCTGCGACGATTTGCGCAGCGGGGTTTTGCGACCGTAGTTCAAGCAGCCTTTTGAGAGAATCAGGTGACAAGTAGCCTGTTTCAGGCATTAAATCGGCCTCTGGCCCATATAAAACGGGCGCAAGCAGCTCCAGTTTTGATAGCAAATCAGTTTCGTCTATTTTCACCAGCGGCAATGTGTCCAGCATCTTTGCGGCATCAAAAATTGGACGGTATCCCGTGCAGCGGCACAGGTTGCCCGACAGCTCTGCCTGCGCCAGTTCCCGGTTGATGGCACGTCCCTTGCATGTGTGGTTTTGATACATGGCGAACAGGCTCATCACAAAACCCGGCGTGCAAAACCCGCATTGCGAAGCATGGCATTGCACCAGCGCCTCTTGCACGGGGTGCAGCTTGTTGTCGGGCCCCACAATATCTGCCGCCGTCCACACCGCCATGCCGTCAACCGAATGCGCCAGCCGAATGCAGCTGTTCACCGCCTTATGAATCAACTGGCCGCCTACAGCCTCGCTCAAAACCACCGTACAGGCACCGCAATCACCTTCACCACAGCCTTCTTTGGTGGCGGTGCTGCCCAGATCTTCCCTCAATACATCCAGCAGCGTTCGGCTGGGTGGTACATTGTTAAGTGTGACAATTTGGCCACGTTTGATGAACCGGATGGAGTGCGTTTTTTGATCAGTCATAGTCTTCATATTCAAAGCGTATCACGCCGTGCAAACACCGTGCCAGCCCCTTGGCAAAGCGCAAGGCAAGCACCATGAACCTGGCCCGACTCCAATTGACTGGCATCACCAAGGCCTATCCGGGCGTGGTGGCCAACAGCGACATTTCGCTGTGTGTGCAGCCGGGGGAAATTCATGCGGTGCTGGGTGAAAACGGGGCCGGCAAATCAACGCTGATGAAGATCATTTACGGCGCTGTCAAGCCTGAAGCTGGCAGCATGACCATTGACGGCCAAAGCGCTTTGCCGCGCAACCCACAGGAAGCGCGCGCGCTTGGCATCAGCATGGTGTTTCAGCATTTCAGTCTGTTCGACACCCTGAGCGTGGCAGAAAACGTGTGGCTGGGTCTGGGCAAAGGCTTGAAGCTGGCTGACGTAACCCAGCAGATCAAAACCAAGGCACAGGCGTACGGACTGGACATTGACCCCAGTCGGCCGGTTCACACCCTCAGCGTCGGTGAAATGCAGCGGGTTGAAATCATTCGCGCATTGCTGACCAGTCCCAAACTGCTGATCCTGGACGAGCCAACCTCGGTGCTGACGCCGCAGGCCGTTGACAAGCTGTTCGTCGTCCTCAAACAGTTAAGTGCGGACGGCTGCAGTATTTTGTACATCAGCCACAAGTTACATGAAATACGCGCGCTGTGTACCGCCTGCACTGTGCTGCGCGGCGGCAAAGTCACGGGGGTGTGCGACCCGAGGCAAGAGTCCAATGCCTCACTGAGCCGCCTGATGATTGGCAACGAGCCGCCCGCGCTGGCGCACCGTGCGGTCAGCGCAGGCGATGTGGTGCTGGACCTCAAACAACTGACGTTGGCCACAACTGATCAGTTTGGTGTGGACCTGCAAGCTGCAACCTTGCAGGTCCGCGCAGGCGAAGTGGTGGGCATAGCGGGGGTGTCGGGCAATGGGCAAAAAGAGTTGCTCTATGCCCTGTCGGGTGAAGACACGCGCGCACCGCCAGGCACGGTGTGGGTCCGTGGCGTGGATGCGGGCCGCTTGAACCCCACGCAACGCCGCACGCTGGGCCTGCATTTTGTGCCTGAGGAACGCTTGGGGCGCGGCGCGGTGCCGCAATTGAATTTGAGCCGCAATTTGCTGCTTAGCCGGCATGAGGCGATAGGCAGCGGCGGCTGGCTCAACGGTGCCCTGCTCAAGGCGCAGGCTGCGCAAATCATTGCCAGGTTTCAAGTCAAGTCTGGCGGGCCGCAAGCCTTGGCGCGGTCATTGTCAGGGGGCAATTTGCAAAAATTCATCATGGGCCGCGAGATAGATGCTGCACCAAGGTTGCTGATTGTTTCGCAGCCCACCTGGGGCGTGGATGTGGGGGCAGCTGCCCAAATACGGGGCGAGCTGCTCAGACTGGCTGAAGGCGGTTGTGCAGTGCTGGTGGTCAGTGAAGAGCTGGACGAGTTGTTTGAAATTTGCAGCCGCCTGTATGTGCTGGCCAAAGGGCAGTTGTCGCCTTCGTTGCCTCGTGATCAGGCCAGCACCGAGCTGGTGGGGCAGTGGATGAGCGGGCTGTGGACGGGCAGGCTGGGGGAAAGTGCAGCACATCATGAGGAAAGCCCCGCATGATCAAGCTGGTTGCACGGCCCGAACCGTCGAAATTCTGGACCTATTCGTCACCTGTTTTGGCTCTGCTAGTGACGGTGGTGATTGGCGTGCTGCTGTTTATGGCGCTGGGCAAAGACCCGGTCAAAGGCCTCAGCGTATTTTTTTGGGAGCCAATCAAATCAGCCAATGCGCTGAGCGAGTTGATGGTCAAGGCCACGCCGCTTTTGATCATTGCGCTGGGGCTGTCGGTGTGCTTTCGCTCGAACGTGTGGAACATTGGCGCGGAAGGCCAGTTCATCATGGGCGCCATTGCGGCTGGCGGTGTGGCACTGCTGGCAGACAAGACCACCGGACCATGGATTATTCCGACTATTTTGCTGGCGGGTGTGCTGGGCGGCATGGCCTGGGGCGGCATCACGGCGCTGCTGCGTGACCGCTTCAATGCCAGTGAAATTCTGGTCAGCCTGATGCTGGTGTACGTGGCCGACATGCTGCTCAGCTACCTGGTGTTTGGCCCGTGGAAAGACCCGAATGGTTATAACTTTCCGCAAACCAAAACATTTGAAGCGGTGACGCAAATCCCGCGTTTGATGGCGGGCTCTCGTGTCAACGTCGGCATTGTGCTGGCGGCGCTGGGCGTGCTGGCGCTGTGGCTGTTTTTGTTTCGCACCTATGCAGGCTTCAAGCAGGAAGTCAGCGGCCTGGCGCCAGCAGCGGCGCGCTATGCGGGATTTTCATCGCGCCGGGCGTTGTGGGTGGCGCTACTGGTCTCAGGCGGTGCGGCCGGTCTGGCCGGTGCGCTTGAAGTGGCGGGGCCGATTGGCCAGCTCACGCCTTATGTGCCAGCGGGCTATGGTTTTGCAGCCATCATCGTCGCGTTTGTCGGGCGCTTGCATCCGGTGGGCGTGGTGTTCTCGGCGATTTTGATGAGCATGTTTTACATCGGTGGCGAGTTGGCCCAGTCACGTCTGGGCTTGCCCAAATCGTTGACCGGCGTGTTTCAGGGCTTGTTGCTGTTCAGCCTGCTGGCCTGTGACACGCTGATGGCTTATCGGCTGGTAGGGCGCACATCAGTGACGCCGTTGGTAAAGGGAGCCCACTGATGGACTCCATTGCTTTGCTGTTGGCAGCCACATTGAGCGCTGGAACCATTTTGGCGATTGCCGCGCTGGGCTTGCTTATCAATGAAAAAGCCGGCATCGTGAACCTGGGCGCTGAAGGCATGATGCTGTGCGCGGCGATTGCGGGGTTTGCTGCTGTGGTGCACACCGGCAACACATGGCTGGGCTTTGCAGCGGGCATGGCAGCCGGGGCGGCGCTGGCGGCAGTGTTTGGCCTGCTGGTGATCTGGTTGAACACCAACCAGTACGCCACCGGGCTGGCACTGAGTTTGTTTGGGGCGGGATTCTCAGCCTTTGCAGGCATCAAATATGTGCAGGAAAAACTGCCCGAGCAAACGTCTTTTGCCATTCCTTTTTTAAGCGACATTCCGTTTTTGGGATTGGCCCTTTTTCGCCAGCACCCTGTTGTTTATCTGGCGATGGCGATCGCCGGCTTTTTGATCTGGTTTTTAGGGCGCACACGCGCCGGGCTGGTGCTGCGCTCGGTTGGTGAAAGCCCCGAATCAGCCCACGCGTTGGGCTACCCGGTGCGACGCATTCGCCTGGCTGCCGTGGTGGCGGGCGGGGCGCTGTGTGGGCTGGCTGGCAGCTATGTGTCGGTGGTGTACACACCGCTGTGGGTTGAAGGCATGATTGCCGGCAAGGGCTGGATAGCCCTGGCATTGACTACTTTTGCCACCTGGCGTCCGGCACGGGTTTTGCTGGGCGCTTATTTGTTCGGCGGCGTCACCATGCTGCAGTTTCATTTGCAGGGCTTGGGGGTTGATGTGGCACCGCAGTTTTTAAGCATGCTGCCCTATCTGGCCACCATTGTGGTGCTGGTGCTGATCTCGCGCAATCCGGTTTGGATACGGGTCAACATGCCTGGATCATTGGGCAAGCCGTTTTACCCGGGGGGGTAGTTTTGGGTTGCATAATTGTGTTTTGCCAGCCGACCTTTTTACTTTTTCTTCATTTTTTTAACCTGTCTTTACAAGAAAGCGATTTGACATGACCAACCTGCAAAAACGTTACTTCACCGTGGCGGCGCTGTCTGCTGTGGCCGCTGCCGCCCTGGTCGGTTGTGGTAAAAAAGAAGAAGCCAAGCCGGTGGCTGCTGCGCCAGCACCTGCTGCATCGGCGCCAGCTGCAAAGCCTGAACCGTTGAAAATTGCTTTTGCGTATGTTGGCCCGGTAGGCGACGGCGGCTGGACGTTCGCGCATGACAACGCCCGCAAGGAAATTGACAAAGCCTACGGCGACAAGGTTGTCACCAGCTTCGTTGAGAAAGTACCTGAATCGGCTGATGCAGAACGTGTGATCCGCGACATGGTGGCCCAAGGCAACAAGGTGATTTTTGGCACCACATTTGGCTACATGGAGCCGATGCTGAAAGTAGCCGCTGACACCAAAGGTGTGAAATTTGAACATGCCACTGGTTACAAAACAGCGGACAGCATGCGCACGTACGACAGTCGTACTTATGAGGGTGCGTACATGGCCGGCGTGATTGCCGGCAAGATGAACAAGACTGGCACCGTGGGTGTGGTCGGCTCCATCCCAATTCCTGAAGTAATCCGCAACATCAACAGCTTCACGCTGGGTGCACAGTCTGTCAACCCAAAAATCAAGACCAAAGTGGTTTGGGTCAATGAGTGGTTCAATCCGCCAAAAGAGACCGAAGCAGCCACGGCCCTGATCAACGGCGGCGCGGACGTGCTGATGCAAAACACCGACTCATCGGCTGTGCTGCAAACGGCCGAAAAAATGGGCAAGCGCGCCTTCGGATGGGATTCCGACATGACTGCGTACGGCCCCAAGGCTCACCTGGGCTCGGCTGTTATCAACTGGGGTCCGTACTATGTCAAAGCCGTGGGTGAGGCACTGGAAGGCAAGTGGACAGGCGGCACCGGTAGCTGGTGGGGCGTGAAAGAAGGCGCGATTGACATGGTTTCAGTCGCTGCCGACGTGCCAGACGACACTAAAAAGCGCATAGATGAAATCAAGGCCGGCTTGAAAGCTGGTACCTTCATGATCTGGAAAGGTCCGATCATGGACAACGCTGGCAAAGAGCTGATTGCCAAAGACGTGGTGGCCGATGACAAATTTCTGGGCGGCCTGAAAACATATGTCAAAGGCGTTGAGGGCACGGTGCCCGGCGGCGACAAGAAGTAATTTGTAAACGTTGCAAAAAAGGCCGCCTGTTCAGCGGCCTTTTTGTTTTAGGAACGACCATGAACGCCATCAAACCAATTTCACCCGACCGCTTGCCAGACTTGCTGCGTTCCATGCCGAAAGCTGAGCTGCACATTCACATTGAAGGCTCGTTAGAGCCGGAGCTCATCTTTGCATTGGCCGAGCGCAACGGTGTGGTGCTTTCCTACAGCAGCATCGCAGAGCTTCGCAATGCCTACGCCTTTACCAATCTGCAAAGCTTTCTGGATATCTATTACGCCGGTGCCAGCGTATTGATCAAGGAGCAGGACTTTTATGACATGGCGCATGCCTACTTTGTCAAAGCGGCTGCTGACAACGTCGTGCATGCCGAGCTGTTTTTTGACCCGCAGACCCATACAGCGCGGGGAGTGGGCATGGACGTGGTGATCAATGGCCTGCACCGCGCCTGTGTTGATGCGCAAAATGAGTTGGGCATCAGTGCGTCACTCATCATGTGTTTCTTGCGCCATTTGAGCGAGGAAGATGCCTTTGAAACGCTCGAGAAGGCGTTGCCGTATCGCGAAATGATCATCGGCGTTGGCCTGGACTCCGGTGAAGTCGGCAACCCACCAGAAAAGTTTGCAAAGGTGTTTGCGCGTTGCCGGGAGCTGGGTTTTCATCTGGTGGCACATGCAGGCGAAGAGGGACCACCTGCGTATGTCTGGACCGCGCTGGATGTCTTGAAAGTCGAGCGCATTGACCATGGCGTGCAAGCCAGCAAAGACGCCTTGCTGATGCAAAGGCTGGCCGCAGACCGCATTGCACTGACGGTGTGTCCATTGTCCAATCTCAAACTCTGTGTGTTTGCAGATCTGGCCAGTCACAACCTGATGCATTTGCTGGACGCCGGGTTGGCGGTAACCGTCAATTCAGATGATCCAGCTTATTTTGGGGGCTATGTCAATGACAACTTCACCCAGACTTTTGCAGCAACTGGCTTGCAGGCTCAACATGCCTACACCTTGGCGCGCAACAGTTTCGAAGCCAGCTTTATCGACGCGGCTACCAAGCGCCAATACATCGATCGGCTGAATGCCTGTTTCGAAAGTTTTACCTGACGCTCTGACGGTTTGGTACCCACAATTGCAAGCGCGGCAGCATCAGTCTGTAAGGCGCCAGCAGCAGCAAAGCCATCAGGCACTTCACGGCCAGGTCACCAGCGGCCAGCGGCAACCAGTTCAAATAGCTGCCGTAAAAAGCCAGAAAGAAAAACAGGCTTGTGTCGACAGCAGATGCCGCCAACGATCCAATCAAAGGGGCTTTCCACCATGCGAGCGTTCGCAGGCGGCTGAACGCCGTGATGTCCAGCAGCTGACCCACAATGAATGCAGCACCGGACGCCAGCGCAATGCGCCAGGGCGCCAGGCCCAACGACACCACAACCGCTATTGCAAAACCGGCCCAGGCCACACGCCGCGCCGCAATGGGTCCCACCGCGCGGTTGGTCAGGTCAGTCACCAAAAATGCAACCGGGAAAGTAAAGGCTCCCCAGGTCAGCCAGCTGTTCAGCGGAAACTGAACCAGATAGTTGGACATCACCACGATCAACATCATGGCAAATATTGGCAGCCAAAGCTTTTTGAAGGGCAGCGGCGCTGTGCTGTTGGTTGGCTTATTTGTGGGCAAAATCATGCAAAGATTATCGCCGAGCCCGGCAAGCAAACCTCTTGAAACATTTTGGTTAAGCTACAAAGCATGATGAAAGCTTACCGCGCCTCTATCCTCAGATTCAATGACGCCGCGCCACAAGACCAATGCGCTGTGTACGAAGCAGATGGTCTGCTGGTTGTTGGGCCCAACGCCGCTGGCCTGCAAGTTGTGGTGGCAGTGGGAAATTACGCCAGTCTTGCGCCGCAATTTCCAGACCTGGATGTTGAACATTTTCCCGGCCGCATCATCTCGCCGGGTTTTGTGGACATGCACGTGCATTACCCCCAGCTTGACGTGATAGGCTCGCCTGCTGACGGGCTGCTTCCGTGGCTTGAAAACTACACATTTCCTGAAGAGAAACGCTTCGTAACGCCCGAATACAGTGCGCAAGCAGCTTCTTTTTTCATAGCAGAGCTACTGCGCAATGGTGTTACAACAGCACTGGCCTTCGCCACCTCGCACGTTGCTTCAGTCAATGCCTTATTTGCCGAGGCGCAGCACAAAGGCTTGCGTTTGATCACCGGCAAATGCCTGATGGACCAACATGTACCCGACGGCGTGCGTGACACCACTGAGCAAAGCTTGCTGGACACTGAAGCGCTGATCAATCAATGGCACAGCGCAGGCCGCCTGGGGTACGCGATTACCCCCCGATTTGTGTGCAGCTGCAGCGCTGCGCAATTGAGCGGGGCGGGTGAGCTGGCAGCCAAATATCCGGATGTGTGGATTCAGTCTCATGTGGCTGAAAATTTTGAAGAAATTGCGTGGGTCAAGCGGCTGTACCCCACATCACGCAGCTACCTCAGTGTGTATGAACAATTTGGCTTGCTCCGGCCCAAGGCAGTTTACGCACACTGCATTCATTTTGACGACGCTGACCGCGCTTTGATGCACAGTTCGGGCACAGCTGCGGCTGTGTGCCCCACCAGCAATTTATTTTTAGGCAGCGGGTTTTTTGACTACGCAGGCGCAGACCAGGCGGGCTTTGCCTACGGTCTGGCCAGCGATGTAGGCGGCGGTACATCTTTTAGCCCGTTTCACACCATGCTGGCAGCGTATTACGTCGGAAGAGTTGGGCAGACCAAGCAGGGCTTGTCGCTGTCGCCGCAGCACCTGTGGTGGCAACACACGGCAGGTGCTGCAAAAGCCATCGGTTTGCAAGGCGTTGCAGGTAACTTGCAAGTTGGGTGTGACGCAGACTTTGTGGTGCTAAACCCCCAGGCTACTCCGTTGCTGGCCCGCAGAATGGCGCGTGCCAACAGCCTGGACGAGCTGCTGTTTGCACTGATTGTGATGGGTGACGACCGTGTGATTGAAAAAACGGTGCTGGCCTGAAACTCTACAGGCCCAGCTCTGCGTACACACGCATGGCAGCATAGGCATCGTTGGCTGCATACACCAGCTGGGCTTCGGTTAACTGCGGATTGGCCCAATTTGACGTTGACGCTTTTTTTGACTTGATAAAACGCTTGTTAAACAGCACCGCCACAGCCCCGCGCACGCCCATGTCTTTTCGGTAACCTTTGTCCCTGAACACTGCATTTAAGTCCAGCACACCTTGCAGGTCAACGCCAAGCTTGCAGGTGATGCGTTTTTTATCGTCGCCCAAGCCAAAGCCAGATTTGATGATGTGTGGCGATTCAAGCAGCGCGCCCACCACACGCCGACATTCGGCGTCTTCGAGCTGAAAAATCCAGGCCCGTTGCAGGGTGGACAGCTGAACAATGTGCGGCCCGCTGGAGGTTTCGTTTTTGACAAAAGTAGGCTTGGATTCGGTATCAAACCCCAAAGCCGTTTCGTTTTGCAGAACTTCAATTGCCGCTTTGGCCTGCCCGGCTGTTGCCACCAGGTCAATCTGGCTCAAACCCAGTCGGTCAAAGGCTTCAAGCTGGTTGATCTGTTCTTTGTCGGGGGTATGAAGTTCTGTCATGGATGCCTCGCAGAATACCGCAGTTCAAACCCGGTGCGCGTTACATTAGCTGCGGGATGGGGTATTTGGCATCCGTTCAAAAATACAAGAGGGATTCATGGAAAATTCGCGTGCAAATGCGGCGACGGAGCACGGTGATGCACACAAGCTTGCAATTGAATTCACCGGCTCGGGCAGCGAGTATTTCCGGATCTGGATTGTCAATTTGTTGTTGATGTTTGTGACCCTGGGCATTTACTACCCGTGGGCAAAGGTTCGGCGGCTGCGCTACTTTCATGCCAACACACTGGTAGGCGGTCAGCCGCTGGGTTTTCATGCAGAGCCCAGGAAAATGCTCAAAGGTTATCTCCTGGTGGGTGTTTTATTCGCCCTGTACTCAGTTGCCGGCAGTTTTTCAGCAATGGCTGGATTCCTGGCATTTGTGATTGTGGCCGCCATCTGGCCTGCGCTTTTGAAGTCGTCCATGCAGTTCCGGATGGCCAACACCAGTTGGCGCGGCCTGCGCTTTCGCTTCAAAGGCTCGGTCGGTGGGGGTTACCGTGCAGTCGTGCCGCTTTTTGTGCCAGGTCTGGTGATATTGGCGGCAGTGGTCGCCATCGACAACCCCAACAAGCCACCTGCCTGGTACCTGGCCACGCTGGGAATTGTGGTTGTTGTAACGCTGGCAGTATTCCCGTGGCTGCTATGGAACTTAAAGCTCTACCAGCATAACCACTATGCATTGGCATCGCTTCAAACGACTTTCAAAGCAACTTTGGGATCGTTTTACAAAGTGTTTTTCCAGACGTTCGGGGTCATGTTGTTTCCAATTGGGTGCGTGATTGCAATTGCTGCCATGGCAGCGGTGGTTTCAATAGGAAGCTTTTCAAGTGATGTCTTGCGCACGGGAGGTATGAACCGTGCCCTTGTCCTGATTTTTGTTGCTGCCAGTTTCGCCGCTGTCGCCAGCACCGTGGTCATTGCCAGGCCTTACTTCACTTCGCGCCTGCAAAACCTGGTGTGGACACGTACGGGCAATGCGTCGCTGCGGTTTGTCAGTGATTTGCGTTTTGGCAGCTTGTTATGGCTCACGGTCAAAAACTGGTTGCTGGTGGTCGTGAGCTTTGGTTTTTACTGGCCATTTGCTGCGGTTGCGGTGGCACGCATGCGGCTGCAAGCGGTCACTGTCAAATCCCGTGTGGACCCGGACACGCTGGTCAGCCAGATGCGCTTCAAGGACGGTGAGGCAGCAGGAGATGCGGCAGGTGACCTGTTCGGCCTGGACATCGGGTTATAACGCGACATGGACGCCATTGCACCAGCGGCACAGGCCGCTGACACCCTGGCCGCCAGCTACTTTGATGGTGTGGTGGCCAAAGCGCACCCCGTCACGTTGCGCCTGGTGGACGGGGACTTGGAAATAGCAGGGCAGGGCATTGACCGCTGCGTTCATGCGGCTGATGTTCAGTGGCCTGAGCGGTCCCGGCATGGTCTGCGTGTGACACATTTTGCCAGCGGTGGATCTGTGCAGTGCGCAGATGCATCGGCCTGGGATGCATGGCGCCAGCACAGCGGGCAGCGCGAGTCGTGGGTGGTCAGGGCGCAACAAAGCTGGCGCAGCGTGCTGGTCAGCACGTTGCTGCTGGTGGTGATGGGCACTGCGGTTTTTAATTGGGGCCTGCCAGTGGCTGCGCGTGCGGTGGTGGCCATGACGCCCCACAGCGTGGATGCAACTTTGGGGCAAGCATCGCTGAATGCCATTGACGATAGCCTGATGCGGCCCAGCAAGCTGCTGCCGGCTGAGCAAACGCGGCTGCGCAAAGCATTTGAAAAAGCGTTGTCCGCGCAGCCGCCAGACAGTGTGCCGCCTTGGCAACTGGTGTTTCGTAAAAGTCGGATGGGTGCCAACGCCTTTGCCCTGCCAGGCGGCACGATGGTCATGACCGATGAGTTGGTTGAGCTGGTTGGTGCGGACGACAAAGTCATCACAGCCGTGCTGGCGCACGAGCTGGGCCATGTGCGTCGCCGCCACGGCTTGACCATGCTGGTGCAGGCCACCTTGCTGGCGGGCGTGACCAGTGTGGTGCTGGGTGACTTCAGCACATTGCTGGCAGGTGTTCCGCTGCTGCTGGGCCAGGCCAGTTACTCCCGTGATGCTGAAAAAGAGGCCGACCGGGAAGCAGTGCGCATTTTGAAAGCGGCAGGCATTTCGCCTGAAGTGATGGTGACACTGTTTGAAAAACTCCAGCAGAAAAACATTCCGGCCACCGATGATAAAAAAGATTCGCCCGCATCTCCAGGCGAGTCGCCATGGCTGGGCATTGCTTTTGCGTCTCACCCCAGTGACGCTGCGCGCATCGCGTTTTTCACCCAAGCTGCGCGGGGCATGCAGCCATCACCATGAAAAGCAGATCTGGCGGCCTTGTGTATTCAACTGACAGTGGCCGGATGTGCCCGGTGTGTCGCCAGGGTGTCGCAGCATGTACCTGCAAGGCGCAGGCGCTGCCGAATACAGATGGTGTGGTGCGCGTGTCGCTGCAGACCAAGGGCCGGGGCGGCAAAAGCGTGACGCTTGTCAAAGGTTTGCCACTGGGTGGACTGGACCTGGCTGCTGTAGCCAAACAACTGCGCTCGGCCTGCGGCGCTGGTGGTACGGTCAAGGACGGCGTGGTGGAAGTGCAGGGCGACCATGTTGCCACCGTCATGGCGGCCCTGCAAAAACAGAGCTATGTGGTCAAGCGCTCTGGGGGATAAGCTTTTTGATCAGGCTCTCAAAGTCATGTTGAAAAAGTCAAGCGTGCGTCCCCACGCCAGTGCAGCAGCAGCAGCATCAAAGCGCGGCGTCGTGTCGTTGTTAAACCCGTGCTGGGTGCCGGCATACGTGTGGGCCGTGTAGTTGGCGCTGGCGGCTTTTAAAGCGGCTTCGTAAGCAGGCCATGCTGCGTTGATGCGGTCATCAATCCCTGCAAACTGAATCAGCAGCGGCGCTTTGGCCTTGACGGCTTCGCTGGCTGCCGGATGGTTGCCATAAAACGGAACGCCAGCATTGAGGTCCGGCAAGCGGGTTGACAGCATATGCACCACGCCGCCACCAAAGCAAAACCCAACTGCGCCCAGCTTGCCGCTGGATTCAGGTCGCGCCCTCAAGACAGCGGCTGCAGCTACAAAGTCTTCGGCAGTCTTCATTTGATCAAGCTTGGCGAATTGCTCACGCGCTTTATCTTCGTCACCCGGGTAGCCGCCCAGCGGCGTCAAGGCGTCAGGTGCAAAGGCTACAAAATTGGCAAGGGCCAGGCGGCGGGTGATGTCTTCAATGTGTGGGTTCAAACCGCGGTTTTCATGCACAACCAGCACAACCGGCAATTTCCCGGTCATCTGCGCTGGCCTGGCGAGGTAGCCCTTCATGGTGCCGCTGCCTGCAGGCGAGGCGTATTCCAGAAATTCGGTTTTGATCCGCGCATCGTTTTTGGGGACCACTTGAGCTTGGGCAAAGTCCGGGCTGAGCGCTGTCAACAGCCCGGCAGCCGTCAGGCCGCCCACCGCAAACTTTTGCGCCCTGTCCAGAAACCCTCGCCTGTCGATGGTGCCGTGCACATAAGCATCAAACAAAATCAGCAATTCCTGGTCAAAGTCTTGTGCGGTTTTAAGTGGCATGCTGGTTCCAGTTGAAAATCAAAAGCATAACGTGACTGCCTGTATCCTGCACAAGCGAAAAATACCCGTTAAAAATGTGGCTTACGGCTGTACAAGCCAGGCTGAAAAGCCGTTCTGGCGCAGCTACTTTTTGAAACGGCTGGTAACAGCACGCCATACAACACCAAGTCAGATTAATATGTTCTAGGCAGGTTTTGCAAAGGGAATGAACTTGAATACGAACTTATTTATGGCCTTATTTTTGGGGCTGATTGCTGGCGCAGCTGCCGGCGCGGCTGTTTACGCATGGTGGAGTCACTCACAAGCCAGTGCCAAAATGCGCATGCCTGACAAATGGCCACTGACATCGCGGGTGCTGCTGACAAACGAAGAATATGAAGTTTTCAAGTGGCTGACCAGTGTTTTTCATGATTATCTGGTGATGGTCAAAGTGCCTGTGCTGCGTTTTACGGTTCCCATCAGCAAAGAAAAAAATGGTGGAGGCGCACGCTGGCAACAACTCCTGGGTGGGGTGTACTGCACTTTTACGGTTTGCACCACCAACGGCAATGTCGTGGGTTGTGTGGATGTGCCGGCCAAGCGCGGCCTGAACCGGATCAATCGCGAGTTGAAAGAATCCCTGTTGTCGGACTGCCGCATTGCCTACACTGTCGCGCGCAGCGTCAAGCTGCCAAACGCCGGTGCCATGCGCGCTGCGTTTTTAGGCGAGATGGCGGGAGGCGACGGGCGGTCAGCCAATACCCGCGGAGGCGACAGCAACTTTCATGCAGACCTGGACAGCTTTACCCGGGAAAAACGCCGGGCTGCCAAGGAAGCGGCATTGAAACAGCTCAATGAAAATGATGCACTCAAGCCGCTGGCTGGCCATCAAGCCGCTGGTTTTAACCCAGATGGCTCCGGTGCATTTGGTTCAGGTAAATTGACTCGCTTGCCCAGAAAATGGGACGACTCTTTTATCCTGCCCGACGAAAGCAGGCCAGCCAAACTCAACCAGTAGCAGCAGCTGGACGCTGCACACCCGATGGCAGTTTTTGGTTTATTCCAGATCCTGGATTGCCAGCAACTGATATCGCTGACCGTAGGAAAAGTCTGCCGTTCGTGCAGCCTGCATCACCAGCTCCGTGTCTTCGTCTGAATCAACCTTGACCATCAATGCACAATGACCTTTGCGAGCCAGGTCAACATATTTACGCACAGTGTCACCTTCTGTTCCGACAGAAGGCAGGTCGATGTCAGAGTCGCCCTCTACTTTGCCAACATCCCGCAACACTGCAGCGGCGTTTAAAAACATGACCGTGTTGCCAAACGGTAACTTGCCCATTTCAAGCGCGGCCTGTTCAGCCTGCTTTTGGTTGTGAAACATGATGAATGCATAACCTCTAGGGTAAAAAGTGCCACCCATGGTTAACATGCTTGACGTCAATTCAAATTTATTCATGAGTTTGTATTTTTGTTAACGAATCTTTTGAGTGTCGCACACCTGTTTGGACAGCTCACACACCGATAGGCAATGATTTCTGTAGGTTGAAATTATGGCTGTGCAGGAATTTAACTGTTCCAATGATCAACGAAAATGACGGTATGCCCGACGTATCACTTCCGCTGAACGCATGGCGTTTGTCAGTTGCTCCCATGATGGATTGGACAGACAGACACTGCCGCTATTTTCACCGTCTGCTGAGCCGGCACGCGCTGCTGTACACCGAGATGGTGACCACTGGCGCCCTGGTGCATGGCGACGTGGCGCGCCACTTGCGCCATGATGCACAGGAGCATCCAGTCGCCTTGCAGCTGGGCGGCAGCGAGGCAGCAGACCTGGCGCATTGCGCCAAGCTGGGCGAGCAGTGGGGCTATGGCGAAATCAACCTGAACTGCGGTTGCCCCAGCGAGCGGGTGCAGCGCGGCGCATTTGGTGCCTGCCTGATGGCCGAGCCCCAACTGGTGGCGGATTGCGTCAAGGCCATGGTCGATGTGGTCAATGTGCCTGTCACGGTCAAGCACCGCATTGGCATCGACAAGGTTGAAAGCTATGACTTTGTGCGTGACTTTGTGGGCACTGTCAGCGATGCTGGATGCAACACCTTCATCGTGCACGCGCGCAGTGCCTGGCTCAAAGGTTTGAGCCCGAAGGAAAACCGCGAGGTGCCCCCGCTGCGCTACGAGCTGGTGCACCAGTTGAAAAAAGATTTTCCACATCTGGTGATTGCGATCAATGGCGGCATCACCAGCAACGCCCAGATCGCCGGGCAGTTGCAGCAACTCGACGGCGTCATGGTAGGCCGCCAGGCTTATCACAACCCCTGGATGATGTCGTCCTGGGATGCAGATTTTTTTGGCTCAGTCGGTGCCGCCAAGACGCGTGAAGATGTTGAGGCGCGCATGTGCGACTACATGGCCCGCGAGATGGCCGAGCATGGTACGCCCCACAGCGCCATTTCACGCCACTTGCTGGGTCTGCGCCATGGCCTGCCGGGCAGTCGCCGCTGGCGTCAGGTGTGGAGCGACCACCGCCTGAAAGCGTGGCCACCACACGACGTGATGGCGCTGGCGCATGAACAACGCCACACCAAGCCGTTTGAAGCCCTGACCGCTGACCTGACCACTGACCTGACCGCTGAAATCACCCACGGAGTCCACCATGCGCTCGCCTGACACTGCAACGCCCTTGCTCAATGCACCATTAACGGCAGCCGTGTCAGGGCAACGCATGGACTTGCAAATGCCGTCGGGCAAGATCAGCTTTTACAAATCAGAGACCTCACAAGACAAAGTCGGCAAGCTCTCGGCGAGACCGCTGTTGTTGATCCACAGTGTCAATGCCGCTGCTTCTGCCGCCGAGGTGGCGCCGCTGTATGCCTACTACAGCCAGTTGCGGCCCACCTATGCCATGGAATTGCCGGGCTACGGCTTTTCAGACCGCAGTGACAAGGCCTACACCATCCGGCTGATGACCGATGCCGTACTGGCCATGCTGGCGCACATTCGCAGTCTGCATCACGAGGTAATTGTTGACGTGCTGGGCGTGTCACTGTCCTGCGAATACGTGGCCCGGGCGGCTGTCGAGATGCCAGCAGCAATTGGCCGAATTGCGCTCATCAGCCCCACAGGATTCATTGGACGCAAGCGTTTTTACGGCCCGCCAGGTTCGTCGCGCGGGATATCGTGGCTTTACAAAACTGTGAGCCACAAAGCATGGAGCAGCGGGTTGTTCAACACGCTGGTCCGCCCTGGCGTGGTGCGTTATTTTTTGCAGCGCACGTTTGGCCGCAAGGACATTGACGAGAACCTGTGGCGCTACTGCGTGCTGACCTCACACCAGCCGGGTGCCAAACATACGCCCCTGTATTTTTTGTCGGCCTACCTGTTCGCAGCCGACATCAACACGATTTACGAAAAGCTGGCCTGCCCGATCTGGGTGTCCATGGCCACGCGGGGCGACTTCAAGCACTACCAGGGGCGGGACACAGTGGAGGGCCGGGCCAACTGGCAGTTTCATGCCATTGAAGGGGGCGCGTTGCCGTACTTTGAGGACTTGACCGGCTTTGCTGCCAAACTGGACGCTTTTTTAGAGTAAAAAGTGCCGTTAGGGCATGTAATACGGGCGCTAGCTGCTCCGTTAATAATAGCATGTATCGGTTTTTATCTGTCTGCGGGCTTCTCCGCGTCCGTTGGCTCCATGCCGTAGGGCGCAACCAGGTGCCACACATGGAGGGGCACCATGTTCTTGATTTTCCCGGGCATTTCGCGCCGCAAATGGATGATGGTTTCGGCGGCCTTCATGTCAATTCGGGCGCGTGCAAACTCCAGCCCCCTCGGGCCTACACGCGGCATCAGCCAGCCAACGATGGGGCGCAGCCAGTTGGGCATTTTGCGCAGTGGCAGGCCGCCCGCAGCCAGCTCGACGTTTTTGATAAAGCCTTTGACAGCACCGGCACGTTTGCCGGCACTGCCAGGCTCTGAAGTCACCACTTCGTCGCCCAGCAAGTCAAGCAGCGCCTGACCACGGTCATTGCGCACCAGCAGCCATTGCTCGCCCTCGCCGCCCATGTAGCCCACCGTGATGTCGGCCAGCACATTGGTGTAGTCCACGCAGGTGCGGCAGGTCAGCGGGAAAAAATCAGCAGGCAGCTTGGACAGCGGCAGTTGCAAAAATGGAATCGCTTTGGTGCGGCCATCCTTGTAGCGCAGCTCCACGTGGTAGTCGGCCCTGAATTCCAGGTAGGTCACATCGTCCGGGTCTTCGCCCTGGTCTTCCCCCAGCAGCGCCAAAAATTCATGAAAACGCTCGGTGGTGGTGTTGTCTGAACATGGCGTGCCAATCACATACAGCTGCTCCAGGTCCAGCTCGCGTTTAAATTCTTCTTCAACCGCCCGCAGCGCATAGATCTGGCAGGGTATGCCAATGACGGCCAGGCGCCTGAAACCCAGCGCCAGGGCAGGCTCCAGCAGAGCCAACAGTGGCGCGTAACCCATGCGCATGCCCCGGCATTGGGCCATGCCTTCTGCGCGCGTCACGATCACTGGCTTGGGCCGCCACTTGTCGTTGGCGTCTGGTGCCATGGTCAGCACGGCATCCACCGCGCCGGTCTCCAGCAGGCGCTCGGCCAGTCGGGTGGTGATGCCGGTCCACTGCGCCCCAGGGCTGGGCGCTGCCAGGCGGGCACGCAGCATGCGCTGGTGCGGCCCGAAAAAAAGCTCGTCTGGTGTGGCCACATCGCGCTGGCGGCCATGCACCGCTTGCTCAAGCCGCGCATAGTCCGGCTGGATGAACTGGCACGCCTGACCGCAGCGCTTGGGGTTGCTGGAGCGTGACAAGCCGCAGTCGGTGCACAGCCCGCGCGCCGGTCCGCCAGTGAAGGTGGGAGAGATCAAAATTGGGGTATTCGGGGCTGCGCTGGATTGAAAAGGCATGCCGCAACTTTACCTGCAGCTTTGCGGGCGCTGAACATGCGGACAGCAGATTTGAACTTTTTGCCACTTTGGCACCGGCAGCTGCATCATGGCGAGCCGATGGTCACAATCGAAGCTTGTAAAGCAATTCAGCAGCTCCTCCACAGTTGCCAGGGTCCAGTCCGGCACGACCACACTGATTCTATTTGCTACAATATATGTAGCTGGTAGCGCCCATATTTGTTGGTCCAAAGGCTAATTTAATACTTGATATGGCTCCACACACCTTCTTATGGCACGACTACGAAACCTTTGGCCTGAACCCCCGGCGTGAGCGACCATCGCAATTTGCCGGCATCCGTACCGATGCCGAGCTGAACGAGATTGGCGAGCCGGTCATGCTGTACTGCCAGCCCGCCAATGATTATTTGCCTGACGCCCAGTCTTGCGTGCTGACCGGCATCACGCCGCAGTTGTGCCTGACGCGCGGCGTGCCCGAGCATGAATTTGCTGCCACCATTGAGCACCTGCTGGCCCAGCCAGGCACAGTGGGTGTGGGCTACAACACCATCCGGTTTGACGATGAAGTCACGCGCCATCTGCTGTGGCGCAACCTGATCGACCCCTATGCGCGGGAATGGCAAAACAACTGCGGTCGCTGGGACATTCAGGACGTGGTGCGCATGGCGTACGCGCTGCGGCCGGACGGCATTGTCTGGCCGCGCAAGCCAGACGACCGCAAGCCGGGCGATCCCGATGCCACGCGCCCCAGTTTCAAACTGGAAGACCTGGCCCGGGCCAACGGCTTGCTGCATGAAGCTGCGCACGATGCGCTGTCTGACGTGCGGGCCACGATTGCGCTGGCGCGGCTGATTCGCACCGCCCAGCCCAAACTGTTCGAGTTTTGCTTTGGACTGCACAAAAAAGACCGCGTGGCGGCCGAGCTTGGCTTGCCGTGCAGCCCGCCCACGGCCCAGCCGTTTTTGCATGTGTCGGGCATGTTTGCTCCGGAGCGTGGTTGCCTGGCAGTCATGTGGCCGCTGGCCACGCACCCCAGCAACAAAAACGAGTTGCTCGCCTGGGACCTGGCCCATGACCCGAGTGATCTGGCCAGCCTTGACATCGAAACACTGCGCCTGCGCCTGTTCACCAAACAGTCTGATTTGCCCGAGGGTGTGCAGCGCCTGCCCATCAAGTCAGTGCATCTGAACAAGTCGCCAATGGTGGTGAAAAAGCTGAAAACGCTGACCCCCGAGATGGCAGCCAAATGGGGCATTGACATCCCCGCCGCGCTGGCCCATGCTGAAAAAGCCCGGAAACTGCCCGACATGAGCGCCATCTGGCCCGAACTGTTCAGCCGCCCCAAAATGCCGGCAAGTGATGTCGATGAAGACCTGTACGGCGGCTTTGTTGGCCCCGCGGATCGCCGCCGCCTTGACCAGCTGCGCCAGCTGTCGCCGCCAGAGCTGGCGGTCAGCCGCGTGGGCTTTGACGACGAACGCCTGAGCGAGCTGGTGTTTCGTTACCGGGCCCGCAACTTCCCACAAACGCTCAATGACCAAGAGCAGAAACAGTGGCTAGCCCATCGTGCGGCGCGCTTGCTGGAGGGGCAGGGTGGGGCACGCAGTCTGGATGCATTGCTCGCCCAGCTAGATGCCTTGAGTGAAACTGCCGACGAGAAAGCGCAAGCTGTTCTGGAGGCGCTGTCTGACTATGCGGAACAAGTGGTTCCGCAAGAGGGCTGATTTGCGTTGCTACCAGCCATGTGCCAATGCTCATAGCAATGTGCCAACGCTCATCTATTGATAGCTGCTAGCGCCCTGCTTTATTGCGCTAACGGCTTATTTTATTGATAATTTAGTGACTGCTATCACGTCATAACAACTTCAGCAAGCCCAGCGCAAACGGCAAGCTCACCACCCCCAGCAACGTTGACAGTGTGACCAGCCCCGCCACATAGCCGCCGTTGTAACCCATGCGGGCCGCCAACACATAGGCGCTGGACGCTGTAGGCAGCGCTGAAAAAACCAGCAAAATGGACGCCTGCGCAGCAGACAGCTTCAGCACCACGGCCAGGGCCCATGCCACCAGCGGCAGCAGCGCATGGCGGATCAGCAGCAGCGATACCCCCAGCGTTTTTCCCTGCGCCAGCTGCCCAAACTGCAGCCCAGCTCCGGCTGCCAGCAAACCCAGGGCCAGCGAGGCTGAGCCGATGCGGGTGACCGTCGGTTCCAGCCACACGGGCATGGAAAACCCGAGCAGATTGGCTGCCAGACCCGATGCTGTGCCAATGATGAGCGGGTTGCGCAGCAGCTCTTGAGAAAAACTGCTTTGCCCATGCCGCGCCATGGGCCACACCGCCGCCACATTGAACAGCGGCACGCAGACTCCGATCAGCACGGCAATCAGCAGCAGGCCCTGGCTTCCAGCGAGTTTTTCGGCCAGTGCCAGTGCAATGAATGAGTTGAACCGGAAAGCAACCTGCGCGCTGCCCGCATGGTCACGGCGATTGATTTTGGGCCCGACAAGTGGCAAATGAGGCAGGCTGTAAGCCATGACAATACCCGCCAGCCCAGTCAGCAGTCCCGCAATGATCAAGCTGGATGTGGCTGCCAGGTCCAGCGGGCTTTTCACAATCGAATGAAACAGCAAGACTGGAAACAAAAAGTAGTAAACCAGGCTTTCAACCTGCGCCCAGACGGTGCGGTTCAGCGCTGTGTACCGGCAGACCAGGTAACCTCAAACTATCAATGAAAAATCAGGAAGCAGGAGCTGGACAAAATTCACAGAACAAGAATAACCGATGGGGGTTAGCCCTTATGCGTAATCCACAACTGAAAATCGCCAATTAACATTTAATATTTGGCACAACCGACCACTTCAAGGAATTTTTCTATGCAACGCCGCATTGTTTTTGTTTTGTCCGCAGCCGCTGTCTTGAGCAGCGCTGCATTTGCGCAGTCTTACCCCAACAAGGTGGTCAAATTGCAGGTCCCATTTGCGCCAGGTGGCACCACCGACATCATTGGCCGCACGATCGCTGAGCCATTGGGCAAAGCCATCGGCCAGAGCGTGGTGGTAGAAAACAAAGCCGGCGGCGGCGGTGTGGTGGGCGCAAACGAGACCGCCAAGGCCCCGCCTGATGGCTACACGCTGGGCGTGGCCACCGTGTCCACCACAGCGGCCAACCCGGCCATCAACCCCAAAATTCCGTACAACACGCTGACCGATTTCACGCCGATCATCAACATTGCAGCCACGCCCAATTTGATTGCAGTGCACCCCAGCTTCCCGGCTAAAAACTACAAGGAATTCATTGCCGAGATCAAGAAAAACCCAGGCAAGTATTCGTATTCGTCGTCCGGCACAGGCGGCATTGGCCACCTGCAGATGGAGCTGTTTAAAAACCTGAGCGGCGCATTTGTCACCCATATTCCGTACCGGGGTGCAGGGCCTGCGCTGAACGACACAGTGGCCGGACAGGTCAACATGATTTTTGACAACATTCCTTCTGCCTTGCCGTTCATTCAGCAAAAACGCCTGATCCCGATTGTGGTCGCTGCCCCCCAGCGCCTGGCAGTGCTGCCGGATGTGCCCACCTTCAAAGAGCTGGGCCTGGAGCCCGTCAACCGCATGGCGTACTACGGCATCACGGGGCCTAAAGGCTTGCCGAAAGAAGTGGTCGACAAAATCAACGCCGGCGTCAAAAAGTCGCTGGAAGACCCGGCCGTTCGCAAGCGGATTGAAGACACCGGCTCCATCGTGATTGGCAACACACCCGAGCAGTTCAGCGCACAAATCAAGGCCGAGTACGAGGTGTACAAAAAGGTGGTGGACACGGCCCGGCTGAAACTCGAATAACTGGTTTGGCTGAAGTCGGCACCCTGTTGACGGGCAGCGCATCCAGCATCGACAGCTTTGTCGATGCGCTGTGGCTCGAAGACGGATTGAGTAAAAACACGCTGGCAGCGTACCGGCGTGACCTGTCTTTGTATGCTGCGTGGCTTGCTGAAAAAGATCAGGGCGGCCGCCAGCTTGACCAGTCGCAGGAGTCCGACCTGAGCGCGTATTTTGCCGCCCGGCACACTGGCACCAAAGCCACCACGGCCAACCGCAGACTGACGGTTTTCAAACGCTACTTTCGCTGGGCGCTGCGCGAAAGATTCATCACTACTGACCCCACGCTGAAGCTGCAATCAGCCCGGCAAGCGCTTCGTGTGCCCAAGGTGATGAGCGAGGCGCAGGTTGAGGCACTGCTTGCGGCGCCCGACAGTACAAGCGCATTGGGCCAGCGCGACTGCGCGATGCTGGAGCTGCTGTACGCCAGCGGCCTGCGGGTCAGTGAGCTGGTCGGCCTGAAAACTTTTCACATCAGCCTGAACGAAGGTGTGCTGCGCGTCACTGGCAAGGGCAACAAGGAGCGGCTGGTGCCGTTTGGCCAGCTGGCACGCGAAGCCATCGTTGCGTACATTGCCGAGGCCCGGCCCGAAATTTTAAAAGGCCAGCAAACAGAGGACCTGTTTGTCACCCACCACGGCCACGCCATGAGCCGGGTGATGTTCTGGATGCTGGTCAAAAAATACGCACTTAGGGCAGGCATCAGCTCGGTGCTGTCGCCGCACACGCTGCGCCACGCGTTTGCCACCCATTTGCTGAACCACGGCGCAGACCTGCGTGCCGTGCAAATGCTGTTGGGGCATGCCGATATTTCCACCACCACGATTTACACCCATGTCGCGCGTGAGCGGCTTAAAAAAGTGCTGGAAGACAACCATCCGCGCGGGTGAGTTTTACGCCTCCAGCAAAACCAGTTCAGCATCATCAAAGCCAGCCCTGCGGCGCGCATCCAGGTTCAGCGGCCCCTTGACACGCGGGGCCTTGTACTGCGCAGCCAGCACGGCATAGTGCGCCACCGGGTCCAGTCCGCGTTGAGCGCAAAGGTAGCGGTACCAGTGGTTGCCAATGGCCACATGGCCAATTTCGTCGTGCAGGATGATGTCCAGAATCTCTACCGCCCTGAGCGCATGGGGCGTGCCCACTTTGCGCAGCTTGGCCTGCATGGGCGGGGTCGCGTCCAGCCCGCGCGCCTCCAGTGTGCGTGGCACCAGCGCCATGCGGGCCAGTACATCGAGCTTTGTGTTTTCAGTCATGTCCCACAAACCGGTGTGGGCCGGAAAGTCGCCATAGTCATGGCCCATGGACTGCAAGTGGGCGCGCAGCAGGCTGAAGTGATGCGCCTCTTCAGCTGCAACATTCAGCCAGTCCCGGTAGTACTGGCGCGGCATGCTGTCAAAACGCCAGACAGCATCAAGCGCCAGATTAATCGCGTTGAACTCAATGTGCGTGACCGCATGCAGCAGGGCGGCCAGGCCTTCAGTGGTAAATGGCGAGCGTTTGCGCACATCCAGATGAGAGCGCAGCTCAGGCTTTGCCGGGCAACCCGGTATGCCTGCAGGCTCAAGCATGACACTTTCATTTGCTATTAAAAGAGTAGCTGCTTGCGCACGTATTACACGGGCCAGAGCCACTTTTTTATCTGAATTCGGCTCTAAAAGTGCCTCAAGAGCCAGTTTTCTCAACTCAGGTGCGGTTTTCTCGTTTGTCATGACTGAATTGTCGGGCATCCCTACAATCAATCTATTTATTCAAGTCATTCAATACAGACAAGCACCATGGCTGTTTACCAACTCGATGAACTGACGCCTGCCATCCATCCCAGTGCCTGGGTGGCTGACAACGCGCAGGTGATGGGCAATGTCACACTGGCGGAAGACACCAGTGTGTGGTTTGGCGTGGTGATTCGTGGGGACACATCGACCATCACCCTAGGCAAGGGCTCCAACATTCAGGACAACAGTGTGCTGCATGCCGATGTTGGCATGCCGCTGGTGATTGGTGAGGGCGTGACGGTTGGCCATCAGGTCATGCTGCATGGCTGCACCGTGGGCAACAACTCACTGATCGGGATTGGAGCGATCGTGCTGAATGGCGCAAAAATTGGCAACAACTGTCTGGTAGGCGCAGGAGCGCTGGTCACCGAAGGCAAAGAATTCCCGGATGGCGCCATGATCATCGGCAGCCCGGCCAAGGCCGTGCGCATGCTGTCGCCCGAGCAGATCGAGGGTTTAAAAATGAGCGCGCAGCACTATATAAGCAATGCAAATCGCTACAAGGCCGGGCTCAAAAAGCTGGCATGAACTTCAAACAACCCAACAGATGTCAGAACTTCACAAATTTATATTCGATGGCCTGCCGGTACGCGGCATGCTGGTGCGCCTGACGGATTCCTGGCAGGAGATATTGAAGCGCAGACAAGCCGCAGGCGGCTACCCGGTGGAGGTGATGCATCTGCTCGGCGAGATGACTGCTGCCGGTGCTTTGATGCAGGGCAACATCAAGTTCAATGGCGCGCTGATCCTGCAGATTTTTGGCGATGGGCCTGTCAAACTGGCTGTGGCTGAAGTGCAGCCTGACCTGAGTTTGCGTGCAACTGCCACTGTGACAGGCGTGGTTGACCACGGCACTACATTGAGCCAGCTGGTCAATGTCAACAACGAAGGCCGCTGCGCCATCACCCTTGATCCCAAGGACAAATTTCCGGGTCAGCAGGCGTACCAGGGCGTGGTGCCCCTGTTCAATGACAGCCGTGAAAAAATTGAAAACATCAGCGAAGTGCTGGAGCACTACATGCTGCAAAGCGAACAACTCGACACCAAGCTCATCCTGGCGGCTGATGGCAACATGGCGGCGGGTCTTTTGATCCAGCGCCTGCCCGTCATTGGGCAGGGCAATCTGGAAGGCGTGCTGAACAGGGATGCCAATGAAGACCAGATTGGCAAGAATGAAGACTATCAGCGCATCGCATTGCTGGCTTCAACCTTGGAGCGCGAAGAGCTGCTCAGTCTGGACGCTGACACCATCTTGCACCGCCTGTTCTGGGAAGAACCCATCACCCGGTTTGAAATTCTAAAGCCGAGCTTTGCCTGCAGTTGTTCACGCGAGCGTGTTGCCAGCATGCTGCGCAGTCTGGGTACAGACGAGATTGAAAGCATCATTGCCGAGCAGGGCAAGGTCAGTGTGACCTGCGAGTTTTGCGGGGCGCTCCAGCAGTTTGATCCTGTCGATGCTGCGCAAATTTTTACCCAGGCAGACCGGCAGCCGCCAGCGCCTAGAGCGGTGCAATAGCTATTTGTTGACCTGAACAAATATTTCGTTCGGCTTGACCATGCCCAGCTCCGAGCGAGCTTTTTCTTCCACCATTTCCAGGCCCTCTTTCAAGTCCCTGACTTCTGCGGCCAGCTGGTCGTTACTGGTTTGAGCCTGGACGTTTTTGGCTTGCAGCTCTGTCAGCCGCTGCTGCATGTCCCGCACTTGGGTGATGCTGCCCCGGCCTGTCCAGAGCTGCGCGTGAAAAATCACCAGCAGCGCTATCAAAATGGCGGGGACGATGCGATTGGCCAAGCGGCGGTTCCTTAGCTCAACGCAAGTTGTAAAAAGCCGAACGCCCGGGATAGGTCGCCACATTGCCCAGGTCCTCTTCAATGCGCAGCAGCTGGTTGTACTTGGCCATGCGGTCTGTGCGCGACAGTGAGCCGGTTTTAATCTGGCCAGCGTTGGTGCCCACGGCAATGTCGGCAATGGTCGTGTCTTCTGTCTCGCCCGAGCGGTGCGATATAACGGCTGTGTAACCAGCCCGTTTGGCCATTTCAATGGCAGCAAAAGTCTCAGTCAGTGTGCCAATCTGGTTGATTTTGATGAGGATGGAATTGGCGATGTTTTTGTCAATGCCGACCTTCAAAATTTTGGTGTTGGTGACAAACAAATCATCACCCACCAGTTGCACTTTTTTGCCCAGACGCTCGGTCAATATTTTCCAGCCGTCCCAGTCGCCCTCAGCCATGCCGTCTTCAACGCTGATGATCGGGTATTTGTCAACCCAGGTTGCCAGAACATTTGTCCATTCGGTGCTGTCCAGGCTCAAGCCTTCCGCACCCAAAACATATTTGCCGTCCTTGTAAAATTCAGACGCTGCGCAGTCCAGGCCCAGAGCGATTTGCTCACCGGCGATGAAACCGGCTTTGTCAATCGCATCAAGAATCATCTGGATGGCGGCTTCGTGGTTGGCAACACTGGGCGCAAAGCCGCCTTCGTCGCCCACTGCAATGCTCATGCCTTTTTCTTCAATGATTTTTTTCAGGGCATGAAAAACTTCAGCCCCATAGCGCACTGCTTCACGAAAGCTCGGCGCACCAATCGGAATGATCATCAGTTCCTGCAAATCGAGATTGTTGTTGGCATGCGCGCCGCCGTTGATGACGTTCATCATGGGTACTGGCATTTGCATGCCGCCGCTGCCGCCAAAGTAGCGGTACAGCGGCAGGCCTGCTTCTTCAGCCGCCGCCCTGGCCACTGCCATGCTGACAGCCAGGGTTGCATTGGCACCCAGACGCGATTTGTTGTCGGTGCCGTCCAGTTCAATCAGCGTGCGGTCCAAAAACGCCTGTTCGCTGGCGTCCAGGCCCAAAATCGCTTCAGAAA
Organism: Polaromonas sp.; assembly: GCA_025362315.1. Classification (GTDB taxonomy): domain Bacteria; phylum Pseudomonadota; class Gammaproteobacteria; order Burkholderiales; family Burkholderiaceae_C; genus Polaromonas. The sequence continues at coordinate 93,093 of JANYGP010000098.1, forward strand.
TTTCGGTGTTGATAAACCCCACAGCTTTGAGCACGCCTTTGCCGCCGTAGCGGGACTTGTCGCCGTCGCGCAGCTCAATGGCCTCACGCGAGCCAGTCGATGCGCCTGACGGCACAGCCGCGCGGCCCATCACGCCCGATTCCAGCAGCACATCACACTCAACGGTCGGGTTGCCCCGGCTGTCCAGAATTTCCCGGCCAACGATGTCGACAATAGCGCTCATTGAATACTTTCAAAAAAATAAATCATTAAAAAACTAAACGCCTTCGACCACCACCATGCGCATCACGGAGGCACCTTGCCTGGCCTGGATGGCGGCAGTGTATTCAACCGAGTGGTAGTAGGTTTTGGCCTGCTCAAGCGATGGAAATTTAAGAATCACCACACGGTCTGGCGTCCAGTCGCCTTCCAGCACCTCAACTGCACCACCCCGTGCGCAAAATTCGGCGCCGTGGGCCTGGACCGCAATTGTCGACAGCTTTCGGTACTCGGCGTATTGTTCCGCGTTCGTAACTGTCACGTTGGCGATGATGTAGGCAGAGGGCATAAAGTTTGGTTAATGGTTGGTTGATGGTTGTTTGATACTTAGGCAGACGCTCGGACTAATACAAGTCCTGCGAATTCAGTGAGCGCATCTAGTTTGTCTGAGATAACGTGTTCAACGATGGTCATGTCGAGGTGCTCGTACTGGCGGACGGCGACGTTGCGAAATCCGACCATGCTTTGCAGTTTTGTCGATAATTTTGTCGTGATGACTTTGCGCTCTTGCATCAAAATAAACACATCTTTCGCGCTTTTGGGTAAGCCCCATCTCTCATGCGATATGACCATGTTTGCCATGTCGATAGCCAAATCACACGCGCGCTGAACGTTGAGGATCGCCGCATCTTGTCTTGAAAAATCAGTTAAAAAATCAAACGCTAACCGCTTCTCTTCGCGCGCCCGCTCTATACATCTGCGCAAACTTGCTGCCTTCTGCGCGAGAGCATCTAAATGCAGGAGCTGTGTCATGCGGTAGATTTTGCAGTTAACTGCGCAACTAGATTTTTAATCATAGGCTGGCGCCAGTTTTGCATGTGAAGATATTCGGTTCTGATGGTTGCACATTGCATCTCAATAACTACGGGGTTATGCGCAAAAAGCAATTTGCCAGTTTCAATGACTTGAACCTGCATCACGGTGTGCAAGCGCAGAAAATCTAAAACGTCGACAGGTCTGTTCCATGCAGCGCTAAGTTCTGAATAAGCTTTTATTTTTATCGCAAGGTTCCAGGCGCTGGGCAACCATACAGCTATGTCAATATCACTTTTGTCGTGCAGTTCATTGCGCGCGGCGCTGCCAAAAAGCCAAGCAGCCTGCGCGTCAGGCAGGACGTGCCGGATGTTAGCAACCAGTTTTTCAGTACTAGGCAGTGGTTTCATGCAGAAAAATTATCTTCTAGATAGCCGTTTTTCTTTGTCACGCGGTCTAGCTCAAGCAGGGTTTCAAGCAAGGCTTTCAAATGCTTGAGCGGCACAGCATTCGGGCCGTCGCACAATGCGTTGGCTGGGTCAGGGTGGGTTTCCATAAAGAGCCCTGCAACGCCCACCGCAATAGCGGCGCGCGCCAATACAGGAACCATCTCCCTCACGCCCCCGCTGCTGGTGCCCTGGCCTCCGGGCAATTGCACTGAATGGGTGGCATCAAACACCACGGGAGCGCGCGTCTCGCGCATGATGGCCAGTGAGCGCATGTCGCTGACCAGGTTGTTGTACCCGAAGCTTGCGCCTCGCTCACACGCCATGAAGCTGTCTTCTGACAGGCCAGCAGCAAGGGCTGCAGCGCGCGCCTTGACAATGACGTTTTTCATGTCGCCAGGAGCCATGAACTGCCCTTTTTTGATGTTCACGGGTTTGCCCGACTGGGCCACCGCGTGAATGAAATCAGTCTGCCGGCAAAGCAGGGCGGGCGTCTGCAGCACGTCCACCACCGCTGCGACCTGAGCGATCTGGTCTTCGCGGTGGATGTCGGTGAGAACCGGCACGCCAATGTTGCGTCTGACCTTTGCAAGAATCTCCAGGCCCTTGTCCATCCCCAGGCCTCGGTAGGCAGATTCACTGGTTCGATTGGCCTTGTCAAAACTGCTTTTGAAAATGAAGGGAATGCCAAGGCTTGCTGTGATTTCTTTGAGCGTGCCTGCGGTGTCCATTTGCAATTGCTCGGACTCCACCACGCAGGGGCCAGCGATCAAGAAGAACGGCTTGTCTAGACCAATGTCAAATCCGCAAAGATTCATCTCAAGCCACCACTTTCAGCGCTTTTCCCTCAACTTGATGGTCGAGTGCTGATTTGATGTACGCATTGAATAACGGATGGCCGGCCCATGGCGTGGACTTGAATTCCGGGTGAAACTGCACGCCGACAAACCACGGATGTAGCGATTGCGGTAGCTCGACAATTTCAGTTAGTTGCTCGCGTTGCGTCAGCGCTGAAATGACCAAGCCTTTTTCGCGCAGCTTGTCCAGGTAGTTCACGTTGGCTTCGTAGCGATGGCGATGGCGCTCAGTTACAACGTCGCCATAAATTTGATGCGCCAGCGTACCGCTTGCGACGTCGGAGCTTTGCGCACCCAGACGCATGGTGCCGCCCAGGTCAGACTTGGCGTGGCGCGTCTTGATGGTGCCGTCAGCGTCTTTCCATTCTGTGATCAATGCAATCACCGGGTGCGGTGTCAGCGGGTCAAATTCAGTGCTGTTGGCATCTTTGAGGCCTGCCACATGCCGTGCAAATTCAATTGTTGCCACCTGCATGCCCAGACAAATACCCAGGTAGGGCACCTTGTTTTCCCGGGCGTAGCGGGCGGCGCAAATTTTGCCTTCAACTCCGCGCACTCCAAAGCCGCCGGGAACCAGAATGCCATCAAATTTGGCCAGGCGGGTGACATTGCCATCGTTGATGGTTTCAGAGTCGATGTACTCAATCACCACCTTGGCATGGTTCTTCATACCGGCGTGGCGCAGTGCTTCGTTCAGTGATTTGTAGCTGTCGCTCAGGTCGACGTATTTGCCAACCATGGCAATATGAACTTCGTTTTTCGGATGCTCAGTCTCATGCACCAGCTCATCCCAGCGCTTCAGATTGGCCGGGGGGGTGTTCAGGCGCAGCTTGTCGCAGATCAGGCCGTCCAGGCCTTGTTCATGCAGCATGCGCGGCACTTTGTAAATCGTGTCGACATCCCACATGGAGATCACGCCCCACTCGGGCACGTTTGAAAAGAGTGAAATTTTCTCGCGCTCCTCCTGCGGGATGGGCCGGTCAGCGCGGCACAGCAGCACATCGGCTTGAATGCCAATTTCACGCAACTGTTTGGCGGTGTGCTGTGTCGGTTTGGTTTTAAGCTCGCCCGCAGCGGCGATCCACGGCACATAGCTGAGGTGTACAAATGCCGTGTTGTTGGGGCCCAGGCGCAAGCTCATCTGCCGCACGGCTTCTAAAAATGGCAGCGATTCAATGTCGCCGACCGTGCCGCCAATTTCAACAATGGCCACTTCTACCGCATCAGGCGTTTCAAAACCCGCCCCGCGCTTGACAAATTCCTGGATTTCGTTGGTCACATGCGGAATGACCTGCACGGTTTTACCCAGATAGTCTCCCCTGCGTTCTTTTTCAAGAACGCTTTTGTAGATCTGGCCCGTGGTGAAGTTGTTGGCCTTTTTCATGCGCGTTTCAATGAAACGTTCATAGTGCCCCAGGTCAAGGTCGGTTTCTGCGCCGTCATCGGTCACAAACACCTCGCCGTGCTGAAACGGCGACATGGTGCCGGGGTCAACGTTCAGGTAAGGATCCAGCTTGATCAGGGTGACTTTAAGGCCTCGCGATTCAAGCAGCGCAGCTAAAGAGGCTGAGGCGATTCCCTTGCCCAGGGAGGACACCACACCGCCGGTGACGAAGACAAATTTGGTCATTATTTAGTCGTTTCAGGCACAAGCTTGCGCTTGCTCAGGTGGGAAATGTTGATTATAGGCGCTGACTTATTCGGCAGAACGCGCAGTGCGCAAACTGATACATTGCGGAGCATGACATCCTTTTCACCCATGGCCCCCGCCGATGAGCTGCCTGAATTAAACGGCAAACACATTGTTTTGGGCCTGTCGGGCGGCATTGCCTGCTACAAGGCAGCCGAGCTGTGCCGGGCACTGATCAAAGCCGGCGCCAGCGTGCAGGTGGTCATGACTGAGTCGGCCGAGCAATTCATCACCCCGGTGACGATGCAGGCACTGAGCGGTCGGCCTGTGTTCACCAGCCAATGGGATACACGGGCAAGTGGTGGGCAGGACAACAACATGGCGCACATTAATTTGTCGCGTGAAGCCGATGCGATCCTGATTGCGCCGTGCAGCGCCGACTTCATTGCCAAGCTGCTGCACGGCCGGGCTGACGACCTGCTAAGCCTGATGTGCCTGGCCAGGCCTGTGGCCACCGTGCCTTTGTTGATAGCTCCGGCCATGAACCGTGAAATGTATGTACACCCCGCCACGCAGCGCAATCTGGCGCAACTGCAAAGCGATGGGGCGACGGTGTTGGGTGTAGGCAGTGGTTTTCAGGCCTGCGGCGAGACGGGCGATGGCCGGATGCTGGAGCCTGGCGAATTGCTGGAGGAAATCATTGCTTTTTTCACACCCAAATCATTGGCTGGCCAACGTGTGCTGGTAACCGCCGGGCCCACGTATGAGGCGATTGACCCGGTGCGTGGGATCACCAATTTATCGAGTGGCAAGATGGGTTTTGCCGTTGCACGCGCGGCGCGTGAAGCGGGGGCAGATGTGACGCTGGTCGCCGGGCCTGTTAATTTGCCCACACCGCGGGGCATCACCCGAATTGATGTCAAATCAGCATCAGATATGCTTGAAGCCGTTATGAATCGGGCGCAAAGAGCTACTGTATTTATAGCAAATGCGGCGGTGGCAGACTGGCGGCCTGATGCGCCGTCTACCCAAAAAATCAAGAAAGACGGTTCAGGCCAAACACCGCAGTTGGATTTTGTTGAAAACCAGGATATTTTGGCGACAGTGGCGCAATCAGCTGCCGCTCAACGCGGCAAATTGTTTTGCGTGGGTTTCGCCGCTGAAAGCCACAATTTGCTTGAAAACGCGCAAACCAAGCGCTCGCGTAAAAACGTGCCGCTGCTGGTCGGCAACATCGGCCCTGACACCTTTGGTCAGGACCACAATGCGCTGCTGCTGGTTGACAGCAAAGGTGCAACTGAAATGCCACGTGCAGCCAAGCTGACGCTGGCGCGGCAACTGGTCAAAGAAATTGCTGCACGAATCAATCCACCATAAAAGACCATGAAAATTGACGTCAAAATCATCGACCCGCGCCTGGAAGGCAATCTGCCCAGCTACGCCACAGTTGGCAGTGCAGGGCTGGACTTGCGGGCTTGTCTTGATGCGCCACTCACACTGGCTGCCAACGCCTGGCAGCTGGTGCCCACAGGTATCGCGATTTACCTGCACAACCCCACCTACGCAGCTTTGATCTTGCCGCGTTCAGGCCTGGGCCACAAGCACGGCATCGTGCTGGGCAACCTGGTCGGGCTGATTGACAGCGACTACCAGGGCCAATTGATGGTCAGCGCCTGGAACCGCAGCGATGTGCCCTTCACCATCGAGCCGATGGAGCGCATTGCGCAGCTGATGATCGTGCCTGTTGTGCAGGCTGAATTCAATGTGGTGCAAGACTTCCCCGCCAGCGAGCGCGGGGAGGCTGGGTACGGGTCTACTGGGAAGGCCTGATTTTTCGTTATCAACCACCGCACGGCGACTGGGCCATGCGCGTGCGGTTTTGGAGTGAAATCACGCGCGGTGGTGAAAAATGGGTCAAGCTTTCGCTTGGCCATTTCTTGTTGTGGCGTCGGCATTGCTCCCGCGCGCCTCTCCCCCCAAAGCCCGGTCGCATAACCAAATCACCGGGCTTGACTCGCTATTTTTGTCTGCCCGTCAAACACCTTCTGATTGCGAACGTCGATTGGATGACTTCTTTTCCCACTGTCGGTCGGCTTGCATCCCTACGTATGTTTTTGTAGAGAGCATTTGTAATTTGTAGATTCATCTTGGACGCTGTTTTTCACGTCAACGCATCAGCAGCGCAGAGCGTTATAAATTTTTCTACAGGAGATTTCCATGTTTCAAACAACCCGTTTTATTGCATTGACTTCATCAGCCTTGGCCCTTGCTGGTTTGACAGCTTGCGCGCCGATGGCGCCAGCCAATCAGGTGTCTACCTACCCTGCAACTTCAAATCCATCGTCCAGCACACAGGGCGCGTATGTGGAGTTCGGGCGCATCACCAATGTTGAAGTTGTACGCTTGCAGCAGCCCAGCAACACCCCGGGTATTGGTGCAGTGCTGGGTGGCGTAGCGGGCGCGGTGGTGGGTAATCAGATTGGCTCGGGCGGTGGGCGTACAGGTGCAACCATCATCGGTGCGGTTGGTGGTGCTGTAGCAGGTAATGCGATTGAGCGCAGCCAAACTGCTAACACCAATGCAGGTGAAAGTTATCGGGTCACTGTTCAACTGGACAATGGCACTGCGCGGGCTTTTAACATGGCGTCATACGGTGATATGCGCATCAACGACCGGGTCAGAATCGAAAACGGCCAGCTTGTTCGAGTGAGGTAAGCTGAAGTTGTTCAAAGCAGATTCACTATTGTATTAATAGCTGCTTACGCCTGTTTTATTTGGGCTACAAGCTGTTTTAATGCTTTATTCAAGGCTTTTTGCCGGGCGAAAAGGCAAATTCATAGCTCGCTGTCGTCATCGTGCTGCGGTTATAGGTTTTCAAACCTTCAGGCAACACCCATCCAGCTTCACTTTCAAGTGGCACAAGCATCCCGCTGCGTTCGGCGTATTTTGAAAAGTGACCTTGCCAAGGCGTCAGGGTCATTTTTGTGTCCACCAACCGGCCACGCTCTTTGGCGTAAACGGTATCAATCAGGCCGTCGGCACCAAAGTTAAAACGCACTTTCAAAGTGATGTTTGAATCGGTGAACGTCGCGTCTGCTGATCGGGCATCCACAAAATGCCAAACCACTCCCTGCGAAGGCAATAAGGCCGTTGGGTACCAGGCCGCCTCAAAGCAAAAGCGCATGAATTCGCCCTTGGACAAATCGGCAGTTTCTGGCAAATTGGCAACTGGGATGAGCCGCAGGACAGCAACCTTGAGCATGCCGTTACCAGCAATGTAAGCATCGTGAATGTGCGCTGCTATTCCGGGAAAAAGCTCAACGCGTGCATCCCAGTCAAAGCCGGGGCGGTGGGTGACAACGCGTTGTGTTGAAGTGAAAGGTTTCCAGTTCTCAGCCGTGCCGCTCATATTGAACGTGCCCGTGTGCTGCACCGTTGCCGCCGTGATAATAGGTTGACCCTCTTTGAGCACAGTCTTGAAGTAGCGCTGGACTGGCTCTGGTAAGCCGTCAAGTTCTTTGGCATTGAAAAATTGCGGCGCTGACTTGATTTGCGCAGCGTCCAGCCGATACAGGATTTGCGTGGTTCCTGCATTCCAGCGAGCATTGCCATACAGCGCCAGTGCAATGCAGGCAACAACCAGAGCCATCACAACCTGGATTACAGTTTTCAATGTCATGGATTCAGCTAATTCGGTTCAAAAAGTATTCAAAGTGCTTGAAAGCCACATAAACGGGGCGCAAGCAGCTACCAGATACATAGTGCAAGTCAATCAGCAAGCGGCATGGAAATCTCTTCAAATCGTCCCGTCACATCGGTGTTTGATTGGGCAATCCCATCTGCCGCACCCAGGTTGACTTTGAGCTGCTCAATTTTTGATGCACCAGGGATCACCGTGCTCACCGCGCATTGCTTGCCACCCAGGCTGCCGCGTGGCATCTGGCTCGGCAAGGCCCCAGTAAAACTTGGTCGAAACTAAGTGGTTAAGCCGTGGCCATTTCAGCACCTTGATCGCGTCGCCCATCACCGATTCGTTTTTGTCACCGGCATACACATCTGCTTTGTCGAAAAAGTTGACGCCGCTGTCCATGGCAAGTGCCAGCATTTCCTTGGCAGCCCTGAAGTCCACTTGATTGGCATAGGTAACACAGGAGCCCAATGAAAGTTCGCTGACTTGCAAGCCGGTTCGGCCCAATCGTCGGTATTGCATGAATGCTCCAGCAAGTTACCTAAACAAGGCGTACATTGAAGCAATAAGCCTATTTGAAATGTCACCGATTTCATGTAGTCTGCAGTCAATGTTTGATGTCGTCTGTAACTGCTCGCCTGATTCACCATGACTGAATCACCGTGACTGAATTTGAATTGAAGTTTGAGGTGTCACCAGCCAGTCTCAAAAGCGTCGCTGCTGCCATGGCCAGAGGCAAAACTTTTAGTGAGCGCCTACAGGCCAGTTACTTTGATACTGCTGAAGGCGCGCTTTCAGCCCACGGCATCGTGGTGCGGCTGCGCAAGGAAGGCAGGCGCTGGGTTCAAACAGCCAAGGGGCCAACTGACAATCTGCTTGAACGTCTGGAGCACAACGTTGCAGTGCCTGCCCAAGGCAAAGGCAGGCTACCCACACTTGATTTGATTCGACACCGCGGCACACCCGTGGGCGACGCAATTGACAAAGCCTTGGGCGTGAAGGGTGACGACAATTACCCCAGCTTGCTATTTTTTTACGGCACAGACATCAAACGCATCACAACCCGCATCGCCTGTGATGGCTCAATGGTTGAAGTGGCGCTGGACCGTGGCTGCGTGTTCACAGAGGGGGCCACAAAGCGCAGATCCCAACCAATTTGCGAGCTTGAATTCGAGCTCATTGAAGGCTCAACGCTGGCAGCTGTTGCACTGGCGCGGCAGTGGTGTAGCGCGCATCATCTGTGGCTTAGCACCATCGCCAAGTCCATGAAGGGCAAGCGCTTGCAGCAAGTGGTGCCTCACGGGGCTGCCACGTCAGCCATTGCTCCAAGCTATGCACGCAAAGCCAGCGCCAATGAAATGGTCACGGCCGTTATTGCAAGCTGCCTGGGCCAGATAGTGCCCAACATGAGCGAGCTGGCTGACTGGAAGGGGAGCAGCAGTGAACAGCCCGAGCACATCCACCAGCTGCGGGTTGGTATCCGCAGGCTGCGCACCGCATTTCGTGAGTTGGGCGATTTGACTGACGGCATGGATCCGCATTGGGAAGCTGCATTGGTCAATGCATTCAGGGCGCTTGGCGCTCACCGCGACCAAAGCTATTTGGCCCATAGCCTGCAGCCGCAGCTGGTGGCTGCAGGCGGCCCTGCCGTGCGCATTGACGAAAATCATGCGAGCCAGCTTGCGATTCAGGACATTGCGCGCGCAGCAGATTTTCAGGACGCATTGCTTGGGCTGATTGCTTTTTTGCGCCGCAACTTTACACCAGCACCTGGCAACACGGAACCTTTGAAAAAAACCATTTCCCATCGGCTGGACAAGCTGTACAAAAACGCACTGAATGACGGCAAAAAGTTTTTGACACTGGACGATGAGCAGCAGCACGTTGTGCGCAAGCGCTTGAAGCGCCTGCGCTACCTGATTGAATTTGCCGCGCCACTTTTTGCCAGGCGCAAAGCTCACCACATGGTTGCAGCGCTCAAGCCAGTCCAAGATGCGCTGGGCCTGTACAACGATGAGCTGATGGCATTGCAGGCGTGGCGGGTGTTGGCTGAACGCGATGCCAAAGCCTGGTTTGGCATTGGCTGGTTGACGGCACGCAAACGGCCCAATGCCAGGCAATGTCTGGAAGAAATCAAGAAATTGGCCGTCATCAAGCCGTTCTGGCGCCATTGACTTTCGCAACCGGACTATATTGATAATGCTATTAAGTTAATAGATGCTTGCGCTAATATTACAAAGACTGTAGGCATAAATAATTCATAAATCAGGCCAGTTCTCGTTAAACCGGCAAATTAAAAAGCCTGCCTACCGCTGCAGTAGCCGCCATTGCCAGCAACCCCCAAAAAGTCACCCGCCCCACACTGGACCACACCCCTGATCCACCGGCCCGAGCAGCTACCACACCCAGCAGGCCCGGGCTGATAAACAATGCACCGGCGATCCACATCATCACATTTTGAGGTGGCGCAAATGTCACTGCACGAGCAGCCACACCCAGCGGCAATGCAGCACCCACAGCAAAACTGGCAGCCGATGCAGCTGCGGCCTGCAGCGGTTTGGCACTGAGCACGCTTGAGATACCCAGCTCGTTTCTGGCGGCCTGAATTGATGAGTGATGTAACGACTTCATTCGGTCACCGGGAATTCGGCTTTGACTTCAGCCTTCAGGTCCTTGCGCAACACTTTGTTCATCATTGTTTCGGCAGGCTTTCTTTGAGCTTGACTGACTTGGGAATTTTGTAGCGCGTCAGGTGCAGCCGGCAATGCGCAATCACCTGGCTTTCAGTCAGCACCTCTGCAGCTTTGGGATTTTGAACCACGTAGGCGCGAACAGCCTCGCCAGTTCGGCCATCTGGAATTCCCACCACAGCAACATCCAGCACATTGGGCATTTGGGCAATCACATCTTCAATTTCATTCGGGCACACGTTAAAGCCTGACACCAGAATCATGTCTTTTTTGCGGTCAACAATGCGCATGAAACCGGTAGCTGCAATGTCACTGGTCTGAATGTTTTGCCAGTAGACCTCTGCGCCGTTTTTTTGCCGCTCGCAGGCAAGGCAGCGCGTCCCTTTTTTAAAGCGGCTTTAAGCCGGGTGTGCGGCACATCGATAGGTGGCAGCACATGGCTCCAGAATTTTTGAACCCCCCGCACAAAAGCGTTTGTCAAAGCCGGAAAAAATTCGGTCACTGCTGCAATCACCACATGTTTGACGCTGGTTTGGCGCAGTACCTCGGGCAGCTTGGCTGCAAACATGTCAACCGTTACGAGGGCTGTGGCTTCAGGGTGGCTCAGTTGATGGACCAGCTCAGTGACGGTGTACAGCGGTTGGTGTTGACCAGCCCGCAGCCCGCCTTGAAGATACCAAAAGCCACCACCGGATAACCCAGGCTGTTGGGCAGTTGCACCGCGACACGGCAACCTGCAGGCAGCTTGAGCGTGCCGCGCAAATTCCCTGCAAAAGCATCAGACAGCTCATCTACCCGCGAGAAAGTCAAACAGCCACTCATACCGTTCGGCAACACGCAGGTAAATGCGGTTTGCTGTGCATATTGCTGGCAACTCTCGTGGACCAGTTGGGCCAATGAGCTGTGGGCCAACTCTGGCAGTTGCGCCATGATGCCTGCTTGCGCACAGGCTTTGTGCCACAGCTATGTTGTGTCAACAGCAGCAATCTGTGGGGTGGGGGGTGGCGTATCTGGTAGCTCGGGTGTTGTCATGAGATTGGTGGTTATTTAAATGTTTCGCCTGTCAGTAGATTGAGGCTCTTGCTTGAACACCACCAAACTGATGGCCAGTGGTATGAAAACCCCGACGCACACGGCCGCCAGCACATCGGTGGGCCAGTGCACACCCAGCACCATGCGCGACAGTCCCATCAAGCCGGTCCACAGCACGGCCAGCGGCAGCATCACCCGGCGTGACGCCGGCCAGATGCGTGCTGCTATCAATGTCAAAGCCGTTGAGAAAGCAGCGGTGCTCAGCGTGTGCCCGCTCGGAAAGCTTGACCCCCAGTACCAGGTGGTGCTCCACAGCTCAGGCCGCGCACGGCTGACCACCGATTTAATGGTGTACGTCAAAGCCCAACCACTGAGCATTGAAACCGCCAGCAGTGCAGCCTCACGGTGATGGCGCTTGAACATCAAAAAACCAAACAGAAACATCGTGGACGGAACCAGGAAAATAGCTGCACCTGCCCAGGTAACGGCCGTAAAAAACCCTGACAGTGCCGGTGGCAGGGTCTGCCGGATAAACCACAAAATGGCTTGATCTACAGGCCCAGATTCTTTGGCAATGACATCCTCGAAAATTTTGATGCCGACGACTGAAAGCGTTAACAGAATCAGCAAAGTCATTCGCCGGGTTGCAAGTTCAAGCACCCAGGCCGAGCGTGAAACGCGCGCATAAGTCACAAATGCCAAAAAGCCGCAGCCAACAAAAAGCACAAGCTTGAAAAGATCAAAAATAATCGCACTGGTTGCTGCTGATTGCACAACTGACTGCATAAGTGCTGGCGCCTGTATTTATTGGCTATGCATGATTAGATGGCAGACACACGCAATTTTGCTTTTAAAATCTGCAGCTCATCCATCAACTCCAGGGCCAATGCCGCACCGGCAAAGTTAACACCCAGGTCACGGTTCAGGCGCAGCGCGACCTTGGCGCGGTGCAGGTGCAGACCGGTGAATCGCCAATGCTCTGGCGTTTCGTTTGGCGTTGGGTGTGTGCTGTCAATCACGCCTTCGCTGACCAGCTCGATGATGATGTCGGCGTGGGCGCTACAGGCGCGGCACAGGTCATCAAGTGTCAGCTCGGTGATGTCTTCCATCACAAAGCTGGTGGCTTGCAGAGGCGAGGTGATGATGAAGTTGGGTGTCATTCAGATGAGCTCCTCAATCTGGCTGCGAGGGTTAAAAGTGTGGAATGCAGTGTGCAAATCGGTGTAGGCTTTTTTCTCAAGCGCACTGTCTGCAAGCGGCTGTGAGATTTTGAGAACAAAGTAAAAGTCACCTGGTGTTTTTGCGGGCAATCCGCGCCCTTTGACGCGCAGCTTGCGGCCATTGCTTGAGCCTGCTGGAATTTTTATTTCAACCTGGCCCGTGGGCGTGGGTGCAATAACCTCTGTACCCAGTGCAGCTTCCCACGGCGCAATAGGCAAGTCCATCAGCACGTCAAAGCCGTCGGTGCGGTACAGCGCGTGCGGCAGCATTTCAACGTCCAGGTACAAGTCGCCTGGGCTGCCTTTGCCCATCCCCGGTGCGCCTTGGGCAGCCAGGCGTATGTGCTGACCCGCCCTGATACCTTTGGGGATCACAAATTCAATCGTTCGGTCGTCTAGCCTCGGGCGGCCATCGCTGCCTTCAACCTGCACCCGCAATTGCAATGTGCGGGATGCGCCGCTGTACGAGTCTTCAATCTCAATCTGAATTTTGGCGTGCTGGTCTTGCCCGTGCATGTCAAAGGCTTCGTGGTTGCGCTGACCCGTATTTTGCCCCCGACCACCACCGCCCATGCCTCGAAACAAGGCATCAAAAAATGCACTGTGGTCCTGCCCATCGCCCGTCTCAAAGCCCTGCTGATAACCGCCTTGCCCAGCTTGACTGGCCCAGTCTGGCGGCGGCTGAAAGTCTTGCCCGGCTTTGTAGTTGGCACCCAGCCTGTCGTAAGCAGCGCGCTTTTCAGGGTCTTTCAGCACGTCATAGGCTTCAGCCAGCTCCTTGAATCGCGCTTCTGCATCTTTTTCTTTGCTGACATCAGGGTGGTACTTGCGTGCCAGTTTGCGGTGCGCGCGTTTGATGTCTTCAGGCGTCGCGCTTTTTTCTACACCCATCACAAGGTAATAGTCTTTAAATTCCATGGGTGTCCTTTTTGAGCAAATACACTTGCCGCCCTTCAATTGAAGTTTCAAACTCGACTGCAATAAACCAAGTAGTCATGTCATTGCCAACCATAGCGCCGAACGTAATAGCGCTTCATCAAACGGGTCAGCAACGCATAACTCACCAAAATAGCCGCTAGCCAGCCAAAGTAGGCCAGCGGCAAGGGCACAAGCTTGAAGTAACCAGCAAAGGGGCCTATTGGCAAAAATATACCAATAGCCATCACCGCCAGCGTCATGCCTAGCAGTGGCCAGGCTGCCCGGCTTTCAATAAATGCCAGCTTTGGCGTGCGAATCATGTGCACGATCAAAGTTTGCGTGAGCAGCCCCACCACAAACCAGCCTGACTGAAACAGCCTGGCAGTTGCTTCACGGGCAGAAAAGTGGCGGGCCATGTTGTCAAGCGTACCAAAGCTTGAGTTAAGCGATGGCACCAGCAAAGTTGCCGCTCCAATCAAACCCAGCGCGGCGGTGGACGCAGTCATGGTGGCCGACATCAATGAATTGCGCAGCGTCTGCACCGCCAAAATTTCAGAAACCGGCTGCTGTGACAAAGCAGCAAACCACTCTTCGCGCAGGTTGGCATGCGTCGACCAGGCCAGCGTTGCCGGGTTGCGGCGCTGCATTTGCATCAGTACCAGTTCGTAGCCGACGGATATGGCAACGGTCAGGGCGGCAGCTATCCAGGCTGTGGTGTCGGTCATGGCGTGATCGCTGCGGTGTAACTACTAAAAAAAATAGACATTTTCGCCTTAAAAGTTCCCTAGCCCATATTAAACGGGCGCAAGCAGCTATGAAATTCATACCAGAATGTCAGCAACCGGGCGTCTGAGAGACGATGGCATCAGCGGTCCGTGCCCAAAGCGCACCACCATGTCAACCCTGCCGTTTTTGATGCCCAACACGCCTGCCATCTGCTGGCGCATTTCCGGCACATCGGCCACGCCATTCATCACTGCATTGTGAATGCCCAGGCTGGTTGCCTGCAACGCAAAGGCGCTAAACAGCTGCCCGATATGAAGCAGTGAAATGACACTTAAAAACAAGCCAGCGACTTTGCCCTTTGTTTTGATTTTTACAAAAACGCATCATGAACACCAATGAACCCGAATCGCAGCTAACTGTTGGTTTGAGCTTCCTGGTTGCGCTCGTGGTGGGGTCCATCATTGGCAGTGGAATTTTTGCGTTGCCACAAAATATGGCGGTAGGTGCCGGGGCTGGCACCATACTTATTGGCTGGCTGATCACCGGCGTGGGCATGTTGATGCTGGCCTTTGTCTACCAAATGTTGGCGATGAGAAAGCCTGAACTGGACAACGGCATTTATGCCTATGCCAGGGCGCTGGCAGGTGAATAGATTGGTTTCAATGCGGCGTGGGGGTACTGGATAAGCGCCTGGATTGGCAACGTTGGCTACCTGATTGTGGCTTTTGGTGCGCTGGGGTAAATCTACCCGGCTTTTGGCGAAGGGAATACGCCGCAGGCCATTCTGGGTGCGTTAATTGTTTTATGGATAGTGCATACGCTGGTGCTGCGCGGCATTCAGGATGCAACCGTTTTAAATGCGGTCATCACCCTTGCCAAGCTGGTGCCGCTACTTCTTTTTATGGCTGTGCTCATCACGTTTTTCAGCATCGACACCTTCAAACTGGATTTTTGGGGAACTGCGGAGCTGGGCAGCGTGCTGGCCCAGGTCAAAAGTACGATGCTGGTAACGGTGTGGGTCTTCATTGGCATTGAAGGCGCCAGTGTTTATTCAGCCCGCGCTAAAAATCGGCTGGACGTGGGCCGTGCAACCGTCATCGGATTTCTAATCTGCCTGACGTTGCCGGGTGCCGTGTCGCTGTTGTTCTGGGGGTAATGTCGCAGCCTGAACTTGCCCAGCTTAAAAATCCTTTCATGGCAGCTGTTCATTGCGGCCATTTGCCACAAGTCGGGCAGCAGAGTCCTGTGCTGTCAAGCCTGCAACCACATCCGACTTGACTGCTTTGATGGCAGCGTCGGCATCTTTTACCGGCCAGTCGATATCCAGAGGTGACTGATTCATGGACGCAAGCCTTCAGCCACAGTCAGGTGAGATTTGAACAGTGCGGGGGGTTACTTCACAAGCAGCACGGGAATGTCGCAGTCAGACACAACACGCTGCGCAATGCTGTCAATCAAAGCCCTGCCAATTAACCCAAGGCCGCGTGTGCCCATGACGATCAAATGTGATTTTTCTGCTGCAGCCGCCTTTAAAATTTCCTCAACAGGATGCCCGACAACACTGAAGCAGCGGTAGTTCAGTGCATGCTTGCCCAGAAACTTTCTGATCGGTTCAAGTACTTTGTCACCTTCTTCCCGGTGATACGCAGCAACATCGGCCGAACCCAGCATGGTCTTGACGCGGCCTGGCACCTGCAGCTGAACATTCAACAAGACCAATTCGTCGTTGCTGTTCACCAGGCTTTCGTGGTTGACGAGAAAAGCCAGCGCTTTTTTGGTGTACTTGCTGCCATCAGCAGCCAATAAAACTTTCATGTTTGTCCTTCACGCTTTGGTGCGTCACCCAACAGTGGTTTGCAAAGTACAGCCCAACCCGCTCTGCATGCGCAGGGTGTAGGTGCATGCCATTCATGCAGGACCGGCAATTCGTCAAAAAGTTTTAGAACCGCTGGTTTTATCGAAGCACCAGCACAGGAACGTGCGAATGCGTCAGCACATGCAGGGTCTCGCTGCCCATCAACAGGCGCTTCATGCCGCGTCTGCCATGCGACGCCATCACGATCAAGTCGCATTTGTGTTTTTTGGCCGCATTGATGATGGCTTCGGCCGTGAAGTCTGATGAAACGGTCAAAGCCTTTGCCTTGATGCCTTCAGCCTCGGCGGCATCCTTGACCTTGTCCACCACAGCCATCGCAGCTTCGGCCCATTGTTTTTCTACGTCAGCAACATTGTTGACGGACAAAGCCACGCCACCTTCAAAGTAGCTGACCGGATAGCGCGGCACCACTTTGAGGACAACTATGCTGGCGCCAGTCAGCGCGGCAAGCTCCAACCCACTGATTGTTGCTTTGCGGGAAAGGGCAGATCCGTCGGTTGCAATAAGAATTTTCTGGTACATGCCTAATCTCCTGAAATGTTTACATTTAGAGTAAGACAAAACATTGCAGTCAGACTTGATCCATATCAAAGCTTGTTCGCATAGCGCAGGGTAATCTTGTCCGATGCAAGCTACTTTCGCCGAGCCTTTGCCAACTTTTGGGAAAACTGCGTTACAGAGCACAGCAACTGACACGTTTGCTGTGTACGACGACGTCGAAGAATGGGGCAGTTTTAGTCAGACTCTGGACGGTCAGTCCATATCAATTGCCGGATCACAGTTGCAAACCGTGAAGTCTTTTATGGCTGTGCGCGGCATGCACTGCGCTGCGTGCGCACTAACGCTTGAATCCGCCTTGAAACGTGTTCAGGGCGTGGTGTCTGTCCAGGTCAGTGCGGTCAGCGCCAGCGCCAGCATCACATGGTCGTCAGCAGTCACGAAACCATCCGTCTGGATGAACGCAGGGCTGTTATCAGGCTACGAGATGTTGCCTGCTCAAAACGCCATGTCTTTCAGCCATGACCGGCAGCAGTCGCGCCTGGCTTTGTGGCGCTGGCTGGTTGCTGGCTTTTGCATGATGCAGGTCATGATGTACGCGGCCCCAACTTACTTTACGCAACCTGGCGACGTTGCTCCAGACATTGAAAAGCTGTTGCGTTGGGCGTCGTGGGTACTGAGCCTGCCTGTGTTGCTGTTTTCATGCAAGCCGTTTTTCAGCAATGCGTGGCGCGACCTGATGCAGCGCAGCATCAGCATGGACTTGCCTGTGGCCATTGGCATCGTTGTAACTTTCGCTGTCAGCACCGCAGCCACTTTTGAGCCGCAAGGCTGGTGGGGACACGAGGTTTACTTTGATTCACTCACCATGTTTGTGTTTTTTCTTTTGACAGGGAAGTGGCTGGAGCAGCGTCTGCGCGTGCGCACCGCTGGCGCACTGGGGGTACTGATGCAACGCCTTCCAGCCAGTGTTCAAAGGCAATTGAACACCGGTGAATTTGAGCGGGTGGCTGTACGCCGCTTGCGCTCTGGTGATGTGGTTCGCGTGCTGCCGGGCGAGGCTTTTCCGGCAGACGGCACTGCGCTCGGGGCAGGCACGCTTGCCGACGAAGCACTGCTGACAGGGGAGTCACGGCCAGTGGCGCGGGGTGCAGGCGAGACAGTGCTGGCAGGCAGCTACAACGTGGGCAGTGCAGCACTTGTTCGAATTGACAAGCTGGGCCCTGACACCCGCTACGCCCAGATCGTTGCGCTGATGGAGCAGGCATCTACCGACAAGCCTCGACTGGCTGTGCTGGCTGACAAGGTGGCCAAGCCGTTTTTGGTGTTTGTGTTGCTGGCAGCGCTGGGTGCCGCCGCATTTTGGTGGCGGACTGACCCGGCCATGGCGCTGATGGCCGCTGTTGCCGTGCTGGTGGTAACTTGCCCCTGTGCGCTTTCACTTGCCACGCCGACGGCCATGCTGACCACCGCTGGCCTGCTGGCGCGCCATGGTGTGCTGGTGCGGCGCTTGCAGGCCATTGAGTCACTTGGTGATATTGATACCATTGTTTTTGACAAGACAGGCACCCTGACCGATGCCGCCATGCAGCTGAAAACCGTGCAAACCCGTGCTGGTATTTCCAGCCGCCAGGCGCTGCTGTGGGCGGCCAGTCTGGCTGGCCATTCACTGCATCCAGTGTCCCGTGCACTGGTTTTGAGTGCTGGTGATTTTTCTGCACTTGAATTTGCAAATGTCAAAGAAGTTGCAGGCCAGGGCCTTGAGGGGGCGTTGAAAGACAGCAACACGGATGTCATTGGTATTTTGCGTCT
This sequence comes from Polaromonas sp., assembly GCA_025362315.1. Classification (GTDB taxonomy): domain Bacteria; phylum Pseudomonadota; class Gammaproteobacteria; order Burkholderiales; family Burkholderiaceae_C; genus Polaromonas. The sequence continues at coordinate 111,497 of JANYGP010000098.1, forward strand.
GGGCTCAGGAAGTTTTTGTGGTGTTGATGCATCCATTGCCCAGAAGGGTCGTGCGTATTTGTGCGACAGCTTGGGCTGGCTCGCCACATTTGAGTTTGAAGAAGTTTTGAGGCCGGATGCCGTTGCCACTGTTAGTGCGTTGCAGGCACGCGGGCTGGCTGTGTACTTGTTGTCAGGCGACAGGCAGGCCTCGGCAATTCAGGTTGCACAACAGCTTTGTATCAAAAACGTGCAGGGTGACTGCACACCTGAAGCCAAGCTGGCGCTGACCAGAGCGCTGCAAGCCGAAGGATGCAAAGTGCTGATGGTGGGTGACGGCCTGAATGATGGGCCAACTTTGGCTGCAGCGCATGTGTCTGTTGCTGTCGGAGCAGCGGTGCCGCTGGCTCAGGCGCAAAGCGATTTCGTCATACCAGGTGCCCAGCTGCTGATGTTGCCTGCCATGTTGGACCAGGCAAAAAACACGCTCAAGATCGTCAGACAAAACCTGGCGTGGGCGGCAATATACAACGCCATTTGCGTGCCACTGGCTTTGGCGGGTTTCCTGCCCGCCTGGATGGCAGGTTTGGGTATGGCGCTCAGCTCACTGCTGGTCATGGCAAACGCAGCGCGCCTGTCCCGATTCAAGGCGAATGGGTGATGGATATTTTATTTTTGCTTGTTCCGCTGTCGGTTTTGCTGGCGCTGGCTGTCATGGGCGTTCTGGCCTGGGCGGTCTGGGCTGGGCAATTTGAAGGACTGGAATCCGAGGGCGAGCGGATTTTTGAGTCTGAAAACACCAGCATCGTGCCCGTCAATGACCAAAGCTTGATCCAGATCAAAACGTAATTGCTTCTTCTTGCGCACACTGCGTAAGTGTCACTGCCGCAGCATTTGTGACGCGGTAAAAGGTATAAAAATGAGCGCTACATTCCCGATTCCTGCCTACCAGTCGTCCCAACGAACATGGTCAGCATCGAAGGCCACTACATACAACGACAAGATTGTTCGCCAATTCAGCGTGATGGCTGTTGTCTGGGGCGTTGTCAGCATGCTGGTGGGTGTGTTCATTGCAGCCCAAATGGCGTGGCCGGAGCTTAACTTTGGCATTGCGTGGCTGTCATTTGGCCGGCTCCGCCCATTGCATACCAACGCCGCTGTTTTTGCTTTCGGTGGTTGCGCGCTGTTTGCAACCAGTTATTACGTGGTGCAGCGCACCTGCCAGACGCGCATCATTTCAGACAAACTCGCAGCTTTTCATTTTTGGGGTTGGCAAGCAGTCATTGTGGCGGCGGCAATCTCTTTGCCGCTGGGCTTTACCCGAGGCAAAGAGTACGCTGAACTGGAGTGGCCAATTGCCTTGTTGATCACGGTGACTTGGGTTGCATATGCCATTGTTTTTTTTGGCACGATCGGCATTCGCAAAGTACGCCATATTTACGTGGCGAACTGGTTTTACGGCGCTTTCATCATTGCAGTGGCCATGCTCCACATCGTCAATGCAGCGGTCATGCCTGCGGGGTGGATGAAGTCCTATTCAGCCTATGCAGGCGTACAGGACGCGATGATTCAGTGGTGGTATGGGCACAATGCGGTGGGTTTTTTGCTGACCGCTGGTTTCCTGGGCATTGTTTATTACTTCATACCCAAGCAGGCCGAGCGGCCGGTGTATTCGTACCGCCTGTCAATTGTCCATTTTTGGGCGCTGATATTCACCTACATGTGGGCTGGCCCACACCACCTGCACTACACCGCGCTGCCTGATTGGGCGCAATCTCTCGGCATGGTTTTCTCACTGATTCTGCTGGCGCCAAGCTGGGGCGGCATGATCAATGGCGTGATGACATTGTCTGGCGCATGGCACAAGCTGCGTGATGACCCGATCATCCGGTTCATGATCGTGGCGCTGTCTTTTTACGGCATTGCAACTTTTGAAGGGCCCATGTTGTCGATCAAGACCGTCAACGCGCTGTCCCACTACACCGACTGGAACATTGCGCACGTGCATGGCGGCACTTTGGGCTGGGTTGGTTTTATATCGATGGGCGCTTTGTACTTTCTCATTCCGCGCATGTTTGGCCAGACCAAAATGCACAGCGTCCGCGCGATTGAAGTCCACTTCTGGATCGCGACTTTTGGCATCGTCCTGTACATCGCTTCGATGTGGATTGCCGGGGTCATGCAGGGCCTGATGTGGCGCGCCATCAATCCCGATGGGTCATTGACATACACCTTCGTCGAAGGTGTGAAGGCCACTTACCCGTTTTACGTGGTCAGGCTTCTGGGCGGAATTTTGTACCTGACCGGCATGCTGGTCATGGCATGGAATGTTTTGATGACTGCGCGCGCTGGCAAGCCTTTTAACGCAGCTGTGCCAGCAGCGCTGGCTACCGCTTGAGGCAAGGCATAAGGAAAGCATCATGGCATTTACCCACGAAAAAGTCGAAACCAACAACGCATTGATGATTGTGCTGATTCTGATTGTGCTGGCGGTCGGCGGGCTGGTCGAAATTGTTCCGCTGTTTTTTCAAAAATCCACCACACAACCGATCAAGGGCATCGTGCCAGACTCAGCGCTCAAGGTGGTGGGTCGGGATATTTATGTGCGGGAAGGTTGCTACAACTGCCACTCGCAGATGATCCGTCCGCTCGTTGCAGAAACATTGCGCTACGGGCACTATTCAGTTGCAGGCGAGTTTGTGTATGACCACCCGTTTCAGTGGGGCAGCAAGCGGACCGGACCTGATTTGCACAGGGTCGGGGGCAAATACAGCGACGAGTGGCAGCGCCTGCACTTGATTGCACCGCGCGACCTGGTTCCCGAGTCCATCATGCCAGCCTATCCATGGCTGGAAAAAACCCCGGCCGACCACAACACCATCCAGGCCCACATGACGGCATTGCGCAGGGTCGGTGTGCCCTACACAGATGCCCAGATCACAACCGCCCCTGATGAAGTCAAAGGCAAAACAGAGCTGGATGCGCTTGTGGCGTATTTGCAGGGCCTGGGTCTGGCATTGAAGTAACAGGGATCAATCATGAGCATGAATTTGGACATCAACACACTGCGAAGTGCAGTGACCGGCATCAGTTTCTTGATCTTCATCGGCATCATGGTTTGGGCATACCGGCCTGCCCGCAAAACTGAATTCGACGAGGCTGCACAACTGCCATTTTCAGACGCATCCGGTCGCGGCTGGAAGGTTCATCATGAGTGATTTCGTCAATGGCTTCTGGCCCTGGTATGTTGCTGCCATCAGCATTGCGTCCATTCTCGCGTGCGGCCTGCTTTTGTATCTGGCGGGCAAGGCATCGGTTGTCAGCCACGCGGGCAAGGCCCCCGACAACACAACCGGTCACGTCTGGGACGAGAACCTTCGTGAGCTCAACAACCCATTGCCCCGCTGGTGGTTATGGCTGTTCATTCTGACCATTGTGTTTTCATTGATCTATTTGGTGGTATTTCCGGGATTGGGCAGCTTCAAGGGTGTTTCCAGATGGTCAACCGAACTTGAACATCAACAGGATGTCACGCAACTCCGCGCTCAAGTTGCGCCTTTGTATGCAGCGTTCGCAGCACAGCCTGTTGAGTCACTTGTCAATGATCCTCGCGCACTTGCAGCTGGTGAAAGGTTGTTCATGAACAACTGCTCTCAGTGTCATGGCTCTGATGGCGCTGGCAGCAAAGGGTTTCCGAACCTCACCAATGTCAACTCAGCCTGGCTGGGGGAGCGCAGTGCCGCCCACATTGTGCAGACTGTCACCAATGGCCGCACCGGCATGATGCCACCCATGGGCGCAGCAGTTGGCAACGATGCCGATATAAGTGCCGTTGCCAATTACGTTTTGTCCTTGTCAGGCAGTCCGCATGACGCCGGCAAAGCTTCTGCCGGGAAAACCAAATTTGCAGCATGCGCTGCCTGTCATGGCGCAGACGGCAAAGGCAACAAGGCACTGGGCGCACCTGATCTGTCTGACAACTACTGGCTTCATGGCTGGGGTGAGGCAGCCATTGTCAATGCAGTTAAAAACGGCAAGAACAATGTCATGCCCGCCCAGTCTCCCAAGCTGTCTGCCCAGCAGATTCACGTGGTGGCGGCTTATGTTTTGAGCCTGTCAAAAACCTCAGTCGCAATGGCTGCTCCCAAAACGCCTTGATGCCAAATGGCGCTTAGCAACGTTCAATCAGCAGCTGGCTCAACGCGAGTGATCCCGATCACAGTGGATGACTCATCCGGTCTTGCATCGCTGTATCTTGCTGATCCAAAAATCTATGCGCGCAGCGTGTCAGGCTGGTTTAGCCGCTGGCGCTGGGTCATGGTGTTTGCAACGCAGCTGGTGTTTTACGGTTTGCCATGGCTTGCAATCAACAATCGTCAGGCGATGCTGTTCGATCTGGCTTCCCGGCGTTTTTATATTTTCAATCTGGTGCTGTACCCACAAGACCTGATTTACCTGACTGGATTGTTGGTCATCAGCGCACTGTCGCTTTTTCTGTTTACCGCCGTAGCCGGGCGTTTGTGGTGTGGATACACCTGCCCGCAAACGGTGTACACAGAAATTTTTATGTGGGTTGAACGAAAGATTGAGGGCGACCGCATTGCCCGCATGCGACTGGACAAAGCCCCGTGGAGTTTGAACAAAATCTGGCGCAAGAGTGCCAAGCAGGCCGCCTGGATTGCCATTGGCTTGTGGACCGGATTTACCTTCGTCGGTTATTTCACGCCCATTCGTGAATTAGCTGGCGAGGTCACGCGTTTTGCTCTTGGGCCCTGGGAGCTCTTTTGGGTGCTGTTTTACGGCTTTGCCACATACGGCAATGCGGGCTGGATGCGTGAGCAGGTGTGCAAATACATGTGCCCCTATGCGCGGTTTCAAAGCGCCATGTTTGACCGCGACACCCTCACTGTGACGTACGACGTCGATCGCGGCGAAGGCCGGGGTTCGAGGCCGCGCAGCGACACGCCCGCCCAGTACCACGCCAAAGGCCTGGGTGACTGCATTGACTGCGGCTTGTGCGTGCAGGTGTGCCCTACCGGCATTGACATCCGCAACGGCCTCCAATACGAGTGCATCAGTTGCTCGGCTTGCATCGATGTATGCAACGGCGTGATGGACAAAATGCAGTATCCACGCGGGCTGATTCGCAACAGCACTGAAAACGGCGTGACCCAAAAGTTGAGTCAGGTGCACATGCTGCGGCGGATATTCAGACCCCGCGTGATGGTCTACACCGCTGTGCTGTGTGCAATTGCCATTGGCATGGTGTGGAGCCTGTTGACAAGAAGCAGTTTCAAGGTCGATGTGCAGCGTGACCGCGGTTCCATTGCGCGCATGGTGGGGCAGGGCATGACAGAAAACGTTTACCGGATGCAGATCATGAATGCAACCGAGAAGGCGCAAACTTATGTCATTCGTGTCGCGGGACTGGACAGTGCCCGCGTGCTGCCTGAGCTGGCAGTTGCGATCGATCCAGCCAGCTCTCGCTGGATACCCTTACATGTGCAGGTCTCACCTGGCGTACAGGCAGGCTCTCATCCGCTTACCTTCATCGTGTCCTCGCAGGCGGCTCCAGCCATTGAAGTAGTGGAGAAGTCGGTGTTTCTGGTCCCCCGGTGAGCCATTTCTGAACAAGCTTGAAAGGTTCCATCCGTGAATACTGACGCCAAACCCGATCACGAAAATGCCCCCGTACGCCCCTGGTACAAAGAGTTTTATGTGTGGATGGTGATTGCAGGGCCAGTGTCGGCCGTATTGGCCTGCGCGGTGACTGCGGTGTACATATTCCAGGGGCCTGATGCCGTGGTGTCTGAAAACTATTACAGGGAAGGGCTGGCTCTGGCAAAAGAAGTAGGTCAAGCGCAATCTGCAATGCAACCTGCCAAAACTGGCCGCAACCACAGCGCAACTGGAGGGGACAAGCATGCCAGACCTTGACCTGAAGAAATCCCGCACCATCAAGCAATGGGTGTTGGTTACGTGGCCGGCATTTTTTGCAGCTTGCTTGCTGGAAGCACTGGTGTTTGCTGCGGTCGATCCGCGTGAAGTTCACTGGCCGGGGCAGTCTGGTGAGCCTTCCCGTGAAAGCGTTTATACAGTTGCTTTTTTCGGTTTTTGGTTTATTTCCATGGCGTGCAGCAGCATGGTGTTATGGCTGGGCAAGCCGCCACGCGAGGTCAATGACACAGCTCGTGGCTGACGATTCGCTTGAGTGCTTCGGGATCTTGAATGTGAATTTGACGCTGGTTGACGATGATCAACCCGTCCTCGGCAAATTTGGAAAAGGTCCGGCTCACAGTTTCCAGACTCAAGCCCAGGTAGCTGCCAATTTCTTCACGCGTCATGCGCAAAATTAGATCCGAGCTGGAAAATCCCCTGATGTGCAGGCGGCGCTGCAGGTCGAGCAAAAAGGCTGCCAGTCTTTCGTCAGCGCGCATATTTCCCAGCAAGAGCATCACATCCTGTTCGCGTGCGATTTCGCCACCCATGATTTTATGGACGTGGTGCTGAAGCGTTTTGATCCTTCCGGCAATTTCTTCAATCCGGTCAAAGGGCATGGTGCAGACTTCGGTATTTTCCAGCGCAATGGCATCGCAGGTGTGATGGTCGCTGGCAATACCGTCCAGCCCGATGATTTCACCGGCCATTTGAAAACCTGTGACCTGACCTTGACCGCTTTCAGAAAAAACAGTGGTCTTTAAAAATCCACTGCGGATGGCAAACAGCGAATGAAAAGCATCTCCCACCCTGAAAAGTGCTGCGCCACGTTTGACAGTGACCCTTTTGGACACCAGTCCATCCAGCAGTGCGCTTTCTTCGGCATTCATGCCAATCGGCATGCACAGCTCTTGCATGTTGCAGTTTGAGCAAGCTACCTTGATAAATTGTCTTTCCACTTTGGCAATCATTGACTTTGGTAAACACGATCTTAAAGCACCCGGCGCACCGTCAAGATTGAGAAAACTGATTTTGGCTAGCATGGCTTCGTGCTCCTGTTGATAAATTTTCAATAAATCCAATCGCTTTGATACAGCGCAAATACTTTTTCAATAATCTGTGCATCATGCGTGACGACCCACCAGCCCCTCAGGATCTTTATAAACTAACTACTTATGACTCTTTTGTGCATAAGCTGCGACGTTCTTGTCTTGCAGGACGAGACGCTGTGCAGTTATCGTGCGAACGATTGAAAACATGCAACTGACATTGGCAGTGACAGCGGTACTGATGGGTCTGGCGGGCGGCCCGCACTGCGTAGCCATGTGTGGCGCTGCCTGCGCAGGCATTGGCCGAAGCCAGACAGGTCAAAGTACACAGGCGCTGTGGGTGTTCATGGCGGGCAGACTTTTGGGGTATTCAGCTTTGGGGGCTCTGGCTGCCGCATCCATGCAAGGCTTGGGTTGGCTCAGTGTCCATTCGGCTGCGCTTCGGCCCATCTGGACGCTCTTTCATGTGGCAGCTGCCATGCTCGGTCTGATGCTGATCTGGCAAGCGCGCCAACCTATTTGGCTTGAAAACTCAGCTCGCAAGGTGTGGCACGTTGTACGTTCAATCACAGGCCAATTCAAGGGTGGCAGGGTGATGGCCCCCATCGGTTTACTGGGCGTTTTGTGGGCACTGCTGCCCTGCGGCCTGTTGTATTCAGCGTTGCTGGTGGCAGCCATGACCGGCAGCGCAGTGCAAGGTGCGGGCGTGATGGCTTTGTTTGCGCTTGGAAGCGGCGTGTCGCTGATGGCCGGACCCTGGCTGTGGCTGCGTTTGCGCGGTTGGGGTTCAGGTCAATGGGGCATACGGATTGCAGGTTTGGCATTGCTGGCCAGCTCTGTCTGGGCGCTGTGGATGGGGCTGGTCCACAACACTGCGCCCTGGTGTTTGAGCCCCTAGTTACCTGCGCGTTAGCTCTTACAATCCGTTTCTTCAGGTACTTGTAACAAGACTCAACGGATTGAAGACATGCTGAACAGGTGGTGGAGATACATTGTTTTTTCAGTCTCGACATTGCCATTGCTGCTATCGGCTTGCAGCAACAAAAATGCAGCCACTGGCCCCCAGATCGAGGCCAAAATTCTCAACATATACAACTGGCCAGACTACATTGCCAAAGACATGGTGGCCAACTTTGAAAAAGAGTTCGGCATCAAGGTCAACTACCAGAGTTTTGAAAACAATGAAGGACTGCAATCGCAGCTGATTGCGGGTAGCACGGGCTATGACATCGTGGTGCCAGGTGCGGTGTTTGCCAAGGCACAAATAGCTGCGGGCTTGTACCAGCCGCTTGACAAAAACAGGCTTGCCAACTACGCCAACGTTGACTCTGTGCTGATGGTCAAGCTGGCGCAAATTGACCCGGGCAATGCTTATTTGCTGCCCTGGGCCTGGAGCTTTACCACGGTGGGCATCAACAAGGCCAAAGTGGCCAAAGCGTTGGGCACGACAGCCTTGCCTGCCAATGTGTGGGACCTGGTGTTTGACCCAGATTACACAGCCAAACTCAAATCCTGTGGCATTGTTTTTCTGGATTCCCCAACAGAAATTTTGCCGCCAGCCATGCATTACCTGGGCAAAGACGCTTATTCAAACAACGCCGTGGACCACCAGGCAGCCGGCGCTTTGCTGGCCAAAGTGCGGCCGCATATCCGCCTGTTTTCAAGCACCATGATTGATGATCTGGCCAGTGGAAAAGCCTGTGTGGCGCTAGGTTGGGCCGGCGACATCAACATTGCCAAAAACCGCGCACTTGAAAACAAAAATGGCCAGGAAGTAGAGGCGCTGCTTCCTGCCACTGGCGGGCTGATATTTTTTGACAATCTGGCGATTCTGAAAGATGCCAAACACCCCAACAATGCGCACGCATTTATCAACTATTTTTTGCGGCCCGAGGTGTCTGCTGCGCTGACAAATGAGCTGGGCTACCCCACCGTGAACAAGGCCAGTCTTGCGTTGGTGGAGCCAGCAATAGCCAGAGACCCGGCAGTGTTTCCGGATTCAGCAAATTTGCAGAAGATGGTGTCACCCAACAGTTTCAGCAACGACGCCCGGCAATCCTTGAGCCAGGTTTTTACGCGATTTAAAAAAGGAAGTTAAAGCTTGTCTGCATATCTGGAAACCGACAGTCTGGTCAAACGCTTTGACGATGTGGTGGCAGTCAACAATGTGTCGCTCAGCATCAATAAAGGCGAAATATTTGCGCTGGTGGGCAGCTCGGGCTGCGGCAAGTCCACCCTGCTGCGCATGCTGGCTGGCTTTGAAGTGCCGACTGAAGGCCGGATTTTGCTGGACGGGCAAGACATAGCGGGCATGCCGCCGCATGAGCGGCCTGTCAACATGATGTTTCAGTCATACGCGCTATTCCCGCATTTGAGCGTATGGGACAACGTTGCCTTTGGCCTGAAGCGTGAAGGCATGGCCAAAGCACAAGTGGCTGAGCGGGTTGACGAGATGCTGCGTCTGGTGCAGCTGCAGGACTTTGCCAGACGCATGCCGCATCAGCTGTCAGGCGGGCAGCAGCAGCGCGTGGCACTGGCACGCAGCCTGGCCAAAAAACCGCAATTGCTGCTGCTGGACGAGCCCTTGGGCGCGCTGGACAAAAAGTTGCGGGAACGCACACAGTTTGAGTTGGTCAATATTCTCGAATCGGTCGGTGTGACCTGCGTGATGGTGACGCACGACCAGGAGGAAGCCATGGCGATGGCCAGCCGCATTGCCGTGATGAGTCAGGGCCGCGTGCAGCAGGTAGGCACACCCAAAGAAATTTATGAGTACCCGAATTGCCGTTTTGTCGCCGACTTTATTGGCAATGTCAACTTGTGGGAAGGAACATTGGTGCTGGATGCCGCAGACCGCTGCGCGGTCAAGACGGCGCAAGGTGTGGTGCATGTGGGGCACGGCATCAGTGGTACGCAGAGCATGGCCTGCGCGGTGGCCATCCGCCCTGAAAAAATCTCTATTTCCAGGACCCGTCCTGCAGTGTCTGCCAATCTGTTTACTGGAACAGTCAAGGAGATTGCCTACTTCGGCAGCTACAACACCTTTATTGTGAAAATGCCTGACGGCTGCACTGTCAAAGTTTTGGAGGCCAACACCTCACGCTATGACAGCAGTGACATCAGCTGGAACGACTCCGTGTTTTTCTGGTTTGACGAAACGGCCCCGGTCGTGTTGAGTCAATGACCATGAAATCCAGGCTGTCACCTGGCAAACGCTTTGTCATTGGCGTGCCCTACGTCTGGCTGCTGGTTTTTTTTGCGCTGCCTTTTTTTATTTTGCTGCGCATCAGCATCACCGATATGGGCGCCAGCATTGACCCGTTCACGCCGCTGCTTGACCGTGCGGGTGACAGCTGGCGGTTGCTGGTCAAGCCGCAAAATTACCTGCTACTTTTTACCGATGGGCAGGCGGGCTTTGGTGACACCATTTACCTGCTTGCTTATCAGACCTCGCTGAAATACGCCGCACTGACCACGCTTTTCTGTCTGGCCATCGGCTATCCGTTTGCTTACTTTCTGGCGCGTTGCAAGCCATCCATTCGACCGGCCTTGCTGCTTCTGGTCATGTTGCCGTTCTGGACCTCATTTTTGCTGCGCATCTCAGCCTGGAAAGGCATTTTGGCGGACCAGGGCGTGTTGAACAAGCTGCTGCTTTGGCTGGGCATCATCCAGCAGCCGCTGGTGATGCTGTATACCGATGTGTCGATGCTGGTGGGCATGACCTATGTGTATTTGCCATTCATGATTTTGCCGCTGTATGCCGTGCTGGTGAAGATGGACATGCGCCTGCTGGAGGCTGCCTGCGATCTGGGTGCAAGTCGATTCAAGGCGTTCTGGCTTGTGACTGTGCCGCTCAGCAAGGCGGGGATTGTTGCAGGCTGCATGCTGGTGTTCATTCCGGCCGTGGGTGAGTTTGTCATTCCTTCTTTGCTGGGTGGTGCTGACAACATCATGATTGGCCGCGTGATGTGGGATGAGCTGTTCAGCAGCAACAACTGGCCGCGTGCCAGTGCGCTGTCGGTCGTCATGATGCTGTTGATTCTGGTGCCGCTGGCGCTGTATTACCGTTACAGGGACAAGGCTCCAGCATGATGGCAAGCCGGTTTGTTGAAAAATACACAGGGCGACTTTGGCTTGCGGCTGTGTTTTTGTTTTTGTACATCCCGCTGTTTTTTCTGATAGTTTTTTCTTTCAACAGCACCCGGCAAGACGGTGTGTTTACCGGCTTTTCCTTGCGCTGGTACCAGGCGATGATGACCGATGCACGGTTGGTTGAGGGTTTCTGGCTGTCTTTAAAAGTGGCGCTGCTGACGGGTACGCTGTCTGTGGTGTTGGGATGCTTTGCGGCATTTGTATTGGTGCGCTACCGGCAGTTTTCAGGTCGTACGCTGTTTTATGGCATGGTCAGTGCACCGCTGGTCATGCCGGAAGTCATCGTCGGCTTGTCGCTGTTGCTTTTGATGGTCGCCAGCCAGCGGATGTTTGGCTTTCCCGAGCGCGGCTTCGCCACGCTGGTGCTTGGCCACACGCTGCTGGGCATGGCGTACGCAACCACAGTCATCACATCGCGGCTGCAAGAGATGGACAGGTCCATTGAAGAAGCCGCAATGGACCTGGGCTGCAAGCCGACCGGCGTGTTTTTCCTCATTACACTGCCCAGCATCGCGCCTGCGCTGGTGTCCAGCTGGTTGCTGGCCTTCACGCTGTCATTTGACGATGTGGTGTTGTCAGAATTTTTATCCGGCCCGGGTGTGACCACACTGCCGCAAGTGATCTTCAGCTATGCACGGCGAGGCGTCAATCCGTCTATTTATGCAGCGGCTTCTTTGCTGATTGCGACCGTATCGCTTGGCATCATCGCGTACAGCCTGTACACGCTGCGCCAGCACAAGCGGGCCGGGGCTATAACGGCTTGAGAGGCTTGAGAGGCTTAAGTAGCTCTGCTAGCGCCTGGCAGGCAGCGTTGCCAGTAGCACACCAAGCAGTGCCACACCAAAAGCCAGTATCTGCACAGGCTCCAAACGCTCACCCAAAAACACCACGCCCACTGCCGCTGCACTGACCGGTAAAAACACAGTGAACACGCCTGCCTGACTGGCAGCAATGGTTTTGAGCCCCGTCATCCACAGCCAGACTGTCCACACACTGGCCGCCAGTGAATAAAACACCAGCAGCATCCAGGTGGGCGTGGTCACTGCAGCAAAATCAAAACGCCACGCTGCCCACACACCCAAGGGCATCACCAGTACAAAACCCCACAAGTTGATCAACGCGCTGATGCGTCTGGGCCCTAGCGCGCCAACCAGCTTTTTACCTATCACGGCATAAGCCGCCTCGCAAAATACAGCACAAAGTAACAGCAAGGTTCCCAAAAGGGTGTTTTTAGAGCTTAAATTGGCCTCTAGCCCAATCAATACGGGCGCTGGCAGCTCCTGTTTTGAGAGCGAAACCAGTATGACACCCGCAACTGCACATGCCACTGCTGTCCATGTGCGCATGCCGATGTGTTCTTTTAAAAATAAGCAGCTCAGCATTGCCACTGCTGCCGGAATCGATGCCATGACAACTCCCGCCGCTACCGCGCTTGTCATGCTGACGCCGAAAAGCATGCAAATTGAAAAGAGGAAATTGCCTAAAAATGATTCAAGAAAAAGCAGGCGTCTGGTTTGCGGTGTCAGGGGTGCTTCATTTGCTGGTTTTCGCAGCCAGGAGAGCATGGCTACGCCGCCAATGCCAAAGCGCAGCCATGCAAGCAAAAAAACAGGTATCACCGACACGAGCGGTTTTGACAATGCCACATAGCTGCCGACCAGCGACATGCTGAGACCCAGACAGACATAAGCCACAATTCGATTCATGACACCAACGATAACCGACCCGCTGCGCCATGTTTTTGTTTACGGAACTCTCAGACGGGGCCAGTCGCGCGACATCAATCTTTTGCGTCCAGCACCAGCCTTTGTTGGCGCAGGGCAAATCAATGGCACCCTGTACCACCTTGGCAACTACCCCGGCGTGCGCCTGGGCGGAACAAATTGGATCCAGGGGGAAATTTATCTTATTTCACCTGAATTGGAACGCCAACTAGATGAAATAGAAGAAGTCTGGCCACAGCAGACGGGAGAATATTCCCGACAGGAGGTACAGGTTAAATACGCCCAGAATGTCATTAGCTGTTTGGTCTACGAAGTGGCTGCAATCAGGATACAAGCCTGCAACGTTATCCAGTCGGGAGACTGGCTAAAACTTGAAAACGCAAGTGCGAAACATTGCGCCGCTGCACCAATTGTTTTGCAAGTTTCTGTGTAAACAACAAAATTAATCGCCATTCAAAACGATCATCCCTGTTGGCAACCAACTGTTGAAATGCTAAGCGACCCCGCAACTTGAGGTCATCAGATCAAAGTTTTTTTAACGTGATGCGGCAGGCGAAGGCATCGTGGCACCAGAATTGCTGCCGGTTGCACCAGAGCCACCCGACATACCGCTGCTGCCTGAACTACCGGAGCCGCTCGAACCAGCAGATCCGCTGGCACCACCCGAAGTACCGCCGCTGCCAGTAGCGCCAGTGCTGCCTGACGTCGAACCAGAACTGTCCGAACTTCCTGAACCACTTGTTCCGCTTGAACTGCCGGTACCGCTGCCGCTTGCACTGCCCGACGTACCACTCGAGGCACTTCCGCCACTCATGCCGGATCCGCTCGACCCACCAGAGCTGCCAGAACCGCTTGAACTGCCCGAGCCGCTGGAGCCTGATCCAGACGAGGGCGAGGTACCTGAACCAGGTTTGTCGCATGCGCTCAAAGTAAGGGCTGCAAAGCTGGCAATGACTGCTGCAATCATCGTGGTCCGCGTTGTCAAGATTTTAATAGCGTTCATGGTTTTTCCTGTCTTGATTAGGGTGTAGAAAAGTACTTACTTGTGCAAAATTAAAAGCGTTTATGCGAAGTAAATACCGCTTAGCCACTGAATTATGAACACAGCTAAATTTGCATTGAGTCAGAAAATAACGATTCTTTCGGTCATCCTTCCCAAAACAATATCGCGCATTTCATACAAACCTTCTCAAGTGCGAAGCACTAATTTCTATCAAATTAAAAAAGGTCACTCGAACTCAAGTGACAGTCAAGAAATTTCACCCACCCAGTTCTCCTGTTGACTACAAATTTTGGAAAATGAGCCATTGCAAATACAACTTGATGCATGGCCTCACACCTGTATCAGGCGGATCATTTGCAATTACTGGTTTGCAGTCAACCCGCAGTTAACGCAATACCTTTGAATTCTCTGTTCTTGACGGATTCAGCGATCCGCTTTTGCCATTGCGCTGGCCCCGTGATGTGCGCGCTTGTACCGCCAGAGTCAACTGCTACTGTGACAGGCATGTCCACCACGTCAAATTCATAAATCGCCTCCATACCCAGATCGGCAAATCCAACAACCTTGGCATGTTTGATGGCTTTGGACACCAGGTACGCCGCTCCGCCGACGGCCATCAAATAGGCGCTTTGGTGTTTCTTGATGGCAGCAATGCCTTCAGGACCGCGTTCGGCTTTGCCGATCATGCTGATAAGCCCTGTTTGAGCCAGCATCATTTCCGTAAAACTGTCCATGCGTGTCGCAGTCGTCGGTCCAGCGGGGCCAACGGCTTCGCCCCTTACCGGGTCAACCGGGCCGACGTAATAAATCACGCGGTTGGTGAAGTCAACGGGCAATGCCTCTCCGGCTGCCAGCATGGTCTGGATGCGCTTGTGCGCGGCGTCGCGGCCCGTCAGCATTTTGCCGCTCAGCAGCAGCGTGTCGCCGGGCTTCCAGCTGGTGACTTCGGCTTTGGTCAGCGTGTTCAGGTTGACTGCTTTGCTTTTGACGTGATCAGGTGTCCAGTTCACATCAGGCCATGTATCCAGAGGCGGTGGGCTCAAGTACACCGGGCCGTTGCCATCCATCACAAAGTGGGCGTGGCGGGTTGCCGCACAATTGGGAATCATCGCCACCGGCTTGCCAGCGGCATGGGTCGGGTACATGTTGATTTTGACGTCCAGCACCGTCGTCAGGCCACCCAAGCCTTGCGCACCTATGCCCAGTGCATTGACTTTTTCATACAGCTCAATGCGCAGCGCCTCCACCTTTGTCAGCGCCTCGCCTCCCTTCGTTGCGTGTTTGGCTTTGGCCTGTAGCTCGTACATGTCCAGGTCTTCCATCAGGCTTTGTTTGGCCAGCAGCATGGCTTTTTCCGCTGTGCCGCCAATGCCAATGCCCAGCATGCCAGGCGGGCACCAGCCTGCGCCCATGGTGGGCACGGTTTTCAACACCCAGTCAACGATGGAATCGCCCGGGTTCAGCATGGCCAGTTTGCTTTTGTTTTCGCTGCCGCCGCCTTTGGCTGCCACCGTGATTTCAACTGTGTTGCCGGTAACAAGTTCGGTGCTGATCACTGCTGGCGTGTTGTCACGCGTGTTCTTGCGATCAAACTGCGGGTCCGCCACCACTGATGCGCGCAGCGTGTTGTCAGGATGGTTGTAGCCGCGCCGCACGCCTTCATTGACAGCATCGTCAACCGAGCCTGTGAAGCCTTCCCAGCGCACGTCCATGCCAATTTTCAAAAACACATTGACGATGCCAGTGTCCTGGCAAATTGGCCGCTGGCCAGTGGCGCTCATCTTGCTGTTGGTCAAAATTTGTGCAATGGCGTCTTTGGCAGCGGGGCTCTGCTCGGCCTCGTAAGCACGTGCCAGGTGGGCGATGTAGTCGGCGGGGTGGTAGTAGCTGATGTATTGAAGGGCTGCAGCAATCGATTCAATCAGGTCTGCTTGTTTGATGGTTGTCATGAGATGAAATCCGTGGGATAAAGAGCTTGCGCGGAAAAATTTACCCACTATTTTGACAGGTCAAAACCAGCCATGACAAATCGTATCGAACACGACACCTTCGGGCCGATAGACGTGCCTTCGGGCAAACTGTGGGGCGCGCAAACCCAGCGCTCGCTGCAGAACTTTGACATTTCAGGCGAGCTGATGCCGCTTGAAATCATCACAGCGCTGGCACAAATCAAGCGCTCGTCCAGCATCGTCAACCATGCGCTGGGTTTGCAGGCTGAAGCCATTACAAATGCCATCGTAGCGGGGGCAGACGAAGTCATTGCCGGCCAGCACGCCGATGAATTTCCGCTGGTAGTGTGGCAAACCGGCTCAGGCACCCAAACCAACATGAACGTCAATGAGGTGCTGGCCAATCGTGCCAGCGAGCTTTTGAATGGGCCGCGCGGGGAAACCCGTTTGGTGCACCCAAATGACGACGTCAATCGCAGCCAGTCGTCCAACGATGTGTTCCCGACAGCCATGCACATGGCAGCAGTTGCGGGCATCACGCACAGGTTGCTGCCAGCTCTTGTGAAGCTGCGCACCACGTTGGCGCACAAGTCAAAAAGTTTTGAGGCAATTGTCAAAATCGGCCGTACCCATTTGCAGGACGCCACGCCGCTCACGTTGGGGCAGGAATTTTCAGGCTACGTTGCCCAGCTGGGGCATGCAGAAAGGCACATTCATGCAGCGCTGCCGCATCTGTACGAGCTGGCTTTGGGCGGTACGGCCGTTGGCACAGGGCTCAACGCTCCCAAAGGCTATGCCGCAGCTGTGGCGGCCGAGCTGGCGGCACTTACTGCGCTGCCTTTCATTACTGCACCCAACAAGTTTGAAGCGCTTGCATCGTGTGATGCCCTGGTGCATGCCCATGGCGCACTGAAAAGCCTCAGCGCCAGCTTGATGAAAATTGCCAACGACATTCGCTGGCTGTCGAGCGGACCCCGCAGCGGAATTGGGGAGTTGCGCATCCCTGAAAACGAACCAGGCTCGTCCATCATGCCAGGCAAGGTCAACCCGACGCAATGCGAAGCGCTCACCATGGCGTGTGCGCAAGTATTTGGCAATGATGTGGCGATTAATTTTGGCGGCGCATCCGGCAACTTTGAACTCAATGTTTTCAGGCCTCTGGTGGCACACAACTTTCTGCAAAGCGTGCGCTTGCTGGCCGACGGCATGAGAAGCTTTGACGAGCACTGCGCCTCAGGCATTGAGCCAAACCACGAACGCATTGCAGAACTGGTGAGCGCGTCGCTCATGCTGGTGACGGCTCTGAATCCACACATCGGCTATGACAAAGCGGCATTTATCGCCAAAAAAGCGCACAGGGAAGGCAGCAGCCTGCGCACAGCAGCGATTGCTTCAGGCCACGTGACGGGTGAACAGTTTGATGCATGGGTCGTTCCCGCAAAAATGACCCACGCGTGAAAGTCAATGCTTTTGCGCCGCAATCCCGGACATGATTTTGTCGGTGTAGGCAATGGCCATCGCGGACAACAAAAATGCAATGTGAATCACCGTTTGCGCAATCAGCACCCGGTCGGTGTAGTTGTCGGCATTGATGAATGTTTTCAGCAAATGAATTGAGCTGATGCCGATGATGGCCGTAGCCAGCTTGACCTTGAGGACCGATGCATTGACATGGCTCAGCCACTCAGGCTGGTCGCGGTGGCCTTCCAGGTTCATGCGGCTGACAAAAGTTTCATAACCGCCCACAATCACCATGATCAGCAGGTTGGAAATCATCACCACATCAATCAGTGCCAGCACAACCAGCATGATGACGGTCTCGTTCAGCGTGACGATGGGCAGCGTGGTTTTGTAGCCAATGCTGGTGATCAGTGCTTGCAGGTCTGACTGACTGCCCAGTGCAGCGGCAATCAGGTGCTTGAGCTCCACCATGAAGTGAAGCACATACACCGCTTGGGCGGCTATCAGCCCCAGATACAGCGGCAGCTGAAGCCAGCGGCTGGCAAAAATAAAGTTTGGCAGAGGGCGCAGGGGTGGGTATTTTTTGGGAAGTTCTTCATTCATGAGGCAAATTTTAAGGTTGAATTCATCTCAAGCCAAAATCCGAGTCCCGGCTTGGGTACAAACCAGTCAGTGGCTTGTAAGAGGTTTGCAAGACAGTACCATGTACCCAGTGACAAATTAACGACAACGGAGACAAACCCCATGACCACCCCTTCTGCAAACATTCAGTCCATGCTGATTGAAGACCGCATTTTTCCGCCTGCAGCAGCCGTTTCCAGTGCTGCCCGCGTCTCTGGCATGGCGGGCTACCACGCTCTATGCGCGGAGGCCGACAGGGATTTTGAAGGTTTTTGGGCGCGTCTGGCGCGTGAAAACCTGAGCTGGAAGAAACCTTTTACCGAAGTGCTCAATGAATCCAACGCGCCGTTTTACACATGGTTTGCCGATGGGCAATTGAATGCGTCTTACAACTGCCTGGACCGCCACCTGGGCACGCCCACAGAACACAAAAAAGCCATCATTTTCGAAGGCGACGACGGCATCATTGTCAACGTCAGCTACAAAGAGTTGCACGCCAAAGTCAGCCAGTTTGCCAGCGCACTGAAAGCCATGGGCATTCACAAAGGTGACCGCGTGGTGATTTACATGCCCATGACGGTTGAAGGCGTGGTGGCCATGCAAGCCTGTGCCCGCATCGGCGCCACGCACTCGGTGGTGTTTGGCGGCTTTTCAGCCAAGAGCCTGCAAGAACGCATCATGGACGCCGGTGCAGTGGCCGTTATCACCGCCAACTACCAGTTGCGCGGCGGCAAAGAGTTGCCGCTCAAAGCCATCGTCGATGAAGGCCTGGCAATGGGCGGCTGCGAGTCGATCAAAAACGTCATCGTGTACCAGCGCACAGCCACAGCCTGCAACATGGTGGCCGGGCGCGACAGCCTGATGCATGAGGTCACGGCCAAGGCTGCGCCTGTTTGCGAGCCTGAATTTGTCGGTGCCGAGCATCCGCTGTTTGTGCTGTACACATCAGGGTCTACCGGCAAACCCAAAGGCGTGCAGCACAGCACAGGCGGCTACTTGCTGTGGGCCAAGCTGACAATGGACTGGACATTTGACTTGCAACCGTCCGATGTGTTTTGGTGCACGGCGGACATTGGCTGGATCACCGGCCACACCTATGTGACCTACGGCCCGCTGGCAGCAGGTGCCACGCAGGTGATTTTTGAAGGCATTCCGACTTTCCCAAATGCGGGCCGATTCTGGCAAATGATTGAGCGCCACAAGGTGTCGATTTTCTACACCGCACCCACAGCAATTCGCTCGCTCATCAAGGCGGCTGAAGCGGACGAAAAAGTGCATCCGGCTCGCTCAGATTTAAGCAGCCTTCGCATCCTGGGTTCGGTGGGCGAACCCATCAACCCGGAAGCATGGATGTGGTACTACAAAAACGTCGGTGGCGAGCGTTGCCCGGTGGTCGACACCTTCTGGCAAACAGAGACTGGCGGCCACATGATCACGCCACTGCCCGGTGCCACGCCGCTGGTGCCAGGCAGTTGTACGCTGCCACTGCCCGGCATCATGGCCGCGATTGTGGATGAAACGGGCAACGATTTGCCCAACGGTGCAGGCGGCATGCTGGTTGTCAAGCGGCCATGGCCATCAATGATTCGCACGATTTGGGGTGACCCGGAACGTTTCAAGAAAGCATACTTTCCGCCTGAGATGGGCGGTACGATTTATCTGGCGGGCGATGGCGCTGTGCGCAACAAGGACAACGGTTATTTCCGCATCACAGGCCGCATTGATGACGTGCTGAACGTGTCAGGCCACCGCATGGGCACGATGGAGATTGAATCTGCCCTGGTGGCACACAGCACGCTGGTGGCTGAAGCTGCAGTCGTCGGCCGGCCTGATGATCTGACAGGCGAGGCGATTGTGGCGTTCGTGGTGCTCAAGCGCTCACGCCCAACAGGCGACGAGGCAAAAGCCATTGCCAAAGAATTGCGTGACTGGGTGGGCAAACAGATTGGCCCGATTGCCAAGCCCAAGGACATCCGCTTTGGCGACAACCTGCCCAAAACCCGCAGCGGCAAAATCATGAGGCGTCTTTTGAGAGGCATTGCCAAGGGCGAGGCCATCACGCAAGACACGTCGACGCTAGAAAATCCGGCAATTCTTGATCAGCTCTCTGAAAATATTTGAGTAAATTTGCTATACAAAAAGAAGCTGCCAGCGCCCGAATTATGTTGGCTGGCAGCATTAACCCCATAAAAAAACCCGCGTCAGCGGGGTTTTTTTGTGTCACGTAAAAATCTGAAACTTATTTCAGTGTCAAGATCCATGTGACCAGTTTTTTGGCTTCGTCAGCACTGACTTGCGCATTGGCAGGCATGGGTACCGGACCCCAGGCGCCCGCCCCACCTTTCATGATCTTGCTGGACAATTTTTCCACCGCATCAGGTTGACCGGCGTATTTGGCAGCAACATCCTTGTACGACGGGCCCAACACCTTTTTATCAATCGCATGGCAGGACGTGCAGTTTTTGGCAGTCGCCAAAGCCGCATCGGCCATGGCTGGCATGGACACAAAAAAACCGGCAGTGATGGCAGCAACAACAGCAAGACAGCGTTTCATGGTTTTCCTCGTGGGCTACCTGACAAATCGGGCAGCAAGTTAAGTTACATTCAATCAACGTTATTGTAGTGACGCGGGTTGACAGCGCGTCAAGTCAGGCTTTGCGGTAACAGGTTGACGATGTGCGCCACGATACCCAAACGATTAAATGATTGGAGCCAAGCATGTATTTGTTGATGATCGGTATTGCAAGCTTGTTGATGAAATACATGGAATTTGGCCCGGTGGCGGCCTGGCCCTGGTGGCTGGTTTTGCTGCCCTTTGGCCTGGCTGCCTTGTGGTGGTGGTGGGCTGACGCATCAGGCTACACCAAGCGGGTAGAAATGGAAAAAATGTACAAGCGCAAGCAGGACCGCATCGACAAGCAACGTGATGCCCTGGGCATGCTGACAGCAAAAAACAAGGGTAAAAAAAGGTAGGCCGCCCTGGCTCCTCAGGCGGCCTGTCCTTGCCCCATCACTCTTTCAATAATCGTCCAGCACAGCGCCTTTGCTGGCACTTGACGCATTGAACGCAAACTTGGCCTGCACTCCGCGCATGTAACGCGGCTTGGGGGCGACCCAGCCCACCTTGCGTTTGGCCAGTTCCTCTTCGCTGATGTTCAGTTGCAAAAGCAATTGTTTGGCATCAATGGTGACGGAATCACCTTCCTGAATAAACGCAATATTGCCGCCCGCGGCCGCTTCAGGCGCAACGTGGCCGACCACCATGCCCCAGGTGCCGCCTGAAAATCGTCCGTCGGTAATCAGCCCCACGGTTTCGCCCAAACCCGCGCCAATCAGCGCGCCTGTGGGGGCCAGCATTTCTGGCATGCCCGGGCCGCCTTTGGGGCCCAGGTAGCGCAGCACCATCACGTCGCCGGCCACAATTTTGCCCGCCAAAATGGCAGCCAGGCCAGATTGTTCGTCGTCAAACACACGCGCCGGGCCGGTCATGACTGGGTTCTTCAGGCCGGTGATTTTGGCGACGCAGCCCTCGGGCGACAGATTGCCCTTCAAAATCGCCAAATGGCCTTGCTTGTACATGGGCCTGTCAATTGGGCGAATCACGTCCTGGTCGGCACGCGGCGCATCGGGGATGTCTTTGAGAACTTCGGCAATCGTCTGCCCGCTAATCGTCAGGCAGTCGCCGTGCAGCAAGCCCGCCACCAGCAGCGTCTTCATGACTTGCGGTATGCCGCCCGCCTTGTGCAAATCAACCGCCAGGTGTTTGCCGGATGGTTTCAGGTCGCACAGCACCGGAGTTTTGACGCGAATGCGTTCAAAATCATCAATCGTCCACTCAACGCCCGCTGTGTGGGCAATTGCTAAAAAGTGCAGCACCGCGTTGGTCGATCCGCCTGTGGCCATGATCACAGCAACCGCGTTTTCAATCGCTTTTTTCGTCACAATGTCGCGCGGCTTGATGTCTTTTTTGACCGCCTCAATCAGCACACGGGCTGATTCGGCAGCCGAGTTCATTTTTTCGTCATGCGGGTTGGCCATGGTGCTGGAGTACGGCAGCGAAATGCCAAGTGCTTCAAACGAGCTGGACATCGTGTTGGCTGTGTACATGCCGCCGCAACTGCCGGTACCCGGAATGGCGCGGCGCTCAATTTGCTCCAGGTCTTCATCGCTCATGCGGCCGGCGGCGTTTTCGCCCACGGCTTCAAACACGCTGACGATGTTCAAGTCTTTGCCTTTGTAGCTGCCCGGCAAGATGGTGCCGCCATACACATAAATTGACGGTACATTGGCGCGCAACATGCCCATCAGCCCGCCCGGCATGTTTTTGTCGCAACCGCCCACCACCAGCACACCGTCCATCCACTGGCCCTGCACGCAGGTTTCAATGCAGTCAGAAATGACCTCTCTAGAGACCAGCGAATACTTCATGCCCTCGGTGCCCATCGCCATGCCGTCTGAAATGGTGGGCGTGCCAAACACCTGAGCGTTGCCACCTGCAGCTTCAATGGCTGCAATGGCTGCATCGGCCAGCTTTTGCAAGCCGCTGTTGCACGGCGTGATGGTGCTGTGCCCGTTGGCCACGCCGATCATCGGTTTTTTGAAGTCTGCAGTTTCATAGCCCATGGCGTAATACATCGAGCGATTCGGCGCGCGTGATTTGCCTTCGGTGATGTTTTTGCTGCGGGGGTTCAGGATGTGAATGGTTTTGGTGTCCATGGGGCGTTTCGTGAGTTCGTTGAAATTTGGTTGGCAAATTGATTGTATTTGCTCAGAAACACCAAGCGTGCAAAATATCCCCATGCTTATCCACCCTGAAATCAACCCTGTTGCGCTCCAGCTTGGGCCGCTGGCCATCCACTGGTACGGCCTGACATATCTGGCCGCTTTTGGCCTGTTTTTCTTTCTGGCCACACTGCGGCTGAAGCACCAGCCTTATGCGTCCATCAAAGGCCCGGGCGCCTGGAGCAGGCGTGACATTGAGGACATCTTGTTCTTGGGTGTGATGGGCGTGGTGATTGGCGGGCGTGTGGGTTATTGCCTGTTTTACAAACCCGCGTATTACGCCAGCCATCCGCTGGAGATTTTTTATGTCTGGCAGGGCGGCATGAGCTTTCATGGCGGTTTGATTGGCGTGCTGCTGTCGCAGTGGTGGTTTGCCCGCACGCGGCACCGACCCTGGCTGCAACTGATGGACTTTATTGCACCCTGTGTGCCGACGGGTCTGGCAGCAGGTCGTGCAGGTAACTTTATCAACGGTGAGTTGTGGGGCAGGGTGGCTGACCCATCGTTGCCGTGGGGCATGGTTTTCAGGGGCGCAGGTGATTTGCCGCGCCACCCATCGCAGATATACCAATTTTTGCTGGAAGGCCTGTTGCTGTTTGTCTTGCTCTGGTTGTATGCAAGAAAGCCGCGAAAAATGGGCCAGGTGTCTGGTGCATTTTTGTTCGGTTACGGGGTCTTCAGGTTCATTGCTGAGTTCTTTCGCGAACCCGATGCGCACCTGGGCATCCTGCAGCTTGGCATGAGCATGGGCCAGTGGTTGTGTGTGCCAATGATTGTGGGTGGCGCGTGGATGTGGGTTTGGGCATCAAAACGCGCCTGAAACGGCTTCAGTGGCCTGACTTACGAATGTTTTAGGACTCTAGCCAAGATAAACAGGGCGCAAGCAGCTCCTTAAAACATAGCAGTTTACGAGTTAAGTATTGCTGGAAATACTGGCAGATCACCCACCTGCGCTGCAAATTCAAAATCATCCAGCGGAAACAAAGGCCGGGCTTGCCTGAAGTGCTCAGCCTGCGGCTCATACAGCGTCAGGCCGGGGGTGGCCGCGCAGATGCAAACGCCGTAGCTGCCGAAGCTGATTTTGAAGTGATAACCGGATTTGGCCACGATGATGTCGGCTTTGCCAAGGTCAATGCCGCAGTCCAGAAAGCAACCCGGGTCCTGGCTCATCAGCGGTTCCTGTGTGATCAACAGTATGAACCCGCCGCCTTCCAACACGGCGTAAGGCCCAATGCGCAATGTCGCGCCCTGCATGTACGCGCCCCTGTTGCGGTAATTGCCAGTGCCTGTCACTTTGACCGTGCCTGTCAGCGACAGGCTTTCTGCATGCGGGGTGCAAGAACCCCCCACTTTTAACTGGACAGTCGAGCCAGTGCCTGCTGCCATGCAATTGCGCAGCGCCTCGGGGTCGGTCACTGGTGCAACAACGTGCTTGCCTGGCTGCAACTTTCGGGCTTGTGCCAGCACATACACGCTGTCGCCTGGCCCGCCTGCCAGCACGCGGTCACCAAAATCACCCACCACCACGCAGCCTGGTGCGGCGCTGTTGAGAACCGACTCCAGCGTTGGCAGGTTGTGAGAAAACTCCCGCCGTGCCTGCCACAAGCCGTTGGCCAGGTCCTTGGCCAACTCGCGTGCGGCTGGCAATCCTTCGGCAGTCCTGGCGTACACCAGTGCAGTCTGGCCAGCCGCCTTGCCGTCGACAAACGGATTGACATTGAAAATACTGGCGTCCAGCAAATCGGGGTTGGCCGCAATGCGGGCGCTGGCCATCTGGTGCAGCTTCAGCAGCGGGCCGCTGGCGGTTTCATCGTTGCCACCCGTCAGCATGGGCACACTGGCGGCGCAGCCTGCCGGTTGCAGGCCACCGTCAAAAATGCCGTTGAGCGCGATGCCGACGCGCTCGCCCGTTTGCCCTGCATCGGCATGGGGATTGGTTTTGTAAGCACTGGCAAAGTTCAGGTGCGCCAGCATGCCGCCATTGGCATGGGCATGCAAATCAAATCCTGCAACGATGGGGATGGTGTTGCCCACCACGGCACGCAAGCTCTTTAGCAAGTCCGCTTCTGCGCTGTCAAGCGACTCGGTTTGCATGCAGCCGTGCAGGCACAGCGCGATGGCATCAAAGCCGCCTTGCGTTGCCACTGCCATGAAGTGCTGTTTGATAAAAGCATACGCATAGTCAGTCACGCGCCCACCGGGACTGGCGCGTGCGGCAATGCTGGGAATCAGCGTCCAGTTTTCTTGTCTGCCTGTGCGTATCAGGCCGCCAAGTACCGAGTTGGCATGTTCATTGGCGGTGATCAGCGCCCGCCCGGTTTCGATCACAAAGGCGGGCAGCTGTGTTTTAAGCGGTGTGAAGCCGTGCGATTCCTGAAAGATTTGCCCGATCAACACCCGACGGCCAGGGGCTTTCAAACTGGGTATCACGCTGGGCAGTGGTCAGTCAAGCTTGATGTTGGCACCATCAGCCACACGCTTGAATTTGACAAGCTCCGAGCGCAGCTGCGCCGTGAACTCTTCAGGCGTGTTGCCCACTGGCTCGCTGCCCAGGTTGGCCATGGTGGTGCGCACCTCTGGCATGGCCAAGATTTTGGCGGCTGCAGACTGAATACGCAGCACGATATCGGCCGGCGTTTTGGCGGGAGCCACCAGCCCAAACCAGGACGATTCATTGACTGGCGTCAAGCCCACTTCTGCAAATGTCGGCACATCGGGTAGCAGAGCCAAACGTTTGTTGGATGCCACAGCCAGCGCTTTCAGCTTGCCCGATTGAATGAACGGCAGGGACGATGGCAAATTGTCAAACACCACATCAATCGTGCCGCCCATCGCGTCCTGAATGGCTGGCGCGCTGCCGCGGTACGGCACATGCAGCAGCTGCACTTGCGCCGTGACATTGAAGAGCTCACCCATCAAATTGGCTTCAGACCCCTGGCCTGCCGAGCCGTAACTGACCTTGCCCGGCCTGGACTTGGCCAGTGCCACCATTTGCGCCACGGTGTTTACGCCCAGGGTGGGGTTGATCACCATCACATTGGGCACAGACACCAGGCGTGTGATGGGGGCCAGGTCGCGCATCACGTCATACGGCAGCTTGCTGAACACAGCTGGATTCACTGCGTGGCTGGTGACTGTGGCCATGCCAATGGTGTAGCCGTCAGGCGCAGCTTTGGCCACCGCATCTGAGCCCAAAGCGCCAGCCGCGCCGGGGCGATTTTCAACCACCACCGGCTGGCCAAGTTCTTGTGACAAGCGCGCCGACATGGTCCGGGCAATGATGTCGGTGGTGCCACCCGGTGCAAACTGCACGATGAGTTTGATGGGCTTGTTTGGCCAGGCCGGAACTGGCGTTTGCGCGCTGGCCAGTTGGGGCAGGTGCGCTGCAGTTGCAATGATTGCCATGCTCAGGACGAGTAATCTTTTTTTCATGGATGTCTCCGGTAGGAATAGTTGTTGTGAAAAAAGTGATGGGATCAGGTAGCAAACGGCAGGCGCAGCGCCGCTGCACGGCGGTGGCCTTCCATGCCTTCGGTGGCGCTCTGGCGCGTGGCGGGCATGGCCACGGCGCGTATGCCGCTGGGCTCCAGCCACTGGTGCGTGCACACCTTTAAAAACGAGCCAACCCACAGCCCGCCGGTGTAGCGGGCCGCGCGCATGGTGGGCAGCGTGTGGTTGGTGCCGCAGCATTTGTCGGAGTACACCACGCTGGCCAAAGTGCCGATAAAAATCGAGCCATAGTTGCGCAGTTTTCTGGCGGTGGCGTGCGCATCCACAGTGTGTACCTGCAAATGCTCGGCAGCTACAAAGTCTGAATAGGCCAGCATGGCCGCTTCATCAGGTGCCACCACGATTTCGCCAAAGTCGCGCCAGGCCGGGCCTGCGACATCGGCGGTTGACAGATTGAGCAACTGCATCTCAACTTCTGCCAATGCAGCCAGTGCCACACGCTTGCTGGTGGTGATCAGCCCGACGCGGGTGTGAATGTCGTGTTCGGCCTGGGCCAGCATGTCGGTGGCCAGCATGTGCGGGTCGGCACTGTCGTCCGCCACAATAAAAATCTCGCTTGGGCCCGCCAGCTGGTCAATGCCCACATGGCCAAACACCTGGCGCTTAGCTTCGTTCACATATGCATTGCCGGGGCCCACAATTTTGTCAACCGCTGGAATGCTGTCAGTGCCATAAGCCATGGCGGCAATGGCCTGCGCCCCACCCACGCGAAAGATGCGGTCGGCACCTGACAGGTGGCAGCCCGCAATCATGGCAGGGTGTGCGTTGGGCGGCATGCAGGCAATGACCTCGTCGCAGCCGGCTACTTTGGCCGGAACGATGGTCATGATGGGGGCCGACAAAATCGGGTAACGCCCACCGGGTACATAAGCGCCAATGCGCTGAATGGGAATGATGCGGTGGCCCAGGTGAATGCCATCGATTTCCTGGACTTCTAGCGCCTGCATGGTGCCCAGCTGCGCCCTGGCAAAGGCGGTGACCCGGGCAATCGCAAATTCAGTGTCAGCGCGGGTTTGCGCATCGAGCGCAGCCAGGGCTGCCAGCCGCTCGGGCATCGTGACTTCAAGTGCCTGCCCGTTGTATTTGTCAAAGCTTGCGGAATAGTCACGCACCGCGTCGTCACCGCGCTGGCGCACCTGGCTCAAGATGCCGCTGACAACTGAGCCGACGTCACCCAGTTCCTTGTTGTGGCCCGTCGCGGGGGCTTTGATAAATTCGAGTGACGCCAGCAATGTGTTCATGCACCGGATTTTTCACGGCCTGGCAGATCAGTGCAATGGGGCAAGCACTGGCTGGATATTATGTTGTCCAAAACTGGGTCGGTTGAAAAGGTTTGTTCTCTAGATTGAAAGCTAAGTCGAGTTATTCAACTCTTCCTGGTTGTTTAAAATACTGACCAAAATAAGGACATGTCATGGCTCGCATTGGTCAACACATCAAGGAACTGCGCACGCGCCGCAAGCTCACCGTGCGCGAGTTGGCGTTGCGCTCAGGCATCTCGCACGCGATGATTTCGTTGATTGAGCGCGACCGCAACAGCCCCAGCATCGACACGCTGTCAGCCGTGCTCGATGCACTGGGGACCACGCTGGTTGGCTTTTTTGGCGACATTCAGGAACCTGTAGCGCGCTCGCCGTTTTATACCCGGGACGAGCTCACTGAAATTGGCGATGCGCAGACTGTGTCGTACCGAATGCTGGGCATGCAGCACCCAAATCGCCAACTGTTGATGCTGCACGAAAGCTATGAAATAGGCGCAGATACCGGTGAAGCGTTTTCACACAAGGCGCAGGAAGCAGGCTTTGTATTGCAGGGCAAAATTGAAGTGACTGTCGGTGAGCAGACTCAGGTGCTGACTGCCGGGGACGGTTACTACTTTGACAGCCAGACCCCACACCGCTTTCGCAACGTGGGCAACACCCAGGCACAAATCATCAGCGCAGTGACACCGCCTACCTATTAAAACTGTTTTGATGGTTTTATCGCGCTGTAGCCCAATAAAGCAGGGCGCTGACAGCTATCAATAGCAGAGCGCTTTAATAAAAGTGCCGTTGCAAATTTTGTACGGGTCGAGTCTGAAAAATGCATCTTTTGCTGGATCATTGCGCCCAGCCTGAAAATTTGTTTTTGCCAATAAAAAAGTAAAATGCGCCAGTAGACTTCTTAAATATTGAAAGCAATGCAATGAATGTGGTGGGATTTGCCGGGTATTCCGGTTCAGGAAAAACCACACTGGTTGAGCAGCTGATCCCCATCCTCAAATCGCGTGGTTTGCGGGTGTCGGTGGTCAAGCATGCGCACCACAGCTTTGACATTGACCATCCCGGCAAAGACACGCACCGCCACCGCGAAGCGGGTGCTTTTGAGGTTGTGGTGGCATCAAGCAATCGCCTGGCGCTGATGCGGGAGTTTGAACAGGCTGCTGAAATGACGGTGCACCAGCTGATTGCGGAGCTGTATGACGGCGTGGACTGGGTGCTGGTTGAGGGCTTCAAGGACAGCGATTTGCTGAAAATCGAAGTCTGGCGCGGACCTACAGCTGAGTACAAAGCCAAACCCGCCCGTTACATGAGTGATGATTTCATTGTGGCGGTCGCCACCGACACACCAGACCAGCTGCCCGAGCCAACGCAGCGGCCCATATTGAACCTGAACAATGCCCAGTCTGTCGCTGACTATCTGATCACCCAGCAAGAACGATTTGCCTACAACTTTGCATGATGAGCCTTGCCGCAACCCGCACGCCATTGAAGCCGCTTGAAGATGCGCTCAATGCGCTTCTGGCTTTCGCAGTGCCCTTGGGCACAAGCGAGATGGTGTCAACTTTCGACGCGGATGGCCGGGTGCTGGCTGCAGATGTTGTGGCGGCGCTGGACGTGCCAGCGCATGACAACAGTTCCATGGACGGTTACGCTGTTTGCAGCAGCGACTGGTTGAACGCCTCCACGCTTTTGCAGGTCAACCAGCGCATTGCAGCGGGCAGCAGTGGCACCGCGCTGACGCCCCGGTCAGCAGCGCGCATCTTTACCGGTGCTCCGATTCCAGACGGTGCGGATGCTGTCGTGATGCAGGAAGATTGCACTGCAGCGCAAGACGACAGTATTTGTATTGCTGCTGCCCCCCGAGTCGGGCAGTGGATCAGGCGGCGCGGTGAAGACGTCAGGTCTGGCCGCACCGTGCTATACAAAGGGGAGCTTCTAGCGCCTGAATCTATTGGGCTGGCAGCTAGTATTGGCTTTGATGAGCTGTGCGTGGCATCGCCAGTGCGTGTGGCGCTGTTTTCAACCGGCGATGAGCTGGTGATGCCCGGCGATGTGCCGCCTGCCGATATGAAACCTGGCGCTATTTACAACTCCAACCGCTTCTTTTTGCGGGCGCTGCTCCAGCGTCTGGGTTGCACAGTCACAGACCTCGGCATCGTGCCCGACAAGCTTGAAGCCACCAAAGCCGCTTTGGCCCATGCCAGCGGTTTGCACGACCTGGTGCTGACCAGCGGCGGTGTGTCGGTGGGGGAAGAAGACCATATCAAGCCAGCGGTGCAGGCGCTCGGGCAGCTCAATTTGTGGCAAATTGCCATCAAACCCGGCAAGCCGTTTGCGTACGGCAAGGTGGGTCAGGCGCACTTCATCGGTCTGCCGGGCAACCCGGTGTCCAGCTTTGTGACCTTTTTGTTGCTGGTCAGACCTTTCATCCGCAAATTGCAGGGCGCGACCCATCTTGCTCCTGAATGTGTAGCTGCCAGCGCCCATTTCAATTGGCCCAGGGCCGATAACCGGCGTGAATTTTTACGCGTCAGGCGCAATGCAGCCGGTGGCCTGGACCTGTTTGACAACCAAAGCTCTGGCGTCCTGACATCTGCCGTTTGGGCCGACGGCCTGGTTGACAACCCACCAGGCCAGACAATTGTGCACGGTGATGTGGTGCAGTTCATGCCGTTTTCGTCACTGATGTCCTGAAGGTTTTACAAGGCAAATCCACATGCAGGTCACCGTCAAATATTTTGCATCCATCCGTGAAACGCTTGGCAAGGCCAGTGAACAACGTGAAACCACAGCCACCACCCTGGCCGGCCTGCGCGATGAGCTGTTGGCATCTGGCCCGGTCTACGACTGTCTGGGTCGCGGCAGGGCAGTGCGCATGGCGCTTGGCCAGGTCATGAGCGATGAAGCCGCGTTGCTGTCGCCCGGCTGCGAGGTGGCTTTTTTCCCGCCCGTCACGGGGGGCTGACATGACAGCTCGCGTCTCCATTCAGGCGGCTGACTTCAATGTGGGTGATCAAGTTCAAGCTTTGCGTTTGGGCGACAAACGGGTCGGTGCGGTTTGCACCTTTACAGGCACTGTGCGTGACCGCAACGATGGCCTGAATGTCAGCAGCATGGAGCTGGAACACTACCCGGGCATGACTGAAAAAGCCATTGAAGCGATGATTGACGACGCCTTGACGCGCTTTGATATTTTTAACGCCCGCATTGTTCACCGGGTGGGGCTGCTGCAGCCGCTGGACCAGGTTGTGCTGGTGGCCGTGACATCCGCCCATCGCGGTGAGAGTTTCAGGGCTTGCGAGTTTTTGATGGATTACCTGAAAACACAGGCGCCTTTCTGGAAAAAAGAGCAAACGCCCAATGGCGCGCGCTGGGTGGACGCCCGTGTTGCAGACGACGCCGCCCTGGCCAAATGGGGCATTCATGCCGTCAACAGTGAAGGTTTGACGGCACCCAGTTGTTGATCAACGCCAGCCCAGGTGCCAGCCATAGGACGGGTGGTGCCAGCCCCAGCCGCGATTGGCGTGGTAAGCCCAGACATAGCCCCCAGCAGGCACCGCATATGTTGGAGCAACATACACCACACCCGCCGGTGCGACATAAACGGGGCGTACAACTGGAGGGCCAACGTACACAGGCCGCACAACAGGCGGTGCGACAACACAGGCGCTCAGTGCAATCGATCCAAGACACAGCGTTGTGAGAGTTTTCAGATTTTTCATGTCATATCCCGGTTTGGCAACAAATCATCACATCTGTACAACGCTGCAATAGCAAACCCGATGACGGGTTGCAGACTGATGCCTTGTAAATCTGCTGTAAAAGGGCTTAGGGCTGGGTGGTAGCACAGGCACAAACCGCTGAATCTCTGCCTTGTCATTGAAAACAGATGATGTGTCCCGATCTGTGAAGCAATCACACATGACGGAGCTTGCTTTATGCGACAGGACAAACTCACCACCAAGTTTCAGGAAGCATTGAGCAACGCGCAGTCGCTGGCCCTGGCCAATGACAACGGTTACATCGAACCCGTGCATCTGCTGGCCGCCATGCTCAAGCAGGACGACGGCCCCCGTGCCCTGCTGGAAAAGGCAGGCGTCAATGTTGCGGGCCTTGAGATGGCGGCCCAAGCTGGTATTAAAAAGCTGGCGCA
The DNA here is from genome assembly GCA_025362315.1 of Polaromonas sp. GTDB lineage: Bacteria > Pseudomonadota > Gammaproteobacteria > Burkholderiales > Burkholderiaceae_C > Polaromonas. The sequence goes on from JANYGP010000098.1 coordinate 143,079, forward strand.
GGTGCAGGGCCAGGACCAGGTTTCTGTGTCATCTGATCTTGCCAAGCTGCTGCAGGCGACGGAAAAGGAAGCCATCAAACGCAACGATCAGTTTGTAGCAGGCGAGCTGTATTTGCTGGCTGTGGCTGACAGCAAGGCCGACGTTGGCAAAATTGCCAAGGAAAACGGTTTGACCCGCAAGTCACTTGAGGCAGCGATCAACACCGTGCGTGGCGGTGAAAAGATGGACAGCGCTGAAGGCGAGGGCAACCGCGAAGCGCTGAAAAAATATTGCATGGACCTGACCGAGCGAGCCCGCATGGGCAAGCTGGACCCGGTGATTGGCCGCGACGATGAAATCCGCCGCGCCATTCAGGTGCTGCAGCGGCGCACCAAAAACAACCCGGTGCTGATTGGCGAGCCGGGTGTGGGCAAAACTGCCATCGTTGAAGGCTTGGCACAACGCATCGTTGCAGGCGAGGTGCCCGATTCACTGAAAAATAAACGTGTGTTGAGCCTGGACATGGCTGCGCTGCTGGCCGGTGCCAAGTTCAGGGGCGAATTTGAAGAACGCCTGAAAACTGTGCTGAAAGAGCTGGCGCAGGACGAAGGCCAGACCATTGTTTTTATTGACGAGCTGCACACCATGGTCGGCGCTGGGAAAGCCGAAGGCGCGATGGACGCAGGCAACATGCTCAAGCCCGCTTTGGCGCGCGGCGAATTGCATTGCGTGGGCGCGACCACGCTCGATGAATACCGCAAGTACATTGAAAAAGACGCTGCACTCGAGCGTCGTTTTCAAAAAATTCTGGTTGGCGAGCCGACCGTGGAGGCCACGATCGCCATCTTGCGCGGCCTGAAAGAGAAGTACGAGCTTCATCACGGCGTGCAGATCACCGACCCGGCGATTGTGGCGGCGGCCGAGCTAAGCCACCGCTACATCACCGACCGCTTTTTGCCTGACAAGGCGATTGACCTGATCGACGAAGCCGCCAGCAAAATCAGCATCGAGCGCGACAGTAAACCCGAGGTGATGGACAAGCTGGACCGCCGCCTGATTCAGTTGCAAATTGAGCGCGAAGCCGTGCGGCGCGAGAAAGACGAAGCGTCGCAAAAACGTTTTGGCCTGATTGAAGAAGAAATTACCAAGCTGCAAAAGGAAATTTCTGACCTCGACGTGATCTGGCAAGCTGAAAAAGCGCAGGCCCTGGGCAGCAAGGACGTGATGGAAGAAATCGACCGGATCAAGTTTCAGATTGAAGAGCAGACGCGCAAGGGTGACTTTAACAAAGTGGCCGAGTTGCAGTACGGCAAGCTGCCGGACCTGGAAAAGCGCCTGAAAGCCGCGCAAGACAGCGAAGCAACACCCAATATCAATGCTGCGCCAAAGTTGCTGCGCACGCAGGTTGGCGCTGAAGAAATCGCTGAAGTCGTGGCCCGCTCCACTGGCATTCCAGTCAGCAAACTGATGCAGGGCGAGCGCGACAAGCTGCTGTTGATGGAAGGCAAGTTGCATGACCGCGTTGTGGGACAGAATGAGGCCATTGCGGCAGTGGCCAATGCGATCCGCCGTTCACGCTCGGGCTTGTCTGACCCGAATCGGCCTACTGGCTCTTTCCTGTTTCTCGGTCCAACCGGCGTTGGCAAAACCGAGCTGTGCAAAGCCCTGGCGGGTTTCCTGTTTGACAGCGAAGACCACCTGATCCGCGTTGACATGAGCGAGTTTATGGAAAAGCACAGCGTTGCCCGCCTGATAGGCGCGCCGCCGGGCTATGTGGGTTACGAAGAAGGCGGCTACCTGACTGAAGCCGTGCGCCGCAAGCCCTACAGCGTGCTGCTCCTCGACGAGGTTGAAAAAGCCCACCCTGACGTGTTCAACGTGCTGCTGCAGGTGCTGGACGATGGCCGCCTGACCGACGGCCAGGGCCGCACTGTGGACTTTAAAAACACCGTGATCGTGATGACCAGCAACATCGGCTCGCCCATCATTCAGGCCAAGGTCGGCAAACCGTATGAAGAGATCAAAGATGCGGTGACGGACGAGCTGAAAAATTACTTCAGGCCCGAGTTCTTGAACCGCATTGACGAGACGGTGGTCTTCCACGCGCTGGATGCCAAAAATATCGAGTCGATTGCCCGCATCCAGCTCAAGGTGTTGATGGCGCGACTTGAAAAGATGGCGCTGACGATGCAGGTGTCAGAAGCTGCAATCGCAGAGCTGGCCAAGGTGGGGTTTGATCCGGTGTTCGGCGCGCGGCCGCTGAAGCGTGCCATTCAGCAGCGCATTGAAAACCCGCTGTCCAAGCTGCTGCTGGAAGGCAAATTTCCGCCGAAGAGCGTTATCCCCGTCGATGTGGACCCGATTCATGACCCGGGCGTGTTCAGTTTTGGCAAAGCGGGGAAAGCTGTTGCGTGATGCGTGATGTGTGAAGCGTGATGCGTGATGCGTTAATGCTCCTGTTTCAGGAGCTGCTTGCGCCCTAAATAATAGGGCTGGAGGCTGATTTTGTATCTCAAACAGGTCTGAAGACGGCTCTGCAGGTCCAAAATCAAGGCTTGGTTTGTTTTGATTTTTCCAGCCGCGTCAAATCAAATCCGCTTTTCGCCAGCCGCCCCAAGAGCTCGTCATAGGCCTTGGTGCTGACGTCAGGTGTTCTGGACAAAATCCACAAATATTCGCGCTTGGGCTCGCTCACCGCCACCAGCTGGTAGTCGGTGTCGATGTCGATCACCCAGTAGTCGCCCCATACAAATGGTAAAAACGACAGCCAGGCGGGCGCAAAGCGGACTTCAAGTTTTGGTGATGTTGCTTCGCCAATTTGCCTGGCTTGCCCAAGTGCGTCAATGACTTTGCCGTCTTCTTGTGTGCAGCGGTTGAACACGCGCACGGTGCCGTCCGGCTGGGTGCTGTACTGCGCCACGGTGTTGCTGGCGCATTTGCGCTGAAAGAAGTTGGGGTACTTGGCAATCTCGTACCAGCTGCCCATGTAGCGCGGCACGTTCAGGCTGGCAATCGGCGTGACAGCCTCCAGTGCGTAGGCACCCAGGCTTGACAGCAGCAACAGCAGGGAAACAAGTCGCTTTTTCATGCCGGTTCAACCTTCCAGGCCAGCGTACACATTTTGCACATCGTCATTGGCATCAATGGCGGCCAGAAATGCTTCAACTTCGTTCATGTCTGCAGCGCTGAGTGTCCCCGGGTCAATTGGATTTTTGGCCTTGTAACCCAGCCTGGCTGACAGCACGGTAAATCCCTGGGCGGGCAGGGCGCGGCTGACCAGGTCCAGATCGGTGGCATCCGTCAAAAACAGAGTGTGGCCCGCTTCTTCGCCAGCTTCAAAGTCTTGCGCGCCAGCTTCGATGGCAGCGGTCTCAGCATCTGCACCGGCTGTCGTGGGCTCAGCCTCAATCATGCCGACATGGTCAAAGTCCCACGACACAGACCCTGACGTGCCCAGCTGTCCCTTGCGAAACAGCACCCGCACTTCAGACGCGGTGCGGTTGTGGTTGTCGGTCAGGCATTCGACCATCAAAGGCACGCGGTGGGGCGCAAATCCTTCGTAAATGACATGTTCAAAATGCACAGCCTCTGTGCCTGTGCCTGAGCCTTTCTTGATGGCGCGGTCCAGGGTGTCTTTGGGCATACTGACTTTGCGGGCTTGCTCCACCAGCAGCCGCAGCCTGGCGTTGCCAGCAGGGTCTGCCCCACCGCGCGCCGCCACCATGATTTCTTTGGCCAATTTGCCAAATACCCGGCCCCGAGCGTTTGCTGCAAGCTCTTTGCCTTTTGCTTTCCATTGCGCGCCCATGATGTGCTTTCAGTGTGTAGTCGTGGACTTCGAGTTTAGTGGACGTCAGCTGCGCTGCCTGCGCGACACATGACAAACGCGCCTGCGCGATTCATGTCAAACGCCCCGTCGCGATTTATGGCAGGCCTTAAGCTGCAGCGGCATCAACGCGCTCAGCGGCTTCCAGCGTGTTCACCAGCAGCATGGTAATGGTCATGGGGCCCACGCCGCCGGGCACCGGGGTGATGTAGCCGGCCACCTGACTCACGCCTTCAAAGTCGACATCGCCACACAGCTTGCCTTCATCATTTCGGTTCATGCCCACGTCAATCACCACTGCACCCGGTTTAACCATGTCTGCTGTCAAAACATTGCGTTTGCCCACCGCCGCCACGATCACATCGGCTTGCAAAGTCATGGCTTTCAGGTTGGCCGTGGCACTGTGGCAAATCGTCACAGTGGCGTTTTTTTGCAGCAGCATCAGCGCCATGGGTTTGCCAACAATGTTGCTGCGGCCAACGACGACAGCGTGCTTGCCTTTGAGGTCATAACCTTGACCGTTGTTCAGACTTTCCAGCATCTTCATGCAACCATAAGGTGTGCAGGGCCAGAAGCCAGGTTGCCCGACCATCAGCGCGCCCGCGCTGGACACATGAAAGCCGTCCACGTCTTTGGCAGGTGCAATGGCTTCGATCACTTTTTGCGCATCAATGTGCGCCGGCAGCGGCAGCTGAACCAGGATGCCGTGAATGGCCGGGTCCTTGTTGAGCGCATCCACCCGGGCCAGCAAATCCGCTTCGCTCAGGGAAGCGGGGTGTTTGTCGAGCACCGAGAACAAACCGTTGTCTGCGCAGGCCCTGACCTTGTTCCTCACATACACCTGGCTGGCCGGGTTGTCGCCTACCAGCACAACGGCCAGACCAGGCGTGATGCCGCGTGCGCGCAGGGCACTGGCCCGCTGGGCAAGCTGCAAACGCAGCTGTTTTGACAGGGCATTGCCATCAATGATTTGTGCGGTCATGCTTTTTTATTGGTTTCATAAGTAAAAATGCCCGTCAGCCATCATAAAATGGGCGCGGGCAGCTATCAAAAATGCAGTAAAGGTGAGTGTCGTCAAACCTTCGGAGTGGTTGAGCCCAGTGCAATTTTCAGCAGGTCCGCTACCGTGTTGGCATTCAGCTTTTCCATGATGTTGGCGCGGTGCGCTTCCACCGTTTTGATGCTGATGCCCAGGTCGTCTGCGATCTGCTTGTTCAGGCGACCCGCCACAATTCGCTCCAAAACCTGCGACTCGCGGGACGTCAGCTTGGCCAGCAGCGCATCACGGCTGGCGGACTGCTGATGGCCGGCAAAAGCCTCTTTGGCCTGCTCCAGCATGCGCTCGACCAGATTGCTGAGGGCTTCTTCCTGAAACGGCTTTTGAATGAAATCCATCGCGCCTTTTTTCATGGTGTTGACTGCCATCGGCACGTCACCGTGACCGGTGATGAACACAATGGGCAGCGGCGATTTGCGCTCGACCAGTTTGTCCTGCAGCTCCAGCCCTGTCATGCCGCCCATGCGGATGTCAACAATCAGGCAGGCGACTTCGCGTGCGTCGTAGCGGCTCAAAAAAGTTTCCGCTGAGTCGTAGCAGCGCACACGGTAGTCTTTGCCTTCCAGCAGCCACTGCAATGAGTCGCGCACGCCCTCGTCATCATCAACAACGTAAACGGTGCCTTTTTTCGGAATCAAGCTCATACAAAACGTACTTTCACTAAAAACTTTTCAGGACCGGGCGCAGGCATTAAAACTCGGCACCTGCTGCAAAACCAGTAGCGGGCAGTGCAGCATCGGGTAGGGGCTTGACAGGAATCCAGAAGGTAAAACGGCAGCCCACAATTTGCTGGTCATTGTAAAGGTTCTCTGCCTGCAGCCTGCCATGATGGGATTCCACAATGCTGCGGCAAAGTTTCAGTCCAATTCCCATGCCCTCGGACTTGGTGGAATAAAAAGCTTCATACAGTCTGCCCATCACATCGGGTGACAAGCCCTGACCAGAATCCATCACTGAAAACGCCACGACACTTTGATCTTCAATCGTCTTTGGCACAACCCGCAGCTCCACACTGCGCCTGGCAGTTGGCAGCTGTGCCTGCTCAATCGATTCAGCCGCGTTTTTCATCAGGTTGATCAGCACCTGTTCAATCAGGATCGGGTCCACCATGACAGGCGGCAGGCGCGCTGCGATGTAATGCGACAGCCGGACGTTGTGGCGGCGCAGTTCAATTTCAGCCAGCTCCATCGCATTGCTGACAATGGTGGCCACCTCGGCCAGGGTGCGATTGGGCTCACTGCGTTTGACAAACGAACGGATGCGCTGAATGATTTGCCCCGCCCGGTGGGCCTGTTTGCCAGTTTTTTCTAGTGCCAGCAGCAGCTCTTCCGTCGTGATTTTGTCACCCTTGATGCGGGTGACCATGCCGTTGCAGTAATTGTTAATCGCTGTCAGTGGCTGGTTCAGCTCGTGTGCCACGCTGGACGCCATCTCGCCCATGGTGATCAGGCGGCTGGCTGTTTGGGCACGTTCATTTTGCTGGGCGCTTTGCGCTTCTGCATGACGGCGTGGCGTGATGTCTGTGGCAATCACCATCTGTGCCAGCCGGCCATCAACCCAGGTCAGGTAACGCGAGCGCACCTCCAGCCATTTGCCAAGCTGCGGCAAATAAATTTCAGCGTTTTCAGTTTGTGCGGTGGTCAATGCATCGGTTGGCAAGCCGGCCAGTCCATCCACTTCGTCCAGTGCATCTTCGTTTGCGGGTACGGTGGGCACGCCTGCCTGGGCAATCAGGTTCATGTGTCCGGCTGCTTCGCCATCAAACCAGGCGCGATACAAACGGTTGGCAAACAGCAGCTCCCGGCTGCCCAATGGTGCTACAGAAACTGCAGCGTCCAGCCCCTCCAGCACAGTGGTAAAACGTTCATAAGAGGCTGAAAGTTCTTCCCGGACCCGGCGCGGTTCGGTGATGTCCGTCATCGACGTCATCCAGCCGGTTTGCTGGCCATTGGGGTCAATCAGTGGCGATACGTACAGCCGGGCGTCAAAAATTTCTCTGTTTTTGCGCTGGATCCGGACTTCAAATCCGCCTGGTGGCGTCCGGCCTGCCAATTCTTCCTTCAGCATATTCATTGACGTTTCTACGTCGTCATCTGGCCAGTGCGGAAATGGCGGCAGGCGACCAAGCAGTTCGGACTCCTCCAGACCCGTCATCTGGCAGAACGCAGGATTGACATAGGTGATGCGGCCTGTCATGTCCAGCGCCCGCATGCCGGTTGCCATGGAGTTTTCCATCGCGCGCCTGAAATTGGTTTCATTGACCAGCGCTTTTTGCGCCTGCATTCTGCGCCGGGTATGGCGCCAGTTGCCCAGCAGCATCCACACTGTCAGGGCACTCAAGGCACTGACCAGCCAGAAAAATCCGCTGCCCACGACGCCCAAAGACGTTCGGTAACCCTGCGCCTTGATCAACAGGCCATTGCCAACCGGAGACACCGGAATTTCATATTCAGAACCCGCATCAGCCCAAGGCAGCAGTCGCACTGCCGGGTTGCGGGCAGGCGGCAAGTTACCTGCCAGTACCTGGTTTTTATCATCTACCAAAGTCACTGCATATTTTGCTGTGACTTCTGTGGGTACGCCAAAGCGAAGCAGCCCGTCGATGGCGTATTCACCCAAAATCACGCCGCCAAATTTGCCCTGGTCGTCCAGTGGTATCAATATTTGCAGCGTAGGAGCGTTGTAGTTGCTGCTGCTTTGCGTGTTCAGGGGCCGCGAGTAAATGGGTTGACGCAGATCACGCGTCAGTGCGTAATTGCCGTCGGTGTCGCCCGCTTTCAGCAGCTCGCCAGTGGCACGCACCTGTGCAGCATTCGCGCTGGCAGACGCATAGTTGGCATTCACCCGCCGCTTTGCATCTACCCAGCTGACGGCAAGCAGCTCCGGGTATTGGTTGACCAGTGTTTCAGCCTGGGCGGTAAATTCTTCCGCATCAATTTCCTTGTTCGACACGTCGCGACCAATGCGCATCAATTGTTCTTGACGCTCCAGCAGGCGCAAGCGCAAGCGCTGTTGGGCGTACTCCACATCGCGTTTCAGGGCTTGCTGTTCGCGGTCGATTTCTTCAATCCGCAAATACCCGAATGCTGCAATCACCGCTGCCAAAAAAAACATGACAGTCAGCAGTGGGCCCAGCATCATCACGCGGTCTTGCCGCGCGGGTGACTGTTTACGCCACCACTGCATCCACCACCCCATGCTGCGCGGCGTGTGCAGTGGCGTTGTTACTGGCGTCGTTGAGGGCGGAAGTGATTGGGGCGTTGACACCGATATGAGTTTAATTGCTTTACTGCAAAACCGCTGTTTTACCGACTTGACCCGCGCGTTGTTATTTTATAATATGAAATAGCAAAGCACTATTTGAAATTTTCACAATATTATGCGAAACTTGAGTCAGTTGCCTAAAAGAGCGTTTACAAATGCTGCAGGCGACAAATTAAAGGCTTTTTGCCAGCGCCGCCAACAGGCGGTCTACCCAGTAAATTGAAAGCAGGAGACAACACCATGGCAGCTAACCCCATTGAAGTGACCAGCGCGACTGACAAGGACACTCAGGAAACGCGGGAGTGGATGGACGCTCTGTCTGCCGTGATTGAAAGCGAAGGCCCGGAGCGCGCGCACTTTTTGCTTGAGCAATTGCTGGAACATGCGCGGCAAAAAAGCATTGACATGCCTTTTTCCGCCACCACAGGTTATGTCAACACCATTGAGCCAGAGCAGGAAGAGCATGCGCCTGGCAACCTTGAATTTGAAAAACGTTTGCGTGCCTACATGCGATGGAATGCAATGGCGATGGTGGTCAAAGCCAATCGTTTGCACCCGGCTGATGGCGGTGATTTGGGCGGGCACATTGGTTCATTCGCATCACTGGCCAGCATGTTTGGCGCGGGCTTCAATCATTTTTGGCATGCTGAAAGTACGGAGCCTGGCAAAGAGCACGGCGGAGACTGCCTCTACATTCAAGGCCACGTATCTCCCGGTGTTTATGCCCGTGCTTACCTGGAAGGCCGCCTGACAGAAGAGCAGTTGCTGAACTTCAGACAAGAGGTTGATGGCAAGGGTTTGTCCAGCTACCCGCACCCCAAACTGATGCCATCCTTCTGGCAGTTCCCCACAGTGTCGATGGGCCTGGGCCCGCTGATGGCCATTTACCAGGCGCGATTTTTAAAGTACCTGCATGCACGCGGGATTGCAAACACTGAGAACCGAAAAGTCTGGGTGTTTTGTGGTGATGGCGAAATGGATGAAGTTGAATCCCTGGGCGCGATTGGCCTGGCTGCGCGTGAAAAGCTCGACAACCTGATCTTTGTCATCAACTGCAACTTGCAGCGCCTCGATGGCCCGGTGCGCGGCAACGGCAAAATTGTGCAGGAGCTGGAAGGCGAGTTTCGCGGCTCGGGCTGGAACGTCATCAAACTGTTGTGGGGCTCGGGTTGGGACCCCTTGCTGGCGCGCGACAAGGACGGCATCCTGAAAAAAATCATGATGGACACGCTCGACGGTGACTACCAGGCGATGAAGGCTAACGATGGCGCGTATGTGCGCAAACACTTCTTTGGCCAGCACCCCAAGGCGCTGGAAATGGTCGCGCACATGAGCGACGACGAAATTTTTGACCTGCGCCGTGGTGGCCACGATTCGAAAAAAGTCTATGCCGCTTTTTCTGCTGCCGTCAAACACAAAGACCAGCCAACTGTGTTGCTCATCAAGACCGTCAAAGGTTTTGGCATGGGCAAAATTGGCGAGGGCAAGAACAACGTGCACCAGACCAAAAAGCTGTCTGATGAAGACATCAAGGCGTTTCGCGATCGTTTCAACATCCCCGTGCCTGACAGCCAGTTGGCCGACATTCCCTTTTACAAACCTGCTGACGACACGCCCGAAATGCGCTACCTGCATGAGCGCCGCAAGGCCCTCGGTGGCTACTTGCCGCACCGCCGTACAAAAGCTGATGAAAGCTTTACCGTGCCTGCGCTGGACACCTTCAAGTCGGTGATGGAGCCCACGCCTGACGGCCGCGAAATATCTACCACGCAAGCCTATGTTCGCTTTTTGACCCAGCTGCTGCGCGACCAGGCGCTGGGCCCGCGTGTCGTGCCGATTCTGGTCGATGAAGCGCGCACTTTTGGCATGGAAGGCCTGTTCCGCCAGATCGGTATCTACAACCCCGATGGTCAGCAGTACACCCCGGTCGACAAAGACCAGGTCATGTACTACAAGGAAGACAAAAAAGGTCAGATCCTTCAAGAGGGCATCAACGAGGCGGGCGGCATGAGCAGCTGGATTGCTGCGGCCACGTCGTACAGCACCAACAATCGCATCATGATTCCGTTTTACGTGTACTACTCGATGTTCGGCTTTCAGCGCGTCGGTGACCTGGCCTGGGCTGCGGGCGACATGCAGGCACGTGGCTTTTTGCTTGGCGGTACGTCGGGGCGCACCACGCTGAACGGTGAAGGCCTGCAGCATGAAGACGGCCACAGCCACATCATGGCCGGCACGATTCCCAACTGCATCAGCTATGACCCGACTTTTGCGCATGAGGTTGGCGTGATCCTCCACCACGGCTTGAAGCGCATGGTGGAAAAGCAGGACAACGTTTATTTCTATTTGACGTTGCTGAATGAAAATTATGCGATGCCAGGTTTGACCGCTGGCACGGAAGAGCAAATTATCAACGGCATGTATTTGTGCAAAAGTGCACCCGCGTTTGCATCGGGGTCTGCGCCGGCATCAGCAAAAATGCCGACTGTTCAATTGCTCGGCTCGGGCACGATTCTTCGTGAATCGATTGCTGCGCAGGAGCTGTTAGAAAAAGATTGGGGCATTGCCACCAACGTTTGGAGCTGCCCCAGCTTTAACGAGCTGGCACGCGACGGCCAGGACGCTGAGCGTTGGAGCTTACTGCACCCAATGGAAGCAGCTCGCGTGCCATTCGTTGGTCAGCAGCTTGAAAAGCACCCAGGGCCGGTGATTGCGTCAACCGACTACATGAAAGCCTACGCCGAGCAGATTCGCAACTACATCCCCAAAGGCCGCACGTACAAGGTACTGGGCACAGACGGTTTTGGCCGCAGCGACTTCAGGAGCAAATTGCGCGAGCATTTCGAAATCAACCGCCATTACATCGTGGTGGCAGCACTGAAAGCCTTGAGTGAAGAGGGCACGATCCCGGTTGCAAAAGTGGCCGAGGCGATCAAAAAATACGGCATCCAGGTCGACAAAATTAACCCGTTGTATGCATAGCTCAGGCGCATAAGGAAATATAAAAATGGCAACCATAGATATTGCAGTTCCAGACATCGGTGACTTTGATGAAGTCACTGTCATTGAGTTACTTGTCAAACCCGGCGACACCATCAAGGCCGATCAATCTTTATTGACAGTTGAGTCTGACAAAGCGTCGATGGAAATCCCTTCGAGCGCAGCCGGTGTGGTCAAAGAGGTCAAGGTCAAGCTGGGTGACAAAGTCAAACAGGGATCGGTTGTTTTAAGCCTGGAAAGTGCCGATTCAGCACTCAATTCAGTAAAAAATGTGCCTGTAGCCCAAGTAAATACTGCGCAAGCAGCTCCTGAAAACGTAGCGACCTCACTCTCCGTTTCACCCCCGCACCCGCCAGCGGGAGAGCGAAATGACAAACTCCCTCTTCCTCAGGGAGAGGGCGGGGGTGAGGGCTCTGCGACTGCTGGCTCCATCAATATCCACGTCCCTGACATCGGCGACTTCAAAGACGTTACCGTCATAGAAGTTCTGGTTAAAGTCGGCGACAACATCAAGGTTGAGCAATCGCTCGTCACGGTCGAATCTGACAAAGCGTCGATGGAGATTCCATCCTCAGGCGCTGGCGTGCTGAAAGACCTGAAGGTCAAGCTGGGCGACAAGATCAATATTGGTGATTTGCTTGCGGTGCTGGAGGGTGCGGCTGCAGGCACGCCCTCACCCCAGCCCTCTCCCGTTGCGGGAGAAAGAGCAAATCCAGCTTCCCCGTCACAACCTTCGCCAGCCAAAGGAGCGGCAAGTCCTGCATTACTCCCTCTCCCGCCTGCGGGAGAGGGCAGGGGAGAGGGCAGGGGTGAGGGCTCCCCGGCTCCAACCTCACCTTCACCCGCCCACAATCCCACCACCGCCCCCACAGGCCAGCTCCCGCACGCCTCTCCGTCAGTCCGCAAGTTCGCCAGAGAACTCGGCGTACCGCTGGCTGAAGTCAAAGGCGCTGGCCCCAAAGGCCGCATCACACTGGACGACGTTCAAGCCTTCACCAAGTCCGTGATGGCAGGCGCCGTACAGACAGTGGCCCAAGCCGTCAAGGCACCTGCCCCATCCGGCGGTTCAGGCGTTGGTCTGGACTTGCTGCCGTGGCCCAAAGTGGACTTCGCCAAATTTGGCCCCATCGAGCGCAAGGAAATGGGCCGCATCAAAAAGATCAGCGGTGCCAATCTTTTGCGCAATGCCATCGTGATTCCATCAGTCACCAACTTTGACGATGCGGACATCACCGACCTGGAAGCCTTTCGTGTTGCAACGAACAAAGAGAACGAGAAGGGCGGTGTCAAGGTCACGATGCTGGCTTTTCTCATCAAAGCCTGCGTGTCGGCACTCAAAAAATTTCCAGACTTCAACGCATCAATTGACGGTGATGCAATCGTCTACAAGCAGTACTTTCACATAGCGTTTGCAGCCGACACGCCCAACGGCCTGATGGTCCCCGTCATTCGGGATTGTGACAAAAAGGGCGTGATGCAGATCAGTGCAGAGATGGGTGAGCTGGCCAAAAAAGCACGTGACGGCAAACTCAGCCCGGCTGAAATGCAGGGCGCATGCTTCACCATTTCAAGCCTTGGCGGCATTGGCGGGCGTTACTTCACGCCGATCATCAATGCGCCTGAAGTGGCCATTTTGGGCGTTTGCAAAAGCAATATGGAACCCGTGTGGGACGGCAAAACTTTCCAGCCGCGTTTGATGTTGCCACTGTCACTGACCTGGGACCACCGAGTGATTGATGGTGCAGCAGCGGCACGGTTTAACGCTTACCTTGGTCAAATCCTCAGCGACTTTAGAAGAGTCCTGCTTTGACCACACTCGTCGTTGTTAAAAAAGCAGGTCAGGTTGTGATGGCGGCTGACACGCTGGTCACGTTTGGAGATACGGCACTGCCTAACCGATACGAAGCCAACAGCAAAATCTTCAAGGTCGACACGCCAGCAGGCACCAGCTATGTGGGTATGGCTGGTACGGTGGCGCATTTTCCGGCGCTGCGCAAAGCTATTGCAGCGCTGCCGAAAACTGATTTGAAGCTGAGCTCCAAAGACGAGGTGTACGACACGTTTTTGAAACTGCATCCGGTACTGAAGGAAACGTTTTTTCTGCAGACCAAGGAAGACGACAACGACCCGTATGAGTCGATGCAGTTCACGGTCGTTATTGCCAATTCAAGCGGTATTTACGGCCTATACAGCTACCGCGAGATTTTTGAATTCAAGGAATTTTGGGGCATAGGCTCAGGACGCAGCTTTGCGCTTGGTGCCATGCACGCTGCCTGGGGCACAGCCAAAACCGCCAGGGAAGTTGCCGTGGCCGGCATGAACGCAGGCTGTGAGTTTGACAAAAACTCGGGCGGCCCGATTGATATTTACACCGTTAAATTGAAAACCTGAAGGTTCAGTATGTTGGAAATAAAAGTACCGGATATTGGTGATTTTGATGAAGTCACCGTGATTGAGTTGCTCGTCAAAGTGGGTGACAGCATCAAGGCAGACCAGAGCCTGATCACTGTCGAAAGCGACAAAGCGTCGATGGAAATTCCGTCGTCTAGCGCGGGTGTGGTCAAAGCCATTGCAGTCAAACTCGGCGACAAGGTCAAACAAGGATCGGTCGTTTTGAGCATTGAAGCCGATGCGCAGAGCCCCTCACCCCAGCCCTCTCCCGCAAGCGGGAGAGGGAGCAAAGATGTTCCCGTATTACTCCCTCTCCCTGCGGGAGAGGGCAGGGGTGAGGGCATTCCCGCCGCCGTGCCTACCTTCAATGGCACCATCGACCTGGACTGCGACCTGCTGGTACTGGGTGCAGGCCCAGGTGGCTACAGCGCCGCTTTCCGCGCAGCAGACCTGGGGCTCCAGGTCATCATGGTCGAGCGTTATGCAACGCTGGGGGGGGTGTGCCTGAACGTTGGCTGCATCCCGTCCAAAGCGCTGCTGCACGTGGCCGCTGTGATCGACGAAGCCAGCCACATGAAGGCATTGGGTGTTGATTTTGGCCCGCCCCAAATCAACATTGACATGCTGCGCAGCCACAAAGACAAAGTCATTGGCAAGCTCACGGGCGGTCTGGCGGCTATGGCCAAAATGCGCAAAGTCACAACCCTGCGCGGCGTGGGTCAATTCGTCAGTGCGAACCATTTACGCGTTGAAGAAACGAGCGGACCGAAAGGGCAGGAAAAAACTGGCAAGTCGCAAACCGTAGCATTTAAAAATTGCATCATCGCTGCGGGCAGCCAGGCCGTACATTTGCCCTTCATGCCCGATGACCCGCGCGTAGTGGATTCAACCGGCGCACTGGGTTTGAAAGAAGTGCCCAAGCGCATGCTGATTTTGGGCGGCGGCATCATTGGTCTGGAAATGGGCACGGTTTACAACACGCTGGGCGCGCGCCTGGACGTGGTGGAAATGCTGGATGGTTTGATGCAGGGCGCTGACCGTGACCTGGTCAAAGTCTGGCAAAAAATGAATGGCAAACGTTTTGACAACATCATGCTTAAAACCAAAACGGTGGGTGCCAAAACCACTGCTGCAGGCATCGAAGTATCTTTTGAATCAACTGATCCCAATGCCAAAGCGCCTGATCCCCAGACGTACGACCTGGTACTACAGGCCGTAGGCCGCACACCGAACGGCAAAAAATTGGCGGCAGAAAAAGCAGGTGTTGCCGTTACCGATCGCGGCTTCATCAACGTTGACATTCAAATGCGCACCAATGTGCCGCACATCTTTGCGATTGGTGACATCATCGGCCAACCCATGCTGGCCCACAAAGCCGTGCATGAAGGGCATGTGGCTGCTGAAGTCATTGCCGGCGAGCTGCAAGGCAACAAAGAATTGGCCAGCGCCGCGTTCAACGCCCGGGTGATTCCCAATGTTGCCTACACCGACCCCGAAGTCGCATGGGTTGGCTTGACAGAGGACGAAGCCAAGGCCAAAGGCATCAGGATTAAAAAAGGTTTGTTTCCCTGGAACGCATTAGGCCGTGCCATTGCCAACGGTCGTGATGAAGGCATGACCAAGCTGCTGTTTGATGATTCACCCGAAGCACACGGCCACGGCAAAATTTTAGGCGGCGGCATGGTTGGCACACACGCAGGCGACATGATCGGTGAGATTGCTTTGGCGATTGAAATGGGCGCTGACGCAGCAGACATCGGCAAAACCATTCATCCGCATCCCACGTTAGGCGAATCCATCGGCCTAGCGGCTGAAGTGGCGCATGGCAGTTGTACGGATTTACCGCCTGCAAAGCGGTAGTCGCACCTAGCTTTGTCAAGGGCCGTACAGCGGCTAAACTTTGACCACGAAAATTGTTGGGAGCCACAATCGCAGTGAATTTGAAGTTGATCCGCAGCTTGCATGGCAACGCAGCAAGCTGCTGGACAGTATGCTTGCTGCAGCTTTGGTGCCGCACCCAAAAGGCGTGTGGCGGATGACGCATACGCAAATGAACGTCATGGATCTGAATCGGCAACTTGCGCAAGCCGCTGTCATCAACAAGCGGAGACCTGGCCATCGTGAAAAAGATATTCTGGACAAATCAGTATTGATCAGACTGCGCGACGGACTGGCGTAAGTCCTGGAGGCCGCGCATCCCGGAAATGCCTGAAAGTCGCCCCATTCTCTGCTTCGCAAGCGGCAACCCAACCATCTGCAAACGACAGACTGCACATCGCTTTGAAGTCCTCAACCTTTGTCAGCAAGCTGTCGCAGATGGTGACTGGGCAACTACCCGGCAATAGTTTTTCAGATGGTTGAGATACCCGATGATCCTGACCCACAAAGCAAATCCGCAAACCGCTGGATGACAGGCATATCCTGATCACGCCGCCAGATCAGATCTACCTGCATCTGTACATCCAGGTCTGGCACAGCAACCAGCCAAACACCTTTTGGCAGGCGCTGCTCGGCCACGCTTCGGGGTATCACGGTGCAACCCAGTCCGGCGGCAACCAGACCCAGTGCGGTGTTGTGGCTGGTCGCCTCCTGCGTGATGCGCGGCGAGAAGTTGCGCTCATGAAAATGGTGAATCATCAAGTCGTAAATCAGCGGGGACTGGTCACGGCGGATAAAAATGAAATTTTCATTGCCAAGATCAGCAAGCCTCCCGGGCGGCTTTTTCGCCATGGGTGATGTCTCCTGCACAGCGAGCAAACAGGTGTCAGTTATCCAGTGCCTGGACGCCAGTGGGCTGCCTTCCAGAGGCTCGCCTATGAAAGCCAATGCCAGGTCCAGGTGGCCTTGCATCACGCGTTGAATCATTCCGCCAGACAGTGCTGCCTCTACCTTGAAAGTGACCTCGGGGCAGTGGATGCTGTAGGTCTGCAAAGCTTGCAGCACATCAGGATGCCAGGCGTAAATTTCTGAAAATCCGATGCGCAAAATGCCTTTGGCGCCCTGGGCAGTCCGGACGGCCTGCTTGTTTGCAGAATCTGCATCATTGATCAACTGCCGAGCACTTTTGTAGTAGGCCTGTCCGGCTGCTGTGAGCACCATGCCGCGCGTGGTGCGCGTCATCAGTTGCACACCAACAGCTTCTTCCAGCAAGCGAATTTGGCGCGTCAACGCTGGCTGCGCAAGGTGCAAAACCTCCGCCGCCCGCCCCAGGCTGCCTTGGTCGGCCACAGTAATGAAGTAATGAAGGCGCCTTCCGTCGATATGCATAAAAGTATTGTATGACTTGGCGTTTCAAATTGTATTGGCCGTAATATTTTTGCTTGAGTATATTCAGCGAAGATTACTTATTTAGCACAAATGGACTATCCCCCACCTCTGGCTCCCTTTGATCTCGAACATCTCAATTCGGTCGAGTTTGCGAAAACGGGTTTGCCGTTTTCGGAAATGGTTCGAGTCGGTGAGATGCTGTACCTGTCAGGCCAGATGGGCACACTGCCTGGCACGCTGACCCTGGTGGGCGGCGGCACAACTGCAGAGGCACGGCAAGCGCTTTTCAACATTGAACGGGCACTCAAAGCGCAAGGCTACGGCTTGCAACACGTGGTGAAGTGCACAGTCATGCTGGCCAACATGGCAGATTGGCCTGCGTTTAACACCGTCTACCAGGAGTTTTTCAAAACGCCTTTTCCGGCTCGCAGCGCATTTGGCGTGGCAGCTCTGGCTTTGGGTGGCAAGCTGGAAATTGATGTCATTGCCACTACGGGCAAGAGGTGTCAATAGCCTTCAAGGAGAGGCTGCACCCAAACGCAATAGCAACGCAAAAAACAGTCAAGACAAACAACCGATAAATTTTTAACAGGAATTTTTATGACAACACGCAGACGATTCATTCAGGGCGCATCAGCTACCAGCATCCTGGGGCTGGGCATGGTGCCAGGCTTTGCACAAAATCGCTCGGACACTGTCAAGCTGGTGATTGGTTTTGCCCCTGGTGGTACGGCTGATGCCATTGCCCGACGGGTGGCTGACAGGCTGCGCGGGCAATTGGCCACCAATGTGGTTGTTGAAAATAAAGTTGGTGCAGGCGGACAGATTGCCATCACCACAGTCAAAGACAGCCCCGGTGATGGAAACACCCTTTTGATGACGCCCTCATCTTGCTTGGCGATCTACCCGTTCACATACCCAAACAAGCTCCCCTACAAAGTCAGCGATCTGGCTCCGGTGTCAACCGTCGGGTTTTTTGACTAAGGCTTTGGTGTCGGGCCTGCAGTCCCTGAGTCAGTCAAAACCATGAGCGACTTCATCGCCTGGACCAAAGCCAACCCCACAAAAGGAACCTACGGCTCGCCGGCGCCCGGGTCCATGCCGCACATGATCGTGGCCTACATTGCCAAGCTTTCCAATCTACCCTGGACCCACATTCCATACCGGGGAGCAGCACCCGGGATTCAGGACTTGCTGGGTGGGCAAATCCCGGCAATGTCTGCGTCAATTGGCGACTTTTTGCAGCATGTCAAGACAGGAAAGCTGCGCGTCCTGGCAGTGTCCAGTGGCACCCGCAATCGCTTTGCGCCTGAAATCCCCTCCTACCGTGCTCAAGGCTTTCCGATTGTGATGCGGGAGTGGTATGGACTGTTTTTGCCCAGTTCTGCGGATGCCAGCACGCAGCGGCGCACCGCTGCTTATGTTCAAGCTGCCTTGACGCAACCAGACATTGTCAACAGCATGAACACCGTGGCACTGGACGTCAAACCATCCACTCCAGACGAGGTGTCCGCGCAACTCCGTGCTGATTCCGATGAGTGGCGAAGGCTCATCAAAATCATTAGCTTTAATGCAGAGTCATAAGAATCGATGGATATTCGGCTTGCCCGGATTGTCTGATTTGTCTGGCTTTAACCCGCTTTGTTTCAGCGCCGCACCACCGCGTCGCCCGGCGCAAAGTTGGCGGTCCTGATGTTGTTTTTGCCCAGGTATTCGCGCATCACATCGGCATCAACAAAGCCGGTATTGACATAGCCCGGATGGTCTGTCAGTTTGGGGTAGCCATCGCCGCCATTGGCCTGAAAGCTGTTCAGGGCCAGCCGGTAGCTTTTGGCAGGGTCAATTGGCGCACCTTTGATGCTGGCTGATTTGACAGTGCCGCCTTCGATTACCAGAATCACGCCTGCAAAATGCGCAAATGCGCCTGATCCTGCAGTCATTTTGGCGGCGACATTCAGGTAAGCCATCAACTCTGCGCCGCTTAAAGTGACATGCGACAGCATGTTGCCAAAGGGTTGCACTTTCAGGACATCCTTGTAGGTCAGCTTGCCGGCTGGCATGGATTCCCGCACGCCGCCAGCATTCATCAGGCCCAAGTCTGCCCCGGCCTTTTGCATCATCACACTGGCAATAAAAACGCCCATGTTGGTGGGCCGGCTGCGGATGTTGTCGCGGTTGCCGTCCAGCACGCCATCGCTTTCCCCCACCACCACATCAAGCGCAGCGCGGCCGTTGTCCTGAAAGGGTTGCAACAGCGCCAGCATGGCGGAGTCTTCCTTGATCTCTGGCATGTAAGTCTGTTTGGTGTCCTTGCCATCTGCCCCTTTGATGGGGCGCTTCAGGTTAACGGGCAGCAGCGCATATTTCACCAGTTTGAACTGTCCGTTTGTGTATTCAAAATCTGCCCGGCCAACGTACTTGCCCCATTCGTGAGCCTGCACAATCCAGGTGCCGTTCTGGCGGTCAGGTGCGCAGGCTGTGCCGGGCACATAAGCGTCGTTTCTAAAAGATGCGCCCAGTTGCTCGAGCATGCACACCGGGTTCTGGCTGTGTCCGCCAACAATCAAATCAATGCCTTTGACTTGCCGAGCCATTTCCACATCGCCTGGCGCATTCACGCCGCTTTTGCCGTTGGTGTAATGCCCCATGTGTGTTGCTGCGATGACAACATGCGCGCGCCTGCGCAGCTTTGGCACCAGCGTGGCAGCTTCATCAGCCGGCTTGCGAAACTCCAGGCCCACCGTATTTGCCGGATCAGTCATCTTTTTGGTGTCGTCAGTCGTCAGGCCCAGCACAGCGATTTTCAGGCCACCGCGCTCGAACATTTCATAGGGCTTGTACAGACGCTGCCCGTCTTTATAAATATTGGCAGAGATCATCGGAAAGCCTGCCCACTTCATTTGCCTGGCAAGAATCGGCAACGGTTTGTCAAACTCATGGTTGCCCAATGCCATGGCGTCGTAGCCCATCAGCTTCATGCCTTTGAAGTCAGGCTCTGCATCTTGCGTATCGCTTTCAGGGATACCCGTGTTGACGTCACCCCCATCCAGCAGCAAGGTATGGCCACCCTCGGCGCGGACCTCAGCCCGCACACTGTCAACCAGCGTCTTGCGGGCTGCCAGTCCGCCTTCGTCATTGTTGTTCTTCCAGAATCGGCCATGGTGGTCGTTGGTATGCAGAACCGTGAGTTTGACAGTGCCTGGCAGTTGACCAGGGCCGGTGGCGCATGACGCCAGCACACAAGCGGCAGCAATGTAGAAAGAAACCTTGAGCCTGCGCATGTTTATCTCCAGATGGGGCGGCCAGTATTGCACAAAGCCAAGGCTTGATGGCGACTGGGGATGGGGCAAATTGATCAGGCTTCAGTAGAAATCCATTTCAATAAAAAGCGCCATGAAAACTTGCTTGCCATCTGGATTTACCAGCCTTTTATTTGGGCAGACTCAGAACAATAATTTTTCTGGCCTTCAGTCTTGCAGTTTCTGCTGCAATTCGCGGCAACCATTTGCTTGGACATGCGACGGGTGAATTCCCGGTACGCCGTGAAACACTTGCCTGCAACTGCAACTGCAATCCCAATCCCAATCCTAATTTCTATCCTAATGCCAATGCCAATGCCAATGTCAATGCCATCAAGCAGCAAAGTGTGATGCTGCGCTTGCCTCTTGAGCCTGTGTTGATCAATGAACCGCACTGCGTGCGTGTGGGCATGATTGGGTTTGCCATGTTGGGCCCCATTGATGAACGCGGAAAGACCGGTAGAAATGAATATCTGGACGACTGCCACGGACGCGTTGGCGCGGTACTGAATGCGGGCGTTGTCCAGCGGAAGGACTACTGCCACTTCACCCGCGAGTACGCGTACACGATAGGCTGCTTTCGCGTGTCAAAAGTAATCCAAAAGATAGAGCGGTGGCACTTGTAAATCTGCATTGCCGCGTACAAGCACTGAAATATATTCATATAAAGTATGTTCAGCGCAATTAAACAGGGCGTTAGCAGCTATCGAAAGCATAGTAGATAAATTTTGCGTGCAGGACCTCAACCTATGCTGGAGTCTTGAAAGCAATGCGGTGTATCAATGAATGAATCAGTCCTCTGGAAAACGCGGCTGCTGGTACTGGCAGCAAATGGCCACGTGGGTAGTTGTCTCCGGGGAAAGTACCTGTATTCAAAACAAGCGAAGATTCGTATATTCATAACACCACAATTGGAGACAAGTTTGACCTCGAATTTAAATTATTCACAAGCCTTCACGCGTCGAGACATTTTGCAATTTGCCGCAGCAGGTAGTGCTGCACTTTCACTGGGCAGCCATGCCCAGTCTGCGTGGCCAGCAAAGCCAGTGACGCTGATCGTGCCTTTTCCTGCTGGTGGCGGAACCGATGCTTTTGCACGGCCGCTGTCCGCACAGTTTGCCAGGCTCGCTGGCAAGGCAATGGTGATTGACAACCGGGGCGGTGCGGGTGGAACGTTGGGTGCCAGCGTTGCTGCCAAGGCAGCGCCTGACGGCTATACGCTGTTCATGGGGGCTGTCCATCACTCTATCGCGCCCAGCATGTACCCCAAGCTTGACTACGACATTGAAAAAGACTTTGTTCCATTGGTTCTGATGGCCAACGTGCCGCAGGTGTTGGTGGTCAACCCCAAACGGGTGGATCCAGGCAACGTGAAAGACTTCATTGATTTTGTGCGTAAAAACCCAGCCAAGCTCAACTATGGCTCTGCCGGCGCAGGGACATCACATCACCTGGCGGGAGAGCTGTTCAAAATACAGACCAAAACCTTTATCACGCATATTCCGTACCGTGGTGCAGGCCCAGCGCTGCAAGATTTGATTTCAGGCAATGTTGACATGATGTTTGACGGCTTGGGTTCATCTGCTGCGCACATCAAGGGTGGCCGCATCAAGGCGCTGATGGTGTCAGGCAACAAGCGAAACCCAGCTTTTCCTGATGTGACTTGTGCGGCTGAAGTGGGCTTGCCAGACTACACCGTGACCACCTGGTACGGCGTGTGGGCGCCCAAGGGCACGCCTGCCGATGTGCAGGCCAGAGCCATTGAAGAGCTGCGAAAAGCAGCAAGCTCTGATGAGCTCAAAGCCGTTTGGGCCAGCAATGGCGCTGAATTTGGCAACTTGAGCCAGGCGCAATTTGGCAGCTTCGTGAGCAGTGAAGTCAAACGCTGGGCTGCGGTGGTCAGGGCTTCCGGCGCCAAGCTGGATTGACGAATGAAAAACGGAAATCTTTTTGCTACCCTGCGTGACGCCTTTCCGGCTGACTTGAAGGCCATAGCGGTTGAGACTGACAATGGTTTGAACTATTCCTGGCAAGACATCGACCGCGCCACCGCCATGCTTGCCAACCTGCTTGAGTCGTTGAACTTGCCGTCGGGTGCGCGCATCGCTGTGCAGGTTGAAAAGTCAGTGGAAGCCATGCTGTTGTACCTGGCCACGCTGCGTGCAGGCTATGTGTTTTTGCCTCTCAACACTGCCTACCAAAGTGCTGAAATTGATTACTTTATTGGCAATGCCGAGCCGGCAGTGGTGGTGTGCAGCAGCAAAAATTTCGGCTGGGTCAGCAAGATTGCTTTCAACGCTGGCACACAAAACGTTTTTACGCTGGATGATGACCGCACGGGCTCCCTGGTGCAGCGTGCTGCCCATTGCAGCGACCAGCACACGGTTGCAGTCAGGCAGGCAGATGACCTGGCTGCCATTTTGTACACCAGCGGCACCACCGGCCGCAGCAAGGGCGCGATGCTGACGCACGGCAACATGCTGAGCAATGCGCTGGTGCTGAAAGATTATTGGGGTTGGCGAACTCGGGAGCAAGGCGGCGATGTGCTGATTCACGCGCTGCCCATCTTTCATGTGCATGGCCTGTTTGTGGCGCTGCATGGCGCGCTGATCAATGGCAGCAAGATGATCTGGTGTGCAAAGTTTGATCCTAAATTTGTGGTCAGCAAAATGCCTGAAGCAACCATATTCATGGGTGTTCCGACTTTGTATGTGCGGCTGCTCAGTGAGCCTGGGCTTGACAAACATGTGGTGCGCAACATGCGACTGTTTGTTGCGGGTTCTGCGCCATTGCTGATTGAAACCTTCAACCAGTGGCAGCAAACAACCGGGCACACAATTCTGGAGCGCTATGGCATGAGCGAAACCACCATGCTGACGTCCAATCCTTATGATCTTTCTCAGGGCGAACGACGTGGTGGCACCGTTGGCTTTGCACTTCCGGGTGTGCAGGTGCGGGTGCAGGGCGACGATGGCAAAGCGCTGGGCACAAATGAGATTGGCGGTATTGAGGTCAAGGGACCAAACGTCTTTAAAGCTTATTGGCGCATGCCAGAAAAGTCGGCAGAAGAATTCACCGAAGATGGATTTTTCAAAACCGGCGACATTGGCAAGATTGACCAAAGCGGCTACATCACCATCGTTGGCCGCAGCAAGGACCTGATCATCAGCGGTGGCTACAACGTGTATCCGGCAGAAATTGAAGGCTATATCAACGAGCTGCCTGGTGTGGCGGAAAGTGCGTTGGTCGGTGTTCCACATCCTGACTTTGGCGAAGTAGGCGTGGCGGTGGTGATTGCAAAGCCAAATGCCCTGTTGAAGGCAGACACCATTGTTGCTGCGCTCAAGTCGACACTTGCCAATTTCAAAATTCCCAAGCAATGTTTTGTGCTGCCAGAGCTGCCGCGCAACACGATGGGCAAGGTACAAAAAAACCTGCTGCGCGAGCAATACAAGTCACTCTTTACCTGATGCAGACAGCCGCTTGTGCGCGGCTGTCTGCATGCAGCTCAGGCTGCTGCCCAAACATCAGTTCAAGCGGGCAATGCGCGATGCGGTAACTGGTGCATAAGGGCGGTTGGCTGCAAAAAAGTCAATCAATGCATCAATGTCCTGCGCGCCACCCAACCGGCTGGTTCCCACCAGAAGCGCTGTAAAACCATCGCCGCCGTCTGCCAAAAAGCTGTTAACCGTGACCCGATAGCTTGTCGTCAAACCAAGGACGTTGCCATTCAGGCGAAGGTTGCTCACGCGGTTACCGGCTGGCAGGGCGTTGTCCCAGGTGTAGCCAAAGCCGCGTGATGGTTGCAAAATACGCGCTCTTTCGGCATTGGCACCCGTCCATTGCTGCTCCAGCACATCTTTGATCTGCTGGCCAGTCAGGCTCATCACCACCAGGCTGTTGGCAAATGGCTGCACTGTGAAGGCCTGTCCAAATGTCACAACGCAGGGCGGTGCAGCGCACGTGAAGTCAGCGCGTACGCCCCCCGCGTTCATAAACGCAATCGTGCTGCTGCCCTTGGCAGCTGTTGCCGTGGCAAACAGCTGCGCATCGGCTATCAGGCGGCCAGCTGCATGGTCGCCACCAGGCGCAGCTGTGCGGTCAATGGTGCCTGTGATCTGGCCCACGTTACGGTTGGCTTTGGGTGCTACCAGGCCCACGTATTCATCCACCAGTTTTTTGACAGCGGGATCCGACTTGGCCATCGGGTAGGCAGTCAATACAGCTGTTGTGGTGTTGTTGTCATTGACCACTGGCACGTTCACGGCGCGGGTTTTGGTTGCATCAATGTTGCCATCGGCATTGATGACCAGGTCCAGCTGCGAAATCCCGCGCCCAAACGCAAAAGCTTGCATGACCGGAATGCCGTTTCTGATGCAGTTGTAGCCCTGGTGGGTATGCCCCGACAAGACCACGTCAACTTCTTTGTCAAGTTTGTCGGCAATGGTGAAAATCTCGCCCCGTGCATTGGCGCAAGTACCGTCGTTCCAGGTGCTGTCTGTCACCCCGCCTTCATGCACCACCGCAACAATGGACCGGATACCCAGCGTTTTCAATTCGGCAACGTACTTGTTGATGGTCGCCGCTTCATCTTTGAACGTCAGTCCGGCCACGCCTGCGGGGGAAACAATGGTGGGCGTGGTGCGGGTGACCACGCCAATAAAGGCAATTTTTTGCGTACCAATATTTTTGATGATGTAGGGCGGCAAGATCGGTTTGCCATCCGGGCCTTCCACGTTGGCTGCCATGAAGCCAAATTTGGCGCCCAGATAGTTTTTGGAACTGCTGGCGCAGGTGCTGAGATTGGGATCGCTCGTGTCCGTGCTGCAACCGCCTGCAATGATGCGCCTCAGCTCGGTCAGGCCTTTGTCAAATTCATGATTGCCCACCACATTCATGTCAACCTTCATTAGGTTCATGGCTTCAATGGCAGATTCATCCCTGAAAAATGCAGAAGCCAAAGGCGAGCCGCCGATTGCATCACCACTTGAAATCACCAGCGTGTTGGTACTGCCAGCGCGCAGCTCATTGAGCTTGCCCGCCAGAAAATCAGCACCACCTGCTGCCACCCGAAATGTTGCCGTTGTGCTGGCTGGATTGGGCAAAAACAGGGCGTTGTCACCTTTTTCAAGGTGGCCATGAAAGTCATTGAATGCCAGCAATCGCAAAGTTTCTGTTTGTGCCATTGGCACAGCCGGTTGCAATGGCGGGGCATCGTTGTTGCCGCCGCAAGCCAGCATCACGCTTGCAATTGCAAAACCTCCGGCGATACTGGCTGCTGCTCTAAAGCCTTGTGTTCTCATGCGGTGTCACCTCAAATTGATAAAGCGATATGTTGGAAATCCGGGGTGTCAGCAGCATGTCGCTTTAAAGGCAAACTCATGACAACTGTGTCTAACCGTACGCTGGGTCGTCAGATATTTGCTGGGGTGGTTGCTGCCGCTCTTGTTTGCTCTGCAGCCATGGCTTCTGCAGCGATTGCTTCTGCAGACAAAACAGCCGGTGTACAGCTAAGCCGAGGCATTGCCGCAGCGCAGGCTTGTGAGTCAGAAATTGACGACGATTTGACGCCATACGGTGAATGTGTGGGCCATGCCGCCGACCGCCTGGCCAAGCAACCAGTCACCCTGCTGGGTTTGCATTTTCAGGCTTGGCTGATTGCTGATCTGGCGGCGCGTCAGGGCAGCACGCGCGCGGCCCAGCTGCGCCAACGCTACCGGCTGGCCCTGCAGCAAGGCATGCGCCACACAGGCTTGAACTTGCCCAATCTTTGCGCACTGAAAAGTCTGGACTGCGCATCCATTGCGCAGCGCTTCAAACAGCAAATAGCAAAGCTCTGACCGGCTTTTTTCAAGTTGCCAGCGATTGCGTGGCCTGGTTGATCTGATCCATCACGGCTGGCGACAGCTTGGCAATCACATCAATGGCGCCCAGATTGTCTTTGAGCTGTTCAATTTTTGATGCACCGGTGATCACGGTACTGACATTTGGGTTGTGCGCCGCCCAGGCAATGGCCAGCTGACCCAGGGTGCAATTGAGCGATTTCGCAACTGTATCGAGTTGGGTTACAGCGGCATTTTTCGCCTCATCGGTCAACCCCTTGAGCAAAAAATCCATTTCCTTTTGCGAGCCCCGACTGCCCTCAGGCACGCCGCTCCTGTACTTGCCCGTCAGCAAACCGCTGGCCAGTGGACTCCAGGTGGTCAAGCCCAGGCCAATATCTTCATAGAGCCGCGCGTATTCGGTCTCGACACGTTTGCGGTGAAACAGGTTGTACTGGGGTTGCTCCATCACAGGCTTGTGCAAATGATGCTTGTCAGCAATGCACCAGGCAGCGCGAATCTCGTCGGCTGACCATTCACTGGTGCCCCAGTACAACGCCTTGCCGTGCGTGATCATGTCGCTCATGGCATGCACGGTTTCTTCAATTGGCGTTTGTGCATCGGGGCGGTGGCAGTACACCAGGTCAATGAAGTCCAGACCCATGCGCTTTAACGAGCCATCAATGGCCTGCATCAAATACTTGCGGTTGAGCGTATTTTTGCGGTTGACGGTGGACTTGTTGGCATCAGGCTCTGCCAGGCCCCAATAAAACTTGGTCGAGACAATGTAGTTCAGCCGTGGCCACTGTAGGGCCTTCAGGGCATCGCCCATCACCGATTCGCTTTTGCCGCTGGCATAGACCTCGGCGTTGTCGAAAAAATTGACGCCACTGTCCATGGCAAAGGCCAGCATTTCTTTGGCTTGATTGACATCAACCTGATTGGCGTATGTCACCCACGAGCCCAGTGAGAGTTGGCTGACCTGCAGGCCGCTGCGGCCCAAACGTTGGTATTGCATGATGGTTCCGTAAAAGTATGCTGAATCAGCAGGACATTGAAAGTGTTTGTCCGGCAGATCACCAATGGCTATCAAAAAAATCGCCATCACAGGGCGACGAGGCGACCATGACGAGTAAAACTTTCAACGCTTTAGCTTACTTGGCTCGCGGAGCATTCGCTGTAGTCTGAAACAAACGTCTGGTGTCGTCTGCTCATGTTGAAAGTATTTGCCATGACCGAATTTAGATTGAAGTTTGAAGTTTGACGTGTTAAAAGCCAATATTAAAAGCATATTGGCTTCAATGCAGCAACACAAGACTAGTCGGCTGCACCTTCAGGCCAGTCACTATGACACGGATGAAGGAACTCTTGCCAGTTGCGGCATTGCGGATCGGTTGCGCAAGGAAGACGGACAGCGGGTGCAAACTGCAAACGGGCAAAAAGCTGACTTGCTGGATCGCCTTGAGCACAATGCAGCCATACCTGCACAGCCCAAAAGCACCTTACCTGCGCTTGAGTTGTCCCGCTATTCCGCCACCACGGCAAATTGGATGGCCTGGCCATTGCCAAAGCACTGCGGCAGGGTGTTGATGCAGCTGCCCCAAGCTGCATGCGGTTTATCGAACGGACATTAAAAAAGTGACCTTGAACGCCATCTGCAACAGCTCTGTTATTGAAATTGCATCTGATCAAGGGCGCAGTTATTCAGCTGACGGTCAGCATTTAAATCGGCCGTCCACATCCATACCCACATCCACACCCATTTGTAAGATTGAATGTGAGCTCACACACTGTTTGTCTGGCGATGTTGTTGTGCTGGCGCGGCAGGGGTGCAAAGCGCACGGCCTGTCCATCAGCACCATCACCAAGACCATGAAGGGTCAACGTTTAAGTTCGACAGGTGCCGACTTTTTTGCTGTGTTGGTGCCACAGCCAGCTTTTGAACAGCGACTCTCAAAAAACAACATATTCAAAGCGGAGGTTTCAAATTACTTGGGGCAAATTTTGCCTAATGTGAGCGAGCTGGCCAGTGGCAGCGGCCAGCCGTTGCAACCGCTGCTGTTTGTTGCTGGCGGGCTTGTTGTGTCTTTGGAGTTCTCTGCACCTTTTTTGCTGCTGGGAAAATCCGGTGGGTGAATAAAGCAATTAAACCTGCGCAAGACGTGCCGGGACTTTACAACGATGAGGTGATGGCACTGCATGCCGAGCGTTGCCAGAAAAAGATCACAGCCTTTGCAAAAATCAAACCGTTTTGGTGAAGGCGAATCATTTCAATTCATATACGCGGCAAACAAGATTGCTATTATACTTATAGCTGCGTACGCCCGTTTTATATGCGTTTTAAGCATAAATCATGCAAAACTTGTAGAGAGGGCAAAAAGGTGAGAGCGGTAGATCAAAAATTGGTTGTCTGCAGAAGTTGTTGCCTTTGCCCGCAGCGTCTTTCAGTTGCCATGTTGTCGAATTTGTAAAGACAATCATTGAATCAACTTCCAGATCAGTTGGCCAAGCATCCACTGCAATTCAACTGCTGGGCATGGTGCAACAAATGGTTTTCAATCACAGTGGCTACAAAGTAATAACTGTGGTCATAGCCTGCATGCTGGCGCAACGTCAAAGGCTGTAGGGCAGCGGCGCACGCAGCAACAAACAATTGTGGCAACAACTGCTCGCTCAAGAACTTGTCTGCCAGCCCCTGGTCAATCAATATGCCGGCGGGGTAGGGTGCGGTGGTTCGCTTGCCCATCAATGCACATGCGTCATGGTCTGCCCAATTGCTCTTGTCGGCACCCAGGTAGCCAGTCAATGCCTTGTGTCCCCAGGCACATTGGGTAGGCGCACAAATTGGAGCGATAGCCGACAAGGATTTAAACAAGCCTGGACAGCGCAACGCCAGCGTCAATGCACCGTGCCCGCCCATGGAGTGGCCGCAAATGCCGATCCGGTCAGTATCGATGGGCAGATGTGTTGCCATCACCGGCAACAATTCTTGCGTGATGTAACTTTCTATCCGCCAATTTTTGGCCCAGGGCGCCTGCGTGGCATCCAGATAAAAACCTGCTCCCACACCAAAATCCCAACTGTCAGCTTCACCTGCCACGTTGGCCCCACGCGGGCTGGTGTCTGGCGCAATCAGTGCCAGGCCCAGCTCTGCGGCCATGCGCTGCGCGCCAGCTTTGACCATGAAAGTTTCTTCGTTGCAGGTCAGGCCAGCCAGATAAAGCATGGCGGGAACAGGGCCATGCGCTGCTTGCGGCGGCAAATAGACAGAAAAACGCATCGGCAGACCGATCTCCACGGAGTCGTGCTGGTAAAAAAGCTGACGTCCGTCAAAGCAGGATTGTTCGCTGAGAAGTTCAGTTTGTTTTGTCATCTGGTGCGCTCTGTCTGGTGGGTGCGGGCTACTTTGAAATCAGTTCAAGCACAGCATCGGCAAACACTTGAGGCATTTCTTGCGGCAGGTTGTGCCCAGCCCCCAAAACCCGCCGATGCAAGCGCCGGCCAGTGAAGTAAAGCGCGTGCCGGGCTGCCTCGGCAGGCGGGCGAACACCATCATCCACACCGTCCAGCGTGATGCTTTCCGCTGTGATGGCGGGCTGCGCGGCCAGCCGGTTTTCAATGTTCAGCAGGGCCGGATCGCCAGCAACCAAACCAAAGCGATGCCGATAGGAATGGATGACCACGTCAACAAAATCCGGGTTGTCGAAAGCTTCGGCGCTGCGCTCAAAAGTGGCGTTGTCAAACGGCCAGGTGGGCGACCACAGCTTCCACAGCAGGCGGCAAAAGGCACGCCTGTTTTCGGCCAGCCCAGCGCGTCCGCGCTCGCTGTGAAAATAATACTGGTACCACAGGCTGTGCTCGTTTTCTGCGGTGTCTGGCGTCATTGCCGCGCTGATGTCTTGAATGTTGTAGCTGTTCAGTGACACCAGGCCCGTGCAGCGCTCCGGCCACAGCGCGGCCACCACGCACGCTGCACTGCCGCCCCAGTCGTAACCTGCCAGCACAGCCTCTGGTATGGCGAGTGCGTCCATCAGCGCCAGCAAATCTGCACCCAGTGCTGCCTGCTCGCCAGAACGCGGCGTCGCCTCACTTAAAAAGCGCGTTGGCCCAAAGCCGCGCAGATAGGGCACGATGACGCGGCAGCCTTGCGCGGCCAGTAGCGGCGCCACATCAGCATAGGCATGAACATCGTACGGAAAGCCGTGCATCAAAAAAACCGGCGGACCGGTTGCCGGGCCTGTCTCATACAAAGCAACGTTCAGTACGCCAGCATGTACAAAGTGCAGTGGTTCAAGAATTTTCATTGCTATTAACCTGGTAGCTGCTGACGCATGTTTTACATGGGCTACAGGACTATATTGCTTGAAATTCGGCCTTTTTCAGCTTCAGTACAGCACAACACCACGAATCGACTCGCCACGCTTCATCAAATCGAATCCTTTGTTGATGTCTTCAAGCGGCATGGTGTGGGTGATCAAATCATCAATGTTGATTTTGCCTTCCATGTACCAGTCAACAATCTTTGGCACATCGGTGCGGCCGCGCGCACCGCCAAAAGCCGAGCCTTCCCACTTGCGGCCCGTCACCAGCTGAAATGGCCGGGTTGAAATTTCAGCCCCGGCTTCAGCCACACCAATGATGATGCTGCGGCCCCAGCCCTTGTGCGTGCATTCCAGCGCCTGGCGCATGACTTGCGTGTTGCCGATGCATTCAAAGCTGTAGTCCGCGCCGCCGTCGGTCAGTTGCACGATGGCGTCCACCACGTTCCCGGTGGTTTTGGGGTTGATGAAATGCGTCATGCCGAACTTGCGCGCCATCGCCTCGCGCGCAGGGTTCAAATCAACGCCAATGATCTTGTCTGCGCCGACCATCTTTGCGCCCTGAATTACATTCAAGCCAATACCTCCCAGCCCAAACACCACCACGTTGGCACCTGCCTCCACCTTGGCCGTGAACAGCACCGCGCCAATGCCTGTGGTGACGCCGCAGCCGATGTAGCAAACCTTGTCAAACGGTGCATCCTTGCGGATTTTGGCCAGCGAGATTTCAGGCGCCACCGTGTAGTTGCTGAAAGTCGACGTGCCCATGTAGTGAAAAATTGGCTTGCCGTCCAGGCTGAAGCGGCTGGTGGCGTCGGGCATCAAGCCCTTGCCCTGCGTGCCGCGAATCAACTGGCACAAATTGGTTTTGCGCGACAGGCAAAACTTGCACTGGCGACACTCGGGTGTGTACAGCGGAATCACGTGGTCGCCTTTTTTAAGCGATGTCACGCCTGGGCCCACATCGACCACGATGCCCGCGCCCTCATGGCCCAGGATGGCCGGGAAAATTCCTTCCGGGTCAGCGCCCGACAAGGTGTAGTAGTCGGTGTGGCAAATGCCGGTCGCCTTGATTTCAACCAGCACCTCGCCGTAGCGTGGGCCGTCCAGGTCAACGGTTTCAATGGTGAGAGGCTGGCCCGATTGCCAGGCAACGGCGGCTTTGGTTTTCATATGAAGCTTTAAAGTAATGAGTTCAGGGGTAAATTTACAACAAAAATCAATTTTTATGTAAGAAAAGTGCTTTTAGCCCTCTAATTTAGGGCGCGAGAAGCTATAAAAAAAGAAGCAGACTTGATTCCTGCAACAGTCAGGAGCAAAGAACCTGTCACATGCACCATGGCCGTGCCCAGCGCCAGTGCATATCGCTCTGCCATCAAAAACTCTGTCACTTCCGCTGAAAAAGATGAGAAGGTGGTCAATCCGCCTAAAAATCCTGTGATGAGCAGCAATCGCCACATCGGGTCCAGCTGCGGCAGGGCCTGAAACACAGCGATGCACACACCAATCAGGTATCCGCCAATCAGGTTGGCGGCCAGCGTGCCCCAGGCAATGGCACCGCCCGGCGTCAGCCACAGTCCCAAGCCCCAGCGGGCCAGCGCACCCAGCGATGCGCCAAAACAGATTGAAAGAACTGGCAGCATGGTTTGCACTTTGAAGTGGTAATAAATAGACTGGACAATGAAGGCATGACTTTAACTCCAGCCACCGCAACCCGCATGCTTTTCCCCGATGGCTTTTTGGGCGTATTGATGCTGGACACAAAGTTTCCGCGGCCTGAAGGCGACATTGGTCATCCATCGGCTTTTGGCGTGCCGACCCAGCGCTGCGTGATTGCAGGTGCGTGGCCAGACAAGATTGTTCAATCTGCTGCTGGCTTGCGAAAAGGCCGTGTGGTAACGCCCATCTTGCAGCTGGTGCGGCGGATGGCGCAAGACGGTGCCAAGGCCATTACTACCAGCTGCGGCTTTTTGGTGCTGCTGCAAAAAGACATGCAGGCACAGGTCAGCATTCCAGTAGTGACTTCGAGCTTGCTGCATTTGCCTGCTCTGTTGGCAACGCATCAAAAGGTCGGCGTCCTGACCATCAGTTCCAGCAAGCTTGGTGTTGAACATTTGCGCGCAGCTGGTGTGCCCAAATCTCGCATGGGTGACGTGGTGGTGCAGGGCGTTGATACGCAAAGCGAATTTGCGACCGCTATTTTGGGCAATCAGGCTGCGATGAATTTGGCCCAAGCAGCAAGCGATGTGGTTGCTGCGGCTATTGCTTTGAAGCACCGCGTACCAACGCTGACCTGCGTGGTGCTTGAGTGCACCAACATGCCGCCTTATCGCGCGGCCATTGAGTTGGCAACCGGAATGAAGACCTGGGCACTCACCGACGATGAGCGGCTGACGCGGCCCTGGCGCGTCAGCCCATAGTCGGTTTAAATTACTTCTTGGCTTGCTCGGCTTTGAAGCCGCTGACAATCGCCTCGCCGTCCGGGCCTGCTTTTTTCTGCCAGTCCGCTAGCATGATGCTGCCAACCTGCTTCATGTCAGCAACCAGCTTGGCGGGTGGCACCAAAATGTTCATGCCTTTTTCAGCCAGCGCTTTTTTGTAGAAATCGTTTTTTTCTTCACTCAATTTCCAGCCGCGAACCTCGGCATCTGCAGCGGCTTTTGTCAACGCCGCCTGGGTGGGTGCATCCAGTGCATCAAAGGCTTTTTTGTTCACAATGATGGCGTTTTTCGGCAACCAGGCCTGGGTGTCGTACCAGTATTTGACGCTCTCATAGGTCTTGGAGTCATAGCCGGTAGAGCCTGAACTCATATAACTTTCCACCACGCCTGTGGCCAGTGCCTGGCCCAGCTCGGCGGCCTGGATGGTAACCGGCTGCGCGCCAATCAGTTCAGCAATTTTTGCAGTGGCCGGGCTGTAAGCGCGCCACTTGATGCCACGCAGATCAGCCACTGAAGCCAATGGTTTTTTGCTGTAAATGCCCTGCGGTGGCCAGGCCACTGTGTACATCAGCTTCATGCCCTGGGTATCCAGCAGCTTGGTTAAAGCCGGCTTTTGGGCAGTGTAGAGTTTTTTGGAATCTGCATAAGATGACGCCAAAAATGGAATGCCGTCTGCGCCATAAATCGGGTTTTCATTTTCAAAGTTGACCAGCAATACTTCACCAATTTGCGCCTGACCGCCTTGCACCGCGCGCTTGATTTCATTGGCCTTGAAAAGCGATGCATTGGCATGTACGGTGATCTTCAATTTGCCTGCTGTAGCCTTGTCAACGTCAGCTGCAAACTGAACCAGATTTTCAGTATGAAAGTTGGTGGCTGGGTAGGCAGCAGGCAGGTCCCACCTGGTTTGAGCAAAGGAGGTTGTGCCAATGATCAGCGCGGTAGCGAGCAGGGTAAGTTTTAATTTCATGAAAAGCTCCGGAAAGAAAAGTAGAAAAATATGGTGTTATGTTAGACGCAATAAACATGCCCCTGCCACCGGACATACCCCCAACGCCTGAGCCGCCATGAACCTTCGTTTTGTTGAAGCCTTCTATTGGGTTGCGTCCCTCAAAAGTATTTCTCGCGCGGCAGAAAAGCTGTTTTTAACCCAGTCGGCCATGTCCAGCCGCATTTCTACGCTGGAAGATGAGCTGGGCGTGCTGCTGCTGGATCGGGCAGGCAAACAGTTCAAATTAACAGCAGCCGGTGCCCGCTTTTTGGTCTACGCCGACAAGCTGCTGGGCCTGCAGCGTGAGGTCAAGGCCGAGATGGGATCCAGCCAGCCGCTGGCCGTTTCCCTGCGTATCGGCGCGATTGAATCGGTCCTGCACTCATGGCTGATCCCGTGGCTTGAAAAGCTGCGCCTGGACCACCCTGGCCTGGAGCTGGAGCTCACGGTAGAAACCACACCCATCCTGGTAGAGCAGGTGGCGCGCGGCACGCTGGACATCGTGTTTGCCGTACTACCAGCTGCCAGCACCGGCGTGCGACACCATACTTTGCCGCCTATGGAGATGGTGTTTGTTGGCAACCCAGTGTTGCACAAGAAAAGAAATTACGAGCTGGATGATCTGGCTGAAATGGAATTGCTGACCTTTCAAAAAGGCTCGCAACCGCACGTCACGCTGCTTGATTTGTTCAAGCAACACCGGCTGGAGCCCAAAAAGGTGCATGCGATTTCATCCATTTCAGCGATGGTGCAGCTGGTGCAAGGCGGCTTTGGCGTCGCGCTTTTGCCGCGAGCTGCTGTTGCGCGTTTAGGAGGCTTTGCCAAGCTAAAACCATTGGTGGTGAATGCAAAATTGCAGGCCTTGCCCATACACGCCAGTTACCGCATTGACCCAACAGCCGACACCGTACAGGTGGTGCTTGAGTCTGCATTGGCCTTCACTGGAAGCACCAAAACAGCGCGTAAAAAATGAATAAAGGTAAACCCTGAGTTGCCATGTGGCATCGAAAAAATCGATGCAGCAAGAGAATAATTTTGAATTTGCAGAAGATGAAACCCACTCTCACAATCCGCACATCGTCATGCAAATGACACACAAAAATACGTGCATCTGGAGAAGATTTAGTGGGTGTTGTACCGATCATTGAAAAATCAGCCAAGGTCAGAGGTGCCATTCGTTCGGGTGAATGGACAGGCCACACCAGCGGCTTGGCGCAAGGCCATGTGCAGGGCAACCTTGTTATCTTGCCTGAGTTGCTGGCGAACGATTTTTTGCGTTACTGCCAGCGTAACCCCAAGCCTTGCCCGCTGCTGGCTGTCAGCGAGCCAGGCGATGCCATGTTGCCCAGCCTGGGTGCAGACATTGACATTCGCACTGACGTGCCGCGTTACCGTGTGTGGCGTAACGGCGAGTTGATTGACCAGCCTACCGACATCAGCAGCCTGTGGCGCAGTGACCTGGTCACGTTTGTCATTGGATGCTCATTTTCTTTTGAAGAAGCTTTGCTGGAGGCGGGCATACCGCTGCGGCACATTGCCCAAAAACGCAACGTGGCCATGTACCGCAGCAACATTGCTACCTCGCCTGCTGGCGTGTTCAACGGGCCTATGGTGGTGTCCATGCGGCCGCTCAAAGCACAGGACGCCATTCGTGCTATTCAAATCACATCGCGCTTCCCGAATGTGCATGGCGCACCCGTCCACATGGGCGATCCGGCGCTGATTGGCATTACCGTTCTGGCCAAGCCTGACTATGGCGATGCTGTCGAAGTGTTGCCTGACGAAATCCCTGTGTTCTGGGCCTGCGGTGTGACGCCCCAAGCAGCCATTGCGCAGGCCCGCCCCGAGTTCTGCATCACCCACGCCCCAGGCGCGATGCTGATCACTGATTTACTTAACCATCACCTGGCCGTTTAGGCTAAAAACGAAGGAGCTACCGATGAAAAAACTTTTAATTTCTCTTGCTGCCGTCATGACGTTGGGCACGGCCCTTGCGCAAACCAAGTGGGACTTGCCGTCGGGCTATGGTGCCAATACCTTTCAGGTACAAAACCTGACGCAGTTCGCCACCGATGTGGACAAGGCCACTGCAGGCAAACTCAAAATTACCGTGCACCCGAACGCGTCGCTGTTCAAGGCCAATGAAATCAAGCGTGCCGTGCAATCAGGGCAAACCCAATCGGGTGAATTTATTTTGTCGCTTTACGCCAATGAAGCGCCTGTGTTTGGCGTGGACTCCATTCCGTTTTTGGCCACCAGTTATGCCGATTCAAAACGGCTTGATGCAGCCTCGCGTGAGCTGTTGATCAAGACGCTGGCTGCCCAGGGCATCAAGCTGCTGTACACCGTGCCATGGCCACCGCAAAGTTTGTATTCCAAAAAAGCGCTGACCAAATTAGCCGATTTGAAAAGCACCAAAATGCGTGCCTACAACCCAGCCACATCATTCATCGCCACCGCGGTGGGTGCGCAGCCGGTCACGATTCAATTGGCAGAGCTGCCAGCTGCATTGGCCACTGGCGGTGCAGACAACTTTTTGACATCCACATCAAGCGGCATTGACAGCAAGCTGTATGAAAGCGTCAAATTTTTCTACGACGTCAACGCCTGGTTGCCGCGCAACGCGGTGGTGGTCAATCAAAAAGCATTCGATGCACTGGACAAGGCGGGCCAGGACGCCGTGCTGCAACAGGCTGCTGCGGCTGAGGCGCGTGGCTGGCAAATCAGCGAGAAAAACAATGCCGACAATTTGAAGGAGCTGGCCGCCAAGGGCATGAAAATTGATACAGTCGTGGGCGAGGCTTTGAAGAAAGAACTCAAACCGATTGGTGACACCATGACAGCCGACTGGCTCAAATCGGCTGGGCCCGAAGGCAAAGCCATCATCGACGCGTACAACAAAAAGTAAAGGTACTCCATGACACAAGCTTCCATCCCTGTTATTAATTCGCCTTCCGCGTTGCGGGCAGGGCTGGACGCGGTGTACATGGCGGCGGCCGTGCTGGGCGCTGTGTGCGTGGCACTCATTTGCGTGCTGATGGTCTTCCAGTCGCTGGGCCGGGAGTTTGGCCTGAACACCGGGGCAACCAATGACATCGTGTCCTGGCTGTGCGCAGCGGCCGCTTTTTTAACCATGGCGCATGCCTTCAAGCATGGTGACTTTGTGCGGGTGACCTTGGTGCTGGAAAAAGTCAGTGCGAAAACCCGGCGTGTGATGGAACTTGTCAGCTTGGCCATTGCCT
Source organism: Polaromonas sp. (assembly GCA_025362315.1). Classification (GTDB taxonomy): domain Bacteria; phylum Pseudomonadota; class Gammaproteobacteria; order Burkholderiales; family Burkholderiaceae_C; genus Polaromonas. The sequence continues at coordinate 179,978 of JANYGP010000098.1, forward strand.
TGGTGGCTGTGGCTTACCTGGCCTGGTGGGCGTGTCGCTTTACCTACCAGAGCTTTGAATTCAAGGAGTTGGCGCAGGGCCTGCTGCCGTTGCCAATATGGATCCCGCAACTCAGCTTTGCGTTGGGCTCGGTGCTGCTGCTGGTGGCGGTGTTTGACGAGTTTGTGATTGTGGTGCGTGGCGGTGTGCCAACCTTTGTGCGGCTGACGGCAGAGCGTCATGCCAAAGGTGATTTTTCATCCGACATTTAAATTCAAAACAATAACAACATCGAAAGAACAACATGGATATTTTGACCATAGGCGGCATCTTGCTGGTCTTGATGATGGTGCTGCTGTCAGGCGGCGTGTGGATTGCCATGACGCTGGCCATTTGCGGCTGGGTGGGGCAGGCGTTTTTCACGACCACACAGCCGGGCCTCAATCTGTTTTCAGCTTTTTGGGAAAGCAACGCCAGCTGGGAGCTGGCCGCGCTACCGCTGTTTATCTGGATGGGCGAGATTTTGTTTCGCACCAAGCTCAGTGAAGAAATGTTCACGGGCCTGGCCCCGTGGCTGAACCGTGTGCCTGGGCGACTGTTTCACACCACCATTTTGGGCTGCGGCATTTTTGGGTCGGTATCAGGCTCATCAGCAGCCACCTGCGCCACGATTGCCAAGGTGTCTTTGCCAGAACTCACCAAACGCGGTTACGACGAAAAGATTGCGATTGGCTCCCTGGCTACAGCAGGCACGTTGGGTATTTTGATACCGCCGTCCATCACCATGGTGGTGTATGCCGTAGCGGCTGATGCGTCGATCATCCGCATCTTTTTGGCAGGATTTCTGCCTGGCTTTTTGCTGATGGCTTTGTTCTCGGGCTACATCGCATGGTGGTCGATTCGCAACAAGGACAAAATGCCGCCGCCAGAACCGGCCACCACCTTCAAAGAGAAGATGCGGCTGTCTAAAAACCTGATTCCGTGCGCGCTACTGATTGTGTTCATTTGCTGGTCGCTGATTGCTGGCTGGGCTACCGCGACTGAATGCGCTGCTTATGGTGTGGTTGGCTCGCTCGCATTGGCGATGTGGAGCAAATCACTGACCTGGGCCAACTTCAATGAAGCTTTGATGGGTGCTACCCGTACCAGTTGCATGATCATGTTCATCCTGGCGGGCGCTGCTTTTTTAACCAAAACCATGGCCTTTACCGGCGTGCCGCGCGAGCTGGCCGAGTGGGTCAATTCGCTCAACTTGTCGCCCTACGCATTGATTTCTTGTCTGGTGGTGGTGTACCTGGTGCTGGGTACGGCGCTGGACGGCATCAGCATGATTGTGCTGACCGCTGCGGTCGTGATGCCGATGGTGCAAAAGGCGGGGTTTGACCTGATCTGGTTCGGTATTTTTGTGATCTTGCTGGTCGAGATTGCAGAGGTCACGCCGCCTGTCGGATTCAATTTATTTGTACTACAAAACATGACAGGCAAAGACAGCAACACGATTGCCGTGGCGGCGATTCCGTTTTTCTTTTGCCTGGTGGTGTGCATCGTTTTGGTCACCGTGTTTCCGCAAATCGTCACCATCTTGCCGGACTTGGTGATGGGCGTTTCAAAGTAGCGACGCGTGTTACGGCAAAAAACGGAACAGCGCCGAACGCTGCATTTTTCTCACACCTGAGGAATCATCATGAAGTTCATAAAAATCGGAGCTGCTCTGGCAGCCTCGCTGGCAGGGCTTTGCCTGGCCCAAACCACAAATACCGTCACAAACTGGAAACTCGCCACTGGGTATCGAGCGGAATCCTTTCACACGCAAAACATTGCCCAGTTTGCGCGTGATGTTGCTGATGCCAGCGCAGGAAAGCTGACGATTGAGGTGTTCCCCAACAGCACGCTGGCCAAGCTGGCCGACATCAGCCAGACGGTGCGTGACGGCAAAGCCCAGGCGGGTGAAACCATCATGACCAGCATGGTCAAAGACATCCCGATAGCGGGTGCTGACTCGGTGCCGTTTGTTGTCAGCTCGTACAGCGACGCGCAGCGTCTGTGGAAGCTGCAACGCCCCGGCATTGAAAAGCACTTTGCTGAACGCGGCATGAAGCTGCTGTACGCCGTACCGTGGCCGCCGCAGGGTTTGCACTCCAGCAAGCCGGTTCGTAGCCTGGCCGACTTCAAGGGCACGCAAATGCGCACCTACAACTCGACCACACTGCGCATTGCCGAGCTGCTGGGTGCCAGGCCTGTTGACGTACCCATGGTTGATGTGGGCAAGGCATTGTCCGAGGGCAGGATGGACAACATGATCACGTCTGCCTTGACCGGGGTTGAAAACAAGGTGTGGGGGCAAATCAAGTACTACTACGAGATCAATGCCTGGTTTCCCAAAAATGTGGTGTTTGTCAGCAACAAAGCCTTTGATGCATTGAAGCCGGAAACCCGTGCAGCGGTGCTCAAAGCTGCAGGCGATGCGGAAACGCGCGGCTGGTCAGCCAGCCAGGCACTGGCTACAAGCGCAACTGAAGAGCTGCGCGCCAATGGCGTGAAGATTGAGCGCATCCCACCTGACGTTGATTTGGAAATCAAGCGCATGGGCGAAAAATTCTCACGTGAATGGGTCCGCTCTGTTGGCAATGAAGCCAACACCATTTTTGTGCCCTACTATATTAAGTAACCTGCTCTCGAAATTCAAAAAATGACGCAAGAAACATCACGCCTTTCAAGTCAAACCGCACCCGACAAGCGCTGGCAATTCTGGATTGACCGGGGCGGCACTTTTACTGACATCGTCGGCAAAAAGCCTGACGGCAGCCTGGTGACGCACAAGCTGTTAAGCGAAAACCCGGAGCAGTACCGAGATGCTGCCGTGGCGGGCATTCGGCACCTGCTGGGTTTGAAGGCTGGCGAAGCAATTAGTGCCGATGTGGTGGACTGCGTGAAGATGGGCACCACGGTAGCCACCAACGCGCTGCTGGAGCGCAAGGGTGAGCCGACGCTGCTGGTCACGACCATAGGCTTTAGGGATGCACTGCGTATTGCCTACCAAAACCGCCCACGCCTGTTTGACCGCAACGTGGTGCTGCCCGAGTTGCTCTACAGCGCCGTGATTGAGGCGCATGAGCGGGTGGGTGCACAGGGTGAAGTGTTGCAGGAACTGAATGAGTCGCTATTAAAAACTGAGCTGCTCGTGCAATATTCCAGAGGCCTGAGAAGCCTTGCCATCGTTTTTATGCATGGTTACCGGTATACCGAACATGAAAAAACTGCCAAGCGCATCGCCTTGGAAGTCGGCTTCACGCAAGTCAGTACCTCGCATGAAACCAGCCCCATGATGAAGTTCGTCAGCCGGGGGGACACCACGGTGGTCGATGCGTATCTGTCGCCCATCTTGCGCCGCTACGTGAACCAGGTGGCGGGCGAAATGCCAGGCGTCAAACTGTTTTTCATGCAGTCATCGGGCGGCTTGACGGACGCGCATGTGTTTCAAGGCAAGGACGCTATTTTGAGCGGCCCTGCGGGCGGTATTGTGGGCATGGCCCGGACGGCGGCCATTGCAGGGCATGCCAAGGTGATTGGCTTTGACATGGGCGGCACGTCCACCGATGTGTCGCACTATGCAGGTGAGTTTGAACGCGAGTTTGAAACGCAGGTGGCGGGCGTACGCATGCGCGCCCCCATGATGAGCATCCACACTGTGGCTGCAGGTGGCGGTTCGATTTTGAAGTTTGACGGTGAGCGCTTTCGTGTTGGCCCACAAAGCGCGGGTGCCAATCCCGGCCCAGCCAGCTACCGGCGTGGCGGCAGGCTGGCGGTGACAGACGCGAATGTGATGGTCGGCAAGGTGCAGCCGCGTTACTTCCCCAAAGTGTTTGGCCCCAATGCGGATGAACCGCTGAGCTACGAAGCAGCCGCTGCCCAGTTCAATGACCTGGCTGGGCAGACTGGCCGCAGCGCGGAGGTGGTGGCAGAAGGGTTCATCAATATCGCCGTGCAGCAGATGGCCAACGCCATCAAAAAGATATCTGTCGCACGTGGTTACGACGTCACGCGCTACACATTGCAATGCTTTGGCGGCGCGGGTGGCCAGCATGCCTGCCTGGTGGCTGATGCATTGGGTATGACGCGGGTGTTTGTTCATCCGATGGCGGGGGTGCTGAGCGCCTATGGCATGGGCCTGGCCGACCAGAACGTCATCAAAGAGCAAGCCATTGAATTGAAGCTGACAAGCAGTGCCTTGCCTGAAATTGCACAGGTACTCAATAGCCTGGCAGCCACAGCTGAGGCTGAACTACAGCGCCAGCAAGTCAACACGGGCAACATCACCACGCATCACCGGGTGCATGTGCGGTATGAGGGCAGCGATGCGGCATTGATTGTTCCATTTGGAACCCTTGAACAAATCGAATCAGGCTTTGAAGCCGCATACCGCCAGCGCTTTGCTTTCTTGATGCAGGGCAAAGGTCTGGTGGTCGAGGCCGTATCGGTGGAATCAGTGATTGCAGGTGATGCGCCCGCTGAACCGCGACACGCGACACACGAACCGCGTGAAGTGCCCCGGCGCGAGATGGTACGGATGTATTCAGGCGGGCAGTGGCATGACGCTGCGCTGGTGGTGCGCGAAGACCTGCAACCCGGCGACATCATCCCCGGCCCCGCCATCATTGCAGAGAAGAATGCAACGACGGTCATTGAACCCGGCTGGGAAGCGAACCTGACAGCGCTTGACCACCTGGTGCTGGACAGGCGAGCCGAGCGTGCTATCAAGTTTGCAGCAGGTACCACCGTAGACCCTGTGCTGCTGGAAGTATTCAACAATCTCTTCATGAACATTGCCGAGCAGATGGGCCTGCAACTGCAAAACACCGCGTACTCGGTCAACATCAAGGAGCGGCTGGACTTCAGCTGCGCGCTGTTTGACACCGCAGGCAACCTGATTGCCAACGCACCACACATGCCGGTGCACTTGGGGTCGATGGGCGAGAGCATCAAAACCGTGATTCGCGAGAACGCGGGCAAGATGGAGCCGGGCAATGTGTATGTGCTGAATGACCCGTACCACGGCGGCACGCACCTGCCAGACA
>JANYGP010000106.1 GCA_025362315.1 Polaromonas sp.
AGCTCGTGCCAGCTTTCAAACTCGGTGCTGCCCTGGTAGCTCGCGCTCCAGGTCAGCTCGCGCTGCGTGATGGACTCGCCGCGCTGCTTGCGCGCTTCTAGCCGCACCCAGGCGCTGTAACGGTGGGCTGGGCTGGTCTGTGCCAAATCAATCACAGGGGCAGCTTCAGGTGCTTCGTCAAACATCGCCCTGGCGTTGGCGCGTGCTGTGTCTTGGGCGCTGGTGTCAAAGCTGGCCAGCAGGCTGTCAATGGCCGGGGTGGTGTGCTGCACGGTACGCGGTGGTAAGCGGTGGACGTTGCCAGCCTGGTCAGCGGCGGTGGCTTCACGGTCGGCGTAGATCGACTGCACAGCCTGGCGCGTCAGGCCTTTTCTGGCCGACTTGCGCAGCTTTTCCAGCATCGGCTTGATGTTGGCTTTCTCAAGTGCCATTGCGCGGGCGGCCAGCTCGGCCCGGTTGATGCCCAGCATGCTGTGGTCAATGGCTTCGCAGATGTAGGAGCCGTCAAGCGCAAACACTTGCATGCGGCCCAGGTCAAGCGCGTCCTGGCGGCAGCGCACTGACTGGCCCACATACATGGCCAGCTCTGCGGCGCGAAACCAGCAGCCAGGCATGGGTATGCCCTGCTTGGTCACCACGCGGGTGCCCTTGCCTGCAACCGCCATCAAGAAGATGTCTAGCGCCCGGTCGTCAAGCCGCACCACGCTGGTGGTGTGCTGCTGGGCCATGTCGTTCGGGCTGCAACCCAGCGTGTTGTGGGTGCGGGCATGGTATTCGTCCAGCCAGCCGTTGATGATGTCTTGCAGCTGGCGCGCACCCATGTTTAAGTTAACGCTACCCAGGCCAAACCGCTGGGCAAAGCTCTTGGCGCTTTCAATGGCTTTGCGCTCAGCCACCGACTTGCCCACAAAGCCTTCCAGCATGGGGAACAGGTCATGCATCAGCGTGCCAATAAAGCGCTCCACGTAGGGCTTTTGCTCGGGGCTGAAAGGCGTACAAAGCAGGTGTTCAATGCCCAGGCTGCTTAATGCAAAGTCATAGTCCTGCGCGGTGTAGTCTTTGCCGTTGTCGGTCTTGACTTGCTCTGGCTTGCCCCAGTCTTGTATGCACAGCCGGGTGACAGCTTTCACCGCATTGGCGTTGCTGGTTGGAGCTACCACCACTTTGGCGCGGCGGGTGTACACGTCAATGCAGGCAATGATGGCGTGGCGGCGTACTTCACCTGTGCCTTGATCGACCAGGTCAAAGGCCAGGTCAGCACGCTGCTGTGCGTCGCCCACCGTACTGTCTAGCTGCCACTGCTGGTTGGGCCGAGTGATGCTGTCACGCTGGCTGCCAAAAGCGCTGCGGTATTTGTTCTTGTAGCCGTCCGGGTTTTTAAACATCAGCAGCGCTGGCGCGTTGGTGGCTTTAAAGTCACGTAACCAGCGCTTTAAGGTGCTGAGTGGTGGGGTACGGTCAGCCCCCAATTGCGACTGCATCACGCGGGCCACCTGGCGGGCAGTGGGGTCGTGCATTTCAGCCAGGGCCGCGATGAAGGTGTCATGCAGCTCGTCGCACTGGGTTAAAGCGCTTTGCCCTTTGTCTTTGCGGGGCTTGCGCTCCAGCAGCGCTTCTACGCCTTGCGTGCGCCATGCGCGATACCACTTGTCCAATGTTTTCGCAGGGATGGTGGGGTAGGCCTGGCGTGTGGTTGGATGGGCTTCAATATGGCCAGCGGCCCAGACTTGTACAAACTCTTGAATGGTGGGCCAGATGGCTGCGCCGCGCAGGGCGTGGTATTTCTCAAACCGCTGGAACAAGTCCAGCTTGGGGTTGCGCAACGGGTCAAAGCCCCCACATGATTCAAGCGCCACACCGTACTTGGCCATGCTGCTGGCGCAGGCCTGCACTTGGGCAGTTTGTTTGGCCTGCTTGCCAGCAGCTATTGCGTCAGTGGTGGGCTTGACGAGGCCAGCGGCCTGGGCGGCGAGTGCCTGCTGGGTTTCAAGGGGTAGGTCAGTGGTGAGATATTCAAAAGATGCACCGCCGCGCCCTTGCTTGATGCGGGACTGCCAGCCTGCAGCTTCGGCCCGTTTGAGGATGTTGCGTGCCGTGCCCGGTAGGCCGGGAAGACCTGCTAGTTGCGTGGAGGTGAGCCAGTTCATAACTGACCTTCCTTCATGCCAAGCTGTACGGCGATCCTGTGGCCGACACCATAGGTGGCCCGGTGAACACCGCGTACCACACAGCTGACTGTGTCGTATGCGTAGCCGTTGCCAAGTGCCCAGTCTTTAAGCGTGATGCCTCGCTCCATCAGCTGCGTTTTGACTTCTGCAGCGCTGAGTGGCGCACCTTTGGCTTTTAGCCTGATGCTGCTCGGATTGGGCTTCTTTGCCTTCGTGACGCTCATAAACAATCGCCTTTTATTAAAACTGCTCGATTCCAGACGAATCATAGCGACCATTTATGAGCGTTGCAACAAATATTTACTCTAATTCGAGCATTTATTTTTCCGTATATGAGCGGATTTCTTTTTTGGGCTTGTTTTCTCAACTTGCAGTGGTTTAAACTAATCGGCCCGAATCGCTCGGTTTTTGCATATTTACCGAGCGGCTCTAACTAAGGCTTCCAATGGATGAATCACCGGATTCGAGCACCCTAGATATGTCCGCAGTAGCGGAGCGGCTCGGCCAGGTCATTGAGGACTCCGGGGTGTCTGCTACAGACTTTGCAAAGCGGCTGAGCACCCCCTACAGCACACTGCGTGCTTACACCTCGGGCAGCAGGCTGCCGAGCGCTGAGGTGCTTGCGGCAATGTTCAAGGTCTACAAAGTGATGCCCTCATGGGTTTTAACGGGCGACGGCCCGCGCAGTCTGGACTCTGCTGTCGCCAGTTCCTGGCTCGAAGAGTTCGTGGTGATCACAAGGCATGATGTCGCGGCCAGTGCTGGGCCAGGCGCTATCAACGGAGATGGCGATCAGCACGGCGGCTTGTGCTTTAGCCGCTCCTGGCTGCGCAAGCGGCGGTTGAATCCTGACAACCTTATCGTTATCAACGTGACGGGCCAATCGATGGAGGGCAGGTTGTCAGACGGGGATACCGTGCTGGTCGACCAAAGTCAAACGGTGCTTAAAAGCGGATTTGCTTATGTCCTGCGCCAGGGCGAGGAGCTGCTGGTGAAATACTGCCAGCTGCTGCCGGATGGTGTTTTGCGCGTCAGCAGCGAGAATAAAAGTTTTGAACCCTACGACATCGACTTGCGAAAAATGACCGATGTTTCAATCCTTGGCCGCGTTGTGGCCTCTAACCATGAATGGTGATTTATGACGCAAAAGTTAATTGCCTGCGCTGTGACGCTGTGTTTGTTTGGTGTGGCCCACGCGGCGCAAGGACCGCAAGCCTTGACGTCGCTGGCAGCGCAGTCAGTGCTGCACGTTGAAACTTCGCTTAAAAAAATCAATGCAGCCGGGCCAACAGGCGACAAAAGCAAAACACAACGCGAAGTGATAGTACCTGCTGGTTTGTTGCTCAAAGAGTGGAGAGAAATCAGGGTCACAGATTTGCAGAAGCAGCCGTTTATGGCTTGCCAAGGCATTTTTGGTGATATTCAGGTATACGCCGCTGATGCACTCCAGCCACCAAAATATCATTTAAGCAATGGAGCTGTGCAAAAGTTGAAATTTATTAATGAAGACTTGGTGCAGTGCCGGAAAGCTGCTGCCAACAAGGTTTGAGGTAGTAATAAAAATGAACGATTTAATTGCTTGTAAGACGTGTGAAAAATCTATTGCAATGCTTGCCGCAATGTGCCCGTCGTGTGGTGCGCCCAACGATTGGCTTCACCCAGATGTTGAAAATTTTATAAAAATGAAAGATGAGACAGGAATGTCACAACGCTTCACTTTCACCTATACGAAAACCACGCTCACCGGTCAGACGGCTGCGAGCACGCCTGTGTGGGCATGGATTGTGGTGACTGCATTGAGCATAGTTGCTGCACTGGTAGTTTTTCTGTTTGGCGCTTTGGCGGCCCTACCTATTTTTGTCATCATGGTATTTACTTTGATGCTGACAAAGCGCTATCAGCACTTCAGCGCGGATGTTGTTACTAAGAATTGGATATCCTCAAATGATCAGCTCTGGCGACCAATCAAAACTTTGCTCAAGCTCTAGAGCGACTTAAACCAATTTACTAGCCGCCTTCGCGCGCACGCGGGATCATCCCGCCATGCTCGCAACATCCAACAGCCCCGCAGTAACTGTTCCGCTTGCCACACAAGCCGCCCAGCCTGCCACCACACCTCCGCGTCCGGTTGACCTCATCGTCATCCACTGCTCGGCCACGCCGAGTGGCAAGCCCATGCGCACGGCGGTTGAATCTGCTGCCGAGGTTATTAACCGCTGGCACAAAGACCGGGGCTTTGCCCGCCGCCCGGCTGACGTGCAGGCTTTTAACTCGCACCTGCCTAACATTGGCTACCACTACGTCATTGACCTGGACGGGCGTGTTCTGAATGGCCGTGGGTTGAATGAAGTGGGCGCGCATGCGCAAAACTTCAACGCCCGCAGCATTGGCATTTGCATGGTGGGCGGCGTTGAGCCGACTGGGGCGCAATACACCGCTGGCCAATGGAAAAGCCTGGCTGAAACAGTCGCCATGCTGCTGGTGGACTACGGCCTGCCAGCGGCTGCCCCCAAG
>JANYGP010000112.1 GCA_025362315.1 Polaromonas sp.
GGGTGAACAAAAACGCGCGTCATGCCCAGCGCATCGGCTACCAGGCACGCATGCTGGCCACCTGCACCGCCAAAGCATTGCAGGGTGTAGCGGGTCACGTCATAACCGCGCGCAACCGATATTTTTTTGATGGCGTTGGCCATTTGCTGCACAGCGATGTTGATAAAGCCCTCGGCCACCACTTCTGCGCTTCGTCCTGTCTGCCCCGCCAGATCATTGAACTGGGCCGCTGCCGCTTCATAGCTCAACGGTTCATCCGCATTGGGACCAAACACTTTGGGAAAGTAACGCGGCTGCACCTTGCCGATCATCACATTCGCATCTGTCACAGCCAACCTGCCGCCGCGCCGGTAGCTGGCCGGGCCTGGGTTGGCACCTGCGCTTTGTGGGCCAACACGAAAGCGCTCCCCGTCAAACTTCAAAATTGACCCGCCACCTGCTGCAACGGTGTGGATGCTCATCATCGGCGCGCGCATGCGCACGCCAGCGACCTGGGTTTCAAATTCGCGCTCAAACTCACCTGCGTAATGCGACACATCGGTCGACGTGCCGCCCATGTCAAAACCAATCACTTTGGCATGCCCTGCAATCGCTGCAGTCCGGGCCATGCCCACAATGCCGCCCGCCGGGCCGCTCAAAATCGCGTCTTTGCCCTGAAAGACATGCGCATCCGTCAAGCCGCCCGAAGACTGCATGAAGAACAACTTCACGCCCGGCATTTCCGCTGCCACCTGGTTGACATAGCGGCGCAAAATGGGCGACAAATACGCATCTACCACCGTGGTGTCACCCCGGCTGACGAACTTCATCATCGGGCTGGTCTCGTGCGAGGTACTGACTTGAGTAAAGCCCACCTCAAGCGCAATGCGCTTGGCCATTTTTTCATGTTCGGTATAGCGGTAGCCATGCATAAAGACAATTGCAACGCTGCGCAGACCATGTAAATATTGCGCGAGCAGCTCTGTTTTTAATAGCGCTTCATCTAAGACTTGTAGTACTTCACCCTGCGCACCCACGCGCTCGTGCGCTTCAATCACTGCGCTGTACAGCAGCTCGGGCAGCACCACGTTGCGGTCAAACAAGCGCGGGCGGTTTTGGTAAGCAATGCGCAGCGCATCCCTGAAACCTCTGGTCGTCACCAGCAATGTTGGCTCGCCCTTGCGCTCCAGCAGCGCGTTGGTGGCAACTGTGGTACCCATCTTCACGCAATCCACCACATCGGCGCGGATCGCTTCGCCTGCCTTCAAGCCCAGCAAATGACGGATGCCTGCAACCGCCGCGTCGCGGTACTGTTCCGGATTTTCGCTTAGCAGTTTGTGCGTGACCAATGACTCATCGGGCTTTCTACCTACTATGTCCGTGAAGGTGCCGCCCCGGTCAATCCAGAATTGCCAACGTTTATCGGCAGCTTGGGTAACAAAAACGGGGACGGTGTCTTGGATCATTGTTTAAGTTGTAGCCGCAAGGCTATTTCAGATAGTAGGGAACAAAAATAGTGTTGGCCTCATTACCAACAGAGCGCACCCATTCGCGCGAAAACTTCTCACCCATGCGCTTGATTTCCAGGTCCAGATCAAGCGGGATGCGTTCAATCTTCACGCCATTGGCGCGCAGCTCTTCAGTTGCGGTCAGCGCCAATGCCTGGCTTGCAGCCCAGCCGCGCACTTCGGCAGCATCAGCCGCTTTGAGCACTTCGGTGCGCGTTTCAGGCTTCAGCGCATCAAATGCTTTGCTGCTGATAAACACCACGTTTTTTGGAAACCAGGCATTGATTTCGTAGTAGTACCTGATGTGTGTCCACACTTTATTTTCAACGCCGGTCAGCGCAGATGTGATCATGTTGTCCATTCGGCCTTCAGCCAGCGCCTTGCCCACATCGGCTGTGGGAACGTCAACAGACTTGGCCCCCAAAAGTTCAGCAATGCGCACTGTGGTTAAGTTGTAGGTGCGCATTTGCGTGCCCTTGAAGTCAGCCATGCTGCGAATCGGTTTGTTGGAGTGCAAACCCTGGGGCGGCCAAGGCACGGCGTACAACAACTTCAGGCCGCGCTCGGTAAAACTCTTTTCAATGCCGGGGCGCTGCAGCTTCCAAAGTCGTTGCGCATCGCTGTAGGAGCTCACAACAAACGGAATTGTGTCTGCACCAGCTATTGGCAGCTCTTTCACCATGCTGGTCATGATGACCTCCCCTCCCTGGGCCTTACCCTGCTGCACAGCCTGGGTAATTTCAGCCAGTTTGGCGAGCGTGTTGTTGGGGAACACTTCGATGCTGAGTTGTCCGCCGCTGGCAGCGCCAGCTTCACGCGCGAACTGGGCAATGTTTTGCGTATGAAACGATTCAGCACGGTACGCTGTGGCCAGCTTCCAGTTGGCGCGTGATGGTGATGGTGACGACATTGGCGCAGGAGTTGGCGTAGTGTTTGGTTGGGCGAGGCAATGCCCAACGATTAGCATTGCTAGCAACGCTCCGATTTTCTTTTGTTCCATGATGAATCCTTGTGGTCTAAAGCAAACTGCTGAAGCACCGATATTGTGCGACGGGACGTCAGCTTTCAATTCATCACGAAAATCCTGTGCTACTTCGAAACACCCATGACCAGGTCCGGCAAGATGGTGACGATTTGCGGGAACACGGTAACCAAAATAATACAAACAACAAGGCAAAAGAAGAAAGGAATCGCCGCCACTGCAATGGTATTGCTGTCTTTGCCTGTCATGTTCTGCAGCACAAAAAGGTTGAATCCCACCGGCGGCGTAACCTCGGCAATCTCCACCAGCAAAATAATGAAAATGCCAAACCAGATCAGGTCGAACCCGGCTTTTTGCACCATCGGCATCACCACTGCGGCCGTCAACACAATCATGCTGATTCCGTCCAGCGCGGTACCCAGCACCAGGTACACCGCCACCAGACAGGTGATCAGGGCATAGGGCGAAAGATTCAGCGAATTGACCCATTCGGCCAGCTCACGCGGCACGCCGGTAAAAGCCATGGTTTTGGTCAAAAATGCTGCACCCGCCAAGATGAACATGATCATGCAGCTGGTGCGGGTAGCGCCCATCAGCGCCTCATTGAAGTTGCTCCACGTCAATGACCGGCTCCACGCAGCCAGAGCCAGCGAGCCCACCACGCCGTAGGCTGCGCATTCGGTTGCCGTTGCCCAGCCTGCAATCAATGACCAGCAGATAAACACAATCAGCAGCGCACACGGAATCAGGTTTTTTGACAACCGCATTTTTTCTCTGAATGTGGTGGCTGGCTCCGGTGGCGGCATTTTGTCTTTGTTGCGAATGGACCACCAGGCGATGTAGCCCGAGAACAAACCCATCAGCAAAAAGCCGGGCAAAAACCCCGCCAAAAAGATGCGGATGATTGAAGCATCAGCAGCCACCGCATACACCACCATGGTGATCGATGGTGGTATCAAAATGCCCAATGTTCCAGCAGTGGCCAGCGAGCCAATCGCAATTTTTTCATCGTAGCCGCGCTTGGTCAGTTCAGGCAGTGACACCTTGGCAATCGTGGCGCAGGTCGCCGCTGAAGAACCTGACACAGAGCCGAAAATACCGCAGCCCAAAATCGTGGTGTGAAACAGCCGCCCCGGAATGCGGTTCAGCCAAGGGGCCAGGCCGGTAAACATCTCTTCACTGAGCTTGGTGCGAAACAAAATCTCGCCCATCCAGATGAACAGCGGCAGCGCAGCCAGCTCCCAGCTGGCATTGCTTTCCCAAAACGCCGAGAACAAATTCAGGCCCGGTTGGGTGGATGTAAAAAATGCCTGCCCAACCCAGCCACAAATCGCCAGCGTCATGGCAATCCACACGCCGCCTGACAGCAGCACCATCATCAGGATCAGCAAAATGCCGCCTATGGTCAAAATATCCATTGCATTGCCTCTTTGTTGTTTTTGTAAATTTAAATGTCAGACGAAAAGTCGCCTTTGGCGTGTCGCTCTGCCGTCAGCCGCACAAAGGTTGGCACACCGCCGCGCGCCACAATCACAAATTCGTCCAGCACCGCAACCAGCAGCAACACCGAGCCAAATGCAAAGCTCATTTGCGGAATCCAGATCGGCAACGGCAGCAGGCCTTGCGCAAGTTCCTTGAATTCATAGCTCTGGTAAGTGAAGAGACATGCCCACCAGGCCAGATAAGTGACGGCCACCAACGCTATGGCCAGGCTGACCAGTTCCATCACGCGTCGCCTTTTGGCGCTAACTTTTTCAAGTACCAGCGTCACGCGTACAAAATCACCGTGCTTGAACGCATGCGCCATGGTTAAAAAAGCTGCTGCTGCACACAGCCAGGACACGATGTCATTGGTTGCACCGGTATTGACGCCGAATTCACGCCCCACAGACTGGAAAACCATCAACACGCAAATCAGCGCAACGCTGACAGCTCCCAATACCGCCGATGCCATGTAAACCCTGTCAAGCCATGCCCGCAGTGTGGAGGGCGGGCTGCTGGCGGCAGTGGGAGTTTGTGTCATATTTTTTCTTCGTTCTAGATGGTTGCTTGAGGCGCTTCAAAAAATTCAGATTTTCGGGATGAAGTGCAAGGCGGACGGAGCGCAGCATACCGGAACGTACTTGTGTACGTGAGGATTGCGAGCACCGCCCAAGGCAGCAATTCGCCCGAAAAATGAATTTATTGAAATGCCGTTCACTTTTTGTTGTAAGCGTCAATGATGGCTTTGCCATCAGGTCCGGCAGACTTCAGCCAGTCTGCCGTCATGGTGTCGCCAATCGGTTTGAGTTCTTTTTTCAGGGACTCACCGATCACTGTATCAATTTTCATGCCCTTGGCAGCCAGCTCTTTCAGGTTATCAGAATTGTTTTTCTCGCTGTTTTGCCAGCCACGTGCCTCAGCTGCGGCGGCTTGTTGCAGCACGGCATCCTGGCCCGCCTTGTCGAGTACATCAAATGCTTTTTGATTGACCACCACCGCATTGCGTGGCAACCAAGCATTCACGTCGTAAAAAAACTTGACGCTTTCATACAGCTTGCTGTCAATGCCGCTGGAGGTGGATGTCAAAAAGTTATCGGCTCCGCCCGTGGCCAATGCCGCTGGCAGTTCGGCCAGTTGAATCGTCACAGGCTGCGCACCAACTGCGGTAGCAATGAAAGACGTGGCCGGGTTGTAGGCGCGCATTTTGGTGCTTTTCAGGTCAGCCAGTTTGGTGAGCGCTTTTTTGGAATACAGGCTTTGTGGCGGCCATGGCACGGTGTACAGCAGCTTGATGCCTTGCGCAGCCAAAGTTTTGTTCAGCAGTTCGCGTGATGCAGTGTCAAGGCGTTTTGAATC
>JANYGP010000016.1 GCA_025362315.1 Polaromonas sp.
TCATTTCTTGCTGCACGCACGAAATGCTTTCAACACCACCCGCCACGTAAATGTCGGCCTCACCAGCAATGACGCGCTGCGCTGCCAGCGCAATGGTTTGCAGGCCGGAAGAGCAAAAACGGTTCACCGTCATTCCTGACACGCCAATCGGACAGCCTGCGCGCAACGCCACTTGGCGGGCAATGTTGGCACCGGTGGCACCTTCGGGGTTGGCGCAGCCCATGATGACGTCGTCTACCTCGGCAGCGTCAATGCCTGCGCGTTTGATGGCGTGTTCCACCGCGTGGCCACCCAGCGTGGCACCGTGCGTCATGTTGAAGGAGCCCTTCCAGCTTTTGGCTAAAGGGGTGCGGGCGGTAGAAACGATTACAGCTGATGTCATGATGGGTTCCTGAAAATGGTTGACTCTAAATGTGAATCTTTATTGGAAGGTTTTGCCTTCAGCCACCAAGCGTGCCAGCAACGGCGCAGGCTGCCAAAACTTGCCGTCGTCCAGAGGGTTTTGTGCAAAGCGGTTCATGGCCTGCACCACGTTGAACAAACCGACTTCGTTGGCATAGTTCATCGGGCCGCCACGATAGATCGGGAAGCCGTAACCCATCAGGTACACCATGTCGATGTCGCTGGCTTTGGAGGCAATGCCTTCTTCCAGAATGTGCGCGGCTTCATTGACCAGTGAATACACCAGGCGCTGAACGATTTCTTCATCAGAAATTTTGCGCGGCGTGATGCCAAGTGACTTGCGGTGCGCTTCAATCATGGTCACGACTTCTGCATTAGGTATCGCGTCGCGTTTGCCTGGAGTGTAGTCGTACCAGCCAGCGCCAGTTTTTTGGCCGAAGCGGCCTTTCTCGCACAACAAATCAGCGGTTTTGCTGTACTTCATGTCTGGCTTTTCCAGGTAGCGCCGCTTGCGGATGGCAAAGCCAATATCGTTGCCCGCCAGGTCGCCCATTCGAAATGGGCCCATCATGAAGCCGAACTTTTCAATCGCTTTGTCCACTTGCGCTGGTGTGCAGCCTTCATCCAATAAAAAGCCACCCTGGCGGCCATATTGCTCAATCATGCGGTTGCCAATAAAGCCATCGCACACACCAGACACCACGGATGTCTTCCTGATCTTTTTGCCCAGCGCCATCACGGTGGCTAGCACGTCTTTGCCGGTTTTTTCGCCACGAACCACTTCTAGCAGCTTCATGATGTTGGCAGGGCTGAAAAAATGCGTGCCAATCACGTCCTGCGGGCGATGGGTGAAAGCTGCGATCTGGTTCATGTCCAGTGTCGACGTGTTGGACGCCAAGATTGCGCCCGGCTTCATCACGCGGTCCAGCTCTTTGAAAACCTTTTCCTTGACACCCATGTCTTCAAACACGGCCTCAATCACCATGTCGGCCTCGTTCAGGTCGTCATAACTCAAAGTAGTTGTCAGCATGGCCATGCGCTGCTCATACTTGTCTTGCTTGAGCTTGCCTTTTTTGACTTGCGCTTCGTAGTTTTTGCGAATAGTGGCAATGCCGCGGTCCAGCGCATCCTGCTTCATTTCCAGCATCTTGACTGGAATGCCAGCGTTCAAGAAGTTCATCGAGATGCCGCCGCCCATGGTACCTGCGCCAATGACTGCTATGGATTTGATATCGCGCTTGGCGGTATCGGCTGGGACATCCGGAATTTTTGAGGCCGCACGTTCGGCCAGGAAGATATGGCGCAGTGCCCGCCCTTCGGGGCTCCACATCAGGCTGATGAAGATCTCGCGCTCCAAGGCCATGCCGTCGTCAAATTTGCGCTTGGTTGCCGCCTCGACGGCTTCCACACATTTCAGTGGCGCCGGATAGCCTTTGGACATGCCGCCCACCATGTTGCGGGCAAACTGAAAGTAAGCGTCGCCATTTTTGTGCTTGCACGGCAAATTGCGCACCAATGGCAATGGCCGTGTGTCAGCAACGGACTGCGCAAATGCCATTGCTTCAGCAGCCAATGACCCAGCGGACGCCGCCATTTTGTTGAACAGCGTTTGACCCGGGATTTGCGCCAGTAGCTCGCTCTTGACAGGCTCGCCGCTCACAATCATGTTCAGCGCAGGCTCAACGCCCAATGCACGCGGCAGGCGCTGCGTGCCGCCCGCGCCGGGAATCAAACCCAATTTGACCTCCGGCAGTGCAACCGCGCAGCCGGGAGCAGCAATGCGGTAGTGGCAGCCGAGAGCCAGTTCCAGCCCGCCGCCCATACAGACTGAATGAACTGCTGCAATGACGGGTTTTCCAGAATTTTCGATCGCCAGGATCACGCTCAGCAAATTCGGCTCAGCCAGAGCTTTGGGGCTGCCAAATTCCTTGATGTCCGCACCTCCCGAAAAGGCAGTACCAGCGCCAGTGATAACGATGGATTTGATCGCTGCGTCAGCATTTGCCTGGTGCAGGTTGTCGGTGATGGACAGACGCGTTGCGTGACCCAGACCATTGACTGGCGGGTTGTTCAGTGTGATCACAGCAACCGTGCCGTGTACTTCGTAGAGCGTTGTCATGGGGATTTATCTTTCCTTGAATGAAACTGCGGTAAAAGGGAAGTGCACCAAAAAATCCGGCAAACCAGAAAATAGTACGGTCGTTCTTTTTGCATTGTAGGGGCGCTGCATTTTGCTGCAAGTTTGGCATCAGCTTGTGTTGTCCCAGTCGAGACAAACATCACTTTTTAGACTTCAAGCCATTCTTTGCGAATGTAGGCATCACCGCGAAGGCTGTCGGGCGTGCCCTGAAACACGATGCTGCCATGTCCCATGACCAGTGCCCTGTCAGAAATTGCCATCGCTATTGTCAGCTTTTGTTCAATTAAAAGTACAGAGATGCCCCTGGCCTTGAGGGTTTGGAGATACTGGCCTACAAGCTCGACGATCTTTGGAGCCAGCCCTTCTGTGGGCTCGTCAATGATGATCAAATCCGGATCGCCCATCAGCGTGCGGCACAGCGTCAGCATTTGCTGCTCACCACCTGATAGCACACCTGCTTCAGTGTGCTGGCGCTCCAGCAGCCGGGGAAACATGCCGTACATGTCGTCGAACGACCAGCGCGAGCTGCTCTTTTTACCAAATGCGCCTGCGCCTTTTTGGCCCAGCAACAGGTTTTGATGTACGGTGAGTTTGGGGAAAATATCCCGATTTTCGGGCACATAACCGATGCCTAAATGCGCGATTTTGTACGCTTCTTTACCCACAATTTCAGCATTATTCCAGCTGATGGAGCCTTGGCATTCAACCAGCCCCATGATGGCTTTGGCAGTCGTCGAGCGGCCTGAACCATTGCGGCCAAGCAGTGCCACAATTTCACCGGGCTGGACGTCGAACGAGACGCCGTGGAGCACGTGACTTTTGCCGTAATAGGCGTGGAGGTTTTTGATGGTCAACACGTCAATGGCCTCCAGCTTGCTGGTCTGCGACTGACGACCCTAGATAGGCCTCTTGCACCCGCTGGTCAGCCCTGACGTTTTCCGGGGCGTCATAAGCAATGACCTCGCCGTACACCACCACTGCAATCTTGTCGGCCAGGCCGAACACAACGCCCATGTCGTGCTCCACAGTCAACAGTGTCTTGCCAACAGTCACTTGCTTGATGAGGTTGATAAAACGGCTTGTCTCTGACCTGCTCATTCCAGCAGTAGGTTCGTCCAGCAAAATCACGTTGGCTCCGCCAGCTATGGTGATGCCAATCTCCAAAGCGCGCTGCTCGGCGTACGTCAGGTTGATCGCCAGCACATCGCGCTTTTTGTCGAGTTTGATCATTTCCATCAATTCATCAGCACGGTCGTTGGCATCATCCAGATCGGCCAGAAACTTGAGGAAGGTGTACTTGTAGCCCAAGCTCCACAGCACACCACAGCGCAGGTTTTCAAACACGCTGAGCTTGGGGAAAATGTTGGTGATCTGAAAGCTGCGAGACAAACCCATGCGGTTGATTTCAAACGGTTTTTTGCCGTCGATGCGCTGACCGTTGAGCAGCACTTCGCCACTACTGGGTTCAAACCGGCCACTGATCAGATTAAACAAAGTTGACTTGCCCGCACCATTGGGGCCGATGATGCCGACCCGTTCGCCGGGTGGTACAGCCAGGTTAATGCCGCGAATAATTTCGGACTTGCCAAAACTCTTGCGCAGGTCTTTCAACTCCAGAGCAAAGTTTGAAGCACTCATAGCGCTTCCCTCCGCTTGATTTCTTTTTCAATGTCTTCCTGAATCTCACTCCACTCGATCGCAAATTGACGCCTGCAAACTTCAAACAGTCCAAGCCCGGTCAACATCACAAAAACAGAACCAAACCAGCTGTTCAGCCCTTTGGAGTCAAGTAAGACACCCAGAAATTTCAGCTCAGAGCCCAGTGCGGCATTGAGTTGCAAGTGGTAAATCATCTCGATCATGCAGGCGGCGCCCAGCAAAACAACCATGGCTGTCAATGCAAGGGCCAGATAACTGACCCACAGTTTTCGCAAATGTCCAAACAGGGCCACCCGCAAATTCATCATGATGAGCGATGCCACACCGCCCGGTGCATACATGACCATGAACAAAAAGATCAGGCCCAGGTACAGCAGCCAGGCCTTGGTGAACTCAGACAACAATACAAAAGCCAGCACCATCAAAATCGCTCCAATGATGGGCCCAAAAAAGAAAGTGGCACCGCCCAGGAATGTGAAAAGCAGGTATGCACCCGAGCGGTAGCCGCTGACAACTTCGGACGTGACAATTTCAAAATTTAACGCTGCCAGGCCACCAGATATGCCGGCAAAAAATGCCGCCACGATAAAGGCAAAATACCGGATTTTTTGAGTGTCATAGCCGACAAACTCAACACGTTCAGGGTTGTCACGCACAGCATTCAGCATGCGGCCCAATGGCGTGCGGGTAAAGGCAAACATCAGTGCAGTACAAACGATGGTGTAGACCGCAATCAGGTAGTACAGCTGAATTTGCGGGCCGTAGGTGATGCCCAAAGGTTTGGCGCCAGTGACGCGATTGCCCGATATGCCGCCCTCCCCGCCAAAAAACTCAGGAAACATCAGGGACATGGCCCAGATCAATTCGCCCACACCCAAAGTGATCATGGCAAACGTCGTACCCGATTTTTTGGTAGTGACCCAGCCCAACATAACGGCGACCACCATGCTGGCAACACCGCCCACAATGGGTATCAAACTCACAGGCAATGGTATTGCGCCTTTCGTGACCAGATTCAGCGTGTGAATCGCCAGAAACGAGCCCATGCCTGAATACACCGCATGACCAAAACTGAGCATACCGCCGTGACCGAGCAAAATGTTGTAGCTCAGGCAAACAATGATGCCAATGCCCATCTGGCTCAAAATCGTGTGGCTCAGGCTGTTGGTAAATACCAGGGGCGCAACTGCCAGGACCAGCGCAAACAGTGACCACACCACGAAGCGCCCCACATTGAGCGGCTTGAATTCGTGAAAAGGTTTTGACATGGATTTGGACATGGGGCTAGCCCTCGCGCGTGCCAAGCAAGCCCTTGGGCCTGAAGATCAGCATCAATACCAGCAGCAGGTACGGCAGTATTGGAGCAACCTGGCTCACCTTGAGTTTGAGAACTGCGTAGCCAAATGTTTCAGGCGTCACCATCATGCCCAGTGTTTTGACGGTGGACATCAGCGAGACGTCAATGGCCACTGCAAAAGTCTGCAAAATGCCGATCAACAACGACGCCAGGAAAGCACCTGCCAGCGAGCCCATACCGCCGACTACCACCACAACGAAGATCACAGAACCGACTGTTGCAGCCATCCCTGGCTCGGTGACAAATGCATTGCCGCCAATCACGCCAGCCAGCCCGGCCAATGCCGCACCACCGCCAAACACCAGCATGAAGACACGCGGCACGTTGTGGCCCAGCGCTTCGGCAGTTTCTGGATGCGTCAGCGCAGCCTGAATCACCAAGCCAATGCGGGTGCGCGTCAGCAGCAGCCAAACTGCAATCAGCATCAGCACCGCCACCAGCATCATGAAGCCACGATACATCGGAAACTGGGTGCCGAAAATAGTGAACAGTGGGCCGTCAAGCGCGGGGGGTACGCGGTAGTCTACCGAGCTGCGGCCCCAAACCAGTTGCACCAGCTCCAGCAGGATATAACTCAGGCCAAATGTGATCAAAAGCTCTGGCACATGACCAAATTTGTGCACACGGCGCAAACAATACTTTTCAAATCCGGCGCCCAACAGGCCAACGATCAAAGGCGCAAGCAGCAAAGCCCACCAGAACCCGACAAGCGCCGTCACGCTGTAAGCAACATAGGCGCCCAGCATGTAAAAAGAAGCGTGTGCAAAATTGAGTACGCCCATCATGCTGAAAATCAGCGTCAGGCCAGAGCTGAGCATGAAGAGCAACAGCCCATAGCTCATGCCGTTGAGCAGTGAGATGGCAAAGAACTCGATGAACCCAGGGCTCAGTCCCAATGATGTTAGAAAATCAAGCATGAATCAGTCGAGGAAAGTCAAAAAAGCAAACGCCGGGCGACTAATAGTGCAGCCCGGCGTTGTCGATCAATAAAAAACTCAGCCTGGACGCTTCATCTGGCAGCTGGTTGGGGTGCTGGCCACATAGGCATCAATGTATTTGACAGGTGCGAATGTGTAGCCGGTCTTTTCAACGCTGTATGCATTTTTCTTGTCGACTTTTTGCCATTTTGAAATGTACAAGCCCTGCTGCATCTGGTGGTCAGACTTGCGCATGGATGAATCGCCGTTGAAGCCCTTGATCTCCAGCCCGCTCATGGCTGCGGCCACTTTCACCGGGTCTGTTGATTTGGCTTTGGCCATGGCCTCGCCCAGCATCACCGCGCCGTTGTAAATGGCAAAAGTGTAAAAGTCGTCATTGAACTTTTGCTGAAAATCAGCTGTCAATTTGCCCATCACGCCGGTGTAGTTGGAATGTGCATAAGAGATCTGGTAAACCTCGCTCTCGCCACCTGAAGCCAGCACGGTTGGCGTGCCTGTAACACCGGCATAGTAGGTGTACATCGGCAATTTCAGGCCGGCATCGTTCAGCGCCTTGACGAACAGGGTCAGGTCGGCACCCCAATTGCCAGTCACGATGGTGTCTGCACCCGACTGCTTGATTTTGGCAACATACGGGGCAAAGTCCTTGACCTGACCCAACGGAATCAAATCTTCACCGGCAATCGACGTATCAGGCCGTTTGCGCGTCATGCCTTCCTTGAAGTATTTGGCAACCTGCACGCCGTGCGAATAGTTCTGGTTAAAAAGATAAACCTTTTTGATTTTCGGCTGGTCCTTCATGAAGCTGGTCAACGCCTCCATTTTTTGCGATGTGTCAGCGTCCAGACGGAAGTGCCAGTAGTTGCATTTTTCGTTGGTCAGCGCTGGGTCAACAGCGGCGTAATTCAGGTACACCACTTCCTTGCCGGGGTTGCGCTCGTTGTGCTTGGCCACTGCATCGCTCAAAGCCAGTGCTGCGCCAGAGCCGTTGCCTTGGGTGATGTAGCGAAAGCCCTGGTCAACAGCGGCCTTGAAGGTGTTGAGCGCTTCTTGCGGAGAGCCCTTGCTGTCCATGCCCACCACCTCAAACTTCACGCCAGCTGCGTTGTTGGCACCGCTCAAATTTTCGGCAATAAACTGCCAGCTTTTCAGCTGGTTTTGGCCCACATTGCCGAAAGGGCCTGACAGGCCTTCAATCATGGCGATTTTGACTGTTTCGCCCTTGAGTGCACCTGCACTGGCAGCAGCCGGCGCTGCTTTGCCGGCAGCAGATTTGGACGGCGCGGCAGGCGCTTGCGCAAAAACCAGACCAGCACATGCGAACGTGGCCGCTACAGTAACAGCATTAAAAATAAATTTCATTGTCCAGTCTCCATATTAAAAAACGACATCTGGCCAAGCGTACAAGTTTTTCCATGGACTGAGGCTAGGGAATGCCCTCAAGCAAGTAACGTCGGTTGCCCGCCTATCGCACAGGCGACAAGTCACAAGTCATGAGTGACAAGCATCAGCCAATAGGCAGGACGTAGTCTTTCAGCATCTCACGCAACCTGTTTTTTAAAATTTTGCCAGTCGCGCCCAATGGAATGGCATCAACAAACACCACGTCGTCAGGAATTTGCCATTTGGCAGACTTGCCTTCGTAAAACTGAATCAGCTCTGCGGCCGACACGTCCATGCCTGGCCTTTTCACGACAGCCACGATGGGCCGTTCATCCCATTTCGGGTGCGCCACACCGATGCAGGCTGCCATTGCAACAGCGGGGTGTGCAACAGCGATGTTTTCAATGTCGATAGAAGAGATCCATTCGCCGCCAGACTTGATTACGTCCTTGCTGCGGTCCGTGATTTGCAAGTAACCATCCTCATCAATCGTGCCGACATCCCCGGTGGGAAACCAGCCGGCGCCAGCCTTGTCGTACACCAGCGGGTCACCGCCTTCATTTTTGAAATACTCCCGCACAATCCAGGGGCCCCTGACCAGCAGGTCACCATAAGTTTTGCCGTCCCACGGCAACTCCTTGCCTGTCTCTCCAACAATTTTCATGTCCACACCGTAAATTGCCCGGCCCTGTTTCAGGCGAATCTTCATTTTCTCGTCATCGCTCAAGGTGTCGTGCTTGTTTTTAAGCGTACACAACGTTCCAAGTGGGCTCATTTCTGTCATGCCCCAGGCATGCAAAACCTCAACACCATAGTCATCGTTAAAAGCCCGGATCATGGCCGGTGGGCAAGCCGAGCCACCAATCACCGTGCGCTTGAGATGTGAAAATTTGAGGCCATTGGCCTTGACATGTGTGAGCAGCATTTGCCAAACCGTGGGCACACCTGCTGCGTACGTGACTTTCTCGGCCTCCAGCAACTCATAAATGGATTTGCCGTCCATCGCCGGGCCTGGAAAAACCAGTTTTGCACCTGTCAGTGAAGCCGAATACGGAATGCCCCAGGCGTTCACATGAAACATGGGGACCACTGGCAAGATGGCGTCTCTCGCTGATATGCACATCACGTCCGGCAAGGCTGCCGCGTAGGCATGCAGCGTTGTTGAGCGGTGGCTGTAAAGCGCGGCTTTGGGGTTACCGGTTGTACCGCTGGTGTAGCACATGCTGGACGCGGTGTTCTCGTCAAAATTTGGCCAGGCGTAAGTGGCAGGTCGCGCCGCAATCCAGCTTTCATAACTGATGAGATTTGGCACGCCTGAATCTTTGGGCATTGCAGCTTCATCACACATGGCGATGTAGTGCTTGATAGAGCTGCAGCGTGAGTGCACCGCTTGTACCAGAGGCAAAAAGCTCAGATCAAAACACAGCACCTGGTCTTCTGCGTGCTTGGTTATCCACGCGATCTGATCGAGGTGCAAACGCGGGTTGATGGTGTGCAACACCCGGCCCGAGCCGCTGACACCGAAGTACAGCTCAAAGTGGCGGTAGCCGTTCCAGGCCAATGTGGCAACCCGGTCGCCAAAAGCCAGGTTCAGGCTGTCCAGCGCGTTGGCAACCTGGCGGGCGCGCCTGGCCGAGTCCCGGTAGGTGTAGCGGTGGATGTCGCCCTCAACCCGGCGCGACACAATTTCAGCATCGCCATGGTGGCGCTCAGCAAATTCGATCAGACCTGAAATCAGCAGCGGCTGACTCTGCATTAAACCTAGCATAAACATGTCTCCAATTGGGTGGGTGTTGGTGCCATCATGCCGCAAGCGGTGCGGCCTGCTTGTACGGGATTCCCCCTGAATCTGCGGTGTGACTGTGCATGGGTAACAATTTGGGGATGGATAAAACTTTGCCGTGGCACAACCGTTTTGCAAAGCTGGACAAGGCGTTTTATACCCGCCTTCAACCTCAAGCGCTTTCGCATCCCTACTGGATCAGCCGCAACCCGTCTGTTGCCCATGAGCTGGGCATTGACGAAAGCTGGTTTGAATCGCAAGAAGCCTTGAACGGCTTTACAGGCAACAACGTGTTGCCCGGTTGCGACCCACTGGCCAGTGTGTACAGCGGGCACCAGTTTGGACAGTGGGCAGGGCAGCTGGGCGATGGCCGGGCGATTTTGCTGGGTGAGCTGGACACGCCCGCTGGTGGCATGGAGGTCCAGCTCAAAGGGGCCGGCAAAACGCCCTACTCCCGCATGGGCGATGGCCGGGCCGTGCTGCGCTCATCAATTCGTGAATATCTTTGCTCTGAAGCCATGCACGGCTTGGGCATACCAACCACCCGGGCGCTGTGCCTGACAGGCTCAGACGACAAAGTGTTGCGTGAAGAAATTGAAACTGCAGCTGTTGTGACGCGCACAGCGCCCAGTTTTATCCGTTTTGGGCATTTTGAGCATTTCAGTTACAACGACATGCACGCTGAGCTCAAAGCACTGGCAGATTTTGTGATCGACAGTTTTTACCCTGCCTGCAGGGAAGCAGGAAACCCTTACGCAGCGCTGCTTGAAGCCGTGAGCGAACGCACCGCCCACCTGATGGCGGCATGGCAATCGGTCGGCTTTTGCCACGGCGTGATGAATACGGACAACATGAGCATTTTGGGCCTGACGATTGACTATGGCCCGTTTCAGTTTCTCGATGCGTTTGACCCAACGCACATCTGCAACCACTCGGACACACAAGGCCGCTATGCGTACAACAAGCAGCCCAACATGGCTTACTGGAACCTGTTTTGCCTGGGGCAAGCTCTGCTGCCATTGATTGGTGAGCAAGACCAGGCGCTGGCCGCGCTGGAGCCTTATAAAAGCATTTTTCCTCAATCGCTCGAAGGCCGCATGCTGGGCAAGCTGGGACTGACCAAACCCATTCCTGAAGCTTCCGCATTGATAGAAAGCACCTTCAAGCTGCTGGCCGCCAACCGGGTGGACTACACCATCTTCTGGCGGCGGCTGTGCGCTTTCACGCCGACGAGTGGGCACGAGTCGCTACGAGACCTGTTTTATGACCGGGAATCCTTCAACGCCTGGGCGCTACAGTATTCGGAGCTGCTAGCGCCCGTATCACGGGCGTTACAGGCCGATTTAAAGCTTAAAAACAACCCTAAATACGTGCTGCGCAACCATCTGGGCGAAGAAGCCATACGCGCTGCGAAACTTAAAGACTACAGCAAGCTCCATACCTTGTTAGAAGTGCTGCAATCCCCATTTGAGGAGCATGCTGACGACGACGCGATGGCGGGCTTTCCACCCGATTGGGCCAGCGGCATTGAAATCAGCTGCAGTTCATAACCACCCGCAAACCAAACCAGAAAGACACACATGACGCCAAATATCCAGAAAACCGACGCCGAGTGGAAAGTGCTGCTGCAGGAAAAAGGCGCCGAACCCGCCGCGTTTGAAATCACCCGTCACGCTGGAACAGAGCGCGCCTTCAGCGGCAAATACGAAACCGTTTGGGCTGATGGCGCTTACCACTGCATGTGCTGTGGGCAAAAGCTTTTTGAGTCGGATGCCAAATTTGACTCAGGTTGCGGCTGGCCCAGCTTTTCCCAGGCTGCCGATCAGACCGCAATCACTGAGCATGTCGACAACAAATACGGCATGCGCCGAGTAGAAACCGTGTGCACCAACTGCGGTGCCCATCTGGGCCATGTGTTCAATGACGGGCCATCCCCGACAGGTTTGCGCTACTGCATGAACTCCGCGTCGCTTGAATTTCAGCCTGAACAAAAGAAAGTCTGATTCAAAGCATTGACAGGCCGTCGCCGATAATCAGCGCCCATGAAGCAACTCCTCGACTTTTTACCCATCCTGCTGTTTTTTGGCGCGTTCAAGCTGTATGACATCTACGTTGCTACTGGGGTCATCATGGCGGCGACCGTGGTGCAAATGCTGATCCTGTACAAGCTCGACGGTCACCTGACCACCATGCACAAAGTCACGCTGGCGCTGGTCCTCGGGTTTGGCGCATTGACGCTTGGCTTTCATGACGAGCGTTTTGTCAAAATCAAACCGACTGTCTTGTATGCCTTCACCGGTTTGGCGCTGGCCGTTGGCTTGTGGGTCTTGAAGAAAAACTTTCTGAAAATGATGCTGGGCGGCCAGCTGAAAATGCCGGATCCTGTTTGGCGAAATCTGACCTTTATCTGGGTGGCTTACAGTTTTTTCATGGCGGCGCTCAATGCTTATGTGGCTTTGAGCTTCACCACCGAGCAGTGGGTTAATTTCAAGCTTTGGGGTTACGTGTTTCCGCTGGTGTTTCTGGTGGGGCAAGGCATTTACATTGCCCAGCATTTGCAGAGTGACGAAAAAAGCGATGAGAAAGAAGTCAGCCCATGAATGCAGTGCCCGTGCAAGCCAGCGCGATTGAGCAGCAGCTCATTGAACAATTGCAGCCCACCCACTTGCAGGTCATCGACGAAAGTGCCGCTCATGCAGGTCATGCTGGTGCCAATGCAGAAGGTTTTGGAACCCACTTTCGGGTTCGGATCGCCAGCCCGACTTTCGCCGGTTTGAGTCGGGTGGGCAAGCATCGGCTTGTGTATGATGCACTTCAAAATTTCATTGACCAGGGCCTCCATGCGCTGGCCATCGACATCGTCAATTAATGGCATCCAGCCCACCAACTGATTTCATTGAATTTTTAAACGGGACCACCATGAAAAAACAGGTTTTACTTATTTCAGCCGCTGCAGTGCTGGCGCTGTGCACAGGCGCAGCATTCGCCCAAAACATCGCCATCGTCAATGGCAAAGCGGTGCCCAAGGCCCGGCTCGATACTTTGGCCCAGCAAGTCGCCAAATCTGGCCGGCCCGTCACGCCTGACATGCAAACCCAGCTGCGCGAGGAAGTCATTGCCCGCGAAGTCTTCATGCAAGAAGCTGAAAAGCAGGGCTTGTCCGCCAGCGACGACTACAAAATGCAGATGGAACTGGCAAGGCAGACAATTTTGATTCGCTCCCTGTTTGCGGATTACCAGCTGAAAAACAAAGTGACCGACGCCGATCTCAAAGCCGAGTACGACAAATTTGCAGCCACCAACGGCGGCAAAGAGTTCAAGGCGCGGCATATTCTGGTCGAAAAGGAGCTTGACGCCAAAGCCATCGTTGCCAGCATTAAAAAAGGCGGCAAGTTTGAAGACATCGCCAAAAAGCAGTCCAAAGACCCGGGCTCAGGTGCCAACGGCGGCGACCTGGATTGGGCCAATCCGGGCAGCTACGTGCCTGAGTTTTCAGCCGCCATGCTCAAGCTGGGCAAGGGCCAGATGACAGACGTGCCGGTGAAAACCCAATTTGGCTATCACATCATCCGGGTTGACGACATTCGTGAAGCAAAAATTCCGGCATTTGAAGAGCTCAAGCCGCAAATTGCCCAGCAAATCGAGCAACAGCGCCTGGGTGCTTACCAGCAAGGCTTGCGGGAAAAAGCCAAGGTTGAGTAAGCAGCCTGCAACACGTTCAAAAGCGGCATCTGCCGCTTTTTTTACGACTGTTTTATGGCAGCCAATCCCATCAAAATGCCAATCATCACTGGCTGGTGCAGCATGTACCAGCTCAGGCTCCAGCGGCCCAGTAAAACGGCCGGTACCATCATTTTTGGAACAGATTGAGTCAGCCACTGGCTGCGGCGCACCAGCAGCAATTGCCCAAAAGCCATGCCCCACCACATCACGCCCAGCCATGGCAAAAGCGGCACATAGTCTTCAGTGATCGGCTTGCGGCTGATCAAACCCAGCCAGTTAAAGGCCTTTTCATTGAGAAAATCGATGCTGGCGCCCACATTATGGGCGCTGACAGCTATCAATGGCATAGCAATGGCCAGAGCACCCAATGGCCATAACCAAAGCCGCCAGCTGGATGTCAAACGACAGACGATCAGCATCACCGCCAGGCCATGCAACACACCAAAGTAAATAAAACTCTTGGGGTACATCCAGTAAGAAGCAGCACTGACCAGCAACGCACATCCGGCAATCTGTACCCAGCGTTTCCAGAACCTCTGGCTGCTTTGGCTTTGATGCACCGCAATCGCCTGGCTCAAACCCGCACAAAACACAAACAGGCTAACGATCACTGTGCGCTGCGCCGTCCAAAACGGATCGGTGTAGAAGTTTTGTTTGATATAGGTAAATTGGTTGAGGTCAAAGCAAAAGTGAAACGCCGTCATCCAAACGATGGCAATGCCGCGCAGGGCGTCAATGGTGTCAAATCTTTTGGTGAGTTGCATGCCTCAGATTATCGGGAAATCTTTCGTTTGCAAAGTTGGAAAGCACCCGGATGGCATAGCTCGGGCTTGAACAGCACATCAAACCCTAAAAAACGCAGCATTGCCAACTCAGTTTGTTGTGGCAATTTATGGGTAACTGGATGCAGAGTCCCCTAACAGCTGTGTCGTAGTTAACATCAAATTGTGATTGTTGACCTTCATTTCCTTAAAAGGAAACGTAAATCATGTTTTGGATACAAACTGGTCCCGGATGTGGTTTTAGCAGATCGAGTAAGTAGATAGCTGGCGGCCCGTCGACGAGAGGCAACATTCCGCACAGTTCTTTTTTAAATTCCTTTTCATTTAGCTCAAGAAACATGGGAATTCCTTCTGTCCCACACTCGAAAGGCCCTGTTTCGAAAACTTCGGGTAGGTGCCCGTGCTTGAAGACATAAAGCATTCGCGACTGCGTTCGAAAAGGTTCTGATAATTCTGAAAGCCAACGGATAAACAGTTTGTTTTTCTTAATGCCATTGCAGCGATTGCAACAATAAACCGCATTTCGCAATGAATCCTCCCCCCTAAGGAGAGAGGATCCATGTGATCAATGACTGCAGTGGAGGCAATACGGGGAGGCAGGTCATCAGTTAGTAAGCATCCACAGTAAAGGCAGGTTTTGCGCTCCGAGCGCAACAGTAGTTTCCAGCAGTGAGGAGGGGTGAAGTGTTTCCACCAGCCTCGGTATGCTACCCAAAAGTTTCGTGCAATATTTATCTCTCGCTGATGAAGAAATTTCTCATATTCCCGTGCTCGTCGTGTCCCACATATCGGACAGTAAAAACCCCAAAGCGAGCAGGAGCCGTCGGACTTGGTTGCTAACACGCGCGGATATTCGCGCTTGCAATCTCGGCAGGTTCTCATTGAGTTAATTGGAATCAAATCCTGAATTCACTGCATCTATCACGCCAAACCCACTCAAACCGCCGAATGCGTCTTCAGCCAGTCCTTCAAGGCTTCATTCATGCGCGTTTGCCAGCCTGGGCCGCCTGTGCGAAAGGCGGCCAAAACATCGTGGTCTAGCCGAATAGCTACTTGCTCTTTGGTACCGCTACCTGCGGGCCGCCCACGCCGCTTGCGTGCGACGGCGATACCTGCCAGTATTTCATCCTTGTCGAGCGGGCGTTCGTCTTCGTCCTGGCCGTCCCAAACAAAGTCGCCAGCATCAGGCGCAGCGTTGGTAGCCGAGAGTAGCTCCTTAAAACTCTTTGAAGTCATTTTCAAGCCAATCATGGTAAGTTTCTCTTTCAATCATGCTGGCCGGGCGAAAACTGATGATGTGTGGTTGCTCACTTGATAGATGCACAACCGTTAGCACTGCCAGCCGTTCAAATACAAACGCAAAAGACTGCTCACGCTCTTGTCCATTTCGCAGGCTCACCACATCAAGCCGATACGGATTGCCAAGCACCATTTCTGCGTCTGCAAAATCAAGCTGGTGCTTTGACAGGTTGAGCGCTCGCTTGTCGTCATTCCATGTAAATTTCATCTTTATAAGCAATAAATGTATATGCGTTTAATAAATTCGTCAACATTCTTGTAGATGCATAAATTAAGAGTGTCCAGCAATCGCCGCCAAATCCCCAGCGGTCAACCACCGCCACTGCCCAGCCTTCAAATCATCCGGCAAGGCCAGCGCACCAATCCGTGAGCGGTGCAAGCCCCCTGCCCCGCCTTCGCCCTCTACCCGGTTCCCCACCGCCGCAATCATGCGTTTGACCTGGTGGTATTTACCTTCTGTCAGCGTCAGGCTGAGTTGGTTCGGCCCAGTCTGCACACAGGCTGCGGCTTTGACGGGTTTGGGGTCGTCGTCGAGCACCACGCCACTGAGCAGCTTTTGCACCTGTTTGTCATCTACTGCGTGTTTGGCGGTCACCTCATACACCTTGGGTACATGGTGCTTGGGTGAGCTCATGCGGTGAATGAATTTGCCGTCGTCTGACAGCAGCAGCAGGCCGGTGGTGTCCTGGTCCAGCCGACCCACGGCCTGCACGCCTGCTGCCGCGCCGCCGCCGCGCTGGCGTATGGGTGCCGGTAACAGGGTGTAGATGCTGGGGTAGGTGCTGGGCTTTTGTGAGCATTCATAGCCTGCGGGTTTGTGCAGCATCAGATAGGCTTTTTCAAAGTATTGCCATTCGACGCCCTGCACAGTAAAGCGCAGCCCCTCTGCTACAAATTCTGTAGCAGGTAGCGTACATATTTCCTGCCCCAGCGCCACAAAACCCTGTTGAATAAGCCCGGCGCAAACACGGCGGGTGCCAAAGCCCTGGGAAAAAAGAATGTCCTGAAGTTGCATGGTGTTCATGGTCATATTGTCGCTGGCGAAAGCGTTGGTGTATGCGCTGGCATACTGCAGCTGCATCACCCGGATTGTTGCTTGTCTGCCTCGTTTTTGTCACAGGTCATCACCATGCCTTCAGTGCTTCGTTTGTCTTTTTTTCATGCAGCTGTATTTTGTGTCGCAGCCTGGCTGACCAGCGTGCCCGCGCAGGCCTTGAGCCTGCCAGCGGGCGTTGAGCAAGCCGCAAGTGTGGAGGGGTTTACCGAATACCGCCTGCCCAACGGGCTCAAGGTGCTGCTGTTCCCCGATGCGTCCAAGCCCACCGTGACGGTGAACATCACCTACCTGGTGGGCTCACGACACGAAAACTATGGTGAGACGGGCATGGCGCATCTACTGGAGCACCTGCTGTTCAAGGGCTCTACCAACTACACCAACATCACGCAGAGCTTTAGCCAGCGGGGCATGCGCCCCAACGGCACCACAGGGCTGGACCGCACCAACTATTTTGAGTCCTTCCAGGCGGGTGACGACAACCTGCAGTGGGCCCTGGGCATGGAGGCCGACCGCATGGTCAATTCCTTTATCGCCAAAAAGGACCTCGACCTTGAAATGACGGTGGTGCGCAATGAGTACGAGCGCGGCGAAAACTCGCCGTTTGGCGTGCTCTACAAACGCATGCAGAGCGTGGCGTTTGACTGGCACAACTACGGCAACTCCACCATTGGCAACCGCAGCGATATTGAAAACGTCAAAATTGAAAACCTGCAGGCGTTCTACCGCACCTACTACCAGCCAGACAACGCCGTGCTGCTGGTGTCAGGCAAGTTTGACCCGGCGCAAACGCTGGCGTGGATCAAC
>JANYGP010000103.1 GCA_025362315.1 Polaromonas sp.
GGCTCGCGCCAAAATTCGTGAGTTGGCATTTGCTGGTGATATCCCTGGTATCACCAAGGCAAGCTGGTAAGCATAGGAGAACCGCAAAATGAGTATGAGTGATCCTATCGCCGACATGCTGACACGCATTCGGAACGCACAAATGGTTGAAAAAGCCGTTGTTCAAGTGCCATCCTCCAAAGTCAAGGTTGCCATTGCGCAGGTTTTGAAGGACGAGGGCTACATTGATGGCTTTTCTGTCAAGTTGGACGACGGCAAGTCACAACTGGAAATCGCTCTGAAGTATTACGCAGGCAAGCCAGTGATTGAGCGCATTGAGCGCGTCAGTCGCCCTGGCCTTCGTGTGTATAAGGGCCATGGCGCCATTCCTCAAGTCATGAATGGCTTGGGTGTGGCAATTGTCACAACGCCGCAAGGTGTGATGACGGATCGCAAAGCGCGCGCTACCGGTATCGGTGGTGAAGTGCTTTGCTATGTCGCTTAACCACTGGCATTGAGGAGTAACTGAAATGTCCCGTGTAGGAAAAATGCCAGTGTCCGTACCAGCCGGTGTGGATGTGGCCATCAAACAAGACCAGATCAACGTCAAAGGCGCTCTGGGCGCTTTGGCTCTGGCCCAAAACGCGCTTGTCACCATCACGCAAGATGCTGGCAAGCTGCGCTTTGCACCAGCGAACGATTCGCGCGAAGCCAATGCCATGTCGGGCACCATGCGCCAGCTGGTCAACAATATGGTAGTCGGCGTAACCAAAGGGTTTGAGAAAAAACTCAGCTTGGTGGGTGTGGGTTACAAAGCTGCTGCAGCAGGTGCCAAATTGAACCTGACTGTGGGTTATTCGCACCCGGTTGATTTCGTAATGCCCGCCGGAATCACGGTTGCAACGCCGACGCCGACTGAAATCGTCATCAAAGGTTCTGACCGCCAGCGCGTGGGCCAGATCGCTGCTGAAGTTCGTGCAGTTCGCCCTCCTGAGCCTTACAAAGGCAAGGGCATCCGCTATGCGGATGAGAAGATCACGATCAAAGAAACCAAGAAGAAATAAGGAGCTGCACCATGTTGACCAAAAAAGAGCAGCGCCTGCGTCGTTCACGCCAGACCCGAATTCGCATTGCCACGCAAGGGGTTGCGCGTCTGACGGTAAACCGCACCAATTTGCACATATACGCCAGCGTTATATCTGGCGACGGCACCAAAGTGCTGGCTGCAGCCTCCACCGCCGAAGTCGTAGTCCGTAAGGAAATTGGCGCTGCAGGCAAAGGCGGCAATGTTGCTGCTGCACAAGCCATCGGCAAGCGCATCGCTGAAAAAGCGAAAGCTGCTGGTGTCGACAAAGTAGCGTTTGACCGCGCCGGTTTTGCATACCATGGCCGAGTAAAAGCGTTGGCAGATGCAGCTCGCGA
This sequence comes from Polaromonas sp., assembly GCA_025362315.1. GTDB lineage: Bacteria > Pseudomonadota > Gammaproteobacteria > Burkholderiales > Burkholderiaceae_C > Polaromonas. The sequence goes on from JANYGP010000103.1 coordinate 1,402, forward strand.
AGCTGGCCTGCAGTTTTAAGAAGATTGGATTAGACACATGGCCAAGTTTCAAGCTAAATCAGCAAACGACGCACCAGACGATGGTCTGAAGGAAAAGATGATCGCGGTCAACCGCGTGACCAAGGTGGTGAAGGGTGGCCGTATTCTCGGTTTTGCTGCACTCACAGTGGTTGGTGACGGTGATGGCCGTGTTGGCATGGGCAAAGGCAAGTCGAAAGAAGTGCCAGCAGCCGTGCAAAAAGCCATGGAAGAAGCGCGCCGCAATTTGAACAAGGTGTCGCTGAAAAATGGCACGATCCACCACAAGGTGTCGGGTCACTGGGGTGCTGCGAATGTCATGATGATGCCCGCTGCCAAAGGTACTGGCATCATTGCTGGCGGCCCCATGCGCTCTGTTTTTGAAGTCATGGGCATCACTGATATTGTGGCCAAAAGCCATGGTTCTAGCAACCCTTACAACATGGTGCGTGCTACCTTGGACGCACTTAACAAATCAACGACTGCGTCGGACATTGCTGCCAAGCGTGGCAAGTCAGTCGAAGAGATTTTCGGCTGAAGCGACTGCTTGAGGATTACAAAATGACGACAGAAAACAGATTAAAAGTGCAGCTGATTCGCAGCCCGATCGGCACCAAAGAATCACACCGTGCAACTGTGCGTGGTTTGGGTTTGCGTGGTGTCAACAGCGTGAGCGAGCTGGAAGATACACCGGCAGTACGCGGCATGATCAACAAGATCGCGTACCTGGTCAAGATTGTCTGAGCTCAGGCTCTTAACAGGAATCGAAAATGGAATTGAACGGAATCAAGCCTGGTGAAGGCGCCAAACATTACAAACGCCGTGTGGGTCGTGGTATCGGCTCTGGCATTGGCAAAACGGCTGGTCGCGGTCATAAAGGGCAGAAGTCACGCGCTGGTGGCTACCACAAAGTTGGCTTTGAAGGCGGTCAAATGCCTATGCATCGCCGATTGCCAAAGCGCGGTTTCAAATCGCATTTGCTTAAATTCAATGCTGAAGTCAGCCTGAGTGCACTCGAAACACTCGGCTTGGCAGAAGTTGACTTGCTGGTATTGAAAACGTCTGGTCTTGTGGGTCAGCTGGCCAAAAACGTCAAAATCATAAAGTCTGGTACTTTGACCAAAGCTGTCAAGCTGAACGGCATCGGTGCGACGGCTGGTGCAAAAGCAATCATTGAAGCCGCTGGCGGCACAGTTTCCGCTCCAGTTTCTGCGCCTGCTGAATCGAAATAAAGCACAGACGGATCAATCAGTGGCAACCAACGCGGCTCAAATTGCAAAAACCGGCAAGTTCGGTGACCTGCGCAATCGCCTGATCTTTTT
>JANYGP010000049.1 GCA_025362315.1 Polaromonas sp.
ATACCTGTTGGCGTTTTGGGTGAAGTAGTCGTGCCGGATGTCGCTGTCCCGAATAAAGGTCAGCCCGGTAATGGATTTTTTCAGCGACACAGTCTTGCTGGTCACAAACTGTGCATACAGCCAAGCTGCCGCCACTTTGTCGGGATTGTGGTCTTTGAAAAATGTCCATGATCCAACGTCCTGATAGCCGTTTTGCATGCCTTGTTTCCAGTACGGGCCGTTGGGGCCAGGAGCCATGCGCCATTTGGGTGTGCCGTCATCGTTCACGACCGGCAGGCCCTTTTTCACCATGTCTGCAGTGAAAGCGGTGTACCAAAAGATTTGCTGCGCAATTTGCCCCTGTGCCGGCACAGGTCCAGCTTCGCCAAAGGTCATGCCTGTGGCTTCTTTGGGCGCGTACTTTTTCATCCAGTCGATGTACTTGGTCAGCGCATACACAGCGGCTGGCGAGTTGGTGGCACCACCGCGTGACACTGAAGCGCCTTGCGGATGGCAACCCTCTGCATCCGCCCGAATGCCCCACTCGTCAACCGGCCTGCCGTTCGGAATACCAATGTCTGCAGTGCCCGCCATCGACAGCCACGCATCGGTAAAGCGCCAGCCAAGTGACGGGTCTTTTTTACCGTAATCCATGTGTCCGTAAATCGGCTTGCCATCAATCATCTTCACGTCGTTGGTAAAGAACTCGGCGATGTCCTCATACGCGCTCCAATTTTGCGGAACGCCAAGGTCGTAGCCGTACTTGGCTTTGAATTTGTCTTGCAAGTCTTTTTTGGCAAACAAGTCAGCACGGAACCAGTACAAATTGGCAAACTGCTGGTCGGGCAGCTGGTAAAGTTTTTTATCGGGTGCCGTAGTAAAACTGGTGCCGATAAAGTCTTTGAGGTCCAGACCAGGATTGGTGAACTCCTTGCCCTTGCCGACCATGTAGTCAGACAATGCCAAAATTTTTCCGTACCGGTAGTGAGTACCAATCAAATCAGAATCAGAAATCCAGCCGTCATAAATACTTTTACCGGACTGCATTGACGTTTGCAGTTTTTCGACCACGTCGCCCTCTTGAATAATGTCGTGCTTTACCTTGATACCCGTGATCTCCTCAAACGCCTTGGCCAGCGTTTTGGACTCGTATTCGTGGGTGGTCAATGTTTCTGACACCACAGAAATTTCTTTCACGCCCTTCGATTGCAGCTTCTTGGCTGCGTCTATAAACCACTTCATCTCTGCGGCTTGTTTGTCTTTGGAAAGCGTCGAGGGTTGAAACTCGCTGTCGATCCATTTTTTGGCTGCCGCTTCGTCTGCCCAGCCGTGGCTGGCCATAGAACAAGCGATAACGACGGCCGATATTGAATATCGCAACTTCATGATTCGTCTCCAAAAGTTTTAACCCCTGAACAAAGGCTGCTACGGCTCCAGGGGGGGTCAAGCCGTTCCTTAAAAAATGCCTTTCCGGTTTAGCCTTTGCGCATCACAAAAGCCAGCACGCACAAAGAAAATACAAAGCTGATCCATATCGACGGCTCAGCTGAAAGCCCCAACCAAACCGTCAGTTTGCCGCTGATGCCGATGAATGCCAGATTGACATAGGCCATGCCCAACAGCGCGATAAAAAGCCGGTCTCCGCGCGTTGTCTCGATCGGCAAAAATCCTTTGCGCAGCGTCGTCGGCGATTTGATTTCCCACGCAGTCATGGCGGCAAGCAGCGCCGCAATACAGACAAAGAACACCGCAACAGGCGTAGTCCAGGCCATCCACTCAAACATGGGCAACTCCTTTCATACCCGGCCCATCGCAAATCCCTTGGCAATGTAATTGCGCACAAACCAGATCACGACAGCGCCCGGCAAAATTGTCAGCACACCAGCCGCGGCCAACGTTGCCCAATCCATGCCGGATGCTGAAACAGTGCGCGTCATGGTCGCCACAATCGGCTTGGCATTGACGCTGGTCAGCGTGCGCGCCAGCAGCAGCTCAACCCAGCTGAACATGAAGCAGAAAAACGCAGCCACGCCGACACCTGCTTTGACCAGCGGCAAAAAAATCGTCAAGAAAAATTGCGGAAAGCTGTAGCCGTCGATGTAAGCGGTTTCGTCAATCTCGCGCGGAATGCCGCTCATAAATCCTTCAAGAATCCACACCGCCAGCGGCACGTTAAAAAGCAGGTGCGCCAATGCCACTGCCAGGTGCGTGTCCATCAAACCCACCGTGGTGTAAAGCTGAAAAAACGGCAGTAGAAACACAGCAGGCGGCGTCATGCGGTTGGTCAACAACCAAAAGAAAACATGCTTGTCGCCTAAAAAGCTGTAGCGCGAAAACGCATATGCTGCTGGCAAAGCTACCGCCAGTGATATCACCGTGTTGATAGCAACATAAATCAGGCTGTTGATGTAGCCTGAATACCAGGACGGATCGGTCAATATCGTGCGGTAGTTGTCCCAAGTGAAGTTTTGGGGAAACAGAGAAAAACTTGCCAAAATCTCGCCATTCGTTTTGAACGACATGTTGACCATCCAGTAAATCGGCAGCAGCGCAAAAACGATGTAAAACGCCAAAAAGACTGAGCGCTTTTGAAAACCCGTTTTATGCATGATCGCTCTCCTTGTGCTGGGTGCCGACGCGCTGCATCCAGTTGTACAAAATAAAGCACAGCAGCAAAATAATCAAAAAGTAGATGAGTGAAAACGCAGCAGCTGGCCCCAAGTCAAATTGGCCAACGGCCTTTTGCGTCAAAAACTGCGACAAAAAGGTAGTCGCATTGCCTGGCCCACCGCCTGTCAACACAAAAGGCTCGGTGTAAATCATGAAGCTGTCCATGAACCGCAAAAGCACCGCAATCATCAACACACCGCGCATTTTGGGCAACTGCACGTATCTGAAAACTGCAAACTTTGACGCGCCATCAATGCTGGCGGCCTGATAGTACGCGTCGGGTATGGAGCGCAAACCCGCGTAGCCCAACAGCGCTACCAGCGGTGTCCAGTGCCACACATCCATCAGCAGCACCGTTGCCCATGCGTGGGTTGCATTGCCGGTGTAGCTGTAGTTAACGCCCAGGCCTTGCAGGGCTGCGCCCATCAAACCGATGTCGGAGCGTCCAAATATTTGCCAGATCGTGCCCACCACATTCCACGGGATGAGCAGCGACAGCGCCACAATGACCAGTGTGGCCGAAGCCTTCCAGCCGCTGGCGGGCATGGACAGCGCCAGCAAAATACCCAGAGGCAGTTCCACTGCCAGCACAGCAATTGAAAACGTCAACTGCCGCAGCAGCGCGCCGTGCAGCTCTTCGTCGCGCATCACAGCGGCAAACCATTCTGTGCCGACAAACACCTTGCGCTCGGGCGAAATGATGTCTTGCACCGAATAATTGACCACCGTCATCAGCGGCAAAATGGCAGAAAACGCCACACAAATAAGCACTGGCAAGATTAAAAACCAGGCTTTTTGATTGACTGGTTTGGTTGTGGTGCTCATGGCAATATCTCTTCGTTTTTGTAAAAGCAGGTGTGCTCGCTCAACACTTGCAACCACACAACATCGCCCACGGCAAGCTGCACGCCGGCTGCATGTACACGTGCTTTGAGTGTTTGCCCCACCAGCACGGCAGACAAAATCAGGTGTGTGCCCACGTCCTGCAGCTGCAGCACTGTGGCTGCAAAGGCACCTGGTGAGTGGGGCGCCACCAGCCACAAGTATTCAGGCCGAATACCCAGCCTGATTTCGCCGTCGGGCAGGCAACGACCTGCGGGCAGCTGCAACGCAGTGCCTCCAGCTTCAAAGCAGCCATTCTTGACATTGCCCGCTATGAAGTTCATACCAGGCGAGCCAATAAAATGCCCGACAAATGTATGGCTGGGCCGTTCAAAAAGGTCTGCCGCCGAGCCCACCTGTACCGCCTTGCCACGCGTCATTACCACCACCTGGTCAGCAAAGGTCAATGCCTCAATCTGGTCATGCGTGACGTAAATCAGCGTGAGCTTGAGCTCGTGGTGGATTTGTTTGAGCTTGCGCCGCAGCTGCCACTTCAGGTGCGGGTCAATCACAGTCAGCGGCTCATCAAACAGCACAGCTGACACATCGGGCCGAACCAGACCGCGGCCCAACGATATTTTTTGTTTGGTGTCTGCTGCCAGTCCGGCCGCGCGCTGGTGCAGTTGCCCGGTCAACTCCAGCATGTCAGCAATGTCACCAACGCGTTTGTTGATTTGCGTTTGAGACATGTTGCGATTGCGCAGCGGAAACGCCAGGTTGTCAAACACGGTCATGGTGTCGTACACCACCGGGAACTGAAACACCTGGGCAATATTGCGCTGCTGCGGTGTGGCCGCGGTGACGTCCTGGCCGTCAAAGCGCACGCTGCCTTGGGACGGCGCAACCAGGCCAGACATGATGTTGAGCAGGGTGGTTTTGCCGCAACCCGAAGGCCCCAGCAACGCATAGGCACCACCGTCTTCAAACGCCATTTTTAGCGGCAGCAGCGCGTAGTCGCTGTCGTGCTGCGGGTTGGCTTTGTAGGCGTGGGCCAGGTCGAGTTCGATGCGTGCCATGTCAGTGCACCCTGCCGCGGCCGGGTGCGTGAACCAAAGCACCGGTCTGGTCAAACAAATACACCTGCGCAGGGTCAACAAACAACGACACCTGTGAACCCAACTCAAAGCGCTGCACGCCTGTCAGCTGCGCCACCAGTTCGCCCACCGCAGTGCTGGCATGCACATATGTGTCTGAGCCTGAAATTTCGGCCAGCTCAACGCGACCCGGCAAAACAACGCCGGCCCGACCCTGCGCCAGTCCCAGCGCGCTGGCGCGTATGCCCACGGTGACTGGCTGCCCAAAGCGCAGAAGAGTTGATTCATCTGCATCAGCAGGGACGGCAAGTAGCGGTCCCTGACTTAACTGAACCCCGTCACGCGAGACGGCGGCGGGCAATAAATTCATGGGTGGGTCGCTGAACGCTTTGGCCACCCTGAGCGACTGCGGGCGATGAAACACTTCTGCAGTCGGGCCGTACTGCAGCAGCTCGCCACCGTCCAGCACAGCGGTATAGCCGCCCAGCAGCAGCGCTTCGCCTGGTTCGGTGGTGGCGTAAATCACAGTTGAATCGCCTGCTGCAAACAGGGCCGTCAGCTCATCGCGCAGCTCCTCTCGCAGCTTGTAGTCAAGGTTGACCAGCGGCTCGTCAAGCAACATCAGCGGCGCATTTTTAGCCAGTGCCCGTGCCAGCGCCACCCGCTGCTGCTGGCCGCCCGACAGCTCGGCCGGCAGGCGGTCCAGGAACATGTCGATGTGCAGCTTGTCCGCCAGCTCGCGCACCCGTGCATCGACGTTTTTTTCACCTCGCAGCTTGAGTGGTGAGGCGATGTTGTCCCTCACAGTGAAAGATGGGTAATTGATGAACTGCTGGTACACCATGGCCACATTGCGCTCGCGTACCGGCATGCCCACCACGTTGGTCCCGTCGACCACCACGCGGCCAGAGGTGGGCACGTCCAGGCCAGCCATGATGCGCATGAGGCTGGTTTTGCCAGCTTGCGTGGCACCGAGCAACACAGTGACCGCACCACTGCGCGGCGCAATGTCCATGCTGTGCAGCCAGGTTTCAGCCCCAACTCTTTTACTGATGCCCTCCAAACTCAATTTCATCAAACACCTTGTTTAAAAACTCTCGATGCACGCCAAAATTTTTCGCAACCCGATTTAAAGTCAGTGTTATTTTTTGTTCCAAATCTTTCTTTTAAGCTTCGTATTTACCCTTAAATGTTTCTTTTCGTTTCGTTTCAAAGTGTTTTTCATCCCTGGCCGGTTTTTTCGTTTCAAAATGCAGGCCATGAACTCCAATCCGCGACAACTTGCCATGCTGACCGTGGTGCAGATGCAAGGCTCTGTGACAGTCGAATATTTGGCAGAAAAACTGGGTGTTACTTTGCAAACCGTGCGCCGCGATGTGCAGCGCCTGGCCGATGAAGGGCTGCTAACGCGCTTTCACGGCGGCGTGCGCATGCCTGGCTCAACAGTTGACAACGTGGCCTACAAGCAGCGCGAAAATCTGAATGCTGCAGGCAAAGCGCGTATTGCGAAGGCAGTAGCCGATGCCCTGCCCAACGACTGCTCGCTGATATTGAACATTGGCACCACTACCGAAGCGATTGCCAAAGGGCTGCTTGGGCATTCAGGGCTGCGCGTCATTACCAACAACTTGAATGTTGCCCATATCCTGAGCGCCAACAGCAAAAGCGAAGTGATCGTGGTGGGCGGCGTGGTGCGCGGCCGCGACCAAGGCATTGTGGGAGAGGCGGCGGTTGACTTTATTCGTCAGTTCAAGGTCGACATTGCACTGATGGGCATTTCAGGAATTGAGTCTGACGGCACGCTGCGCGACTACGACTACCGCGAGGTCAAGGTGTCGCAAACCATCATGGCCCACGCTCGCGAGGTGTGGGTGGCCGCCGACAGCAGCAAATTCAACCGGCCTGCAATGGTAGAAGTAGCCCGCTTGAGCCAGATTGACCGCCTGTTCACAGATGCCGAACCGCCTGATCCATTTCCCGCGCTGCTGACCGATGCACAGGTGCGCTGCGATGTGGCATAAACGGCTGTAGCCCAATGATTACGGGCGTGAGCAGCTTCTTAATAAATAGCATATTAGTGGCAACATCAATTGTCCGCCCAGGCCCTTGCCCGTACCACCGCCTTGTATCAGCGCCTTGTATCAGCGCCTTGTACCGGCACCTTTTACCGGCACCTTTTACCAGCGCCCGTACCAGAACCTTTTACCAGTGCGCCAGCCTGGTGGCGCATTCGTCTGCACGAATGCGCGGCTCAAAGCAGCGGCTGGTGTGTCATTTGCTGGCAATTTCATCTGCGGCTGACCAGAAGCCGACTGCTGACCCAGCCAAACAAACTGCACCCACAGCGGTGGTTTCCAGCACTTGGGACCGCGCCACCAGCACCCCTGAAAAGTCGGCCTGCATTTGCATCAAAAGGTCGTTGGCCGATGCGCCGCCGTCTGCGCGCAGTTCACCCATTGCGAAGCCGGCGTCCTGACTCATGGCGGTGAAGTCGTCTGCGCTTTGCAGGGCGATGGTTTCCGGTGCCGTGCGCGATGCCGATCATCGCATCGCGTGTACCGGCGTCCCGGTGCGGGGGGCTCAGTCCGGTGAAGGCAGGTACCCGGTAAAAGTCGCCACTGTTGGGCACAGACTCGGTAAGTGCCAATTACAGCCACTTCATGGGTGACGGGGCGGTCAAATTGTCCCAACAGTCACAAGTATCGCGCGGGTCATGGATTGGTCAGCAAATCACCATCAGGCAGCCAACGCAAGCGGCTCAATTTCAGCCGAGATCTGCTTGCCCTTTTGCTTTTGGGTCACCTTCAAGTCATCAGCCTGCTGCAGGTTGAGCCACGACTGCGCGTCGCCTCCAAAGTAGCGCGCCAGTCAAAGCGCAGTGTCAAGTTTTACGCCACGCCGCTCCAGCACAATGTCATTGACCCGCCCGGCGGGCACGTGCAGCGCTTTTGACAAGGCGTTGGCGCTCATCTGCAGCGGCTTCAAATAGTCTTCCCGCAATGTTTCGCCCGGGTGCATGGGGCGCATTCCGTTTGAGATCATGTTGGGTTGCTTTTTGGTCAATTTGATGCATTCAATCAGCCTTCAGCCCAACAATTACGGGCGCTAGCAGCTCCCGTATTAATAGCACTAATCCGCCGCCCAAGCCTTCGCACGCGCCAGCGCTTTATGCCAGCGCGCCAGTTTGACAGCCCTATCGTCGGCGCTGATGCGGGGCTCAAAACGCCGATCCATTTGCCACTGGCTGGCTATTTCATCAACGCTGGACCAAAAGCCGACCGCCAGCCCTGCCAGGTAGGCCGCGCCCAAGGCAGTGGTCTCCAGCACTTTAGGCCGCACGACGGGCACGCCTGAAAAGTCGGCCTGCATTTGCATCAACAGGTCGTTGGCGGATGCGCCGCCGTCTGCGCGCAGCTCGCTCAAGGCAAAACCTGCATCCTGGCTCATGGCGGTGAAGACGTCAGCGCTTTGCAGGGCAATGGCTTCTAAGGCGGCGCGCGCAATGTGGGCGCGGGTTGTACCGCGAGTGATCCCCAACATCGCGCCGCGTGCGTAAGGGTCCCAGTGCGGTGTGCCCAGGCCGGTGAAGGCGGGCACCAGGTACATGTCGCCGCTGTCGGGGACTGATTCGGCCAGGGCTTGCACTTCAGTGGCTGACTGGATGATGCCCAAGCCGTCGCGCAGCCACTGGATGGTGGCACCACCCATAAAAACGCTGCCTTCCAGGCAGTAGGTTGCTTTGTTGCCTAGCTGCCAGCCCACGGTGCTCAGCAGTTTGTGGCTGGACGCCACGGGTTGACTGCCCGTGTTCATCAACATGAAGCACCCGGTGCCGTAAGTATTTTTGGCCATGCCTGGCTTGAGGCACGCCTGTCCGAAGGTTGCGGCTTGCTGGTCGCCAGCTATGCCTGCAATCGGGACAGGTGCGCCGAACAGCGCGGCGTCCGTCTGGCCGACCACGCCGCTGCTGGCCACCACTTTGGGCAGCAGCGATGGCGGGATGTTGAAAAGCGCCAACAATTCGTCATCCCACTGCAGGGTGTGGATGTTGAACAGCAACGTGCGTGATGCGTTGCTGGCATCTGTCACATGCACGCCCCCACGATGGCCGCCGGTCAGGTTCCAGATCAGCCACGAGTCCATCGTGCCAAAAGCCAGCTCGCCCTTGTCAGCCCGGGCTCGCGCGCCAGGTATGTTGTCGAGCAGCCAGGCCAGTTTGGTGGCTGAAAAATACGCATCCAGTACCAGCCCGGTTTTTTGCTGAATCAGCTCCGCATGGCCAAGGCTGCGCAATTCGTCACATCGCGCAGCCGTGCGGCGGTCTTGCCAGACAATGGCGTTGGCCAGCGGCTGGCCAGTCCTGCGGTCCCACAGCACGGTGGTTTCACGCTGGTTGGTGATGCCAATCCCTAGAACTTGAAACTTTGGGCTTGCTATTAATACAGGATCGGCTTGCGCCCGTATTGTATGGGCTACAGGTTGATTAGATATATTTTTCAGGCAATTTTTAGCCGTTTTCAGCTGACTTTGCCAAATTTCTTGCGCATCATGCTCGACCCAGCCAGGCTGTGGGTAGATTTGGGCAAATTCGGCCTGTTCCATGGCCACGACAGCCCCGGCATGGTCAAACAGCATGGCACGCGATGAGGTGGTGCCCTGGTCGAGTGAAAGGATGTACTGCATAACCCGAAGGTTAGCGCAAGCCGCGCTGCCACGGTCTGTGGTTTTCACCACCCTGGCATGCCGGGCTAACATGGCGCGCATGATTCACCGCCGCATTGACCGCCGCCAGTTTCTGGCCACCACCAGCACGGCGATGCTGGGTGGTCTGACGGCCAACGTGTCTTTGGCTGCGGCCACTGCACCCCGCCTTCGCCTGATTGGCCAGACGCACTTGCCGCACAGGCTGCAATTTCAACGCACCACTGTGGGCGGCTTGTCAGCCATTGATTTTGATGCAGCAAGCGGGACGTATTTCCTGCTGAGTGATGATGGCGGCAGCATCAGCCCGCCCCGTTTTTACACGGCGCACATGGCGTTGACAGCTGACAGACTTGGCGATGTTGACCTGACAGGCGTGACATTTTTAAAGGGTTTGACTGCACCTGACCCGGAGGCTATCCGCTGGCATGCGCCCAGCCAAAGCCTGTTGTGGACAAGCGAAGGCAACGCAGTCAGATTCATGCCAACTGCCTTGCATCAGACCCGGTTGGATGGCAGCTTGCAGCGCACTTACCCGATGCCCGCAATGTTTGACTTCGGCCTGGCGTTGGAAGGGCGCATCAACAAAACACTCGAAGGCCTGGCCATCACACCCGGTGGCGAAACCGCCTGGGTCGCGATGGAAGCCGCGCTGCGCCAGGACGGGCAAGAGCCAAGCGTTGCAGCCACCGGCGGGCCGTGCCGCTTCACGCAAATTGACATTGCCAGCGGCAAGGCGCCCAGGCAGATTGCCTACGTGCCGGATGCGATTGCCCGTGCGCCCTCCCCACCTGGCGCCAATGCCGACAATGGCGTGGTTGAAGTCCTGATGCTGGACGCCCACCGCATGCTGGTGCTCGAGCGCGCGTACATGGCAGGCTTGAGCGACAGCCTGCGCAATTCGCTTCGGCTGTACGTCATCGACACGCGCCTGGCCACAGACACTCTGGACATCCTGGCACTCCAGCCCGGTAACAACACACCCGCCGCAAAAACACCAGTGGCAGATTTCAGCGACTTTCCAGAGTTGACCCGGCTGGACAACACCGAGGGCATGTGCTGGGGGCCGGTTTTACCCAACGGCAAACGCACGCTGGTGTTTGTCAGCGATGACAATTTCAACCCGCAGCAGATCATGCAGTTTTTGGCTTTTGAATTTTTACAATAAACACCATGACGACCACAACAACACACCACGACAACATTGCCTTTGTTGGCGGCGGCAACATGGCCAGCGCCATGATTGGCGGGCTGCTCAAGCGCGGTGCCCCGAAAGGCAGCATTCAGGTGGTTGAGCCACTTGCAGCCCAGAGGCAAAAATTAAGCAATCAATTTGGTGTGCAGGTTCAAGCCGCTCCCGGCGCACAGCTGGCCAGCGCTGCGCTGGTGGTGTGGGCCATCAAGCCGCAGATCTTCAAGGACGCTGCCCTGCAAACACGCTTTCACACCAAAAACGCACTGCACCTGAGCGTGGCTGCAGGCATCACGTCCAGCAGCATCGCCCGCTGGCTGGACACCGACCATGTGGTGCGCGCCATGCCCAACACGCCAGCTCTGGTGGGCAAGGGCATGACGGCGCTGTATGCCCGGCCGTCGGTGTCAGGTGCAGGCCGCTCGCTGGTAGACCGCGTTGTCAAAACCACAGGCCAGAGGATCTGGCTGGACGAAGAAGCCCAGCTGGACGCCGTGACGGCTTTGTCAGGCTCAGGGCCTGCCTATGTGTTTTACTTCATTGAAGCCATGATTGAGGCAGGTGTGTCGATGGGGCTCAAACGAGAGCAGGCGCACCAGCTGGCGGTCGGTACGTTTGTGGGGGCTGCTGCATTGGCCAAAGCGTCCACCGAGCCCATCGAGATTTTGCGCTCGCGTGTTACATCCAAAGGCGGCACCACGCATGCAGCCATTTCGTCGCTGGAGCAGGGCAAGGTCAAAGCCCTGTTCATCAGCGCCATGCATGCTGCGCAAATGCGTGCGCAGGCCATGGGTGACGAGTTTGGCAACGCCGATTAAGCCGGGCTCAAAGCACGGCGTATGACAAGGCAATGCCCGAAAACACCGTCAAACCCAGCCAGTGATTGAGCCTGAAAGCCTTGAAGCAATCATCCCGCTGGCGGCGGCGAATCAGCCAGATGTGCCAGACGGCTTGCGCCGACGCCAAGCCAATTGCTACAAATATAGTAGCTGCTTGCGCCCGTAATAAATGGGTAAGCAGCACATAACACCATACTCCAAGATACACGGCATAGCTGGCTGCTACCGCTGCCACATCCAAGCGCCCCAGCGTGATGGCAGATGTTTTCATGCCAATTTTCAGATCATCGTCCCGGTCGACCATCGCATATTCGGTATCGTACGCAATTACCCAAAACAGATTGCCAAGCAGCAGCAGCCAGGCCACCAGCGGCACGCGTGACTGCACAGCGGCAAACGCCATCGGTATGCCAAAGCTGAAGGCGACACCCAGCACCGCCTGCGGCATGGCCACAAAGCGCTTGGCATACGGGTAAAAGATGGCAATGGCCAGCGCGGCAAATGACCAGGCAATCGCTGTGATGTTGGTCGTCAGCACCAGACCAAACGCGCAGAGCGCCAGCACAGCCCCCACCGCCAGCGCCTCCTTGGCCGACAGCTTGCCACTGGTCACAGGCCGCTGGGCGGTGCGCTTGACGTGCCGGTCAAAGTCACGGTCAGCCACATCGTTCAGGCAGCAACCGGCGCTGCGCATCAGAAATGTACCCAGCGTGAAAACAAGTAACAGATGCCAACCCGGAAACCCATGCGATGCCAGATAAAGCGCCGACAGCGTCGGCCACAGCAGCAGCAGCCAGCCGGCTGGGCGGTCCCAGCGAATCAAAGCCAGATACAGGCTGAATTTATTCCTCAAGCAAAGACCTGAGCATCCAAGCGGTTTGCTCATGCACCGTGAGCCGCTGGGTCAACAAGTCGGCGGTGGGCTCGTCGCTGGCCTTGTCGGCCAGCGGGAACAACTGGCGTGCGGTACGTGCCACGGCTTCGTGACCTGTGACCAGTATGCGCACCATCTCCAGCGCTTTGGGCGGTGTGCCCGGAGCATCGGGCACGCTGGCCAGCTTGCTGAACTGTGCATACGAACCAGGTGCCGGGTGACCCAGCGAGCGGATGCGCTCGGCAATCGGGTCGACCGCTGTCCACAGCTCGGTGTACTGCACCATGAACATCTGGTGCAGGGTGTTGAACATCGGGCCGGTGACGTTCCAGTGAAAGTTGTGCGTGGTCAGGTACAGCGTGTAGGTGTCGGCCAGCAGGTGGCTCAGGCCGTTGGCGATTTGCAAGCGGTCCTTGTCGCTGATACCGATGTTGATGCCCATATTGATGCCGGAGTTGACACCGGTGTTGATGCCACCATTTGACGCAAGGACTGGTTTGCCTGATGATTTGACAGAGGTTTTGGCCATGATTTGTTTGATGCAATTGAAAGTTTGAATTTAACAGATTGAACGGTCAGGACAGCCGCGTTAGGCCAGGCAACTCGCAGGCATAAATGGCATTGCGCAGTGCAGCGATTGCCTCATACCGGGTGAAGCTGCGTCGCCAGGCCAGCACCACGCGCCTTGACGGTATGTGCCCCTCAAAAGGCAGGTATTTGATGAAGGCCGGCTGCTCGGCAGGCACATGGCTTTTCTTGCTGCTGACGGCTGGCAACAACGCCTCTTTGGGCACACCCAGGCGCGGCACCAGCGTGATGCCCATGCCAGCGGCCACCATGTGCAGAATAGTCTCCAGCGACGAGCCTTCAAAACTTTTTTGGATGCCGCCCGAGTTGCTGGAAAACCGGGCAAATTCAGGGCACACCTCCAGCACATGGTCGCGAAAGCAATGCCCATTGCCAAGCAGCAGCAGCGTTTCTTTTTTGATTTCTTCTGCCGTGATTGAGCTGCGCACTGCCAGCGCATGGTTGCTGGGGACAGCTGCCATGAAGGGCTCGTCGTACAGCGGCGCAATGGCCAGATTTGCATCGGGAAAAGGCTCGGCCAAAATAGCGCAGTCGATTTCGCCATTGCGCAGTTGGTCCAGCAGCTTGACAGTGAAGTTTTCTTGCAGCATCAGCGGCATTTGCGGCAGTGTTGCAATCATTTGCCTGACCAGGTCGGGCAGCAAATAGGGGCCAATGGTGTAGATCACACCCAGGCGCAAACTGCCTGCCAGCGGGTCCTTGCCACGCTTGGCAATGTCCTTGATCAGCTCGGCCTGCTCCAGCACGCTTTGCGCCTGGCGGATGATTTCTTCGCCCAGCGGCGTGATGGCAATTTCATTGGCGTTGCGCTCAAACAGCTTGACCTGCAATTCGTCTTCCAGCTTTTTGATGGCCACGCTGAGTGTGGGCTGGGACACATGGCAAGCATCAGCGCCTTTGCCAAAATGCTTTTCACGCGCCACGGCGACGATGTACCTTAGTTCAGTCAGTGTCATGGCCTGATTGTCTGCTTTTGCCGAAGCCATGGCCAGCGACAAGACAGTCAAGCCCAAAGGGTTGAGTCAAGCCGGAATTAATGAACAAAAACGGCTCTGGCGCTTACAATACGTGCGCCGCCAGCTACTAAATACATAGCGCCTGCCCTTGCTGTGCAGATGCGACAATGACAGTCATGGAATTGACCATTGTGACGCTGGCTTCTTTGCTGGCCGGTTTTGTCGACGCGATTGTGGGCGGTGGTGGGCTGATTTTGCTGCCGGCTTTGTTTACCGTGTTTCCTGCAGCGCCGCCCGCAACGCTGTTTGGCACCAACAAGGCGGCAGCGGTGTGGGGCACTGCTGTGGCATCAGCGCAGTACGCGCGCCGGGTTGACATGCGCTGGCGAGCCCTGCTGCCTGCAGCTACGGCCGGCTTTGCAGGCTCGCTTGGCGGAGCTTGGTTGGTCACGCTGGTCGATGGCAGCTTCTTGCGCAAGGGCTTGCCGTTTGTACTGCTGGCTGTGCTGGCATATACGCTGGCCAAAAAGGACTTAGGCCGCACGCACGCGCCGCGATTTAACGGCAACATGGAGACGCTTGCTGCCTGCAGCATTGGCCTGGTGCTGGGTTTTTACGACGGGTTTTTTGGGCCGGGTACGGGCAGCTTTTTTGTGTTTTTGTTTGTGCGCTGGCTTGGCTATGATTTTTTGAATGCATCGGCATCGGCCAAACTTTTGAACACTGCCACCAATCTGGCGGCTCTTGGTCTGTTTGCCTACAAGGGCCATGTGTGGTGGCACTTTGCGCTCGCCATGGCGGTGGCCAATGTGGTGGGCAGCCTGCTGGGCACGCGGCTGGCGCTCAGGCATGGCTCGGGTTTTGTGCGGGTTGTTTTTATCGTGGTGGTCAGCGCACTGATCCTGAAAACCGGATACGACGCTTTCATGCGCTGACAAACTGGCCGCGCTCTTTGAGGACTGATATTTAATGGCGGATATTCAAGGGCTGGTTTTTCCAGCAAGCCTGACCGGCTTTGCATCAGCGCCTGTCTGAGGCGCCAGGTTGCTCGATGGCACCAGGCCCGCAACACTGGCACCACCGGGCAGCAGGTTGGTCATGTCTGCGGCCTTGCGCGGCTTGCCCATTGGCGCGCCGACTTGCCCCAGCTTGACGGCGGCCATGTCTTCTTCACTGGGGTACTGGCCCAACAGCACGTAATCAAATGCGCGCCGGGCCAGCGGCGCTGCAGCGGCCGCGCCCCAGCCTGCGTTTTCAACAATCACAGCGATGGCAATCTTCGGGTCATCGGCGGGTGCCATGGCCACGTACAGTGAATGGTCGCGCTGCGATTCTTCCAGCTTGGCGCTGTTGTACTTGGTGCTGGTGCTCAGTGCCACCGCCTGGGCTGTGCCGGTTTTGCCGCCGCTCAAATAACCCGCTCCGGCAAACACTTTTGCCGATGTTCCGCTTTGCGTCACGCCGACCAGCGCTTTGCGAATGACTGCCACATGCGCAGCGCTGTAGCCCAGGTTTTCTGGCTCTGCCAGTGGCAAAGGCTTCATCGTGCGGGTCACCGAATCTTGCGTGCCAATCACCAGGCGCGGCTTGTACTTGATGCCGCCATTGACCAGCGCTGCGGTGGCCTGCGCCATTTGCAGCATGGTAAAGCTGTTGTAGCCCTGACCGATGCCCAAAGAAATGGTCTCTCCGGCAAACCATTTTTTGGCTTCGGGCTTTTTGAAGTACTGCTTTTTCCAGTCCTGGCTGGGCAAGATTCCGCGCACTTCGCCGTTGATGTCAATGCCGGTGATCTGGCCAAAACCCAGCGGCTTCATGAAGTCATGAATGGCGTCCACACCCATCTCATTGGCCAGCGAGTAGTAGTACACGTTGCTGGATTCGACAATCGAGCGGTTCATGTCCATGATGCCGCCCTTTTCATTTTCAGGGCTGCCAAAACGCCGGCCGCCAAACATGAAATACAAGGGGTCATTGATCAGTGTGCCTGCTGTGCGCTTGCCGGTGTGCAGCGCTGCCATCGCCATGAAAGGCTTGTACGTGGAGCCTGGCGGGTACGTACCGCGCAGTGCCCGGTTGAGCAATGGCTTGTCCGTTGACTCATTCAAAGCTTGCCAACTCTCGGTGTCGATGCCGTCCACAAACAGGTTCGGGTCAAACGTGGGCTTGCTGACAAAAGCCAGCACGTCGCCGGTCTTGGGGTCGATGGCCACAAGTGCCCCGCGCCGGTTGCCAAACATTTCCTCAACCAGGTGCTGCAGCTTGATGTCAATCGACAGCATGACCGTGTCGCCCGGTGATGCAGGGCTGGTTGCCAGCTTGCGCACGGCGCGCCCGCCTGCGGATGTTTCAACCTGGTCCACACCGGTGGTGCCATGAAGTTGCTGCTCAAAGCTCTGCTCGATGCCGAGCTTGCCAATGTAATCGGTGCCGCGGTAATTGCCTTCGTCTTCACTGCTGTCGATGGCTTCTTTTTCCTGGGCGTTGATGCGGCCGATATAACCCACCACATGGCTTGCCAGCTCACCATACGGGTAGCTGCGAAACAGCCGCGCCTTGATGTCAACTCCCGGAAAGCGAAAACGCTGCGCGGCAAAGCGGGCCACTTCTTCGTCTGTCAGGCGCGTGCGGATGGGCAGCGATTCAAAGTTTTTGGACTCTTCACGCAGGCGCTTGAAGCGGCGCTTGTCACGCGGCTGGATGTCTACCACCGCGCCCAGTGCGGTGATGGTGTCGTCCAGGTTGCCTGCTTTGGACGGCGTGATTTCCAGCGTGTAGGCTGAATAATTGGTGGCCAGCACCACGCCATTGCGGTCCAGTATCAGCCCCCGGTTGGGCACAATGGGAACCACTGCAGTGCGGTTGCTTTCAGCCTGTTCACTGAGGTCTGTGTGGCGGTACACCTGCAAGTACACCAGCCGGGCTGCCAGCAGCGCAAAGCAGCTAAGTACCACCAGGCTGGCGACCAGCACCCGCGCACGAAAGCGCGACAAATCGGCTTCTACGTTTCTAAGTTCAGTCAAAGTGGACGGTTCTCATCTGGGTTGGGTGCGCGGCGTTGCGGCGCCAGCAGCAAAATGCTGGCAACTGGCCACAACAGTGACTCTAACAGCGGTGCCAGCAACACCCACCAGCCCGGAAATATGCCGCCACTGATCAGGCGGATCACCAGCTCGACCGCGTGAGACACCGCGAAAAGTGGCAGCACCTGCAGGGCCTGCGACGGCACTGGAAACCACAGCAGCCGGCGGTGGATCATGGTGGCAAAAAAGCTGAGCGCGGTGTAGCTCAGCGCGTGCTGACCCAACAGCGACGACTGATGCACATCCATGCCCAGACCAAACATGAACGCCAGGCCAATGCCCACCCGCAGCGGTTGATGCACGTTCCAGAACACCAGCACCACCGCCATGAAATCCGGCATCCACGGCACACGGCCCAACGGCAGCATGTTCAGCAGCAGCGCAGCTGTCAAGCTGGCCCAGATGAACAGCGGGTTGGCCGGGAGCAGCAGTTGCTGGCCTGATGGCATGATCATGTTGTGCGGTCCTTCGTGCTCATTTGCTGGCGGCTTTTTTTGGCGCCGCAACTGCTTGCGGTGCGGGGGGTCTGGGCGGTATGTCGCCAGACACGGGCTTGACAACCATCACATGCCGGGAGCCTGTGACCAGTGCCTGCGGTGTGCAGTAAATTTTGGCAAATGCAGATTCTGCGCGGCGTTCAATCCGGCTGATTTTGGCCACGGGCAAACCAGCCGGGTACACGCCGTCCACCCCGCTGGTGGTGAGCAGATCGCCCTGCTGCACATCCGAGTTGCTGCCCATAAACCGCAGCTCCAGCCCACCGCCGGCTGTTGTCGGGTCGCCGTAAGCCACGCTGCGCGCACCGGTGCGCACGTTCAGCACCGGGATGGCCAGCTCACGGTCAATGACCAGCGTGACTTCACTGACCAGCGGATGCACCCGCGTGACCTGGCCCAGCACACCTGACTCATCCAGCACGGGCGAGCCCAGAGCCACGTCCTGTAGCTGGCCCTTGTCGATGATGATTTTGCGGGTGTAGGGATCGGCCGCGTCGTACAGCACTTCTGCTGCCATGACCGATGTTGCCAGCTGGCTGCGCAAATCCAGCAGCTTGCGAAGGCGGGTGTTTTCCATCAGCAGCTGCTCCACCTGCCCGGCCCGCAAGGACTGCAGTGTCAGCTTCCTGGCAGCCTGCTCTCTGCTGATATTGGCCTGGTCGAGCCCTGTCAGATAACCGCTGCTGCTGCGCACAGCGCGCACCGGCTGCAGGGCCAGCCACTGCACCGGGTACAGCGCTGTGCTCAAAGCGGCGCGTACCGGCTGGGTGATGCGAAACCGCATGTCAGCAACCATCAAAAACAGCGACAGCGCACTGAAAAATACCAGCTTGGAAAGTGCAGATGGCCCCTGCTTGAAAAAGGGCGGCGGAGATCTGTCCAATGTCCCTAAAGGCATGTGATCAAAGCGCTTGAGGTGGGATATTGCACGCTTGCCCGCCGCGGTTTAACCGTCAATTTATTCCGACGTAAAAATCGATCCCAGACGGTCCATGCGCTCCAGCGCCATGCCGCAACCACGCACCACGCAGGTCAGTGGCTCTTCAGCCACCAGCACAGGCAAGCCGGTTTCTTCGGCCAGCAACCTGTCAAGGTCGCGCAGCAGTGCGCCGCCGCCGGTCAGCATCATGCCCCGGTCGGCAATGTCTGCGCCGAGTTCTGGCGGCGTTTGCTCCAGTGCGTTTTTGACCGCGCTCACAATGTTGTTCAGCGGGTCAGTCAGCGCTTCCAGAATTTCGTTGCTGGAGATCGTGAAGCTGCGCGGCACGCCTTCACTCAGGTTGCGGCCTTTGACTTCCATTTCCTTGACTTCAGAGCCGGGAAACGCCGAGCCAATGTTTTTCTTGATGGCTTCAGCCGTTGGCTCGCCAATCAGCATGCCGTAGTTCCGGCGAATGTAGTTGATGATGGCCTCGTCGAACCTGTCACCACCGACACGCACGCTGCCTTTGTAGACCATGCCGCCCAAAGAGATCACGCCGACTTCAGTCGTGCCGCCACCAATGTCAACCACCATCGAGCCACTGGCCTCACTGACCGGTAAACCGGCGCCAATGGCAGCTGCCATCGGCTCTTCAATCAGGTACACATCGCGTGCGCCTGCACCCAATGCGCTTTCGCGAATGGCGCGGCGCTCCACCTGGGTGGAGCCGCAGGGCACGCAAATGATGATGCGCGGGCTGGGTTTGAAAAAACTGCGCGGATGCACCATCTTGATGAACTGTTTGAGCATCTGCTCAGTGACCGTAAAGTCGGCAATCACGCCGTCTTTCATCGGGCGAATGGCCTCAATGTTGCCTGGTACCTTGCCCAGCATGGCTTTGGCTTCGTGGCCTACTGCCTGGATGGTTTTGCGGCCTTGCGGGCCGCCTTCGTGCCGAATGGCGACAACTGACGGCTCGTCCAGCACAATACCGCGGTCGCGCACGTAAATCAGGGTGTTGGCGGTGCCAAGGTCAATGGCCAGGTCGGTGGAAACGTACCGACGAAAAGCTTCAAACATGGTCAAAAATCCGGTTAGGGCTTGCGCTAATCTACGTTGCGCAAACGCCTTTGTAATGAATCTGCGGGCACGAAATAAAAGCCAGACCTGCTAGAAACCCTGTTTCAATCGCCCAAAAAGCGCTTAAAGACTGCAACCGGTTCTGATTTCACGCCAAAGGCAGGATAATAACGCATCACTTCCAGCCTAATTTGGTATAAACGCCTCGATTCACGCTTGGATACACCTGAATTCATCTGTTTTTTTTCACTGTCTTTCAGCTCTCAATCCATGGCCTTGACATCCAACGACATCGCGCGCGTCGCCAATTTGGCGCGGCTGGAACTTCGACCCGACGAAACCGAGCGCACGCTGAGCCAGCTCAATGGCTTTTTTGCGCTGGTGGCGCAGATGGAGGCTGTCAACACCGACGGCGTGGAGCCGCTGGCCCACCCGGCTGCGGTGTTGGGCGACGTCGCACTGCGCCTGCGCGAAGACGTTGCCAGTGAGCCAAACCAGCGTGACATCAGTCAGCGCAGCGCGCCCGCAGTGGAGCGCGGTCTCTTTTTGGTGCCGAAGGTGATTGAATGAGCGCGAACCTTTCCAACGCCGATCTACACGATTTAAGCGTGTTTGACCTGGCCACTAAACTGGCGGCGCGAGACGTGTCCAGTGTTGAAGTGACGCAGCATTTTTTAGCCCGCGTTGAGGGCGAGCAGCTCGGTGCATTTTTGGCTACAGATGCCGATATGTCATTGGCTCAAGCCAAAGCCGCTGACGCCCGGCTTGCCGCGGGCGAGCGCACGCCGCTGCTGGGCGTGCCGCTAGCGCACAAAGACGTGTTTGTCACCC
This sequence comes from Polaromonas sp., assembly GCA_025362315.1. Lineage (GTDB taxonomy): Bacteria > Pseudomonadota > Gammaproteobacteria > Burkholderiales > Burkholderiaceae_C > Polaromonas. The sequence goes on from JANYGP010000049.1 coordinate 20,129, forward strand.
GCGACTTCCCGACCACTGCGGGCTCAAAAATGCTGGAAAACTACCGCAGCCCGTTTGACGCGACGGTGGTAGCCAAGCTTGCGCAAGCGGGCATGGTCACGCTGGGCAAGCTCAATTGCGACGAGTTTGCCATGGGCTCTGGCAACGAAAACAGCGCCTACTTTCCGGCCAAAAATCCTTGGGACACCAGCCGCATACCGGGTGGTTCATCGGGCGGCTCGGCAGCTGCTGTGGCGGCGCGTTTGATTCCGGCAGCCACGGGCACCGACACCGGCGGCTCGATTCGCCAGCCAGCGTCCCTCACCGGCATCACCGGCATCAAGCCCACCTATGGCCGCTGCTCGCGCTACGGCATGGTGGCGTTTGCCAGCAGTCTGGACCAGGCGGGGCCAATGGCGCGCAGCGCGCTTGACTGCGCCCTGCTGCTGTCCGCCATGGCCGGGCCAGATTTGGACCGCGACTCCACATCACTGGACATGCCAGTCGTTGACTACGCTCCTGATTTAATAGCTGCTTGCGCCCGAAAACAGGGCGATGCAGTCCTAAAACACCCTCTAAAAGGCCTCAAAATCGGCCTTCCAAAGCAATTTTTCGGTGCTGGATGTGCGACAGACGTGCTGGCCGCTGTTCACGCTGCATTGGCTGAGTATGAAAAGCTCGGCGCAACGCTGGTCGAGGTTGATTTGCCGCTGACCGAGCTGTCGATTCCGGTCTACTACGTCATCGCCCCCGCAGAAGCTAGCAGCAACCTGAGCCGCTTCGACGGCGTGCGCTATGGCCACCGCGCGGCAAATTACAGCGACCTGAACGACATGTACAAAAAGTCTCGCTCAGAAGGCTTTGGTGATGAGGCGACGCGCCGCATCATGATTGGCACCTATGTGCTGTCCGACGGCTATTACGACGCGCATTACCTCAAAGCCCAAAAAATCCGCCGCCTGATTGCGCAAGACTTTCAAA
>JANYGP010000116.1 GCA_025362315.1 Polaromonas sp.
CTACTAGCCTGCGTTGCTGGTCTTTTAGGCGTGGTTCTGGTTTGGCTCCTGGCGCCTGGTTTGGCAAACCATTGGTTAAAAATTAGCCCCGCTTTGCAAGACGACGCACGGCTGGCGTTCTCAATTGCTGCGGTGGGCGTATTCCCAACTACCTTGGCCAGTGGCTTACGTGGCGGCTTGGAAGGCTTGGATCGGTTCGCCGCGTCTAACCTGAGCAGAATTTTGCTGGGCGCGTTGATATTCGTTTTGCCGGCATGGTCTATTTACGTACACGGACCCCAACTCCGCCTGGTCGCCATTTATTTGGTGGCGGGGCGGTTTTTGGTGGTGTTGGGCATGGCCATGCAATTGCGGGTAAGCCTTTTTGAAGGTGGTGCGGGTTTCGCGAAGCGCCACATTCGGGCGCTGTGGAGCTACGGACTTTGGGTTTCGGTCACTGGCATAGTCGGCCCCTTGATGGTATATGGGGACCGGTTTTTTGTGAGTGCTACGGTCGGCGCTGACCAACTGTCTTTGTATACCATTCCCCAGGATATGTTGTTGCGCCTGCTATTGATTCCTGCCGCGTTAACCGGTGCGTTGCTGCCGCGGCTGGCGGCTATGGGGGCTGCAGACGCGGTGCGGGCGTATCAGCAGACTTACCGTCGGGTGGGTGTGGCCATGTTGGCCGTCAGTTTGTTGGCGGCTGCTTTAGCCTACCCCGTGTTGGCAGTCTGGATATCCGCCGAGTTTGCCCACTCTGCCTTGCCGGTGGCACTCATTTTGTGTGTCGGCGTGTGGATGAATTCTCTGGCCGCAGTGCCTTACACGTTGTTGCATGCAAAAGGCAACCCGCGTTTGACGGCAATCTTCCATGTAGCAGAGTTGTTTTTGTATCTGCTTGCCTTGTGGATATTGACCTCGCAGTTTGGCCTGGTGGGTGCCGCATTTGCATGGGTGGCCCGCGTGGCTCTGGACTGGCTTCTCTTGCACTTCGCTGCGCGGAGGCTGTATGGCGTTTGAGCCATGGCCTGCAGACGCGCTGGAGGGCGTGTCGAACTGCCCGTATTGCAACGGTGCGGACCGCAGTCTTGCCTATGAAGGCGTACAAGACTGGGCCTTTGGCAGCGCGCCGGGGCGCTGGAGCTACTGGAACTGCAGCCGTTGCCAGGCACTTTATTTACACCCACGCCCCACTCGTGCTTCCATAGGCAATGCGTATACCCGTTACTACACCCACTCCGGCGATCAGCGAACCAGCCGTTTAAGCGTTTTCAAGCAGCGCTTGCGCAATGAATACTGGTCCAACACGCTGCAGACGTCCATTGCGCCCCGCTTGGGTTTACCGCGCTGGGCGGCCTGGGCTACTGCTGGGTTGAAGCCCCGGATTGCGGAGCCGTTTGGCCTGCGCCAGTGGGCACAATTGCCCAAGGGCCTGCTGATAGACGTGGGATGCGGGAATGGCGACAAGCTGAAGTTGGCAACCCAATTGGGCTGGCAGGCGCGGGGCATAGAGCTGGACGCGTCTGCCGTACAGGCTGCGCAGGCGCAAGGCTTACAGGTAGAGCAAGGCGGCTACGAGTTGCTGGCAAATTACAGGGGCCAGGCAGATTGTGTGGTCTGCTCGCACGTGCTGGAACATGTGCACCAACCTTTGCATCTATTGCAACTGTTGTTGGCGTCGCTCAGCCCACACGGCGTGTTACTGCTCAGCGTGCCCAATGCCACCAGTTTTATGCGACGGCACTATGGAGAAAACTGGCGGGGGTTGGAGGCGCCAAGGCATTTAGCGATTCCCGATGGTGCTTGGCTGATCGACTATTTGCGTGCCCAGTGCATGCGTTGTACGCAGGTACCGTCGTACCCCCTGGAGACTGCCGTTGAGTCCGAGCGCATTCAGCGTCGGGGGGGGGCAGTGCTTCCTATTGATCTCCGCAATGCCCGCCAGCAGCTCCGTGGTCTGGCGAGCCCGGATATGGCGCAGCAAGACGTCACGCAACTGGTGTGTACGTGGGCGAAGGCATGACGGCCGCACGCGTTGCCATCATCGTCCTGAACTGGAATGGCTGGCAGGACACCTTGGCTTGCATTGCGAGCTTGCAAATGTTGGACCCTGCCGACCTTAGCATCGTATTGATCGACAACGGCTCGACCGATGGATCTGTAGAGCAATTCCAGCGGGTGCTGCCCGCCATAGAGGTGTTGCAGACCGGTGCTAATCTAGGTTTTGGTGGTGGTTGCAACGTGGGCATCCGGCACGCTCTGGCGTGCGGCGCTGAGTATGTTTGGCTTGTGAACAGCGACGCAACAGTTGACTCTGGCGCGCTGTCGGCGTTGGTTCAGCTTGCCGACGGAAACCCCGCTGTGGGAGCGGTAGGCTCGGTGCTATTTGATTCCGACGCACCGACCCGGGTTCAGCTATGGGGTGGCGGGCGTGTCAATCTATGGCTGGGTCGATCAAACCACCGGTTGGCGCCAGGCCGCATCGATTTTGTTTCCGGCGCGTCGCTGCTACTGCGCCGCGCTGCCCTGGAGCAGGTTGGTCTCTTTGACTCCGCTCAATTCTTTATGTATTGGGAAGACACTGACTTGGGCTTTCGACTGCGCCAATCGGGTTGGCAACTTGCAGTGGCGGCGGATTCCAAAATCTGGCACAAGCAGTCGGCTAGTTTGGGCCTGGGCAACCCGCTACTGGATGAATACGCGACCCGATCCTGCGTGCGCTTTCTTAGACGCCATGCGCCCGTACCATTCGTGTCAGTGTTTTTGATGCTGATCCGCATGGTGGTCAAACGGATTCTGGTCGGGCGGCCAGACCGCCTGACAGCGGTCATACGTGGGTACCGTTCAGCATGAATGCCTTTGCCCCTGTATCGGTCGTTGTGCCTTGCTACCGTTGCCTGGCAAGCTTAGAGCGTGCCGTATCTTCGGTGCTTCAACAGACGCGGCGCCCGGCAGAAC
>JANYGP010000059.1 GCA_025362315.1 Polaromonas sp.
AGCACGATGTAATTGATGGTTTGCCCGCCAATGCTTTTAGGCATCATGGCGATGGTGTTTTTTTCAGGAATGCCCAGCGAAGCAGCCGGCCCGGTGGCCGATACCGTTACTCCCACATTGATGTCGGCATATGCCGTCAGCATGGTAGCTAGTGTGGAGGCCAAAGTGGCAGCAAGCAACAGTGATTTGCGAAAGGTCATGGTGGCTGTGTCCTGAGTTGAAAAAAATTGGGTTTGCCAGTTGGATAAAACGCGCAGCCTCGTCGGTTGCTGTATTTCGCGACAAGATCAACCGCAAATCCCCCTTCACAAAGTATAAGACCGCCTGTAACAAAGACAACATAAATTTGCCATGCCGGTCTTCACCTGACCGGTTTCGACTGGGTGCATCTTGCGCTGTCAACCATTGGTGCGGACATGAAAAGCACCTGACTACCGCACATCCGACATTGATTTGAAGCAACGATTTTGTAATTTAAAAGTCGGCTGCCAGCTGCAGGCTGTTGAATCCACGGGCCGAATTTATACGTAATATACGGCTACAGCGCAATAAATACGGGCGTAAAAAGCTATAGATAAAATAGCATAACGGTTAGCGCAGCGTATTGTCAGTCTCGCTGCATGTCTGGCAATGCGTTCACGCGGAGGCACGATTTGAGCAACGTTACCCACTTCAACTGGCAGCACCTGCACCGGCGATCCGGGCCTGTCGATACAGCTGAGCAAAGCTGCTTCAATGGCCCAATTTGATGCTACTTGGTTTAGCAAACGGCAAACAAGCCAAAGCCATCACTGTCAAAATGGCAAGCACACCCCAGGCATCGTTGATCGACTGTGTCAACGCTGCTTTTTCAATCAGCGGCTGCAGCAGCATTTGACTTGTAGCGTCAAGCGGGCTGCTTCGTTGTGCCGTAAACATATCAAGCGGAATCCCCACGAATGAGGCTGTTGCGACATCGCCAGCCATCAGCTTTTGCCTGATGTCGGCACCGTGCATGGGTGCACGGCTGTAGATCACCGTGTCAATCAGGGCCAGGCCAATGGCACCGCCCAGATTTCGCATCAGGTTAAAAAGACCACTGGCATCAGGCACCTGACTGGCCTGTAATGCGCCAAGAGCCAGCCGCGTGGGCGGCAGCAAGCACAGCATGATGGCCGCACCCCGCACCACCTGCGGCCAGAACATGCCGTCATGGTCGGTTTGAGGTGTCTGGAATGCACTCATCCCCAAGCCCAGCGCAAACAGGGCAAAGCCAGCCGCTGTCAGCAGCCGAACATCAATGCGCCGCTCCAGTGTGACGGCAACCGGGGCAATGGCGAGCTGGGCAACGCCTGTTACCAGCATGATCATGCCGATCTCCAGCGCATTGTGCCCACGCACAAATGCCAAAAAAACCGGCATCAGGTAGACCGATCCAAAAAGTCCCAAGCCGAGTACAAAACTCAAAATACAGCCCACCGTGAAGTTGCGGTCTGCAAAAGTTTTAAGCTCGACAAGCGGGCGCGATGACTGCAGGCAGCGCTGTACAAAGGACAACATGCTTGACGCACTGATCAACAACAAGCCCAATACCAGAGGCGATGCCCAACCTCTGCCAGGAGCTTCTTTAAGTGCAATTTCAAGCGTGGAAAGCGACAGCGCCACCAAAGCCAGCGACCAACCGTCAAGCGTTATCGCCTCCTGCCACTGCACATGGGATCTGGGCAGCAAGATACCCGCAACGCTTGCTGCAACAATGCCCGGCACGATGTTGATCAGAAAAAGCCAGTGCCATGAATAAGTCTGGGTGATCCAGCCGCCCACCACGGGGCCAACAGTTGGCGCAAGCACCGCCAGCACGCCCGCCAGCATGGTCGCAAGTGCCTGGCGCGGCACTGGAAACAACAAAAACACGGCAGAAAAAACAGCGGGTATCAATGTGCCGCCGGCAAAACCCTGAAACACCCGCCACGAAACCAGCGCAGCAAAACTGTTGCTTGCCGCACAACCCAGCGAGGCTAGCGTAAATACCGTTATTGCCAGCACAAACAGGCGGCGCATGCCCAGCAGTCGCGTTAAAAAACCAGTCAGGGCAATGGCGATCACTTCTGCAATCAGGTATGCCGTTTGAATCCAGCTCATCTTGTCTGGTGCAATCCCCAAGGCGTCCTGCATGGTGGGCAGCGAGGTGGCAACAATCTGGATGTCCAGAATCGCCATGAACATGCCCACGCACATCATGGCAAAACCAATCCATGTGCGGTCTGTAGATTGCGGAGTGAAGGTCAAATCAGCTTGGCTCAAAGTCTTGCAAATTATAAGTTCCGCAAATTTGCCAGGGCCGCATTTTCTGCCTTGATTCGAATTGCAAGAATTGCGGCATTGGCCAGTGAAAAAACCAGCGCAAACCAGGGCAAGCCCAGGCACAGGGGCAACACGGCAATCTCGCCTACTACCACCACATAGTTGGGGTGAGTCAACCAGCGGTAAGGCCCACTGGTCACCAGCGGCTGGCCGCTCAGCACAATGATGCGCGTGGTCCAGCGCGGGCCAAGCGTTGCCAGCACCCACAACCGCAACACCTGCAGCAGCAAAAACATCGCCAGCCATCCGGTATGGACTGGCTGGTCCCAGCCCAGCACCCACAGCCCCACCAGCCACAGCGCATGCAGGATGACGATCAATGTGTAATGTTGCGGCGCCATTTCAATAGCGCCCTGCTTCATCAGCGCTGCGGTATTGCGACGCGCCAGCCACAACTCGCCCAGTCGTTCAGCCGTAACAAGCGCCAGCAAAATCATGGCAGCTGTCATTGAGCAGCTTTCAAAGACACGCAGCTGGTGGTAAAGCCCGGGCCCATGGCTGTGAGCAGCGTGCGCTCAGGCAGGCCGGCTTTGATCACCCGGTCAAGCACAAACAGTGCAGTAGGTGCAGACATGTTGCTGTGCCCGGCAAGAACATCGCGTTCATGGTCCAGACTGCCAGATGCCAGGGAAAACGCACGCTCCAGCGCGGTGATGACTTTCTGGCCGCCCGGGTGAAACGCAAAGCGGTCTATGTCAGTCAGCGCAAGCCTGGAGCGCGCCAGAATGCCGCCGATCGCATCTGCCATGTGCGCCTCGGCAAACGGCGCAATAGCCCGGTCAAAAATAACGCCCAGACCTTGCGCATCCACCGACCAGCCCATGATGTCCAGCGTGCCTGGCCAGGTGTGCTGGCCGCTCAGCTCCACCTCGGCGATGCCAGCATCTCCCGTCTGCAACACACAAGCCGCTGCCCCATCACCAAACAGGGCCGTGGCCACAATGTTGGCCTTGGTCAGCTCATCAAGCCGAAATGAAAGTGTGCACAGCTCAACAGCCACCATCAACACCACACTGCCAGGACGGGACTGGGCCAAGCGGGAGGCAACGCCCAAACCCGTCACACCACCCGCACAGCCCAGGCCAAACACAGGCACACGCTCGACGTCGTCCCGAAAGCCCATCGCCTGAGCAGCCCGGGCCTCCAGACTGGGCGTGGCGATGCCGGTGGATGACACAGTGACGATCGTGTCCACATCAGCAGCACGCAGCCCCGCAGCATCCAGCGCCGCAGTGGCAGCATCAACAAACAGGTTCACAGCGCCTTCCAGATAAGCCGCATTGCGCTCAGGCCAGCCCAGTGGCTGAAAATACCATTCCAGCGGCTTGACGGCATACCGCTGGTGGATGCCCGATGTTTCAAAAACACGGGAAAGACGTTTAAAAGCGCCAAAGCGAGACTCAAACCCTTTGTGAGCAGCATCGGCCACGTCAGTTTGCTTCAGGCAATAAGGCGGCACCGCGGTGGCAACAGACAACAGCTTGGCATTAGGAGACATGTCACCTTTGGTTGGATATTTGGATGTCAGGATGAGGCGCGGCTTTGGGCTCCCGTATTTGAGTCAACTGCCAGCCTGTTCCCACTGACAAAACTGATGCAAATCAGATTGAAGCTACATAGAGCGTTCACATATTTAAAACTGTTGGATATTTTAAATAGCTCCTGCAAGACTTTTTGTAGGCAATCAGCGAATTATTTACGCCTCAAACACGGGGTTGTTTGCAGAGCAAAAGTCAGTGTCTTGCATGGATGACCCCAAACACTCAGCGGGCGGCTGCTGACAATGTGGTATGGATCGCCGGAGGGCATGATTTGGCGCTTTCACGTATGTTTTCGACCTATAGCCTAACTAATACGGGCGCAAGCAGCTATTTAATTTATAGCATCTAAATTCAATTTTTGAGTACCAACACCATGCCAGGCAATATGATTCGGATCAACAATCCAGTGCTGTTTGCTTTAAGTTTTCCATGCTGGAACCACTCACGGGCTGTATACGGCGTCACACCCACTGAAAAAATCACGAGCTGGTTGCCCATAAATTAAATGCCTGACCGTCAGTAATCAACGCCGATAAATGGGTAAACGCATATGCATAGTTTCTTTACAGGCGGTGTTTTCATTTAAAGAACGATTTAACGGCAGGCTCTTTAATTAAAGAATTCTTTATCCGGATGGCAATGGCCATATTGGCGATTTATTTATCTCTGCCATGATTGAGCACTTTGGCTTGTTGCCCGAGCCGCTGATGTGCTCGAGCAGCTATTCACATTGCAGTTGAAGTGACAAGGCAAAAGCAAAACGACAGTAACAGCTGTCGGTCATATATCGACCTGATGACAAACTGACAAAACAGATCCTGCGCAGGCATACCTGATCGGTAAAGCTGCCAGACCACCAGGACGCAGCCGTTGAGCTGGTGCTGGAGCAGGTGCAGTCCTTTGGGGATGGCTGGGGAGGCTGATTTTAAGGTTTCAGGATCAAATTTGAAAGTATTTAAGGCCTCTAGCCCACATAAATCCAGCGCTTGCAGCTATTAAATGAGTAGCAAATAGCAAGCTTGCCGCTGGTACCACCAACAGGAATCGAACCTGTATCTAGCGCTTAGGAGGCACTCGTTCTATCCGTTGAACTATGGCGGCGGCTCTCAAATTGTATGCGCTGCCTGTTCAGTCGTACGGGATGGTGAATATCAAATCCACAGCGCTTTGCTGGCCGGCTTGGGCGCGAATGGTAAAGCGTTGGGACAGGTCGTAAAACACCAGCAGCGTGCCCAACGCGCCCGATATGCTGCGTTCATAGGCTACGTAAAAATTGCTGGAAAAGCGCTTGCCCAGTGTGACTGCGCCGCTGCTGGTGGTGCCGTCTGCGTTGCTGGATGCAGAACGATAAGACAGCTCGTCCAGCCCCAGGCTGGAGGCCAGGCCGCCGGACATGCCGCCGTCCTTGCCGCCCAACAGGGCAAGCGCTGCCTGCTGAAGCAGCGCGGCCTCACCCCCGCCACTGGCTGACGCTCGGCCCAGAACCAGCCACGAAAGCTTTTCAGCTTCTGGCAATTCGGGCTGGGCATACAGGCTGACCCGCGGCAGCAGTGCAGTGCCCAAAATTTGCACACCCACGCGTTGGTCAACCCGACTCAGGGTGGGGCGTATGGCCAGAATGTCGAGCGTGGGGTTGTCCAGCGGGCCATTGAACCGGATCACACCGCGCTCGACATTGAGTTGCTGGCCGTAGGCGCGATAGCTGCCCTCAAAGGTATTGACAATGCCGACCAGACGCGGCTGCGCAAGCGACTGGCCCGTCAAAGCCAGTGTGCCACGCAGCTGGGTGCTCAGGCCCTTGCCTTCCACACGCAAGTCCTCACCCAGATCAAGCTGAACGTTCAGCTTAAAGCTGCGCTCATTGTTTGGCGGCGTGGCTGCAGCTTCCTGCGGTGGTTTCGCGCCGCCTTGCTTTGTGGCCCCTGCCCTGCCCCGCACCACCACATCGTTGCCCAGCTGCGGCACACCTTCGTCAGGCAAGGCAAAGCGCGCCTGGTCGACTTTCAGGACGCCCGTTAACTGCGTTTGCTTGCCCGTCAATGCAGCCTGCAAACTGCCCGACAGCATGACCTGCCTGTCGCTGCGCGAGCTGGCGCGCAGGCGGTTGATCCGGGCGTCAAGCGTGACCGATGGCTGGCCGTTGATCCATGCGGCTTCGCCGGATGCTGTCAAGTTGCCCCCACTTTGGCCACCCTCGCCACCTGCACCCTGCAGCGTCAACTGCGTGATACGCATGCGGCTGCCATCAAGCGTGGCGCGCAGTTTGCCATTGCCGAACTCGATGCCGTCCACCACCGAACGCAGTGCGAGGTCGTCTGCCTGTAAATTTCCGCTCAGTTGAGGCGCAGCGCGCGTGCCGGCAATGCTGATGTCTGCAGCAAACGCCCCCCGCAAGCGCCAGCCGGGCGGTGCCAATGCAGACCACACACCAATGCGCGGCAGTTGTGCCTTGATCTGCCCGGCAAGGGGTGCATCTTGCGGCCACTGCCAGCCTTCAGTGGGTGATTTCGCCAGCCGCGTTTTGAGTTGCCCATCTACTGTGCCTGCGCGTTCGCTGTCCCACTTCAAGGCCACGGTCACGTCATTGCCCAGGCTGTCAAGCGTGATGCGTGCCTGGCGCACACCAGCTGAAATGCGCGTGCCTGCAGTCAGTGCACCAGCAGATTGGCCACTGGCAAGTTGCGCGGACGCAAGCTGGCCACCTTCTGGCTGCATGCTGATGTCACCACTGGTGCGCGAAAGTGAGGCTTTGAGTGCCAGCGAGTCCCCCAGTTTTGCGTCCCATGCACCGTCAAACATCAGGTTACCTTTCAAGCCAATGCCTGCTGTTTGAGGACCGGCGATCAACTCTACCCAAGCCATCGGCAAGTTGCTGATGTTGCCTGAAGAAGTAGCAAAGCCGGCTTGCCATTTGACAGGTTGCCAGGCAATCAGCGCGGGCGTGCCCTGCGTGGGTGCGGTCAGCAATGCCTGCCCAGCGCTGCTTTCAAACGCTCCTGGCATCCACTTGACAGCCACCGAGCTGCGCGTGGCCAGCTGCCATGTGCCGGCACCGAGTGCCGGGTCATCGACCCGCAAGGCAAGCTGTTTGACCACTGCTTGCCAGGCATCGCCTTTTGGCCCTTGTGATTTGCCGCCATCTGCTGCGGCTTGCAGGGCGTAGCGGCGCTGTCCGGATTCAAGCCGACCTTGCGCGGTCAAGCTGGCCTGACTGAGCTTGCCATTCAGGTTGACCTCAACGGCGCGAAACTTGAGCAGCGTAGGCGTTGCAACCACAGCGGTCGCCTCAGGCGTGATGTCCAGCAATGGAAGGCTCAATCGTGCCTGGACCCGCGGCGTATTGGGGGTGACTTGCCAGCCGCCTTGCCACGATGCCGTCACCTCACCGTTGCCCGCAGCTGTTGCCTTTGTCAAAGCTGCAGGCATGCCAGGCAGCTGCCGAAGCCAGCGCAGTGCCAGCACTGCATCGGGGATGCGCAGGGCCAACTCGCCCTTGCCGGTGGCTTTGCGCAGCTCACCATTGACTTTGACTGCCAGGCCGGGCGCTGTCAGCGTGACGTTTGCCTTGCCGCCTTGCGCTGCTGGCTCGGCGAGCAGTGTGCCAAGCAACTGCGCTTCGCGCGTTTTTAAATTCAGCGTTGTGAGAGCCAGCGTACCGCCTGCCCGCACAGCGTCCCAGGAGCCCTCTACTCGCCCATTCAGCGGCAGTGCGGCCATCTGGGTGTGAAGCGCTCCCAGCTTGATGTTTTTAAGTGCAGCCTTGAACGCCCAGGTCTGCGTGCCTGCCGTTTGCCCACTGGCCTGCAAGGTCCCGCCGCCCAACTGGGCTTCGAGCGACTTGACCAGAACCATGCCGTCCCGCCACTGCCCTTCAGTGACCAGTTTGTCGAGGGGCAAAAGATTTTTATCCCACGGCCCGGGCAGGCGGTTGACAGCTTGCAGTTGAAGCGCCCAGGCCGCTGTGCTGATGGCGGTGATCGGCGCAACACTGGCACTGCCTGTCAGCAAGGTCTGCGGCGCTCCAGGCCACAGTGCACCCACATCGAGATGTTGAAAAACAGCATCCGCCTGCGGCACAGGCTGGTCTGCCCAGGGCGTGATGCGCGCCGTCAGGCTGGCCATGGGCTGCGCTGCTACCGCCGGGATAGCAACAGAGTTGATTTTTAAAAATGCCCGTGCCTGCATATCCCGCAGCGTGCCTGTTGCTGCGGCATCAAAGCTGAGCGGTATGGTTTGACTGGCGCCCGGCACAGCTGTTGTCACTGCGCCTGCGATTGCTGCATTCAATGCAAAAGGTTTGTCAGCACCCACGCTGGCCCGGCCCCGGTACAGACCACTGGCAACCGTGGCACGGCTCAAGCCCAACGCGTGCTGCTGTCCGTCAAAGCTGTAGCTGCCCGCAATGTTCGCTGCACTGAAGGCAGTCTTGCCGGTCACACCGAGTTGCGCAACCGCAAAATCGTTCAACACGACACTTAAAGGCAGGCTTAAAGATTCAGGCGGTTTGGCTGGGCCTTTTGCGGGTTGCTGATCATCCACCGTGACGCTGGCCGCTGCCAGGCGGTCCAGCTGAAGCGTGTTGCTGACCAGAGCCAACGGCTGCCACGCCAGCGTCACGTCGGCTGCATCCACCTTTAAGCCGTCACGTTGCCACGTGATGCGGTCAACATGGCCACCCGCACGCAAGGAGCCGCTGGCGTTTTGCACACGGATGTTGCTGGTCAACTGCGGCGCATAGCTGTCGGCCCAGCGCAAAGCTGTGGCCAGCGAGCCATCGGTGCCTGTCCACCACCACAGGCCAGCTGCCAACAATGCAAGCATTCCCAGCAAGCCAAAGAGGCTCAGCAGTAAATTTCTCAGACCACGGGCCAGCTTTTGCCCTCTGGTGGCAGCCATTTAAAAAACAAATCCCACACTGGTATGAAGGCGCAGGCGTTTGGCCTGCACGCCGTAAGCCAGGTCTATTTGCAGTGGGCCAATCGGGCTTTTCCAGCGCACACCTGTGCCAATGCCCACCGAGGGCCGCAGTGCCTGCGTCCGGTCTGCCACGCCGCCCGCATCAATGAACAACGTGCTTTCAAAGTCTGATGGCATGCTATCGCGCTGGAGGGGGCGTTGCCATTCCACACTGCCGACTGCCATGTAGCGGCCGGGCCCAATGTTGCCGCTGGGCAGCTTGACGCCAATGTCCCGGTAGCCGTAGCCACGCACAGTGGTGTCACCGCCTGTGCGAAACAGTGCCGTGCTGGGCAGGCGTGCGTCGTCCTTGGCCAGCACCGCACCGGCTTCTGCCCGCATGGCAATGCGGCTGCCATCCAGCATGTAAATGCCCAGCCAGCGGGCCACACCGCGGGTGAACGGCTGACGCCGGGCGTTTTCTGCTGCGCTCAATGTGAACCCACCGCCCACCTCAAACCCAAGCCCATAGCCACTGCGCGGAAAGGGCAGACTGTCAAAGTACCGGCCGGTCCACACGTAGTTGCCACTAAGGGCCGAGCCATCGCCAGTATTGGCCCGGGTGTCGACCGCCGCGGCTGTGCCCATGACAGTGGCCCGTTCGTATTGAACATAAATGTTGCGATCAATGCGCTCGGTTTGCTGCGTGCGCCCAAACCGCAGCCGCTGGGCACTGGTTAGAAGTGCCCTGTCATTGAAGCGTTCAGCCCTGCCCAGGCCCACCCAGCGCCAATTGGCCTCGTCAGGCAACGATGTCCATTCGGACTGCACAAAAGGCGCTTTTTTCTCCAGTTGCAAACGTGTCACGGCGCGCCAGTCGGTACCAGCGGCCTTGTTGTGAATGTGTTCCAGCGACACACGCGGCCCGCTGTCGGTGCTGACGCCCACGCCGAGTACCACTTTTTGCAGACGCGCCTCACGCACTGTGATTTGAATGGGAATGGCCGCTGGGTCACCTTCTGGATCCATGAACACATTGGCTGAATCAAAGTAACCACTGGCACCGATGCGCTGCTGGGCGTCAATCAATGCCTTCTGGTCGTACACCAAACCGGGCGGCAATTGCGCCAGGCGCGGCACCAGGACCGGGTTGTAGCGCGCCACGCCTGTGATCTGTAGCGGACCCAGACGGTACAAGGGGCCCGAGTCAAGCCCGATGGACAAATTTGCCTGGCTGGTGAGGGGGTCAATGTCTGCCAGGCTGTCAGTCACCCTGCCTGCCGGATACCGACGTGCCACCAGGCCGCGCAATGCCTGCGCTTTGGCGCTGCTCCACGCGTCCTGCGTAAAACGCTGACCGTTTGGCAGCAGCCAATTGTTTTGCAAAACACTTTTTTGCGCTTGGGCATTGATGTCGGGCGACGTGGCAATGTCGCCCGCGAAATTAAAGCGCGTCGTAGCCACCACCGCTGCAGGCCCCGGCTGAAGCGTGACAACAATGATTGGGCGCAGCGCTGCGTCCTCACGCGTGATACGAATGTCTGGACTGAAGTAACCGAGCGTGCCGACCAGCTTGCGCACATCATCTTCAGCCAAAACCAGCAGACGTGCCAGTTCGGCTTCTTCCAGGTCAGACACAGCCTGGTAGCGCTTGAGCTCAAAGTGCCTTTCTACCAGCTCACGCAGCGCATTGAACTGCGGCGGAGCGCGCACTGCAATGTCAAAGGCGATAGCGTTGGGGTTGGGGTTGGGGTTGGGGTTGAAAGTGCCAATCGCAGTCGATAACTGGGCAATGGCCTGAAAAGCCAGCAACATCAAGCCTGTGCAGATACACACTTGTCCACAAATGCGTCTGTATGTGCGTTGAAATCCGCTTTGCAAAAATATTGTTGAAGTCACCCGGACAATATAGCGTCCAGGACACCTGTTGCCTGAAAGCAAATGTCTATTTCGACAAAAGCCGCATGGCCTCTTCCAGCCCTTTGACAGTCAGCGGGTACATGCGCTGGCTGACCAGTTGCTGCATCACGCTGATCGACTGGCGGTATTGCCACACGCCCTGCGGCTCCGGGTTGATCCACGCAAATTTAGGGAAGGCGTGGGTCAGCCGCTGCATCCACTCGGCGCCGGCTTCCTCGTTGTTGTATTCCACACTGCCGCCGGGCTGCAAAATCTCGTACGGGCTCATGGTGGCGTCGCCCACAAAAATCAGTTTGTAATCCTTGTTGTATTTGCGGATGATGTCCCAGGTTGCAAACTTTTCACTGAAGCGGCGGCGATTGTTCTTCCACATGAAGTCATACACGCAGTTGTGAAAATAGTAAAACTCCAGGTGCTTGAATTCAGTCTTGACCGCTGAAAACATTTCCTCAACACGGCCAATGTGTTCGTCCATCGTGCCGCCCACATCCATCAGCAGCAACACTTTGACATTGTTGTGCCGCTCGGGGACCATCTTGATGTCCAGCCAGCCAGCGTTGGCAGCCGTGGAATGGATGGTGTCTGGCAAATCCAGCTCTTCAACGTTGCCCAGCCGCGCAAACTTGCGCAGGCGGCGCAGCGCGACTTTGATGTTGCGGGTACCCAGTTCCTGCGTATCGTCGTAGTCTTTGTAGGCACGCTGGTCCCATACTTTGACGGCACTTTTGTTACGGCTTTTTTCCTGGCCGATGCGGATGCCCTGCGGGTTAAAACCGTTGGCGCCAAAAGGTGATGTACCGCCGGTGCCAATCCATTTGCTGCCCCCTTCGTGGCGTTCTTTTTGTTCTTCAAAACGCTTTTTCAGCGTTTCCATCAACTCGTCCCAGCCCATTTTTTCTATTTTTGCTTTTTCCTCAGGGCTCAACTCCAGCTCCAGGTTTTTACGCAGCCATTCCAGCGGAATGTCCTTGGTAAAGTCCGCCACCATTTCTACACCCTTAAAGTACGCAGCAAAGGCGCGGTCAAACTTGTCGTAGTGTTTTTCGTCTTTGACGAGGATGGTTCGGCTCAAATAATAGAAATCATCGATTCTGTAAGCGCCAGCGTCATCATCAGACGTGCCGCTGCCGGGTCCCACAACCCCAGCCTGCAGCGCCTCCAGCAGCATCAGGAATTCCTTGACGGATACCGGCAGCTTGGCTGAACGCAGGGTGTAGAAAAAATCAATCAGCACGGCAGTATCAATTTCAGTGTTTATTCAGGCCATAAAGCAACTGCGCCTTGGCCTCCGGCCATTCCCCGGCGCGCATGCTGTACATCACAGTGTCGCGGATGGTACCGTCACGGCGCAACGCGTGGCCGCGAATCACGCCGTCTTTGTGTGCCCCCAGGCGCTCAATGGCTGCCTGGGATGCAAAGTTGAAATTGTCTGTGCGCCAGCCCACCACGTTGCAGCCCAGTGTTTCAAACGCATGCGTCAACAGCAGCAACTTGCATGTCGAGTTCACGTGGGTGCGCTGGTGGCGTTTGGCATACCAGGTGTAGCCTATTTCAACGCGTTTGACGGCCGGCAAAATATCATGGTAGCTGGTGCATCCCATGACCTCGCCGGTTTGCTCTTCAGTCACAGCAAAGGCAAACCGGTCACCCGCCTCGCGCATTTTGAGGGCGGTGGCAATGTAAGCCGCGGTGTTGACAGGTTCAGGAACCGATGTAACGCGCAGTTGCCACAAATCGCCATCCGCAGCAGCAGCTCTCAAACCCGCTTCATGGTCAGCCGTGAGGGGTACCAGACGCACCCCACGCCCGACAAGGTTGACAGGTTCTACAAAAGCCGTTGTCACAGTTTTTCACTGTTTTGGGTGCTTATCAATCTGGCTCGCAGTTTGCGGGCAGCCTGCAAGCCCAAACCGCCACCCAGTCCGAGCAGACCGATTCCCAGAATGCTGCTGTTGCTGTAACCAGGGTCAAAGACATTCAGTCCGAGGGCCACGCACAAGCCGTAAGCCAGCATGGCACCAGCAACAAAGCCTGCTGCATCGACCAGTCCTTCTATCAACATCTGTTTGGCGTTCATGGAGTCCTTCAAGTTTTACCGGTTGTTGCGTTGCATAAACACCAGCTTTTCAAACAGTGTCACGTCCTGTTCGTTTTTAAGCAATGCGCCTACCAGCGGGGGTACGGCTACTTTGTCTTCTTTGCTCTGCAATGCTGCAAGAGAGATGTCCTCGGCCACCAGCAATTTGAGCCAGTCCAGCAGCTCGCTGGTCGACGGCTTCTTTTTCAGCCCCGGCAAATTGCGCACATCGTAAAAAGTTTTCATGGCAGCTGCCAGCAACTCTTTTTTCAGGCCCGGGAAATGGACATCCACAATTTGCCGCATCGTCTCTGGATCAGGAAACTTGATGTAATGGAAAAAACAGCGGCGCAAAAACGCATCGGGCAGCTCTTTTTCATTGTTCGACGTGATAAACACCAGCGGACGGTGCTTTGCCTTGATCAACTCGCGCGTCTCGTATACGTAAAACTCCATGCGGTCAATTTCACGCAGCAAGTCGTTGGGAAACTCAATGTCTGCCTTGTCAATTTCGTCTATCAGCAGTGCCACCGGGGTTTCTGACGTAAACGCCTGCCACAGCACGCCCTTGACGATGTAGTTGTGAATATTCTTGACCTTTTCACCGCCGTCAACCGTTGAAAGCTGGGAATCCCGCAGGCGCGACACGGCGTCGTATTCATACAGGCCCTGCTGCGCTTTTGTGGTGGACTTGATGTGCCACTGCAGCAAAGGCAGGCCCAGGGCAACAGCCACTTCTTCAGCCAGCATGGTCTTGCCGGTACCGGGTTCACCCTTGACCAAAAGCGGTTTTTTAAGCGTTGCTGCAGCATTGACAGCCAGCATCAAATCCTGGGTCGCAACGTAGTTTTTGGAGCCTTGAAATTTCATGTTGGATGTTGATTCCTGGCGTGGATTGAAAGTTTTGGAAAGAAACAGTGCATTTTGCAGCAGAGCGGTGTGGCAATACCAGCCCAGATATAATTGGAACTTGGTATTTCATCGCTGCCACTGCCTTATTTCCACTGATTTTTATCTGTTTTTCCACTGAATTGTGCTCGCAAAATGAACAAGCTGTTATCCATCATTTCCGCATTGGCTGTCTCTTGTGTGACGGTTACTGCACTGGCGCAGGACATCAAAGGCGATGCCAAGGCTGGCGAAAGCAAAAACGCCATGTGCATTGGTTGCCATGGCATTCAGGGCTATCAGGCCAGCTTTCCTGAGGTGTACAAGGTGCCGATGATTTCGGGCCAGTCTGCAAAGTACATCATGTCCTCCTTGAACGCCTATAAAAAAGGGGAGCGCAAACATCCCAGCATGCGGGGCATTGCAGAGACCCTGAATGATCAGGACATGGCTGATCTGGCGGCTTATTACAGCGTCAGCGGGGTTGTGGCAAATGTTGCGGCCCTGCCCGACAAGCCATCTAAAGAGCCAGGCGAGAAAGTTCAGGCGCTGTTGAACAAGGCAAACTGCTCCTCGTGTCATGGCGCCAACTTCAGCAAGCCGATTGATCCGTCTTACCCAAAACTGGCGGGCCAGCATGCTGACTATCTGCTGGTGGCCCTGAAGTCCTACAAAGTAGAAAATAACGCCAAGGTTGGGCGGGGCAATGTCATCATGGCTGGCATGGCCAAGCAATATACGAATGCCGAGCTGAAAGTTCTGGCCAGCTATTTGTCGTCGCTCGACGGTGAACTCAAGACCGTGCAACCAAGCCGGTTTCGTTAACTGCAATTCAGGCTTTTGAAAAACCGCTGGCACAGCGGTTTTTTATCTCTAGATCAGTCCCGCGTGGCCCGACGCTGCACACAGTCAATGTAAGCCGCACCATCAGGCGGTCTGCCTGCACGCTGGCTTTCCCACATCATCTGACCCAGGCATTCCATCGTTTCATGATGCGCATCGTGCAATGAGTCGCGTCTGGCTGTCAGCAGTTCAACTGCCCGACGTATGCCACGCGGCTGGTCGATGGCGCATTGCTCACTGATAGACAGGTGCATGGACAGGTGCAGGAAGGGATTGGTCTTGTTGCTCTGAACGTCACCCATGTTCGCCAGCGCCACATCGACGTCCGAAAAATCTGCCCGGTATTCGGGGTGTTCAGCCAGCCATTGACTTGCTATGGTTTCAAGAGCTTCCAGCGGTTTATTTGATTGGGCATTAGCCTGAACTGAGCAGAAAAATCGACGAACATCGGCTTGTGAAGGCGTAAACATGCTTTCAGCTTAGCATGCAGACGCAAACCATGTTTTTGCGGCAAACTGTTTTATGGCTGGCGCAACAATGTGTCTCTGATAATGGCGTTGTAATGAAGACACCAGCATGATTAACAAAGTTGCCCGCTTCATCGCGGATACGCTGGCAGACGTGCAAGACGGCGCAACGGTTTTGATTGGCGGCTTTGGCACGGCCGGCATACCAGACGAGCTGATTGACGGCCTGTTGGCGCAAGGAGCCAAAGACCTGACAGTTGTCAACAACAATGCTGGCAACGCAGAGGCAGGACTGGCAGCCCTGCTCAAAGCCGGCCGGGTACGCAAAATCATTTGCAGCTTTCCGCGCCAGACGGACAGTCATGTGTTTGACAGCTTGTACCGCGCTGACAAACTTGAACTGGAACTGGTGCCCCAGGGCAATCTGGCCGAGCGTATCCGGGCTGCGGGCGCAGGCATAGGCGCTTTTTTTTCGCCTACCGGTTATGGCACCGATCTGGCCAAAAATGCTGACGGCAGCATGAAGGAGACGCGTGAAATCAATGGCAAAAACTACGTTCTTGAAATGCCGATTCATGGCGACCTGGCATTGATCAAAGCCGAGCAGGGCGACCGCTGGGGCAACCTGACATATCGCAAGTCTGCGCGCAACTTTGGCCCGGTCATGGCCACCGCCGCCAAAAAGACAATTGCCACTGTGCATGAAATTGTGGCGCTTGGCGCACTGAACCCGGAACATATCGTCACACCCGGCATTTTTGTTCACGCCATTGTTAAAATTGACAGGGTGAAAACACAACCCGGTGGTCAAAAGAAAGTGGCATGAATATGCGCTACCAACAACGTACCAGAGACCAGCTGGCCGCTCGCATTGCGGCAGACATCCCCGAAGGCGCCACGGTCAACCTGGGCATCGGCATGCCCACACTGGTGGCCAACCATATTCCTGCAGGATTCGAGGTGCTGCTGCACAGTGAAAACGGCATTTTAGGCATGGGCCCAGCACCGGCAAAGGGCGATGAAGACTATGACCTGATCAACGCGGGCAAACAACCTGTGACCTTGCTTGAAGGTGGCGCATACTTTCACCATGCAGACAGCTTTGCCATGATGCGCGGCGGGCACCTGGACATCTGCGTGCTGGGTGCGTTTCAGGTGTCCAGCACGGGTGACCTGGCCAACTGGAGCACAGGAGAAATTGGCGCCATTCCAGCAGTCGGTGGCGCGATGGACCTGGCTGTTGGCGCCAAACAAACCTGGGTAATGATGGACTTGCTGACCAGACAGGGCACAAGCAAAATCGTCGACCATTGCAGTTATCCGTTGACCGGTATTGGCTGCGTCAAGCGCATTTACACAGAGCTGGCGACGCTGGCCTGCACACCGCAAGGCTTGAGATTGATTGACAAGATCGATGGACTTGAACACGCCGAGCTTGAGCTGATCGTTGGTCTGACTATTGCTAATGAATGCTCAATGAATGCTCAATGAATTTTAATTTTTGAAAACACGATATGAACCACGCTTTTATTTGTGATGCCATCCGCACTCCATTCGGCCGCTATGGCGGCGCATTGAGCAGCGTGCGAACCGACGATTTGGGCGCGATTCCGCTCAAGGCGCTGATGGTGCGCAACCCGAATGTGGACTGGTTGGCTGTGACCGATGTGATCTATGGATGCGTGAACCAGGCCGGTGAAGACAACCGCAACGTGGCCCACATGGCAACACTTCTGGCGGGTTTGCCGATGGAGTTGCCCGGTGCAACCATCAACCGCCTGTGCGGCTCCGGGCTGGATGCAATCGGTACGGCAGCCCGCGCCATCAAAGCGGGGGAGGCTTCCATGATGATAGCGGGCGGTATTGAAAGCATGAGCCGTGCGCCATTTGTGATGGGCAAGGCTGAAAGTGCTTTCAGCCGCGCTGCGCAGATGTACGACACCACCATTGGCTGGCGCTTTGTGAACAGGCTGATGCGCGAAAAGTACGGCGTTGACGCCATGCCGGAAACAGCCGAAAACGTGGCCACAGACTACAACATCAGCCGCGAAGACCAGGACAGAATGGCCCTGGCCAGCCAGCTCAAAGCAGTGGCCGCGCAAAAGGCCGGTTTCTTTGATGCCGAGATCACGCCTGTGACCATTGCTCAGAAAAAGGGAGACGCCATTGTTGTCAGCAAGGACGAACATCCACGCGAAACCAGCCTGGAAGCTCTTGCCAAACTCAAGGGTGCAGTGCGGCCTGATGGCAGCGTGACAGCCGGCAATGCTTCTGGCGTCAATGACGGTGCCTGTGCATTGCTGCTGGCAGACGAAGCCACTGCCGCCAAAAACGGGCTGACGCCACGCGCCCGTATCGTTGGCATGGCGACTGCTGGCGTGGCGCCTCGCATCATGGGCATTGGCCCCGCACCTGCTACCCAAAAGGTGCTGGCGCTGACAGGCTTGACGCTGGCGCAGATGGACGTGATTGAATTGAATGAGGCATTTGCTGCGCAAGGCCTGGCTGTGCTGCGCCTGCTGGGCCTGCAAGACGACGATGAGCGCGTCAACCCCAATGGCGGCGCCATTGCGCTTGGCCACCCGCTGGGCGCATCAGGCGCAAGGCTGGCTACCACTGCTGTCAACCAGCTGCACAAAACCTCGGGCCGCTACGCCCTGTGCACCATGTGCATTGGGGTTGGACAGGGCATTGCGCTGGTGCTTGAGCGAGTCTGAATGCTATGTATAACATAGCTGTTAGCGCCCGTTCAGATTGGGTTAGAGGCACTTTTTACTTGTATTTACGACGCGAGGCAAGCCACTTTCCTGGGCTACACTTGTTTTTTTGAAAGTCAAACCGTGTCTGCTTACAACGCCCTGCCTCAAGCCAGCCTGAATCAACTTTTCTCGGATGCGCGTACAGCCAACGGCTTTACTGACCAGCCGGTGCCGCTGGCCTTGCTTGCACGGGTGTATGATCTCGCCAAAATGGGCGCAACATCAATGAATGCGCAGCCCACGCGCTACGTTTTTTTGATCAGTGCGCCATCGCGTGCCCGTTTGCTGCCAGCACTGATGCTTAGCAATGTCAGCAAAACGAAAGCAGCGCCGGTCACTGTCATCGTGGCGACCGACACACGGTTTTATGAGCACATGCCGCAAGTCTGGCATGAGCCGGGTGCCAGGCATATGTTTGAGGCTGATTTGCCCATGGCCCGGGCCACAGCTTCGCGCAATGGCACGCTGGGGGCAGCTTATTTCATGATGGCAGCCCGCGCCGTGGGACTGGACTGTGGGCCGATGAGCGGCGTGAACCTGACCCAGGTCAACACCGAATTTTTTCCTGATAGGCGATTTGAAACCAATTTTCTGATCAATCTGGGGTACGGGGACAACAGCAAACTTTTTGCCCGCAATCCGCGCTTGAGTTTTGAGCAGGCGTGCACCGTCCTGTGATGTTTTCCTGATGCTCAACATCATCAGCGATCCGTTTTTTTACGTGGTTGCGGTACCGGCTGTGCTGCTGCTGGGAATCAGCAAAAGCGGTTTCGGTGCAGGCTTTGGCTCACTCGCTGTTCCCATCATGGCCTTGAGCATCAGTGTGCCGCAAGCCGCTGCGATTTTGATGCCTGTGCTGCTGTTGATGGACGTGCTGGGCATGGCTGCTTTTCGCAAGGACTTCGACAAGCAGCTGCTGAAGTTTCTGGTGCCGTTTGCTTTGGTGGGTACAGCCATCGGCGCGTTCCTGTTCAAACTGCTGGATGCCCATATCGTTGCTGGCATGGTGGGCGCATTCACCCTGCTATTTCTGGTGCAGCGCTTGTTGTTCCCGCCCCGCCCTGACAGCCCGCCCCCGCCCCGGTGGACAGGTGCACTGTTGACCATGACATCGGGGTTCACCAGTTTTGTTGCCCATGCCGGCGGGCCGCCCATCAATGCCTACCTGATCCCCATGCGCTTGCCTCCGATCAAGTTCACCGCCACGATGGCATTCCTGTTTTTTGTGATCAACCTGTCCAAGTGGATACCTTACGGCTGGTTGGGTTTGCTGGATGCGCGAAACATGGGAACCTCGCTGGTATTGCTGCCACTGGCACCGCTGGGGGTGTGGGTTGGTCTGCGTGTGGCCAGGCATATCAGCCCGTTCCTTTTTTACCGATTCATCTACTGGGGCATGTTCTTGACCGGCACCAAGCTGCTGTGGGATGGCTTTGCCGGATGACTGGCTGCTACATTGATGCTTTTGCTGCCTGTAATGACGCTTGGACTCACTACCGGTGACCACCGTTGTCTTCGCCGATCTTGTAGACAGCATGGGCCCCATGCTTTTGCGCGGACGCACAGATGCCAGTCACGTGTACCGGGTTGAATGGCAACCTGGACGTGATAAAGACTCCACACTGGTAGGGCGCTCCATTTCAACGCAAATCCAGAGCACATGCCTGGAGCTGGCTTAGGCTGGCTTAGGCTGGCCAGGTCGTGCGGGTTCAGCCGTGGGGTGGCAGTGTTGCTTTGGGCCGCGCTATTGACGCCAGTTTGCCCATCAATGATCCCCGTGTGTCACGCATGCATGCAACGCTCGTGTGGCGCAGAGGTCAATTTGTGCTGACAGCTGCATCAAGTTACGGGACCTGGGTGTACATGGGCAACCAGAGCCACGCACTGGAGTTGCGCTAAACCGAATGCAGCCTGGAAGGCAGTGGGCAAATTGTGCCGGACTGTGAAAAAGCGGACCCGGGGGCGCCTGTTATAGAGTTTTCAACCCAATACATCGCAAACGCCGACTCCGCAGGAAATTACGCTGCAACATAATGTAAAGTGGCTGGTTGCAAACTTTGCGCCGCTGCGAAATGCCTGTTGACATGATACTCTCATGAGTCTGAAAAAACTTGGTCGCTACGACCTGATCCGCGTACTTGGCAAGGGTGCGATGGGATTGGTGTACGAGGGACGTGACCCCAACCTGGACCGCCGGGTGGCGATCAAAACCATCAAGGTTGAAAACCTTTCTGATGAAGCAGCCGCGGAATACGAGGTGCGTTTTCGCACTGAGGCACGCTCCGCGGCACGCCTGCAGCACCCCAACATCGTCAGCGTTTATGACTCGGACCGTGACATTGACATTGCCTATCTGGTGATGGAATTTGTCGAAGGTCAGGACCTCAAGCATCACCTGGACAACGGGCAGGCATACACACTTGAGCAGACACAGGTCATCATGGCTGATTTGCTGTCAGCACTGAGCTATGCGCATCAGCAAAATGTGGTGCACCGCGACATCAAGCCGGCCAATTTGCTGGTGATTGCAGGTGGGCACATCAAGCTGTCTGATTTTGGTGTGGCACGTATCCAGGACTCAGGCGACATCACGCGCACCCAGGGCACCATCATTGGCACCTTGAAATACATGTCGCCAGAGCAGCTGGAAGGCAAACCAATCGATGCGCGTACCGACCTGTTTGCAGCAGGCGTGGTGCTGTATCAGCTGCTGACCGGGAAACGCCCTTTCGATGGTGACACTGATTTTGCGGTGATCCAAAAAATCGTCAGCTTCCAGCCGCCATCTCCTACGTCATTGAATGCCAAATTGCCGCCTGCGCTGGATGCGGTGGTGGCCAAATCGCTGGCCAAGGCGCGTGCTGCGCGATATGCCACAGCGCAAGAATTTTCTGCCGCCCTGCAGTCAGCCTGCAAACAGGCCAGTGACATGACCATTGCGCCTGTTGTTACGGCTCTTGCCAAGGGCAGCAACACCACCTGGACAGCCACGGTGATGCCCGGCGAGTCACTGATTGCGACGCAGTCAGGGGGCAACACCAACAGCGGCACCAGCACATCCCTGGTCACACAAGAAGTTGAACTGGTGTACTGGAAAGACATCAAGGATTCCAGCGATGCCGATGATCTGTACGGCTTTCTGGATAAATTTCCAGCGGGTATTTACGCTGACTTGGCCCGTCGGCGACTTAAAAATCTGAAAGCGTCTGCGCCGTTTGACATGGATGAAGCAACCCGACTCATGGCAAAACGGCCCATGACAGATGTGAATGCCAGCGGTAACGCAGTGCTGCTTGCCGAGTCTGGAACTCTTGCAGCCAGTGACGGTTTTGCTGACACTGAAATCCTGGTGACAACTGAGCCTGTTTTACCGGTCAAGCCCAAGGCCATACCCAAACAGCCTAAGGGCGCCATACCCAAACAGCCTGAGGCAATATCCAAACATTCAACGGCTTCAAAGGCAGTGCTGGCCAAGCCCGCCTTGCCGACACGCAAAGCGGCTGACAAAAGCCGCCTGCTCTGGCTGGTGGCTGCCCTGGTGCTGACTGGCGCAGGTGCTGCTTTCAGCATGTTCAGTGGATCAGGCAAGGTGCCTGATCTGGCCGCACAAACAGTTGCGCCCGTCGTGGCTGCAGCTGTCCTCGTCGCCAATGCGCCAGCCCCGGCTTTGGGAGCAGCATCCGTTGCAACAACAGGGGCCAGCATGCCTGAGCTTGTAGTGCCTGCAGCCCCAGTGATCATTGCGCCGGCAGCTGCAGCATCCACGCCCGCCAAACTTGTTCGCCCGGCGTTGGCGGCATCAAAAACGCCCAATGCTCTGGCAATTAAAGCGCCTGTCAAATCAGAAGTTCAACCACCCAGGCAAGAACCCATCCGTGCCGCTGAGGCTGCAGTGACTGCACTGCCGCAGATAGGTGCTGTGGCAGTTGCAAGCAATCCAAAGGCGGCTTGTGAGGGTCGGATTTTGTTTGGCTTTCAAAGCTGCATGAACGAGCAGTGCGCCAAAACCGTGTTTGGCCAGCACCCCCAATGCATTGAAAGGCGCATCATGGATGAAAATCGACGAGAAGCAGAACGCAATCGCTGACGCTGGTAAAAAACGAATTTGCTACATAATACGTAGCGGCTAGCGCCCGTATGTAAAGGGCTACAGGCCAAAATAGCTGATTATTAACTAGTTTTTAGATGACTGGGCAGTCCGGCTGGCAAATCCCGGGTTTTACTTTTTTTACAGTCCTTAGGACTGCACCAGCCGCTTGGCTTTGGCAATCGACATCAGGATGCCCACCGCCAGCCCCAGCGTGACCATGGCGGTGCCGCCGTAGCTGATGAACGGCAGCGGCACGCCCACCACCGGCAAAATGCCGCTGACCATGCCCATGTTGACAAACGCGTAGGTAAAAAAGATCATCGTTGCTGCCCCAGCCAGCAATCGTGAAAACAGCGTTGCAGCGTCCATGGCGATCATCATGCCGCGCAAAATCAAGAAAACAAATCCGGCCATCAGCAGCAAATTGCCTGCCAGCCCAAACTCTTCAGAAAACGCAGCAAATATGAAGTCGGTGGTGCGCTCAGGGATGAATTCAAGGTGAGTCTGCGTGCCGGCCATGAAACCCTTGCCAAACAGGCCGCCCGATCCAATGGCAATCATCCCCTGAATGATGTGAAAACCCTTGCCCAATGGGTCACGGGACGGATCAAGCAGGGTGCAGATGCGCTGCTGCTGGTAGTCATGCAGCACCGGCCAGCGCACACCGTCAGCGCAGAGCGCGGGCTCAAACCATACTATTAAAAAGACACCAATGAGTCCAATAACAACGGGCGGCACAATCAGCTTCCAGCTCAAGCCTGCAAAAAATATCACTGCCAGCCCCGCAGCGAGAACCAACAGCGACGTGCCCAGATCAGGCTGCTTCATGATCAGGCCCACCGGAATGATCAGCAGGACGCCAGCCACGATGAAGTCCAGCGGCCGCAACTGGCCCTCACGCTTTTGAAACCACCATGCCAGCATCAGCGGCATGGCAATTTTCAGGATCTCGCTGGGCTGAATGACGATGCCAATGTTCAGCCAGCGGCGCGCGCCTTTTTTGGTAATTCCGAAAATGGCCACCGCAATGAGCAGCGCCACCCCAAAAGCATACAGCGGCACAGCCAGTGTCATCAACCGCTGCGGCGGGATTTGCGCCACCACAAACATGATGAAGCCCGCGATCAACATGTTGCGGCCATGGTCAACAAACCTGCTGCCATGGTCATAACCTGACGAATACATGATCAGCAGCCCGGCACTGGCCAGCAAAAACACGGCAAAGGCCAGCGGGCCGTCAAAGCCGCTGAACAGCGGCGCAGCACGCTTGAAAAGTGAAGGTTTGTCGAAAACTGCGGCCATGCCCGATTATCGGCTACTGAGGGTGATGGCTGCCTGATTACACTGAGACGCTGCACCATCATCCAACGATTGTTAGGCACCCATTTTGTTTGTATTGTTTGAAGAGGCCGGCAAGCACCTGGCTGGCCGTATTTTGTCTGAGGCAGACAGCTCATTGCAGGTAGAGCTGGACTCTGGCAAGCGCGTGAAGGTCAAGTCTGCCAATGCGCTTTTGAAGTTTGAAAAGCCTGCGCCCGCTGACTTTGTAGCTGCCGCGCAAAAGTTAAGCAGCGACATTGACCTTGAGCTGGCCTGGGAGTTTGCCAGCGAGGATGAGTTTGACTTTTCTGACCTGGCGCGTGACTACTTCAGTGCAGACCCGGCCAAACCTGCCACGCTGGAGCAGCAGGCAGCAGCCCTGTTCAGATTGTTCGACGCACCCCACTATTTCAGGCGTTCGGGCAAAGGCCGGTTCAAAAAAGCGCCGTTTGAAATTTTGCAACTGGCCCTTGCGGCAATTGAAAAGAAAAAGCAGCTTGGCTTGCAAATTACCGCCTGGGCCACAGACCTGGCGCAAGGCACATGCCCTGAAGCGATACGCGAGCAGCTGTACAAAATATTGTTCAAACCCGATAAAAACAGCGCGGAGTACAAGGCAGTCGTTGAAGCGTCAAAGACCACACACGTTGCACCACTGGACCTGTTGCAGCAATCGGGCGCCATTTCCTCGCCCTACCAGTTTCACTACAAGCGTTTTCTGTTTGAAAACTTTCCCAAAGGCACAGGTTTTCCGCAGCTTGAAGCACCAGTGCACACCGAGCAGCTGCCGCTGGCAGATGTACAGGCTTTTTCCATCGACGACTCGGCCACCACCGAGATTGACGATGCCCTGTCTGTGAAAGGCATTGGTTCGGGCACCGTCACACTGGGCATTCATATTGCGGCACCTGGCCTGGCCATCCAGCCGGGCAGTCCGGTCGATGTGCTGGGCCGTGCCCGACTGTCCACGGTGTACATGCCGGGTTACAAGCTGACCATGCTGCCAGACGAGGTGGTGCAAAACTACACGCTGATGGCGGGGCGCAATTGCCCGGCCGTGTCGCTGTATGTGACGCTGGACGAAGCCACATGTGACATCAAAGGCACAAGCACCCGACTGGAGCTGGTAAGCATTGCGGCCAACCTGCGCCATGACGTGCTGGACAGCATTTTCAATGAGGCATTTTTTGCTGCTACAGAAAACGCAGCTGCCAGCGCCGATATCGCTTGGGCTACAGAGCTTATTTACCTGCATAAACTGGCAAAACATCTGAAATCGCAGCGCGAAGTGGCCCGAGGCAAGCCCGAGAACTTCAATCGCCCGGATTACAACTTCAAGCTTGACAACCCCAGCGGCGAAGAGCCGCGCGGCAACGAACGCGTCACCATCACCACCCGTCAGAGGGGCGCGCCGCTGGATCTGATCGTGGCTGAAGCGATGATTCTGGCCAACAGCACCTGGGGCCAATGGCTGGCCGAGCACGGCGTGCCGGGCATTTACCGCAGCCAGGCCAGCCTGGCACCCGGCGTGAAAGTGCGCATGGGCACCAAAGCATTGCCGCATGCAGGCCTTGGTGTGCCCAGCTACGCCTGGTCCACCTCACCGCTGCGCCGCTACACCGACCTGGTCAACCAGTGGCAAATCATTGCCTGCGTCAAGCATGGTCGCACGGCAGCGCTGGTTGCGCCGTTCAAACCCAAAGACACAGAGCTTTTTTCCATCATTTCAGGATTTGATGCAGCCTACAGTGCCTACAACGCCTACCAGAACGGCATTGAGCGTTACTGGACGCTGAAGTACCTGCAGCAAAACAGCATGACAGAGCTGACGGCCACGGCTTTCAAGGACAACCTGGTTCGGGCAGATGATTTGCCACTGGCGTTGCCTGCAACCGGGGCTCTAGGCTTGCCGCGCGGGGCAAAGGTACGCATCAGGTTGGGCGAGATTGACGAGATCACACTGGATGTCACGGGGGCCGTACTTGAGCGACTCGATGTGGTGTCACCAGGCCTGGGTCAGGACGAAGCGACTGAGGACGACGATGACACTTCAGCGGGTCCGATTGCCATTGCGGTGGACTTGAGCGAGCCTGCTGAATTGCCCACTACAAGCAGTTAACGCGTGATTTGGCGTTGATCATTTCAATGATAATTTAGTTGTGAGAACCTTCAGCACATTGCAAATAGCCCTGGGCGCATCCGCGTTGCTCCATGCAGTGGTGCTGACCACGCGGTTCGTCGATCCGCAAAGTTTCAACCGCGTTTTCAAAGACACACCGCTTGAAGTTATTCTGGTCAATGCCAAATCCAATGACAAGCCGGAATTTGCCAAGGCCATTGCGCAAAGCTCTCTGGCAGGCGGGGGTGAGATGGAAAAAGGCCGCGCAACGTCCCCCTTGCCGCCATCAGCGCTGACAGATCTGGGCGATGCAGCCGAAGACGCGCAAAAAAAAGTGGAAGCCATGCAGGAGCAGCAAACCCAGCTGCTGGCGCAAATCAAAAAACAGCTGGCAACCATGCCACCGCCTGACCCAAAGGTAGCTGCCAACGACCCGGTCCAGGCTGAACGCGAGGAAAAGCGCAAGCAGCTGATCAAAATCCTGGCTGAAATTGAAAAGCGCATCAACGAAGAAAGCGCCCGGCCCAAAAAGCGTTACATCAGCCCGGCAACGCGCGAAGCGGTGTATGCCATTTATTACGACAGCCTGCGCCGCAAGATTGAAGAAAAGGGCACCAGCAACTTCCCGGAGCTGGCGGGCAAAAAGCTCTACGGTGAACTGACCATGATCGTGACCGTCAACTTTGACGGCCGCATTCTGGCAACCGAAGTGGTGGAGACTTCGGGCAACCTGACGCTGGATCGCCGGGCACAAAGCATCGTCAAAGGCACCGGTCCGTTTGACAAATTTACCGACGCCATGCGCCGCAAAGCTGACCAGATTGTGGTGGTGTCACGCTTCAAGTTCACGCGTGACGAAACGCTTGAGACCAAGCTCACAAGTCGCTGACGGGCAAGCATGAGAGCCCCATGAAAGCATTCTTGCGCTTGTTGTTGCTGGTGGTTTTGTCCGGCTTGTCCTTGCAACTTTACTTTGTGGGCCGCATTGCGCTGATGGCAGCCGTAAATCCGGAATCCACTGCATTTGAACGCTCTGCTGTTTACAGCGTGTTCACCACCACTGGCAGCTTGAAATGGCACCAGCAGTGGGTGCCGTATGACAGCATTTCTGACAACCTCAAACGCGCCGTCATTGCGTCTGAAGACGCCAGCTTTGTAGAGCATGACGGCGTGGATGTGGAAGCACTGGAAAAAGCCTGGGACAAAAACACGAGAGAAAACGCCAAAGCCGAACAGCGCGCGCAGCAAGTGATCAAAAAACCCGACGCTGGACTGAATGCCGGCTCCAGTACGGCTTCCGGTGCCAAACTCGCCAAAACGCCCAAAATCATCGGTGGCTCCACCATCACACAGCAGCTGGCCAAAAATCTTTTTTTGTCAGGCGAGCGCACCCTGCTGCGCAAGGGACAGGAGCTGGTGCTCACGCTGCTGCTGGAAAAGCTGCTGGACAAACAGCGCATTCTGGAAATTTACCTGAACAGTGTTGAGTGGGGAGAAGGCATTTTTGGCGCAGAGGCGGCGGCCCAGCACTACTTTCGCAAAAGCGCTGAAAAATTGAGCGCCTACGAAGCGGCCCGGCTGGCGGTGATGTTGCCGCGTCCCAAACACTTTGAAACCCGGCCACAGTCGGGTTACCTGTCGTCCCGCGCCAGCACCATTGCGGCGCGCATGGGTGGGGTGGAGCTGCCATGATTTTTCAGCGGGCCAGGCCCGGACAAACATGCTAGCCAAGCTCATGGGCTTGTTTCTGCTCGGGCTGATTCGCGTTTTGACCGGCGCACAGGCCCGCTGGCAGGGCTGCCCGCCAAAAGCGGAGCAGCGCATTTACTTTGCCAACCACCAAAGCCATGCGGACCTGGTGCTGATGTGGGCTGCATTGCCTGAAGAATTGCGCAGCATCACCCGGCCCATCGCCGCCAAAGACTACTGGACAAAAACCCCGTTCAAGCGCTGGGTCACCACAGCTGTGTTCAACGCCATTTATGTGGATCGCGTCCAGACCGGCGATCAGGACCCGCTGGAGCCTTTGATGAACGCGCTGGCCAGCGGAGACTCCATCATCCTGTTTCCTGAAGGGACACGCGGCAATCAGGAAGACCCGCAAAAGTTCAAATCCGGCCTGTACAACCTGGCGCAAAAATTTCCCGATGTGGTGCTGGTGCCCGCCTGGATCAACAATGTGCAGCGCGTCATGCCCAAGGGTGAGGTGGTGCCCGTGCCGATTTTGTGTTCGGTCACTTTCGGTGCGCCCATTGCGCTGGGGCTTGATGAAGACCGTCATTTGTTTTTGACCCGCGCGCGTGATGCTGTCATGGCGCTGCGGCAATCCTGACCTGGCTGACATGCTCAATACTTTTTTGCTCGGTTTGCAGCCATCCCAACAGGTGGGGTTGCTGTTCGTTTTGCTGTTTGGCATGTTGTCTTTGATCAGTGTGTATGCCGTTGTGCAAACACTGCGCGAACGCCCGGAAGGCGTACTGGAAGATTCGCAAACAGTGGCGCAAACCATGTCGCAAAAGGAATTTAATGGTGTACTGCAGACATCTTGGGTCATGGCCACGGTGTTCTGGGTTGGCTGGGCACTGGGCGAGACAGTGGCAACGGTGCTGTTTGCTTTTGTCGCATTTTTTGCCTTGCGCGAGTTCATCACGCTGTCGCCCACCCGCCAGGGCGATCACCGCAGTCTGGTGCTGGCTTTTTTCATGGTGCTGCCCGTGCAGTTTGCACTGGTGATCACGCGGCACTTTGATCTGGTCACGGTTTTTATTCCGGTCTATGTTTTTTTGGCCATCCCGGTGGTCAGTGCACTGGCCAATGACCCTGAACGATTTCTGGAGCGTAACGCCAAACTTCAGTGGGGCATCATGGTGTGCGTTTACGGCATCAGCCATGTACCGGCGCTGCTGCTGCTGAAGTTCCCGGACTACCATGGCAAGAATGCGTTTTTGGTGTTCTTTTTGGTGTTTGTGGTGCAAAGCTGCATGGTGGTTCAGTACCTTGTTGACAACCAGCTCAAACGCAGACGCCCTGCCCTGTTCAAGCTTGTTGCGCCACAAATCAGCACAACATTCAACTGGATTGGCTGGCTGGTGGCAGTGGTGGTTGCCAGCCTGATTGGTGGCCTGATGTCAGCGCTGACACCATTCAAACCTGCGCAGGCAGTGGCCATGGCCCTGATTGCCTGCGTGGCCGGCTCGCTGGGGCATCTGGTCATGAAAGCGCTCAAGCGGGACCGGGGCATCACCAACTGGGGCAAGGAAGGCAAGTCCATCACAGGCGCCAGCGGGCTGCTGGACCGGGTCGATGCGCTGTGCTTTGCGGCACCGGTGTTTTTTCACTCCGTCAGGTGGTATTTTGGGATATAAATCAGCCTATAGCCCTTGTATTATGGGCGCTAGCAGCTCCTGAATATATAGCAAATTATCTTGTGTGAATGAACCCATGCGTATTCTTGGCATAGACCCTGGTTTGCAGATCACCGGCTTTGGCGTGGTGGATGTGGACGGCCAGCAGCTGACGTATGTTGCCAGCGGCACCATCAAAACCGCACATCTGGAAAAAAAAGATCTGCCGGGCCGACTGAAGGTGCTTTTTGATGGTGTGCGGGAAGTTGTCGAGCGCTACCAGCCCGACTGCGCGTCAATCGAGATTGTGTTTGTCAATGCCAATCCGCAGGCAACCCTGTTGTTGGGACAAGCCAGAGGTGCCTGCATCACAGCGCTGGTGTCTGCCAATTTGAGCGTGGCGGAATACAGCGCCCTGCGGCTGAAAAAATCGATTGCAGGCTATGGCAAAGCCGGCAAGGCCGAGATGCAGCAGATGGTCATGCGGCTGCTCAAACTGCCAAGCCTGCCTGGCAAAGACGCCGCAGACGCGTTGGGACTGGCCATCACGCATGCCCATGCAGGCAAGGCACATGCGCTGGTGACGGCAGCACTCAATAAATCCTGAGCGCCAAGCCAGGGTGTTGATCAGTCAAGCAGTTGTCAGGCGCTGAAAAATCAGCACGGCGAAAAAGCCAAACCCTGCCAGCAACGTCCACTGCAGCACCACCAGGCCCCATTGTTTGTACCGGGCCTGACCAGTCAATGCGTAAAGCAGAAACAGCAACGCACAGGCTACAAGCAGCAACAAAACAAAAGCACGTACAAAACCCATTGGGCGGATGGCCTGCCGCGCTACCAGGCACGCGCCAGGGTTGCAAAACCCTGAGGGGCCTGGTTTTCATCTTCAAAAGTGATGACCTCATACGCATCTGCTTGCGCCAAAAGCGCCCGCAGCAACTTGTTGTTCAACGCGTGACCTGAGCGGAATGCACTGTACGCAGCCAGCAGCGGTTTGCCCAGCAAATACAAATCACCCATCGCATCGAGGATTTTGTGCTTCACAAACTCATCGTTGTACCGCAGGCCCTCGCTGTTGAGCACTTTGTAATCGTCCATCACGATCGCGTTGTCCAGACCACCACCCATGGCCAGTCCACTGGCACGCATCATTTCAACGTCTTTTGTAAATCCGAAGGTTCGCGCCCGGGCAATGTCCCGGGTGTAGGAACCTGTGCTCATGTCAAACTCGAGTCGCTGGCCCGTTGAATCAACTGCCGGATGGTCAAAATCAATTTCAAAACCCAGTTTGTAGCCCTCATAAGGCGACAGTCGCGCCCATTTCACATTTGGGCCCACACCGTCCCGGACTTCAACTTCTTTCAATACCCGGACAAAGCGCTTGGGGGCATTTTGAAGTTCAATGCCAGCCGATTGAAGCAGAAACACAAACGACGAAGCAGAACCATCCAGGATGGGAACTTCCTCAGCCGTGATGTCAATGTACATGTTGTCCAGCCCCAGCCCCGCACACGCGGACATCAAATGTTCAACCGTGAAGACTTTTGCATTGCCGTTGGAGACAGTCGATGCGAGCCGGGTATCAGTTACTGCCAACGCCGAAATTGCGATGTCAACGGGCTGCGGCAAATCAACCCGGCGAAACACAATGCCCGTATCAGGCGCAGCAGGCCGCAAGGTCAACTCCACTCGCTGCCCACTGTGAAGTCCCACGCCAACAGCTTTGGTGAGCGATTTAAGGGTTCTCTGTGCCAGCATGCCTGTATTTTAGGCGCGCGCAAAGGCCAAGCAACCCGTGGGGACGCCGCTGGCACAGACTGCCTACAATTACGGCATGACTTCACTCACCTTCAATACATCGTCGGCACTCAACGCGTCCATCACCTCATCAACGGTCAAACCAAACCAGACTTCCACGTCAAACCGGCTGGACATTGCACAGCAGTTGCTGCTGAAGCCGTTCGGCTTGACAGAATCGCACTTGTCCAAAGCCTTGGCAGAGATTACTTCCAAAGGTGCGGACGACGCAGACCTGTACTTTCAATACACCCGCAGTGAAGGCTGGAGCCTGGAAGAAGGCATTGTCAAAACCGGCTCTTTTAGCATTGACCAGGGCGTGGGCGTGCGGGCTGTCAGTGGTGAAAAAACTGCTTTTGCCTATTCAGACGATATTTCTGAAGCGTCGCTGATGGATGCTGCACGCACTGTGCGCAGCATTTCAGGTGCGGGGAAATCTGCCAAGATTAAAACGCCCAGCCGCAAAGTTGCCAACAGCCGCACGCTGTATGAAGGCCATGACCCGATTGCCACACTGGGCAGCACAGCCAAAGTCAAACTGCTGGAGAAAGTGGAAAAACTTGCCAAAGCCAAAGACCCGCGCATCGTGCAGGTGATGGCTGGCCTGGCCAGTGAATACGACGTGGTGATGGTGGCGCGCGCCGACGGCACGCTGGCTGCTGATGTACGGCCGCTGGTGCGCTTGTCAGTCAGTGTGATTGCCGAGCAAACTGTTGGCGGCCAGGCCAGGCGCGAGACCGGCTCGGCAGGTGGCGGCGGCCGCTTTGGCCTGGCGTATTTTGACGATGCGCAAATTGGCCAGTATGTGGACGAGGCTGTCAAAGCGGCACTCACCAACCTGCAAGCGCGCCCTGCACCGGCCGGTGAAATGACAGTGGTTCTGGGCTCTGGCTGGCCCGGCATTTTGTTGCACGAAGCAATTGGGCATGGGCTGGAAGGTGACTTCAACCGCAAGGGGTCGAGTGCATTTGCGGGCAAGATTGGCCAGCGCGTGGCTGCTAGAGGGGTGACGGTGCTGGACGACGGCACCATTGCCGACCGGCGCGGTTCGTTGAATGTGGACGACGAAGGCAACGCCAGCCAGCGCAATGTGCTGATTGAAGATGGCATTTTGAAGGGCTACATTCAGGATTCACTGAATGCGCGCTTGATGAACGTCAAGCCCACTGGCAATGGCCGCCGCGAAAGCTATGCCCACACGCCCATGCCGCGCATGACCAACACCTACATGCTCGGTGGTGACAAGGATCCGCAGGAAGTTGTCGCCAGCATCAAGAAGGGTTTGTATGCCACCAACTTTGCGGGCGGCCAGGTTGACATCACATCGGGCAAGTTTGTGTTTTCAGCCAGCCAGGCATATTGGGTTGAAAACGGCAAAATTTTGTACCCGGTAAAAGGCGCAACGATTGTTGGCAGTGGCCCGGAGTGCCTGAAAAAAGTCAGCATGATTGCCAACGACATGGCACTCGACAGCGGCGTGGGTACCTGCGGCAAGGAAGGCCAGAGTGTGCCGGTAGGCGTTGGCCAACCGACGCTGCGGATCGATGGGTTGACTGTTGGTGGAACAGCCTGAGTCTGGTCCTGATTTAACCTGTGCTACATTTCTAGCCATGCACCAGGCATCGTTTTATTTTGGTTATTTTTGGTTCTCAAGCGCTTCAGGCGGTAGAGAGAATTTTGCGTAACCCCAACTAACGCTCGAATCTTTCAAAAACCGCCGGACACCCGGCGGTTTTTTTTTGGCTTTCAGAGTATTTGATTTTCGATTTAAAAAAGGAAACCCGTGATGACCACCTCAACTGCCACCTGGTATGCGCCCGCCGACAAAACCAGCCAGACCGACGACGAACGCATCAAGGACATCACCGTGTTACCACCGCCCGAGCACCTGATTCGCTTTTTCCCGATTCAGGGCACACCGGTTGAAGC
Organism: Polaromonas sp.; assembly: GCA_025362315.1. Classification (GTDB taxonomy): domain Bacteria; phylum Pseudomonadota; class Gammaproteobacteria; order Burkholderiales; family Burkholderiaceae_C; genus Polaromonas. Next base: position 32,334 of record JANYGP010000059.1, read on the forward strand.
GTTGATCACCCACACCCGCAAGAGCATTCACAACATCATTGCAGGCACCGATGATCGTTTGCTGGTGGTGATGGGGCCGTGCTCAATTCACGACCCAGCTGCTGCACTTGACTACGCGCGGCGTCTGGTCGAGCAACGCAAAAAGTACGCTGGCACATTAGAGATCGTGATGCGTGTGTATTTTGAAAAGCCCCGTACGACTGTCGGCTGGAAGGGCCTGATCAACGACCCCTACCTGGATGAAACGTACCGCATTGATGAAGGCCTGAGAATCGCCCGCCAGTTGCTGATTGACATCAACCGCATGGGCTTGCCCGCGGGCAGCGAATTTCTGGACGTCATTTCGCCGCAATACATTGGCGATTTGATTGCCTGGGGCGCAATTGGCGCGCGCACCACTGAAAGTCAGGTGCACCGTGAACTGGCCTCGGGCCTGTCTGCACCGATTGGCTTTAAAAATGGCACAGATGGCAACATCCGGATCGCAACCGATGCCATTCAGGCCGCCGCACGCGGGCACCACTTTTTGTCGGTGCATAAAAATGGCCAGGTCGCCGTGGTGCAAACCAACGGCAATCCGGATTGCCACGTTATTTTGCGCGGCGGCAAGTTGCCCAACTACGACGAAGCCAGTGTGACGGCCGCCTGTACAGAGTTGGCAGCTGCCAAATTGCCGCCCGCACTGATGGTGGACTGCAGCCACGCCAACAGCTCAAAGCAACATGAAAAGCAGGTTGATGTGGCACGCGATATTGCAAGGCAGGTCACCCAAGGTTCAAGGCAGGTTTTCGGCCTGATGATTGAGAGCCACCTCAACCCGGGTTCTCAAAAATTCACGCCCGGCAAAGACGACGCCAGCAAGCTCGAATACGGCAAAAGCATCACCGACGCATGCCTGGCCTGGGACGATTCACTCCAGGTGCTGGACGTGCTGTCGGATGCCGTTTCGGCCCGCAGAGCTGGATAAAACGTTACCAGAGAATCTCAAGCAAACGTTCAAGGCGTTTGCCTGTTGTCGCCTCAGTTGTCCCAGTCACCGCCACCCGCATCGGCACTGCCTGCATCGTCCCACGACGCGCTGTCATCCATGCCGAAGTTCTGGCCACCCAAATCAGCATTGCCGGGCAAAGGATCAAAGCGATTGCCTGCACTGTCGTTCAAATGCCCAGCATTGTTGCTTTCATTGTTGGCGTCACTTTTAGCGTCATGGCCCATCAAGTTCTTGCCAATCGCCTGCGCGGCCATCACACCGGCGCCTACAGCCAGTCCAGTGGCCAGGCCACCCATAACACGGCCACCGATGCCCGCAGTGGCAGGTGCCTGGCCATATCCCGGCTGACCTTGCTGACCTGGCTGACCTGGCTGACCTGGCTGGCCCGGCTGGCCTGATTGGGCATAGCCGGTTTGTCCATAGCCGGGTGCCGGGGCTGCACCTGCTCCAAAAGTTTGCGGGCCATTCAAGCCACTGCCGACCCCCATCCCGGCATGCATGCCCGTGGGACTACCAGCAGGAGCGCCAAATGTTGTAGCTGTTGCCGGCTTTCTCCGGATCAACCACACCACCAGGCCAACAACGCCCGCGCCCAAAAGCAGCAACAATCCGGAAGGCACAGTCGATGTGGCAGTTGCAGGCGTCTCCATGCCAAAGCCCTGTTTGGCAGGTGCGGCCACCGGGCCAGGCTTTGATGTCAATTGCGTGCGCAAAGCCTGAACTGCTTCGGGCTTGGCAAAGGGCAAACCCGGCGCAAGTCTGTCCGCTGCAGAGAGCGCATCCCGCGCTTTGGCAGACAAACCTTGCCGGGCAAACAGCTCAGCCTGCACAAAATGCGCCTTGGCACTGCTGGGGTGCATGACCAGCACCTGCTGCACCATGGTTTGCGCCTGATCCAGCTTGCCTGCTTGAGCGGCTTCGTAAATCTGGTTGATGGTGGGCTCTGCTTGTGCAAGCGCAGGTGCATTCGCCATGAAAGACGCAGCTGCCAGCGTCAGGCAGGCCGCAAACCGCAAGATTGACTTTTTTAGCATGACTGGCCTTTGTGTGTGTTTGTCACAGACATTCAAATGGCGACATCGATTTAAAAAACAAGATCAGTTTTTTCGGCCAATGGCGGCATACAGCTCACCGAGCGGCACCATGCGCCCATGCAGCGGCAGGATTTGTGCCACATCCAGCTTCAAGCGCTCGATGTTTTGCAACAGATTGACATTCAGGGCATTGGGCACAGCGGGTGCAGGCGTGTTGGGCAGCCCAGGCGTAAAGGCGTCGGCCTCGATCAGTATTCTTTCTTTCGGCAAATACACCATCAAAAAGCCATCGGCATGCACGCTGCCGTCAATGTAGTACACCTCAACGACCCGATTGCCATCGGTAAAGCTGCGTTTGCCACTCACGCCGGCGACCACTGCTTTTTTGCCAGAGGCTTGCATGGCGTCTGGCCTGATGCTGTTCGGGTTTGCCAACGTCGTTTCAAAATAAGGTCGAGCCAGCTCGCTGGTCACCAGCGTTGCGCCTTCAGCGACTGCGCTGCGCAGGCCGCCTGAATGGTCGAAGTGGTGATGAGAATTGACGACAAAGCGGATCGGCTTGTTTCCCGCCAGTTTTTTGGCTTCTTGCAGCGTGGGCACGGCGCGGCCGTCGTACAGTGGACTTTCAACCACCATGACGTGGTCTTTCATTTCAATGGCCACGCTGTTGTGCGAGCCGCCGGCCAAAAACCAAACACCCTCGGCGGCCTGGGCAGATTGCACACGTTCAGCAAAGGCTGTGACGAGTGCCGGCACCTCAATGGCTGCGGCACTGTTGGGTTTGACATCTGTGACCGCCAGGTCCAGCACCGGGAACCCGCCCATTTCCTGCTGGATGCGCATGGGGAACATCACGCCACTGGCATCCTTGTAATCAGAAAAGACAATTTTTGACACCGTGTCGCCACTGACCGGATGCGGCATCGCGGAATCAATTTGCTCAACCAGTCCTGCAGCATTGATCAGCGCGGTAGCCCGGTATGCGCCTGGCACGGCGAAGGTCACAGCAGTCATGGCTTTTCCACCCACCATACGCATGCTCACAGTGGGGTTGTTGGCCATTGCTGCCTTGATGATGCCGTGCGGCGTGGTCCAAAGGTCATGGACACGCATGTCATACGCCACGGGCGCGGCGACGGGTGCGGGGCCTGCCATGTTCCAGGCACTGGCACCGCGCATGAAGCCGCTGGTGCGCTGCTCGCCCGTGCCCATCAGCGGCACGGCGCCGCCACCATTGGGCTCCGACCGGCTGCGGGCAGCGTCTTCCCTGAAGGCAACATTTTCATAATCAGCCACGCGCGAAAAACTCGAATAAGTGATCTTGGGCCAGGCTTGACCCGGCAGGTATGCCTGCCCAAAGGTGGCACCGGTCCCAGTGCCAGAAAAAGCAATGCTCTTCAACGTCGAGCCGCCCATGGCGGTGCTGGCGCGCTGCAGTGCAGCACCGGCGCTTTCCTCGGGCAGGCTGGCACACGACGCCAGACCCAGCAAAGCTGCGCTTGCCAGAGCCCATCGAAACACGCTCAGGTGGCTGGCAGTTGAATTTTGATCACAAGGGTTCACGTTGTTGTCTCCGGCTGTTAAAAAAATAATCGGCATATGCTAGTCTCAATTGCCTGACTTCACAATCTTGAAAGCACCTTTCCATGGACATGAAAACCTCCCCCCTGTCGCTGCTCAATGACCCAAGCTTGTTAAAAACCGATGCCCTCATCAATGGCCAGTGGCTGGCAGGCAACGCCCGGTTTGATGTGTATGACCCGTCAAACGGGCAAAAATTGGCTGATGTGGCAAACCTCGATGCCCAGTCTGCCAGTGATGCGATTGACGCTGCCAATGCTGCCTGGCCCGCATGGCGCAAAAAGACCGGCAAAGAACGCCACGCAATTTTGATGAAATGGTTTGCCCTGCTGATGGCCAACCAGGACGATCTGGCGCGCATCATGACGGCCGAGCAAGGTAAGCCGTTTGCCGAGGCCAAAGGCGAGATTGCATATGGTGCCAGCTTTGTGGAATGGTTTGCCGAGGAAGCCAAGCGCATCAATGGACAGACCCTGCCGCAGTTTGACAACAACCGCCGCCTGATGGTGACCAAAGAGCCAATCGGCGTGTGCGCAGCGATCACGCCCTGGAACTTTCCGCTGGCCATGATCACCCGCAAAGTAGCGCCTGCACTGGCTGCAGGTTGCCCGGTGGTTATCAAACCTGCCGAACTGACACCACTGACGGCACTGGCCGCTGCTGAACTGGCCATGCGGGCAGGCATTCCGCCCGGTGTGCTCAATGTGGTGACCAGCACGCACAGCTCCGAAGTGGGCAAGGTGCTGTGCGCCAGCCCCATCGTGCGGCATTTGAGTTTTACCGGGTCAACCCAGGTGGGTCGCATTTTGATGGCGCAGTGCGCGCCGACCGTGAAAAAGTTGGCCCTCGAGCTGGGCGGCAACGCGCCTTTTATTGTGTTTGACGATGCCGACATTGACTCAGCTGTTGACGGCGCAATGGCCAGCAAGTACCGCAACGCGGGCCAGACCTGTGTGTGCGCAAACCGCATTTATGTGCAGGATGCGGTGTACGGCCAGTTTGTTGAAAAGTTCGCAGCCAAGGTCAAAACATTGAAGGTAGGAAACGGTTTTATAGATGGCGTGACGACAGGCCCGCTGATTGAGGAAAAAGCGGTGGCCAAAGTGACTCAGCATGTGGCCGATGCACTGGCCAAAGGCGGTAAATTGCTGGCAGGCGGGAAAAAACTCGATGGGCAGTTTTTTGAACCGACGCTGGTTGGCGACGCAACTGCCGACATGCTGTGTGCCAAAGAAGAAACCTTTGGACCGTTTGCGCCTGTGTTCAGGTTCAAGACTGAACAGGAAGCCATTGATGCGGCCAACAACACGGAGTTTGGTCTGGCCAGCTACTTTTACAGCCGTGATGTGGGCCGCATCTTCCGCGTGGCTGAGGCGCTGGAATACGGCATGGTCGGCATCAATGTGGGCGTGATTGCCACCGAGCATGTGCCGTTTGGCGGCGTCAAGCAATCAGGTCTGGGACGTGAAGGCTCGAGCCACGGCATTGAAGAGTATGTCGAGTTGAAATACCTTTGCATGGGTGACATTCAAAAGTAAGTTGGAACTGATGCTACTTTATCAATAGCTGCTTGCGCACATAATACGTGCGCTGGCGGCCAATATGAGTCTTGAAAACAGGCGTTTTGTGTGTTTTGGAGACATCGGTTTCCCCTACTCACTGTAAAATCAGGCCATCGCGGGTGTAGTTCAATGGCAGAACGGCAGCTTCCCAAGCTTCAGATAAGGGTTCGATTCCCTTTACCCGCTCCAGACATCTGCTCCAGACATCTGCTCCACACATCCGCTCCTCAATTTACGCTTCAGCTACGCTGCCTCCAGAGCCAGGTCAAACCGGCTCAGCTCCCTGTCCATCCAGACCTGAACCAGCGCCGGATTGTCGATGGTTTTCAGCGATTGGTAAGCAGTCTCTGCCTCAGGAAAACGCCGCCTGAGAAAGTTCAGCCATTGTTTGAGGCGACCGGCCTGGGCTTTGCTGTCCAGACGCGTGGTGACGATATCCCAGAAGCCGGATACCAGCGGCAGCAGCTGTGCCCAGGTCACAGCACCAGCGGGCAGGTTGCATGAAGAAGCCTTGATCGCCAAACCCAGGCCAGGATCGGCAACCGCGCCACGCCCAATCATCAGCATGTTGCAGCCCGAGACCTCGCGGCAACGGCGTGCATCTTCCACATTCCATATTTCGCCATTGGCCACCACCGGTATGCTGACTGCAGACCGAACATCGGCAATGCGTTCCCAATATGCTGGCGGGCGGTAGCCTTGGGCTTTGGTCCGGGCGTGTACCACCAGCTCGTCAGCACCCCCTTCGCTGATAGCCAGGGCGCATTGTTCAGCATGTGAATCGTCCAGGTAGCCCAGCCGCATTTTGGCCGAGACGGGCATGTGTGCCGGCACAGCGCGGCGCACAGCCCGAACAATGGCATAAATCGTTTCCGGCTCTTTGAGCAGCGCAGCGCCACCGCCATGGCGGTTGACGATATTGGCCGGGCAGCCAAAGTTCAGGTCAATGCCAGCAGGCCCCAGACTGGCCAGACGTGCCGCGTTTTCAGCCATGCAAACCGGGTCTGAACCCAGCAGCTGGGCGCGCACAGGCACACCGGCAAATGTGCGGCCGCCGTTGTACAGCTCGGGCACGATGCGGGTAAAAACGCGTTCCGGCAGCAGCTGGTCAGTGATGCGTATGAACTCGGACACGCACCGGTCAATGCCGCCCAGGCGCGTCAAAATATCGCGCAGCACAAAGTCAAGCAGCCCCTCCATCGGGGCAAGAAGAATGACGGGCTCCCGCATCAGTCCATCAAACCGCAACAAGCCGCCAAAGCGAAGTGAGCTCACAGCCTCGCGCTTGCGCTAACGGATCGGCGGGGTCAAGCGCTTTGGGGTGCTGGGGTTTGACATCCATGCGGTCAATGACTGTCAAGCCGCCAGCTTTGATTGCGGCCAGCAACTCGTCCCGTGTTCTCAAGCCCAGGTGTTCCGCCAGATCTGAAAGGATCAGCCAACCCTCACCGCCGGGCACCAGATGGCCCGCCAAACCCTTGAGAAAGCCCAGCAGCATACGGCTGTCCTCGTCATAAACGGCGCCTTCCAGAGCTGAGGCTGGCCGTGCAGGCAACCACGGCGGGTTGCACACAACGACCGACGCAAGCCCCTCGGGAAACAAATTGGCTTTCATGACTTTGACCGGGTTGGGCAACCGGAGCCTGTAGATGTTTTCCTTGGCGCAAACCAGTGCACGCTCATCCTGATCAGTGGCGACCACCTGGTCAACCTCACGCAATGCCAGCACTGCCGCCAGCACGCCAGTGCCAGTGCCAATGTCAAACACCACATATTTGGCTGGGCGCTGCGCCGGCGTGTGTTGGGGCAACGGCGCCGTTGCAACCAGGTCGACATACTCGCCTCGCACTGGTGAGAACACGCCGTAGTGCGGATAAATGCGGTTATTGGGTGCGGCTTTGGCAATGGCTGACCCACTGGACGTCAGGGCAGGAATTTCAACGCCTTTTTTGCGCCACTCATGTGCACTGATGATGCCCATCAGCTCCCGCAACGATGCAACGCTGGGGCCGGCGTCAACGCGTTCCGCCGACAGGCCGCCCTTGGCAGACAGGGGAAGCGGAACAGCCCCTTCGTCAGGTGAAAGGGGCAGCGAAGTCCGCGAAGCGACAGGTGTGGTGGCACTGCTGTTCCAGGCTTCGGCACATGCCAATTTTGCATCCGGCGCGCGGCGCAGAGCAATCGAATAGTCACCTGCGAATTCGATCAGCACCATGCCAAGTACCCGCGCACGCTGCGATTTGGTTTGCCGGTACAAATGAAAGGCTTCGCCCTCGGGTGCGCCTGTTTCGGCTTGTGCCAATGCTTTTTTACGGCCCATCCTGGCGGTCTTCGATGCCTTGGGCGGCTTGTCAATTCGCCGTGCCAAGGCTTGCAGCAACAGGCGCGCATTTTGAAAATCACCTCGCCACAGCAAGCCTGTGCCTTCGCAGGCCATGCGGTAGGCGCTGTCAGCGCTCAAGGTGTCGTCAGCCAGCACCACCCGTTTGGGCGGCGCAGCGCCGCGCTCGGATCGCCACAGGGCGGTGCGCGGCTGTTTGTCCTCAGTCCACTGAATGACAGGTGCAGGCAGCTCAGGCGGGGAAAGCATCACATTTGGGGAGGTCATCACAGGTCAAGCAAAAAAATGAATCGCCTGTTGTAACAGATGGCAGCAGTCAAAGCCAAAAACATCCCAACTTAGCTACGCACTCGCTTGAAAAGTGTGACTGCCGCAAGCACCAGCGCGCCGGTGAGCAAACCCACCATTGCATCCATCAAGAGCGGCGCAATGCTGCTCATCACACCACCAATTTTTTGTGTGAACTGCTCAATGACGTGGTGCAGCGGCTTGATACCGTGCACCAAAATGCCGCCGCCAACCAAAAACATGGCGGCAGTGCCAGCAACTGACAGCCCTTTCATCAACCACGGCGCCAGCCACAAAATGCCTCGGCCCAGGCTGCGCTCAAAGCGGCGCACCGGGCTGTAGCCGAGCCTCTGGCTTAAATAAAGCCCTGCATCGTCGAGTTTGACAATGCCTGCCACCAGGCCGTACACCCCAATCGTCATGATGACAGCGATGCCAACAAGTACCGTGACCTGCGTCACGAACGGGCTGTCCTGCACGGTCCCCAACGTAATCACGATAATTTCTGCCGACAAAATGAAATCAGTGCGCACCGCACCCTTGATTTTTTCTATTTCAGGTCCCACCCTTTCAGCTGCCGGGGCAGTAACCGCATTAATCGCATTAACCGCAGTAACCGCAGCAACCGGGGTTTGCTGCTGGGCCACTGGCCCAGTCTTGTCGTGCACGTATTTGTGTGCCAGTTTTTCAAAACCTTCAAAGCAAAGGTATGCACCACCGACCATCAAAAGCGGCGTGACCGCCCAGGGTGCAAGGCTGCTGATGAGCAAGGCAGACGGCACCAGGATTGCCTTGTTGACGAATGAACCTTTGGCAACTGCCCATACCACGGGCAGCTCCCGGTCGGCTTTGACACCGGCTACCTGCTGGGCATTGAGTGCCAGGTCATCACCCAATACACCTGCAGTTTTTTGGCTGCCACCTTTGATAGCAAAGCCACATCATCCAGGACACTGGCAATGTCATCAACCAGTAAAAAAAGGCTGGCAGGCACTGGGTTTACTTGCTGGGTTACTTGCTGGGTTTGTCACACATTAAAAAACCGCCTGAGCGGTTTGCATGGATGAAAAACTTGGGGCTTACCTGGCTGTCATGCGGCCATAAATAAAACCGATCGCCAGTGCAATGCCCACTGCCTGCAAAGGCCGGTCCCGGATGCAGGTCTGGGTGTAATTCAGTGCTTTGCCAGGTGCATCAGCTATCTTGCGGGTTTGGTCAGCAACGCGGTCCGCCACATGGCTTGCGCCACTGGCGATTGTTGAGACCGTGTCGTGCGCGGTCGATGAAAAGCTGTCGACGGTGTTGCGCACAGGCGTTGTAACTTTGTCAATGCCCTGGTGTAGCGCAGAACCTGCCGACTCAACGCCACGCTGGACCGCGCCGCTTTTTGACTCAGTCGCAAAAGAGGTGGCTGTGTTCATGTTGCTTCCTTAAAATTTAGCAATGCAGATCGGAATAATCTGGCTCAATTGAATTTAGAAACATTGCGATGCAAAGTCCATTGCCCATGTCAGCAATCGCCTGTAGGACAAATCCCTGACTGAGGATGACTTCAGTCCACCGATCGTTTCAGGCGTATTTCCTCAAGTTTGACACTGCCATAAGACGTGGCACGCAATGATGGCATTTCACGTTTGAAGCCAGCCGCCTGCTCGTAAAACTGCAGCGCTCGTTCGTTGGCCACCAGGGACCACAGCGTCACCTGGGTACAGCCTTCTTCTTTCAGACCATCGCGTGCGCCGTCCCACAGGGCCAGCCCTGCGCCTTTGCGCCAGTGCGCTGGCGTGACATACATGGCCCAGATCTCTCCCACGGATGACTTGGTACCCGGGTCACGTGATCGGTCAAAGCCCACAAAGCCGATCACCGTGTCGCTGTCCAGCGCCACCAGCAATTGCGGGTCGCTGAATTCAATGGCCTCTTTCCAGTAAGCCAGGCGCTTTTCAAAAGTCATGGCCTTGAGAACATCGTCAGGGATCAATCCCTGGTAGGCCGCTTGCCAGGTAGCCACATGAATTTCAGCAATGGCTTTGGCGTCGCGTGGAGCAACGGGTCGAACAGAATAATTTGACATTGAAAATTGTGGGTAGTTTTAAAACAACCCGCGATTGTCGCGCATGCTGTAATTCAAAGGGTCATGATGAAACACACACCCATGCGTACACCCATCGCCACATCACCCAACACCCTTTCCAGCACACCCCGTTTCACAGTGCGTGTTGATGGCACAGACCTGCATTTCACTGCTTTGGCTTGTCTGACATTGCTGCAATCGGCCGAGGGTGCAGACATTGCGGGCTTGACGCTGGAAAGCTCATGCAGAAACGGCACATGCCGCGCTTGCATGTGCCAGCTTGTTGATGGCCAGATTGCTTACCGGATCGACTGGCCAGGCCTGAGTCCTGATGAAAAACGGGACAGGCTGATACTGCCCTGTGTCGCGTATCCGATGTCCGATATTGTGATCAGACTGCTGGTGTGACTGCAATTGTGAATGTGATTGCCGCGGCTTAAACCGCCATGATCGACACGGCCTTGGTGATCAGATAGGCCTCCATCGCTTCCGGGCCGCCTTCAGAGCCGTAGCCAGAATCCTTGGTGCCGCCAAACGGCATTTCGGGCGATGGCGCAGCCGGTTGGTTGATCCACAACATGCCGACCTCCATTTGATGCGACAACACATGCGCGTTCTTGATGGACCTGGTGAAGGCATAGCCCGCCAGGCCGTAAGGCAATCGGTTGGCCTCCAGGATTGCTTCTTCGAGCGTGTCGAATCCGCGAATCGCTGCAACCGGACCAAAAGGCTCGTTGTTGAACACGTCAGAATCAAGAGAGACATTGGTCAGCACCGTCGGTGCAAAAAAGTTGCCGTCTGTGCCAACGCGCTCTCCGCCAGTTGCCACTGTGGCGCCAGTTTTGCGTGCGTCGTCCAGCACTTTGGCCATGGCTGTCAAACGCCGCGCGTTGGCCAGTGGGCCCAGCGTGACGCCTTCTGTCAGGCCATCGCCCAGCTTCAAGCTCTCGGCGTGGCTGACCATGAGCCTGGCAAACTCATCCTTGATGCTGTTGTGTACCAAAAATCGTGTGGGTGAAATGCAGACCTGACCAGCGTTGCGAAACTTCGCGCCACCTGCCGCCTTGACGGCCAGTGCAACGTCGGCGTCTTCGGCCACGATCACCGGCGCGTGACCGCCCAGCTCCATGGTCGCGCGCTTCATGTGGGACCCGGCCAACGCCGCCAGCTGTTTGCCAACGGGTGTAGAACCAGTAAAAGTCACTTTACGAATGATGGGGTGAGCAATCAGGTGACTGGATATTTCAGCCGGATCCCCGAACACCAGGCCGACAGTGCCGGGCGGCACGCCTGCATCAACAAAACACTGCAGCAACGCAGCGGGCGATGCTGGGGTTTCTTCGGGCGCCTTGACAAGAAAAGAGCAGCCGCTGGCCAATGCGGCCCCCAACTTGCGAACAATCTGGTTGACGGGAAAGTTCCACGGCGTGAAAGCCGCCACCGGGCCCAGCGGCTCCTTGAGCACCAGTTGCTGGGCAGCCAGATTGCGCGACGGCACGATGCGGCCATACACCCGGCGACCTTCATCGGCAAACCATTCAATGATGTCAGCACCGGCCAGCACTTCGCCGCGGGCTTCGGCAAATGGTTTGCCCTGCTCCTGTGTCAGCAGGCGGCCAATGTCTGCTGCACGCTCACGCAGCAGGCCTGCGGCTTTGCGCAGGGTGCCTGCACGCTCGTTGGCCGGGATTTTTTTCCAGACGTCAAAGCCTTTTTGCGCGGCATGTAGCGCCCGGTCCAGATCAGGTATGCCGGCGTGCGCCACTTTGCCGATGGGTTGACCCGTGGCAGGATTGATCACCACAATTGTCTTGCCACTGGCAGCATCGCACCATTCGTTGTTGATCAGCAGTTGCGTGTCTTTGTAGGGTACGGTGGTCATTTTGATGTCCGGTGTTTGTAGCGAGCCAGACAGTTTAATCAGCAACGCATCCTGAGGTTCAGCAAGTTTTGACCACAAAGCTGGCACCCATCCCGACATCAAACCGTCACCCGGGCCTGTCAGGATGGACGAATGAGCCTTTTGTATACAAGTGACCAGCCCGGCACCAGCAGCATTCTGGCGTTGGCTGGTACGCAAGACACCACCGCTACCTTTGCTGAGCATGAAGAACTCAAAACCATTTTGCGGGCAGGCTACACCCAATTTGCCATCCAGGCGGTGTGTGATGTGCACACCCGAAGCGCGCCGTTCCCCGTCTTCCCCGTTTTTACCGCCAGCATTGGCTCTGCTGACCCACTGGCGCCGGTCGTCGGGTTTTTTGGCGGTATCCATGGCTTGGAGCGCATTGGGTCCCAAGTGATCCTGCACTACATGCGGGCTCTGCTTTTCAGGCTGGAGTGGGATGAGTTGCTGCACCAGCAGCTTGAAAAAGTTCGCCTGGTGTTCATGCCCATCGTCAATCCGGGCGGTATGTGGGCGCACAAACGGGCCAACCCGCACGGTGTCGATTTGATGCGCAATGCGCCGCAGCGGTCAGACGGACGTGTGCCTTTTCTGGCGGGCGGGCAAACCATCAGTTCCCTGCTGCCCTGGTATTGCGGCAAGCCGGGTGCGCCCATGCAGGCAGAAAGCGCGGCGCTGCTGGCAGTCGTACGCACGCAGCTGGCCAGCCGGCCATTCAGCCTGGCGCTGGACTGCCATTCCGGTTACGGCTTTGATGACAGCATCTGGTTTCCGTATGCCAAAACGCGGCGCATGATGGCGCACCTGCCTGAGATGTTTGCGCTCAAAACCATGCTGGAACAATCCCACCCACACCACAGCTACAGCTTTGAGCCGCAAAGCAACCAGTACCTGCTGCACGGTGACCTGTGGGACCACGCCTATGACGAGGCACCATCTGGCAACGTGTTTTTACCAATGACGCTGGAGCTGGGCTCCTGGCTGTGGATCCGCAAGAACCCGCGGCAACTGTTTTCACGTCACGGTTTTTTCAATCCAATCAAGGCGCATCGCATCAAGCGGGTGCTGCGCCGCCACGCTGACCTGCTGGACTTTTTGACGCGGGCGGCGTTTGCTGCACCGCGCTGGCTGCCGCCTGAAGACCGCCGCGCTGAATTACAACAACTGGCCACAGCCTACTGGCGGCCAGGGCGGCTGCCATGAGCTGGGTTTTGCTGCGCGGCCTGACACGCGAAGCACGGCATTGGGGCAGCTTCACAGCCCAGTTTGCAGCACGGGTGGCACCCGCCGAAGTCATTGCGCTTGACCTGCCAGGCAACGGCAAGTTTCATCAGCACTTGTCGCCCTGGCATGTGCCGGGTATGGTCGAGTTTGCGCGCCAGCAGTTGCTTGCACAAGGCATCGGGCCGCCTTACCAGCTGATGGCCATGTCGCTCGGTGCCATGGTGGCCACTGACTGGGCGCAACGCTTTGCGCAGGAAATTGATCGCCTGGTGCTCATCAACACCAGCATGAGGCCGTTTAGCACCGTTGCCCAGCGCCTGCAGCCCCACAACTGGCTGGCCCTCATGACTCTGGCAGTTCGCTGGCGCGATGTGGATGACACGGAACGCTGCATTCACCGGCTCACCTGCAACCAGTCGGGGCACTGTCATGCAGACCTGATGGCCTGGCAGCAGATCCGGCGCAGCGCCCCTGTCAGCCACGCCAACGCCCTGCGCCAGCTGGCAGCGGCAGCCCGCTTTGCCAGCGCTGTGCAAACCCCTCGCTGCCCGGCATTGGTGCTGTCATCCAGCGCAGACCGTTTGGTCAACCCAATTTGTTCCGCCCAGTTGGCAGTTGCATGGCAAGTGACGCAACACATTCATCCCTGGGCTGGGCATGACCTGCCCCATGATGACGCGACGTGGGTCTGTGAGCACGTGGCCGACTGGCTTTTACTATTAAATCAGTAGCTGCCTGCGCCCGATTTATATGGGCTACAGGCCGATTTGACAAGTAATTTTGGATATCCAGAATATTTTCAAGGTTTTGACGCCGTGTGTGTTGACAATGCCGAACGCCGCGCAAGCAAAAAGGCCATCAGCAGTTCGTCATAGTCCGACCGAGCTGCTTCCTTGACAGATGCGCGTTGAGCCAGGGCGACTCGCCAGGCGATGACTTTGGGCATACCCTTAAAAAATCCAAATTCACCCACCTTGTCCAACACATCAAAGTAGCGAAACACCGGACCAAACACAGCGTCCACCATTGAAAAGCTGCTGCCGGCAAAGTAAGGCTCTTTCGTCAACACCGCTTCAAGCTGCACAAACTTGTGATGAATGTCCAGCGCACTGGCGGCCAGCACGTCATCAACGGCGGCATTGTAAAAACCGGCAATGGCATTTAAAACGCTGGAGCCAAACTCCATCCAAGAGCGGTGCTGCGCCCGCGTCAGCGCATTTTGTGGGTGTAGGGCCGGCAGCAACGTGTCGTCGAGGTATTCGCAAATTACGGCAGATTCAAAAATCGGCTGGCCGTCAACCAGCAGCACAGGCGTTTTGCCCAGCGGCGATATTGCCATGAACCAGTCTGGCTTGTTGGCCAGGTCAATGTCAATGCGCTCGCAGGGCTGGCTTTTTTCAGCCAGCACGATGGCGGCGCGCTGCACATCGGGGCACAGGCTGTGGCTGATGAGTTGCAGTTTTTGGGTGGTCGTCATGATTGGACTTTCCTTGGCTTTAGAAGCTGGGCGCAAACCTATTGCTGCGCTTCAAACTTAGCGCGCCATCACCTGCTAACCACACCGCAACAGAGGCACAAATCAGGAAAACCGGATACTCCCATCCACCGCCCGCGCTGGTGTGTACCCAGCCGTTGCCAATGTGCACGCTGGTAGCTACCGCCAAGATGGAGACCAGCAGCAACGCCGCTTGACGTGCATAAATGCCCAGCACCAGCGCCATGCCGCCCAGCAGCTCCACAATAAAAACCGGGTAAGCCAAAAAGCCCGGCAACCCGACGCTTTCAAAGAACTGCGCCGTGCCTGCCAGGGTAAAAACAAAAAGCTTGAGCAGTGCGTGGGCGACCTACATGATGCCCAGACTGACGCGTAAAAGTGTGATGCCGTAGTCAGTGGCGTAAGGTGTGTGGGATGCGGTAACTGTGTTCATTTGGGTCGCCTGTTCAGGCCTTGAGTTAAAGATGAAGGTAATAAAGTATTTCTGAAACGCAATTAAATTAGGCAAAAAAGAAAACAATGATTGCAAAAACGCAATACAAATTAAGCGCGGGTGATGTCGATGTGGTGCTGGCGCTGACCCGCGCTGGCACGCTGCCAGGCGCGGCAGATCGCCTCTCGGTTGATGCTTCAACCGTATTTCGAACCCTCAAGCGGATTGAGAAGGGGCTGGGGCAGCGCCTGTTTGAAACGTCGCGTGCCGGCTACTTGCCATCGGAGCTGGCGCAGGCCCTGGCTGGCCACGCCGAGCAGATGGAAGCGCAGCTGGAGGCCGCACGCTCTGCCGCCCAGGCGCTGCCCACCGAAGTCTCAGATACCGTGCGCATCACAACTACCGACACGCTGCTGCATGGACTGGTCGCACCTGCGCTTAAAACACTGCGCGGCATTCACCCGTTGCTAACGTTCGACCTGCGTGAAGGCAACGAGCTGGCCAGCCTGACCCGGCGCGACGCCGACATCGCTGTACGCGCCACTAAAAAGCCACCGCAACACTTGGTAGGCAAGCACGTAGGCGCGATTCGTGTGGCATTGTTTGCCGCCAAAAAAGGCGGCCCAAAAACATTTGATGCAGCCACCGCAAACGACACGCCGTGGATCGCACCCGACGACGCCATGCCCGAGCACCTGAGCGTCATCTGGCGAAAAAAACACTTCCCTAAAGTCATGCCCACCTACCGCGTCAGCAGCATATTGACAGTGGCCGAGCTGGTCGGGCGTGGCCTGGGGCTGGGCCTGCTGGCACTGTTCTTGGCGCAAGGCAGAAGCGACGTGAAGCAGCTGACCGAGCCGCTGGACGAATGCCAGACCGAGCTTTGGCTGCTGACGCACACCGAGTCACGCCATTTGCGGCGCATCTCAAAGGTGTTTGGGCATCTGTCGCAAAGCCTGCGGCTGCATGAATAATCAGTTTGCTATACAAAAAGGAGCTATTAGCGCCCGTAATGTATGGGCTACAGCCATAAACTGCATCTAAAAACGGTCAAAAGCCAATTAAAAAGGGTTTTAAAGCCTAGGCATCGTCAAAGCTTTTATTAAGGGAAAATTGAAAGTGACTGCCATCCGTGCTGGTTCCACTTTTATGACCCTAACCCTGATAAATACGCATTTGCTACGCTGGCTGATCACCGTCTGCCTGGCTCTTTTGGCGGCCAACATTGCAAGCGCTGCCCCCAGCTTCAAAGACGACATGGCCCAGCGCACACTGGCCTGCACAGCCTGCCACGGGTCGCAAGGCCGCGCTGCACCCGATGGTTACTACCCCCGGCTGGCCGGCAAGCCAGCCGGGTATTTGTACAACCAGCTGGTCAACTTCAGGGAGGGCAAGCGCCACTACGCGCTGATGACGCAACTGATTGCGCCACTGACGGACGCGTATTTGATGGAGATGGCGCAGCATTTTTCAAACCTGGAAGTGCCTTACCCCGCGCCTGAAAAATCAAATGCCAGCCCCGCTGCACTGGCACGTGGCCAGCAACTGATTTTGAAAGGCGAGCCAGCGCGCGGCATACCGGCTTGCGTGCAGTGCCACGGCAGTGCCATGACAGGGGTTGCGCCCAACGTGCCCGGCTTGCTGGGCCTGCCGCGTGACTATCTGAATGCCCAGCTGGGCGCATGGAAGACAGGCAAACGCCGTGCCCATGCGCCCGACTGCATGAAAGCTGTGGTGGCCGTGCTGTCTGACGAAGACATCAATGCCGCCAGCAATTACCTCGTCGCCCAGCCGCTGCCCGCCAACACCAGGCCAGCAGCCAGCGCGCCGCCCCTGGCCTTGGGTCAGACAGCCGCCAATTGCGGCAGCGCGCCCAAGCCATGAAGACCATCACAAACTGGGTTACAGGCCTGTGCAGCATGCTGGCAATTGCAATGGTTGCAACGGTTACGGTGTGGCTCTTGGACACAAAAAGCGATCCGCTGGCGCGTCTGGTTGAGCCGCCTCTTGCTGCCACCAGCACAGCCGAACGCGGTGCCTATCTGGCTCAGGTTGGCAACTGCGCAGGCTGCCATACAGCGCGCGGCGGTCAGGCCTATGCCGGCGGCCTGGCGATTCAAACGCCTTTTGGCAGCGTGTTTGCCAGCAATCTCACCCCGGATGCAGCAACAGGCATTGGCAGCTGGACGCGCGCAGACTTTTGGCAAGCCATGCACCACGGCAAGTCAAAAGATAAACGCCTGCTGTACCCTGCTTTTCCGTACACCAGCTACACCCTGGTCACCCGGGACGATTCAGATGCGCTCTTTGCGTATCTGAGCAGTCTGCCTGCTGCAGTGCAGGCCAACACCGCGCCAACGCTGCGCTTTCCGTACAACTCGCAAGCAGCGCTGGCTGTGTGGCGCGCGCTGTATTTCAAGCCGGGCAGTTACCAGGCCAACGCCAGTCAAAGCGCTGACTGGAACCGGGGTGCTTACCTCACAGAAGGTCTGGGCCACTGCAGCGCCTGCCACGCTGCGCGCAATGCACTGGGAGCCACTGACGGGCTGAATCTGGCGGGCGGGCTGATACCGGTGCAAAACTGGTATGCGCCTTCACTTGTTGCACCACAAGAAGCCGGCTTGCAAAACTGGCGCATTGAAGACATCAAGGCGCTTTTTAAAACAGGCATGACAGCGCAAGCATCTGTCAATGGCCCAATGGCAGAGGTGGTGCTGAGCAGCACCCAGCACTGGAATGCTGCAGACCTGAACGCGATGGCGGTGTACCTGAAGGCACTGCCGCCTTCAGGCGTGACACCCGCATCAGCACCGCCAGGCATCGCAACAGCGCGGGGCGCCGAACTGTATGAGCAGCACTGTGCGCAATGCCATGGCGATGACGGCCAGGGCATCCCCAATGCTTACCCTGCCCTGGCCGGCAACCGTGCAGTCGTGATGCCGCAAACAGCCAACCTGGTGCAAATGGTGCTGAATGGCGGCTACGCACCTGCGACTGAAGGCAGACCCCGCCCGTTTGGCATGCCGCCTTTTGTGCTGGTGCTCAGCGACGCCGACGTGGCTGAAGTGCTGACGCATGTCCGGCGCAGCTGGGGCAACCAAGTTGGCGGCCTGTCTGCACTCGATGTCAACCACGTACGAACGTCTGGGGCGCAATAACCTGCAATAAAGATTGCAACAGCTCGTGCCTGCCGTGCATGACTGAAGCGATGGCTGGCAGTTAACATCAGGTTCTATAAAAAGGGTTTTATGCAGCGTATCGTCATCATCGGAGGGGGTGCCGGAGGCCTGGCACTGGCCACCCAGCTGGGCAAACGCCTGGGCAAGAAAAAACTGGCCAGCATCACACTGGTGGACAGTGCCCGCACCCATGTCTGGAAGCCACTTTTTCACCAGCTGGCCGCTGGTAGCTTTGACACCCATGCGGAAGAAATCGAATACCTGGCACAAGCACGGTGGAACCATTTCAAATTTCGACTTGGCAGCCTGACAGGGGTTGACCGGGTCAACAAAACTGTGCAGCTGGCTGCCAGCCACGACGCCGCACGCCGCGAGATCACGCCTGCGCAATCACTCAGCTATGACACGCTGGTCATTGCTGTCGGCAGCCAGACCAACGACTTTGGCACGCTGGGCGCAGCTGAGCACACCATCAAGCTCGACAGCCCGGCTGCAGCGAAATATTTCAATGCGCGCCTGGTCAACGCCTGCCTGCGTGCACAGACATTGCCGCGCGTTGAGGGCAAAAGCATGCTCAGTGTCGTCATTGTGGGCGGCGGCGCAACAGGGGTGGAGCTGGCAGCCGAGCTGCATTCAGCAGCGCGCGTGATGGGCAATTACGGCTTTGAAAATATCAACCCTGAAAAAGACCTGCAAATCGTGCTGGTCGAGGCCGGGCCGCGCCTGCTGGCGCAATTGCCTGAACGCCTGGGCAATGCGGCTGAAAATGAATTGCGCAAGTTGGCCATTGACGTCTTCACCAGCGAAAAAGTTATTGAGGTCAAGGAAGGCAGTGTCATCATGGCCAGCGGCCGGGTGATTGATTCGACCCTCACAGTCTGGGCAGCGGGCGTCAAGGCAGCAGACTTTTTAGGCGCGCTGGGCGGCGCGCAAAAGCTCGAAGTCAACCGGCTGAACCAGCTGGTTGTGAACAGCAATCTGCAAACCAGCCTGGATCCAGACATTTATGCCTTTGGTGATTGCGCTGCCTGCCAGCAGGTGGACGGCACCTGGGTGCCACCGCGCGCGCAAGCCGCTTACCAGCAAGCCATGTACCTGGTCAAGGCACTGCCCCAGCTGACGGCGGGGAAGACTTACAAACCGTTTACCTACACTGACCAGGGCTCGCTGGTGTCGCTGGCCGAATATTCCTCGGTTGGCTCGCTGATGGGCAGTTTGAGCAAGGGCAGCTTTTTTGTCGAAGGCCAAATCGCCAAGCTGATGTACTGGGCACTGCACAAACAGCACCAGCTGGCGCTGGGTGGCGTGAAGAAAACAGCGCTGGTCACGTTGTCAGAATTGATTGACCGCGCGCACCGGCCACGCATCAAGTTGCATTGATAATTCCGTTCTGAATTTATTTTTATCCACGGTTAACACTCAGGAGATCGCCATGGCAAAAGGTCAACAAAACAGCAGCAAGATGGTCAAAAAACCGAAAAAAGACACGTCACCCCCAAAAACCGTGTCACCTGATGCGGTGCGTCCCACTGTCGTTACCCAAGTACCGCTGCGCGGCAAACTGAAAAACAAGTGACGACAGCTGACCAGCCTGAAATTAATAAAGTGGACGCACGCAGCGACGGGCCGCCCCTGGCAAGTACAGCCCCCTCGGGGCTGGCGCCTGCAGCCCCGAACCTGCTTGAGCAGGTTCGGACGGGTGACAGAAGCGATGCCTCTGGCGAGAAGCGGCCCGCAAGGTGCAGCGGATCACACGCAGTGAAAAGCGTGGGGGCCGAACAACCACTGCATGGGATGACCCTTCAGGCCATTGTTGTTGCCTTGAGTGAACATTTCGGCTGGGAAGAGTTGGGCCAGCGCATACCCATCCGTTGTTTTCAGAGCGAGCCCAGTGTGGCGTCCAGCCTGAAATTTTTACGCAAGACCCCCTGGGCACGTGACAAGGTTGAGGGGCTGTATCTTTTCATGCTGCGGAATATCCGTCGCAGCGGCCCGACCATTCATAACTTTCCACCTCCGGCCAACCAGACACCTCGTGAGTGATGAGCTCGACACTGTTTTTGCGGATACAAAACTGCTGGTCTTCAACAAGCCTTCAGGTTTGCTGTCTGTGCCTGGCAAGGGTAATGACAAGCAGGACTGCCTGAGCAGCAGGGTTCAAAAGCGCTACCCAGATGCCCTGATCGTTCACAGACTGGACATGGCCACTTCGGGCCTGATGATGATGGCACGCGGAGCTGCCATGCAAACTGCGCTTTCAAAAATGTTTGAAGCCCGTGATGTCTGCAAACGCTACATCGCGGTGGTGGCTGGCAAGATGCCCAGGACCATTGCACAAAAACAAGGTGACGGCTGGCAACTGATTGACTTGCCGATTGCTCTGGACTGGCCAAATCGGCCCCTGCGCATCATTGATGTGGCAGGCAAACCCAGCCAGACCCGGTGGCGCGTTTTGCACCATGATGAGATGGCAGGCACCACACGACTTGAGCTTGAACCCGTCACGGGCCGCTCACACCAATTGCGTGTGCATTTAAAGGCACTGGGCCGTCCAATCATCGGCGATGCACTTTACGCGCCTTTTGATACAGCGCATAGAGCCGTGCGTTTGCAGCTCCATGCATACACACTGGACTTTATGCATCCAGCAACGGGCGCAAAATTGCGGTTTGAAAGCCCTGCTCCGTTTTAATGCCATGACCAAAAGGACTGCCATGACCCGACATCTTTTCATTTTGACTGGCGCCTCGCGCGGTATGGGACTCGCTATGGCACAGCAGCTGCTTGTGCCCGGCAACAGCCTGCTTTGCATTTCACGTCAGGTCAACAATGCGCTTGCCGTGCAGGCTGTAAACGCTGGCGTGCTACTGCTGCAGTGGGCGCAAGATTTGGCCAGCGGCGCACATGTCAGCACCATGCTGGCGCATTGGTTGCACGAACAAAAAAGTCACGAGTTTGCCAGCGCCACCCTGATCAACAACGCCGGAGCAATCCCCCGGATTGTTCCCTTGCGCGATGCTGAACCCGATGATTTGAGCCATGCGCTGCGTGTCGGGTTGGAGGCGCCCATGTTGCTGACGAGTGCCTTTTTGCGCGCCACACAAGACTGGCAGGGACAGCGCAAAGTGTTGAATATTTCGTCAGGCTTGGGTCGACGCGCCATGGCATCACAGGCGGCGTATTGCGCCGCCAAAGCGGGTATGGACCATTTCACACGCTGCATCGCACTGGAAGAGGCCAGTCAGGCCAACGGCGCCAAAGTCTGCTCACTGGCACCGGGCGTTATTGACACTGACATGCAAATTCAGTTGCGCACTGCAGATGCAAAAGTCTTCCCGGATCAAGGCAGTTTTGTCAATCTTAAATCCAGCGGATCCCTGGCGTCGCCAGCTGATGCAGCACAGCGTGTGCTGACCGTATTGATGCGCAGTGATTTTGGCTCGGAGCCCATCAGCGATGTCAGAAAGTAGGCAGCCAATTCAGCCTTGCTGCAAACGCTGGTAAATCTGGTCTTTCAGACTCAACCGGTTTTTTTTCAGTATCTCCAGTGCCTCCTCAGTGATGACTGCGCCGCCAAGTTCGTATTTTCGAATAGCATGGTTGCCCTCATCAAATTCATGGAAAAGCTTTGCAAAATGCGCGTCAGAAACCTTCAGGGAATGAATTTTTTTCCAGATGTTCCGGAAATTCATGTGCAATGTCGTGGTTAAGTAAATCCATGTTGGCCTTTGTGACGGATTAAAAATAGCTGTAAGCAGACCAGTTTGCATGCAACACAACCGGCCAACTATCAGACAACGCGCCGAACGCACAAGCTGTCTCAAGCCTCGATCTTGACACCCTTCCAGAACGCCACATGGCCTTTGATTTCATCGGCTTCAGGTTTTGGATTGGGATAAAACCACACAGCGTCAGTGTTCATCTCGCCATTGACCAGCAAAGAGTAATAACTGGCCTGGCCCTTCCAGGCACACATGGTGTGGTGGTTGCTGAACGTGACATAGTCACGGTTGAGTGACGTCTCAGGGAAATAATGGTTGCCTTCCAGCACCACGGTGGCTTCACTTTGCGCAATCACTGCGCCGTTCCAGACTGCTTTCATGGGGACCTTCTGAGTTGTAAATGCTAACAGTTGTCATGCTACCTGCAATCAGAAAGACAAAGGTATTTGTGCCCTTTAGTTTTTCCAAACCATGGCGGTTGCAAACGCCAGCAAGGCAGTCGCCAGCAAAGTTGCAAGCGGCACAACAATTCTGCTGTGGCGCAACCGGTACATGATGCTGGGTTGAAAGGTCGAATAAAAGGGAACTGGGTTGTTTCGCATGGTTGATTCCTGGTTACGAGTTCTATTTTTACCAACCAGACAAGGTCGGCCATGTAGGAAAACTTCTATTTATGTGTGCAGAAGTTACCGTGAAAATACCTGTACAGGCAAGAACCGTGCGCCTGCTGCAATATCATTTATGCCCAGAAACCTTACATACCGCCCTGCGGGTGGGTTGGGTCAATCCACAGCACCGTATCCGGCATTTCAACAGGAACAATGTCCAGGTTGACGGCAACGGCCTCACCATCACTGCGGCACAGCACACACTCCAGCAACTCGGTGGCACTGGCGTTTATTTCCTGGTGCGGCACATAAGGCGGCACATAAATGAAGTCCCCTGGCCCTGCTTCAGCCGTGAATTCCAGCTGCTCTCCCCATCGCATGCGGGCATGACCTTTGACGATGTAAATCACACTTTCCAGATGGCCATGATGGTGTGCACCAGTTTTGGCATCTGCGTGAATGGTGACCGTACCAGCCCATAACTTTTGAGCCCCCATGCGCGCAAAGTTCACAGCCGCTTTGCGGTCCATGCCGGGTGTCTGAGCGGTGTTGCTGTCAAGCTGAGTGGCTTTCACCACACGAACGCCATCGTGCTTCCAGGCGGTTTCAGCCGGTTGATCATGTGGGTGATCATGCGAAGGGATGTTATCGTTGTTCATGCGTATTTCCTATGCGTAACGCTCCCGTGCCAGCGCAGCACCTAAACCCAGCGCATTGAGTTTTTGAATGGCGATTTCACGGCTCATCGGTGCCAGGCCGCAGTTGGTGCACGGGATCAGGCGGTTTTTGGGCACGTACTCGAGCGCCCTGCCAATCGTCTCCAGGATCTGCTCTGGTGTTTCAATCACATCGCTGGCCACGTCGATCACACCCACCATCACGTCTTTGCCTGCCAGCAGCGCCATCAGATGGGGCGGCACATGCGATTGGTAGCACTCCAGGCTGACTTGGTCAATGCTGCTTGTGGCCAGGGCCGGCAGCACCTCTTCGTATTGCCGCCATTGGTCACCCAGTGTTTTTTTCCAGTCGTCGTTGGCCTTGATGCCATAGCCGTAACAGATATGCACGGCAGTGGTGCAAGTCAAGCCGCGCGCGGCAACTTCAAGCGCGCGCACGCCCCAATCAGCGGCTTCTTTCATGTAAACATTGAACGCGGGTTCATCAAATTGAATGATGTCCACACCATCGGCCTGCAGTGCCAATGCTTCCTGGTTCAGCAGTTCGGCAAAGGCCATTGCCATGGCAATTTTGTCGCCATAAAACTGGTCAGACACAGTGTCCACAATCGTCATCGGGCCCGGCAATGTGAACTTGATTTTTCTGGCTGTGTGAGCGCGCAGCAGCTTGGCCTCGGTGGCGTGTACGCGGCCTTTGAGTTTGAGCGTTGAAACCACCTGCGGCACCATCGCGTCATAGCGGTTGTTGCGGATGCCCATTTTGACTTTGTGCGCAAAATCAATGCCGTCCACCTGCTCCAGAAAGCCGTGCACGAAATGCTGGCGCGACTGCTCGCCGTCACCAATCACATCCAGGCCAGCGTCTTCCTGTGCCTTGATCCAGAGCAGTGTGGCATCTGCCTTGGCCTGTATCAATTCATTGCCTTCAGCCTTCCACTGCGGCCAGAGTTTGTTGGTCTCCGAAAGCCAGGCTGGTTTGGGCAGACTGCCTGCAATGGCTGTGTTGAAGAGTTTTGTTGTCATGTGCGGCTGTCTCGTTGTATTTAAAAATCAATCAAAAAAACTCATGCGCAAGAATTTCATATAACCGCCGCTGTGCTGCGGGGTCATGCGTCCAGGTGATGACCACCAGCTCATCGACCTCGAACAATTCAGCCAGCGCCCGCAGTCTGGCTGCCACTTGCGCCCCGCTGCCGACCAGCGCACTGGCATGCAGCTGGTCTGCCTGTAATTGCTCGGCTGCGCTGTACGGCCGTGCCGCAACCTCTTGGGGTGAAGGCAGCGGACCGATTGCGCCCTTGTTTCTGTCAATCTTCCAGCGCTCACGGCTTGAAAAATAATAGCGTGCTTCAGCCTCGGTATCCGCAGCCAGTGCCCACACGCACAACACCGCCTGCGGCGTGGGATGCAGCACGCTGGGACGGTACAGCCGGCGATACAAGTCAAGTGCCTGACTGGCGCCCTGCCCGTCTGTGATGAAGTACGCAAATGCATAAGGCAGCCCAAAATGCGCTGCAAGCTGCGCGCCGTAGTCAGAACTGCCCAGCATCCACAATGTTGGGCTGGTGGGCCCTGTGGGGTTGGCTGTCACGCCATAACCTGGGTGGCCTTCAGGCAAATCAATGCCAGAAACCCAAGCCTGCAGCTCACATACCTGAAGCGGAAAATCATCACTTGAGGACTGTGGGCTTTGCCGGAGCAACCGTGCAGTGCGCATGTCGGACCCCGGCGCGCGGCCCACGCCCAGGTCAATGCGGCCAGGAGCCAGCGCTTCGAGCACCCTGAACTGCTCCGCCACCTTCAGCGGCGCATAGTGCGGCAGCATGACGCCTGCACTGCCAATGCGGATACGGCTGGTAGTGGCAGCAATGGCTGCCATCAGCACTTCAGGCGCTGAGCCAACAATGCTGGGGTGGCTGTGGTGCTCACTGACCCAAAAGCGGTGATAGCCCAGTGCCTCGGCGTGACGGGCCAACGCCAGCGTCTGACGGATGGCCATAGCTTCACTCTGACCGGTCACCGCAGCAGATTGGTCCAGAACAGAAAGCTTCAGTGTTGCAGGCATGCAATGACTATAGCCAAAGGCGCATCCTGCTGCCCAGCACCGCTCTGTTCCAATACAGGTACCTGCATTTAAAAAAAGAAGCTCCTCATGGCACTCAAAGCCACCATTTACAAGGCCCAATTGGCCATTGCCGACATGGACCGCAGCGTCTACGCCGACCACAATGTGATCATTGCCCGGCACCCCTCAGAGGCCGACGAGCGCATGATGATCCGGCTGCTGGCATTTGCCTTGAACGTTCCTGGTGATGACAAGAAAGGCAAACTTGAATTTGCCAAGGACCTGTGGGACGTAGACGAAGCGGCCCTGTGGCACAAGGATTACACCGACCAGATAGTGCACTGGATAGATGTGGGCCAACCTGACGACAAGCGCCTGATGAAAGCCGCAGGCAGGGCTGAGCGGGTGACCGCATACAGCTTTTCAAGCAGCACTGCAGTCTGGTGGAAAGGCATTGAAACCAAATTGACCCGCGCCAGCAATCTGGTGGTGTGGCAAATAGAAGCTGCCCAGAGCCAGGCCCTGGCCAGGCTGGCCGAACGCAGCATGCAGCTGCAAGTCACGGTGCAAGACGGCACGGTGTGGATGAGTACCACGGCAGATTCGGTCGAGATCACGCCAAAGCGGTTGACAGCTGGGGATTGAGGGCTAAATTTTCCCCGTATTTTCCTTGCATATTCGTCACAGCGAGCGTGATAAGCAAGGATGTTTCTCGAATCAACCAAGCAGTTATTGCTGAACATCCAGGCTGGAGCCCTGCGGTTGGCATATCAGGAGCGTGCCAGGTTGGCAAAACCACCCTGGCCAAGTCCTTTGCCCGCAACCCTGAAACAGGCGTTTACGTTGATTTTGACAGCCCGCAGGCACAAGCCAGACTGGGCAACGCCAGCGCTGAACAGGCATTTTTTAAATACTGACTTGCCTGCACTTGGCATCAGTGTGGATCCGCAGCTGATGCATCGCTACTGGCGCAGGCTGGCACATTTGCAGGGGCAGCTTTTCAATGCATCAACGCTTGCAGGTTCGCTGGGCATATCGGCATCCAGCAGCACACGCTATCTTGACCACCTGTGTGACACATTGATGGTGCGCCGGCTGGAGCCGCATTTTGTCAATTTGATCAAGCGCCTGGTCAAGTCACCCAAAGTGTCTGTGCGTGACAGCGGTTTGCTGCACAGCCTGCTGTCAATTCATTAAATCAACGATTTACTGGGTCACCCTTGCACTGGCGCCTCGTGGGAGGGTTTTGTGGTCGAGCAAATTGCCAACCAGTTGCCTCGAAGCGCAAGAATGAACTTTTACCGCACAGCTGCGGGTACCGAAATGGACGTGGTGGTCGAAATGGGGCAACGCAAAATCGGTTTTGAAGCCAAGTTTTCAAGCGCCCCGAAAGTCACCAAAGGTTTTTGGCAAGCTTGTGATGATTTGCAGCTGGATGCTGCGTATGTCGTAGCGCCAGTAGCTGTTGGCTGGGCCATGAAAACGCCAGGCAGCGTCATCTCAGTCATGGACATTGTAGAAAAACTACAGCCTTGAAATAACCTGGCTTTTCACTGCATCCAGCATGTCGGGCGCAACCAGCCCAGGCGCTATTTCAGCCAGCGGTACCAGCACAAAAGCTCTTTGCCACATGCGCGGATGCGGCACTGTGAGCATGGATGATTCGATGTGGCCATTGCCATACAAAAGCAGATCTAAATCCAGATTGCGGGGTGCATTGATATACGGGCGCTGGCGGCCAGCAATCATTTCCAATTGCTGCAAATGTTGTAGCAAATCAGGCGCAGTCAATCCGGTTTTGACTTCAACCACAGCATTGATGTAATCGTCGCATGGTGCGTAGCCTGACAGCATTTCCATTGGCGCTGTCCTGTACAGACTGGAGGCTTTTTTAACCCTGCATTGAGGCAAGGCGTCAATTGCTTCAATGGCTTGCCGAACGGCCTGCGCTGCATCGCCCAGATTTGCACCGAGTGCAATATAGGCCGTCACCACAGTGCTCAGTCCAACACTGAGTCAACTTGCCCATCGCTTTGGCTACCTTCACCCCGATTGGTAGGCTTGCGGCGACGGCGGCGTTTTCTGGCGGGGGCATTTGGCTCGCTATTAGCCCCGTTACTGCCTTGCAGTTGGTCTGCATCTGGCGCAGGATTCATTGGCTCGGCAAAACGCACATCAGTCAGTGGCGCGTCTAACTTCTTGACCCGCACACGCGACTGCTGCGGCTTTTGCAATTGCGCAAGGCGCTGGGTTTCAATCATTTCGTGTCGCTCATCGTCATACGCCGTTGAAAACTTTTCCCACCACTCGGCCAGCTCCATCTCGACTTCGCCGATTTGCGCGCGCAAGCGCAGAAAGTCAAAACCAGCGCGAAAGCGTGGCTGCTCCAGCATAGAGTAGGGCGACGAGCCTACCCGCTTGTCAAAGCGGATTTGCATCGCCCATATTTCGCGCATGTCCCCGCCAAGCTTGCCGCGGCCTGATACATCACCTATCCGGGCATTGAAAGTGGCATCAATTGCATCATGCAGCGCAGGCAATGTGTGCTCCCCGCTGGCCAATCGTTGGTGCCAGCCGTCACGCACATCAGCCCACAGCACACAGGTCAGCAAAAAGCTGGGTGCAACTGGCTTGCCTTCGCCCACGCGGCGGTCGGTGTCCTGCAGTGCCAGTTTCAAAAACGGCTGGTTTGCGTTTTCAACGACCACATCGAGCAGCGGGTAAATGCCGCTCAGGCCCAAGGTCTTGAGCTGATCAATGCTGGCCAGTGCATGCCCGGTTTGCAGCAGCTTGAGCATTTCATCAAACAGACGCGACTGCGGCACATCTGCCAGCAACTTGACCATGCCCTTGATGGGCTGCACGGTTTTGTCTTCAAAGGCAAAGCCCAGCGCATTGAGCTTGGCTGCAAAGCGCACCGCACGAATGATGCGCACCGGGTCTTCGCGGTAACGCACAACCGGGTTGCCAATCATGCGGATGATTTTCTTTTTTGCGTCCTTGATGCCGTTGTGATAGTCCACCACCACCTGGGTTTGCGGGTCGTAATACATGGCATTGATGGTGAAGTCGCGCCGCGCGGCGTCTTCCTGCATCGGGCCCCACACGTTGTCGCGCAGCACCCGGCCAGCGCTGTCAACGGCATGCGTCATGCCGGCCAATGCGCTTTTGCTGGTGCGCTCGTTGCCACCAACCTGTTCGGCCTGGCTGCTGTCCAGATACGCCCGAAATGTTGACACTTCAATCATTTCATGTTCACGGCCCCGGCCGTAAATGACATGCACAATCCGAAATCGCCTGCCAATGATGAAAGCCCGTCTGAACAAGCGCTTGACTTCTTCAGGCGTGGCATCTGTGGCGACATCAAAGTCCTTGGGTGTCAATCCAACCAGCATGTCTCGCACCGCACCGCCCACAATGAATGCCTGAAAACCCGCTTTCTTTAGCGTGAGCACCACGTCCAGTGCGCGCTCATCGACCAGCTTGGGATTGATGTTGTGCTCAGTGACAGGGATGTCGTGGCGCATGCCGAATGGCGATTTTTTGGATGCTTTGGCACTGATGTCAGCGTCGCTGCTGCTGGCGCTGCTCTTGCCAAACAATTTGTCGATGAATTTTTTTATCATGAAGTCTGGGGTTTCAGGAGCTCACATGCCACTTTGGCTGGCGAGCTCGACTGAAAATATTAAAACAACTCAAGTATGCGCCATCCGCGCTGCGTGGCCAGCTCGCGCAGGCGTTCGTCCGGGTTGGTGGCAACCGGGTGGTTGACTTTTTCAAGCAGGGGAAGATCGTTCATGGAGTCGCTGTAAAACGTGGTGTCAACGTCTTGCCATTGCAGGCCACGTGCTGCCAGCCATCCTTCAACCCGCGTGACTTTGCCGTCACGAAACGAAGGCGTACCCAAAATATCACCGGTGAATTCTCCGTGTTCGTCACGCACCAGGTCAATGGCAATCAGCTCTTGAATACCAAAAGCTGTGGCAATCGGACGGGTCACAAATTCATTGGTGGCGGTCACGACGATGACGATATCACCTGCCGCCTGATGGCCCTGCACCAGGTCTAACGCCGATTTTTTAATGCCTTTTAGCATCCTGGCGCCCATAAATTGGGCGTGGGCAGCTATGGATTGTGTAGCGCCTTTGTCACGGATGGCCTGAGTGGCAAATCGCACGTACTGGTGAATGTCCAGTGTGCCGTCACGGTACTGGGCAAAAAAACCATCGTTGGCGCGCCGAAATGCATCGCCATCACGCCAGCCAAGCTCAATCGTGAATTCATTCCAGGCGTGGTCGGAGTCAAACGGTATCAGCGTGTGGTCCAGATCGAAAAGCGCAATTTTTGTTGTCACTCAGGTGTTTTCCATCATCGATTTGATCAGCGGAACCGTCATCGCCCGCTGGGTTTGCAGCGCATAGCTATCCATCTGGTCCAGCAGTAGCATCAGGCTGCTCAGGTCGCGCGAAAAGCGCTGCAGCATGAAGTCCATCACCTCGTCGCTTAAAAATACGCCCCGTGCATCGGCTTCAACCCGCAGCACGGCACGGCGCTCGGGCTCGGTCAGGGTGTGCAGCTGATAGACGTGGCCCCAGCCCAGTCGGCTGCGCAAATCGTCCCGCAGGACCAGGTCAGCAGGTGGCACGCTACCAGCGGCAAGTACGCCGCAAGCCTGACGGTCTGAGCTGCTGACTGCATTGACAAACCAGTTGAAAGCAGCGTGCTGCTGGATGGCGGTGTACAGATGGCATTCGTCGAAGACAACAGCAGACCATGCATCACTGAATGCGGGCGGCTCGGCAACTGCAGCGTCCAGCCAGCCAATGCGCGCACCTTGCGCCTGCAGAGCAGCCACTGCAGACTTCAGCAAATGGGTCTTGCCGCTGCCCGGCTCACCCCACAAATAAGTGGGCACCGGGGACCGCAATGCGCTGCCAGACCACAACTGCAAATGCGCCAGCACTGCATGGTTGGGCCCCGCAAAATAATTGCTGAAAGCTGGTGCCCTTGCCAGGCCAATGTCCAGCGCAATCTGCTTCATGTGCGGGCTGCAGTCATTGGCCTTTGTACAGTTTGCTGTTCATGTAACGCTCTTTGACACGGCGCAGTGCAACCAGGAGCACAGCGCTGAGCGGCAGTGCAATCAGCACACCCACAAACCCGAATACCTGGCCAAACGCCAGCAACGCAAAAATAACCGCCAACGGATGCAGGCCGATGCGTTCGCCCACCAGGCGCGGTGTCAGCACCAGGCTTTCAATGACCTGGCCAATGCCAAACACCACAGCGACCATGACAATTGCCTTGATGGACACGAACTGCAGCAGCCCGGCCAACACAGCCAATATCAGGCCGATGCCAAAACCAAGATAGGGAATGAACATGGCCAGGCCGGTGAAAATGCCGATGGGAAGAGCCAGGTCCAGCCCAAACAGCGACAGTCCAATCGCGTAAAAAGCGGCCATGGCCAACATCACCAGGAGTTGCCCGCGCAAATACTGTCCCAGCACTGAATCCGCCTCGTCCGTGAAGCTGTCAAAAGCACTGCGCATGGGTGTGGGCACCAGTTCAAGCAGCCGGGCCACAAACTGGTCCCAGTCCATCAGCAGGTAAAACAGTGCCACCGGAATGAGTACAGCGTTGCCAATAACAGCCAGCGCCACACTGCCGCCCAGGCGAACCGACGACACGACCGAGCCAAACATTTCCTCGTAGTTGGCATTCAGATATTTCAGAGCCAGCGTTTTCAGGCTGCCCACATCCAGCGGAATCCGGATGCCAAACTGCGCCAGCCACGGCGTCACGCTGGTGTTGATGCGGTCAGCCAGCAGCGGGATCTGCTCTCGCAGCAAAGGAATTTCTTTGGCGACAATGGGAACAATCAGCAGCACCAGGCTCAAAGCCGCCACAATAAACAGCAGCTCCACCACAATCACTGCCAGCAAACGCGGCATGCGGCCGCGGCCAAGGCTGTCCAGCTTGTTCACCAGGGGTGTGAGTGCATAGGCCAGCACCGCGGCCACCACAAAAGGTGTCAGCACCGGCCCCAGCAGCCACAGCGCCAGCACCATCAGCACTGCAATCAGGCACCAGGCAGACGCGCGTTTTTGGGTGGGGGTGAATTGCATGGTGCCTTTAGAATGTGCAGACTCATTCTATCGGGGTCGCACGGGGTGGCGCCATACAAACACAACAAACACACATGACAACGTCAACCCACGCCACATCCATCAGCTACAAAGACGCAGGCGTTGACATGGATGCTGGCGATGCGCTGATTGAACGCATCAAGCCGCTGGCCAAAAAAACCATGCGTGAAGGTGTGTTGGCCGGTATTGGCGGCTTTGGCGCGATGTTTGAGGTGTCCAAAAAGTTCAAGGAGCCGGTATTGGTCAGCGGCACTGACGGCGTGGGCACCAAGCTCAAACTGGCGTTTGAATGGAACATGCACGAGACCGTTGGCATCGACCTGGTCGCCATGAGTGTGAATGACGTGCTGGTGCAAGGCGCTGAGCCGCTGTTTTTCCTCGATTATTTTGCCTGCGGCAAGCTTGACGTTGACGTTGCCGCTGCGGTGATTGGCGGCATTGCCAAAGGCTGCGAGCTGAGCGGCTGCGCCCTGATTGGCGGCGAAACGGCAGAGATGCCCGGCATGTACCCGGCAGGTGAATATGATTTGGCCGGGTTTTGCGTCGGCGCGGTTGAAAAGTCAAAAATCTTGAACGGCGCGAACGTTGCACCGGGCGACGTGGTGCTGGGCCTGGCCAGCAGCGGCGTGCATTCCAACGGCTTTAGCCTGGTGCGCAAATGTATTGAACGTGCGGGCAATGATTTGCCTGTAGAGCTCGACGGCAAACCTTTTAAACAAGCCGTCATGGAGCCAACCCGGCTGTACGTGAAAAATGTATTGGCAGCTTTGGCCGTTCACCCCATCAAGGCGCTGGCCCACATCACGGGCGGCGGCCTGCTGGAGAACATTCCGCGCGTGCTGCCTGAGGGCACAGCCGCCCATCTGGTCAAAGGCAGCTGGCCGCAAACCGAGCTGTTTGCCTGGCTGCAAAAAACGGCGGGCATTGACGACTTGGAGATGAACCGAACCTTTAACAATGGCATTGGCATGGTGGTGGTGATTGATGCTGCCCATGCTGCGGCAGCCGCCAAAACCCTTGCCGATGCGGGTGAGGCGGTTTACACGCTGGGCGTGATTGCAGCCAAGGGGGATGGGGCGGCTGTGGTGGTTGGGTAATTCCATAGAAGTGACTACCGCACAGGCCTCATTGCCAGAAACCAGCCATCGCCTAATAATTAGCGCATGTCAAAAATTCAACTGGACAGTTTGCGTCAAGCCATAGCTGCGCTAAAAATCGGCTTTGAAGAACAAGCTGCACACCCAGAGCTGCTCACGAACAGAGACGGCGTTATCCAGCGGTTTGAGATTGCAATGGATCTATCTTGGAAAGTTTGTACGCGCGTGCTGCGCGAGGTTTATGGTGTGCAGAGCGGTGATGTGCTGACCAAGAAAGACATCTTTCGACAAGCTGCCAAATACCAGTTGCTGCAAGACCCAGAAGCCTGGTTTGGCCACTACGAGGCGAGAAACGACACGTCGCACATCTACGACAGCGCAATTGCAAATCAAACCTTTTTACGCGCTAGAGAATTTTTAATCGACGCAGAAGCGCTGCTTGAAAAGCTGGGTCATGTCACTTGATTTAAAGCCAGAGTACCTGCAAGAAGTGCGCCGCATTTTGGCAGCCCAAGTGCCGGCCCATCAAGCGTGGGCGTTCGGTTCGCGCGTCAAAGGTACAGCGCAAAAATTCTCAGACCTCGACATTTGTGTGCAAGCTGCGCAAGCCATGGGCTATGAAGAAAAAGCCAATTTGCGGCTGGCGTTCAGCGAGTCCAACCTGCCTTTTGTGGTGGATGTTGTTGATCTGCGGCGGTGTAGTGCAGATTTTGCGCAGGCGATTGAGCACAGCCGGGTTGCGATCAACTGACGGGTTTTACGGTAAGACGACCGCACCGCGACAGCGCCATGCGCTGCGGTTTTAGGGTGAAGGACATTGAGCCCGGGTCTTCGCCCGGGGTGACGCGGGGTCGAAAAATGCGTCGAGCTTTCGCTCGGTCATTTTTTGCTTAGGAGTAAATGGTGCAACCGCGCGCCTTTCACCCCAAAGCCCGGTCGCATGTCACTATCGCAGTGCTCAGGTCTGAGCCACATGTGAATTTGATCCCAATTATTCTTCTTAAGTGAACGCTGCTTTTTGAGGCACCTAACGTCGGAGTTGACCGGCGGACAGCAGACTGGCGAAGCAGGTCGATAGGACGTCCGAGTCGAACAACCTATTAGCCATCAGCGCGCCTCCGCGATAGAACCGGGGCGAGGCCGCCGAGAAAGGGCAACGCGAACACCAAGGCCGAAGATGCCCCTGAACTGGCCCGAGCTTCTGAAGCTAACCACATCAAGCCAACGAACGCACTCGCAGTCAGCACCCCCAGAAATATAGATTTTTCCCGCCCAGGAAAGTGCTTGGCGAGCGCTGCGCCAAGACCAAAGCCCACGACCAGCAGAAA